>JAOTVX010000007.1 GCA_029863175.1 Betaproteobacteria bacterium | reverse complement strand
CCGTTCAAGATCACCGGAGAAGCAACTCCGTTTTGCTATAATTTCCCCTCGCGAGACATCATGCACCTGATCATCGCCTCACTGCTGCTGGCACTCGCCTCGTCCCACGCCCAGACAGCTCCGCTTCCGGTCCCGCCCATCCCGGCGATCGCGGCCAAAGCTTACCTGCTACTCGATTTCAACAGCGGGAAGCGCCTTGCCGAGCAAAATCCCCAAATGCGGATCGACCCGGCGTCGCTCACCAAGCTGATGACCGCGTACCTCACCTTCGCAGCGCTCAAGCAGGAGCGAATCCGTCCCCATCAGCAGGTCCCGGTCTCGGTCAAAGCATGGCGGACCATCGGTTCCCGCATGTTTATCGAGCCACGCAATCCAGTCACCGTGAAACAGCTGATGAACGGCATGATCGTGCAGTCCGGCAATGATGCCAGCATCGCGCTCGCCGAGGCCGTCGCAGGCAGCGAAGAGGTGTTCGTCCAGCTGATGAACCGGGAGGCGCAGCGCCTTGGCCTGAAGAACACTCACTTCGTGAACGCAACCGGGCTGCCGCACGCCGAGCACTACTCGACGACCGAGGATCTCGCGCTGCTGGCGGCCGCCATCATCCGTGATTTTCCGCAGTACTATCCGCTCTACTCCCAGAAGGAATTCACCTACAACAAGATCAAGCAGGCCAACCGCAACCGCCTGTTGTGGACCGATCCCACCGTGGACGGCATGAAGACAGGCTACACGAAGAACGCCGGCTACTGCCTCATCACATCAGCAAAGCGCGGCGAGCATCGCCTGCTCTCTGTCGTGCTGGGCGCGGCGAGCGAGGCGCGCCGCGCCGCCGAGAGCCGGAAGCTGCTCAATTACGGGTTCCAGTTCTACGACAGCTTCCGCGTCCACGCCAAGCAACAGCCCGTGGCGACTTTGAAGGTGTTCAAGGGCGCGGCGGACACGGTGAAAGCCGGCTTCCTCACCGACCTCTACGTGACGCTGCCCAAGGGCCAGCGGAGCAAGCTCACGGCCGCGGTCGAAAGCCTGCAGCCGCTGCTGGCGCCGATCAATGTCGGTCAACAGGTCGGCACGATGAAAGTCATGCTCGACGGAAAACCGTACCGCAAGCTGGCGGTGGTTGCGCTGGAGAACGTGCCTCTCGCGGGCATCCTGGGACGCAGCTGGGATTCCCTTCGATTGCTGTTCCATTAGCCGCGGGCGGGCGTCCCGTCGGTGTAGACTTTCCGTTTTCGACTCTTCGACGGCAACATGCCGCATTTCTCCAGCTTCGCGAGGGCAGGATGAACGAGATTGTCTATCTCAACGGCGAATTCATGCCGCTCGAAAGCGCCCGCATTCCGGTGCTCGACCGCGGGTTCATTTTTGGCGATGGCGTTTACGAGGTGATTCCCGTTTATTCGCGGCACCCGTTCCGCCTGCCCGAACATCTGGCACGCCTCCAGCGCAGTCTGGACGCGGCACGCCTCGACCCTCCTTTGGCGGAGGCGGAATGGACCCGGCTGGTGCACCAACTGATCGAGCGCAACGCAGCCGAGGACCAGGGGGTCTACCTGCAGGTCACGCGCGGCGTCGCCAAGCGGGACCACGCGTTCCCGAACGGCGTCGCGCCCACTGTGTTCATGATGAGCAATCCTCTGGTCACACCGTCGCGCGAGCTGGTCGAGCGCGGAGGCTCCGCCATCACGACCACCGACTTTCGGTGGCTTCGCTGTGACGTGAAGGTCACCTCGCTGCTGGCAAACTGCTTGCTGCGGCAGCGTTCGGTCGATGCTGGCGCCGATGAAGTCGTGATGTTCCGCGACGGTTATCTTACGGAGGGCTCGTCAAGCAACGTCTTCGCGGTGAGGGGCGGCGTACTCCTCGCGCCCCCGAAAAACCATCTCGTGCTGCCGGGCATCACCTATGACGTGGTGCTCGAACTCGCGGCTGCGAATGGGGTGCCGATCGAGGCGCGCGAGGTTGCCGAAGACGAGGTCCGCAGCGCCGACGAGTTGTGGCTCTCCTCGTCGTCAAAGGAAGTGCTCGCCGTCAGCACCCTGGATGGGCGACCGGTCGGCGATGGTAAACCGGGCCCGGTTTTCAAGCGGATCTACCAGGCATTCCAGGAGTTCAAGCGCAAGATCATGCGTCAGGCGGCCTGATCTCGCGCCGCACCGATGGAATCCTCGCCGCTCCAATATCCCTGCGACTTCCCGATCAAGATCCTCGGCAACACGCAGGCGGGCTTCGCGCAGGCCGTGCTCGATATCATTCAACGGCACGCCCCCGAGTTCGACGGCGCCAGCATGGGGATGAAAACGAGCAAGCGCGGCCGCTACCTCAGCGTCACCTGCGTGATCCGCGCGACCTCGCGCGACCAGCTCGACGGCCTCTATCGCGAGCTCTGCGACCACCCGATGGTAGTCATGGTTCTCTAGAGGCTATCGCCAGAATCAAAAAAACATTATTAGCCGCAGATAAACGCAGATAAACGCCGATCAAAAACCCAGGAAAAACGCCGTCTTTCGATCCCGGTGGGCATTTATCGGCGTCCCGTCCCTCAGCCCCTCTCCTCTCCCTAGACGAGGGAAAGGGGAGGCTTGAGCCTTCCCTTTTCCATTCGGGAGCAGGGGAAGGGATAAGGGATGGGCGGCTGCGTTTCGGTTCTTCGAGACAGCTTCTAGACTAGCGCTGCGCCGTCAGCTCTTCGGCTGGGTCATGAACTGGACGTTCTTGATCACGTCCGACGCGGTATAGCGGCCAATCGGCCCGGTCGCGTAGACCGCGTGCGCCAGGGTGCCATCGGGCTTTATGAGAAATCCCGTCGCGTGCAGGATCCGGCGCTTGGTTTCCCAGAATGCGCCGGTGAGTTCACTGATGCGTTCCGGATCCAGGCCGTAGGCGACCGGAAACGTCACGCCGGTCTCCTCGACCATGCGCCGCGCGTCCTGCTCGTTGTCCACGGACGCCGCAAGCACTTCGACGCCGAGTTTCTTGAGCTCGGCCAATTTTTGCTGGAAGTCAGCAAACTGCTGACGGCAGTACGGTCACCAGTGGCCGCGATAAAAGAGCAACGAACCCCAACGGCCCGACCATGCCCCCGGCAAGGACAGCTTCGTCCCATCGAGCAATGGGAACTCGATGTCCGGAAAGCGGGTGCCCGAGTCGAGTTTAATGCTGCTCGCTTGCGTCATGTCGTTTCCTCTCCTTTCTTACTGTCACCGCGCGGCGGGCTTTTTCTTCTTCTGTTTGCGCCGTCGAGTCTTGCCATGGCTGCCACGGAATAACTTGCCACGGAGCGTACGTTGATCACCTTTGCCCATTTCTGGTCTCCCCGAGTCTGCGTATGCGGTCGCCGGGGCAATTCTACCCCCAAAATCCGGCCGAGGTCGCGGCGGGGAAGCCACCCCGGGCGCTCGGGTATGGGTTGCCTGCCGTCGTGTTAGCTTGGATTCCTCGCGCGGCTCATCGAGCAAGTCGGTCCAGTTGACGGTCGTGAACGCGCGCGAGCAGCAGAAGCGATGCAACGGCCGCGGTCAACGCGAGAAACATGTCCCACTGGGTATCCCACTCATCGCCTTGCGTTCCGAGGAACTCGTGGGCCCCTTGGCCCAACGCCAGCGCTGCCCACCATTCGATGAGTTCATAGAAGGCACTGACGGCAAGACAGATGCAAAGCGTCACGAAAAACAGGAACTTGCCCCTTGGAAGCGTGAATACCCGTATCAACAGTTCCCGCACCACGATCGCCGGCATGAAACCCTGCGCGAGATGTCCGAGCCGGTCGTAGGGATTGCGCGCGAGTTCGAGCCATTCCTGGACCCAGAAGCCTGCGGGCACACGAGCATAGGTATAGGCGCCGCCCACGATCAAAATCAGGCCATGAATGCAGATGAGGGCATACGTCAGCCCGGTGAGCGGGAACGTGTACCTCGTCGCAAGCATGACCGGAAGCGCGACGAGCACCGGCGCCACCTCCATCAGCCACGTGATGCGGTCGTACGGCGCGATGCCCGAGGCGACCAGCGCAAGCACCCAGATAAGGGTGATGATAGCAACGCTGCGGGCCGCGACGCCTTCCGGCACGTTCATGCCGTGTACCTCATTCGTGTTTCCGGATCGTTATCAACTCGCTCGCAAGAATCACCCTCAAGTCTCCTTCTGGACCTGTGAGCAGATCAGGCATGCGCTGGCACTGTGCGTGCAACTTGTCGGCGCCCAGCCCGAGTAAGGATGCCTTGCACTCTTCCCGGATGCGCAGAATCGCCCCCACTACTCCCCGAGGTTACGTCCATCTTCCCGGTCGTCGCTCGCGGCCAGGCGGATCATGGTCGTCACGCGGCGCTTCAGCTCCGCGAGGAACTCCTTTTCGAAACGCCGTCCACGGCCGCCGTATAAGTGCCTCCCGTCCGGGAGGTGCAGTAATAAGGAGTTTGTCGGATCAACGCCCGACAAACTCCTCGGTTGCGGCATTGTCCTACGGTTCTTATCATCTAACAATCGTTAAACTGGACGCGGCGCGCCGGTTTAACTCCGCGCGTTCGAACGGACGAATGGATTGCCGTTCAACACGCGGTGGGCCCGGGATAACGACAGTGAAAACGATCGCAGCCGAAGTAACCACCGGCCCGGGTGCGCACGCACCCCAAACCCGCGTGCGCCGCCTCGGCTTGGTGGATTACGAGCGGACCTGGCATGCGATGCGGGAACTGACCGCCGCGCGGACGCCGGAGACGCCCGACGAGATCTGGATGCTCGAGCATCCACCGGTATACACGCTCGGCGTGGCCGGTCGCAGCGGACATCTCCCGCGCGGCGCCAACACGATCCCCGTGATCAAGGTCGATCGCGGCGGCCAGATCACTTTTCACGGGCCCGGGCAGGTCGTGGTGTATCTGCTGCTCGACATGCGGCGCCGCGGCCTCACGGTGCGGCCGCTCGTCCGGATCATGGAGCGGGCCGTGATAGACTTGCTCGCCGCGTACGGCATTGGTGCCGAGGGGCGCACCGAGGCGCCTGGAGTCTACGTAAGCGGGGCCAAGATCGCAGCACTCGGGCTGCGCGTGAAGAACGGCTGTTGCTATCACGGCATCGCGTTCAACGTCGATATGGACCTCTCGCCATTTCACGCTGTCGACCCGTGCGGTTACCCCGGGCTTGCGGTCACCCAGGCGCGCGATCTCGGCATTGCCGGCTCCGCGGAACGCCTGGGCGAAGAGCTGATCGATCATTTAGTGAAGTACCTGCCATGAGCGCGTCCGGCGTCAAGCAAAAAGGCAAGGCCAAAACGGCACGTATCCCGATCAAGGTGGTGCCAGCGGAACCGCTCGCGAAGCCCGACTGGATCCGCGTGCGACTGGGCCAGGGGCAGCGCTTTCACGAGATCAAGAAAATCCTGCGCGAGCATCGCCTGCATACGGTGTGCGAGGAGGCCACCTGCCCCAACATCGGCGAATGCTTCGGCAAGGGAACCGCAACTTTCATGATACTGGGCGAGCTGTGCACCCGGCGTTGCCCGTTCTGCGATGTCGCGCACGGCAAACCACTGCCGCCCGATCCCGATGAGCCGGTCAACCTCGCGCGCACGATTTCGGCACTGAAGCTGGACTATGTCGTGATCACCAGCGTGGACCGGGACGACTTGCGCGATGGCGGCGCGCTTCACTTTGCTGACTGCATCCGCGCCGTGCGCGAGCATTCGCCGCGCACGCGCATCGAAGTGCTGGTGCCCGATTTCCGGGGCCGTCTCGGGTCGGCACTCGAAATCCTCTCGCAGGCAGCGCCGGATGTCATGAACCACAACCTTGAAACAGTGCCGCGGCTCTACAAACAGGCTCGGCCCGGCGCCGATTATTATCACTCGCTGAAACTATTAAAGGATTTCAAGTCCCGGTTACCGCATATACCTACCAAGTCGGGATTGATGGTGGGATTGGGAGAAACCGATGATGAAATCCTTTCGGCGATGCGTGATCTGCGCGCGCACTCTGTCGATATGCTGACGATCGGGCAATACCTCCAGCCGTCCGCGCATCACCTGCCCGTCACGCGTTATGTGGAGCCCGCGCTGTTTGAAGCGTATGCGCGCACTGCGAACGAACTCGGATTCATGCATGCTGCGTCCGGTCCGCTCGTCAGGTCCTCCTATCACGCCGAAAGTTTTTTCGCCCACGCGAAAAAACTTACAGACACCGTGGAACTTGGGGAGGGATCCTCCGGTGCCAGCTCCTAGGAGCGAAGCGATATGGGCCATGCTCTCCTTATTCTGGGTTTCCTGTTAATCGGCAATGCTGCGGCCGCGGGCATTGCCCAATCTCGGGTCGGACCACGCTAGCTTTATGCATTTGCAGGAATTTCTGTCCACAGAGCAGTGTTTTCCAGCCTTAGAACGCTGTTTTCGGTGCCAAAAGGACTCGTATAAGCGCCTCGCGGCTCGCGCAGTACGCACGTCCCGTCGGTTTCATCGACTTCACGATGCCTCGCCTTCGTTCCAGGGTCACGCTTTACCTTCTCGAGTCTGCTAATTCGATCAAGGCGTCCAAAGCGTTTCTTTGCCTGGAACCGCCAGCGCAGATGAGCACGCCGATCACGCGCGAATTTCAACAGGAACGACTTCTCGTGGCAGTGATGGGTGATGTGCCAGAGCTGGCCGGGCAGAAAGTGACGGCTGGCGCGGGGCATGGGTTCCATTGGAGAAAGCTTCTGACCCCGTGACTCCCGGATTGAGGGCGGTGGAGGTTACACCTCGACCTTAGTTCGGTTGCTTGGAAGCGGCGAAACGCCCGCCGTTTTTCAGCGGGCGTTTTGTTTGTTGGCGTCAGGTTCGATCGGCTATCGCTCCCCTCGGTCAGGCAGCTTTTTGCCCTGCAGGCGGTACCCACAGGCTCTTGGCCTGATCGTAACCGTAGTCGATCATCTGGCGAATGAAGGATGCCGAGTTAACCAGTGCGGCGCCTGCCGGGAGGTCGAGGGTCATGGGCATCTTCCTGACGTCAATGTGACGGTATTTGCGATCCTCGTTGTTCAGCCTGCCCGACTCGAGCCAGCGGTTCAATCGGTCGATATCATCGAGCTCGTGCTCGACCAACGAATTCTGCCAGAGCTCGTCCTTACGATCCTTTCGCTCTCCGGGCGTCTCCGGCACCTTCTCCCGGATCTTCGGGAAGACCTCTACGAGCCAGATTTCATCGACACCGTAATCGATGAGGCAGTTTATCGGCGGATTGGTCCCCCAAGCGCCATCGCAGTAGATGCCTTTGTTCGGCCCCTCCTCGATGACCGTGATGCCGTTAACTTCGTCAAGTGAACCTGAAGCGAGAATGGCCTCGAGACAAAGGTCCTTCTCGGTGAATACCTTAACCTCACCTTTGAGAACTTCCGCCGCTCCCAGCGCCAAGCCCGGCGCGCGCATTGACTTGTCCCTAAGCTCGATGAGTTCATCCACCGGGATGTAAGTTAGCACCCAGTCCTTCATTAACTGCCGCATCAAAGGTACTACGACGTGCTCCGAGGCGTACCGATACATGGGGTTCATCTGACCGATGACCCCCATGAGCTGAGCCATCTGCGCTACCTTGGCATTGGGCACCAGACCGCTGGCGAAATGCATCCACTGTTTTTCCAACACTTCCGGAGCGTCTTCTATTCTTCCTCTGAGCTTGTGTCCCCAACACACCGAAGCGACGAGCGCACCCGCCGATGTACCCGAGAAGACATCGATGTCGTGGTGGTCGAAGGCGCCCTTCTCCACCAGATATTTGACCACCCCTGCGCCAAGGGCTCCGGCCGGGAAGCCGCCGCCCTGAAAGGCTAGTGCTACGCGCTTCTTCATAGGCGTTGTGTTCTCCTTCTTACCGTCACGGGGGTCACGTCACAGGGGTCAGGCCTTTACCTTATAGTCAAGACCCGTAAAGTAAAGTCCCCTCAGCTCTGCGTTCTGGGCCAGGCTGAGTGGGCTGGTTAAGCCGCAAAGGCTTTTTTTGAAATCAGCGCTTGTTGCGTTCCTCGATTTTCCGACGTATCCGCTCGATTTCCATGCGCTTGGCTTCTTTCGTGCCCCATGGTTCTTCCGCCTGCTGACGTATCAGGGTTGCGGCCTGCTCTTCCCGCCAGCGTTCGAGGGCGGCGCGCTCTTCGTCCTCACGCTGTTCCCGTTCGCGGGCCACAGCCTCCTGCCGCGCGACGGCGCGTTCGGCGGCGAGCGGAATCGTGCGCTCGGGTAGTCCTGCCATGGCCAGGTATTCGGCGATGCGGTCCCAGACACTTTCCCAGCCATCGTCCCTGGAAAACTCGTTGATCAGCGGCAAATTGAGTGCCGCATAGATCGGCGTCCACAGTTCCTCATCGCCCTGCCGGCGACGCACCAAGAGTTTCGGATTGAACTGATACCAGCCCTGGGAAACGCGCATGAAGAGCGCCCGATTGTAGGCATAGTCGCGTTCGACCTCGTTGCGCGAGAGCACGCTGGAAAGATGCTGGCGCTTGTTGCGCTCGGAGCGCACCACGTTGGCGGGAAGGTGCTGCCAAGCTTCCAGAATTGCCCGCGTCTCGAAAGCGCCGTAGGACCGGCGCTGCCAGTGGGTGAAGCGCGATTTGAACAGCGTCCACAGTGTCTGGAACAGAAAGTATTCGGACAGATGGCGGTCTATGCGTACCAGCCTGTCGCCGGTATTGACGTCGATGCTCGCCGGGGCGAGCAATTCGTAGAGTGCGGCACAAGGACCGCGGGCGAACTGCGGGTCGCGAAAGGCTTCGCGCAGTGCCCAGTGCAAGGCATTGCCGCCGTATTGGTCGACAGCTTCTCGATCCGCACCGCGCTCCAGCAGCGCTTCGACCAACGGCACGTTGCCTGCTGCCGCTGCTGCCATCAGCGGTGTCTGGTTCATGGGAAGACGGTGCTCCACACCATGCTGGTCGCACTGCCGCAAAATGTCCTTAAAGTGATGGGCAAAATAGGGAACGTAGGTCTTGCGCGCCAGTGTCGCGCGTAGCTGCTGGAAGTTCCTCGCCGCGTCGAACTTCGCCTCCTGAGTGAGCCACTCCGCCAGCACCGGCTCGTCATAGCAGGTGGCGTAATCATAGAGTTGCTGCTTCATCTTGCTGCCCGGCGCCTGTTCGCGAAACACTTTGAGCAGGAGTTCATTGACCTTTGCCTCGCCGAACACGGGCCAGGGCACAGGCGTCTGCTTGAGGATGGTGCGTCGGATCGCTTCCGCCTGCTCCTGTTTGCCCTGGAGTTCGAGTTTGCGCGCTTCCTTCTGCCAGTCTTCCAAAGTCGACTGTTTCGCCTCCACTTTGACTTCGCCGATGGCCATGTCAAGCAGGCCAAACAGTGGATGTCCGGTGTCCGATTCGATGACGTACAGGTTCTTGATGGCGCGCGTCAGCGCGACGTAGAGAGCATTGACGAAGAACTTATAGACCTCCAGCGACTTGTCGCTCTTATCCTTCGCTCGCCGGTAATCCAGCGTGTCGACAGCGAGATCAGCCTTGGCGACGCCTTCGACAATGTCTGCGAACTCAGCCCGGTGGTCCGAGACAAAGCGGTAGAGGACGATGTTCTCGTATTCCAGCCCCTTGGCCTCATGGATGGAGAACAGCAGAGGCGTGGCGAAGTGCTTTTTCGCCTCGGCCTTGTCCTCGTCGCGCATTACCAGGACGGCGAACTGGGTGGACTGGCGAATTTTCTGGTCGAGTTCGCGCTTCGTAGCGTCCTTGTCCGGCACGAGCGCCACCTGCCCGTTTTCACCCCCGACCGCCTGCACGAGAAAGTTACTCTCCCGGTCGATGGAACCGAAGCGCCGCTGCTTGATCTTCAGCAGTTGGTTGGCAACGCGCGTGGCTTCCAGCCCATTGCGATAATTGGCGGTGAGCACCCGCAGTTCCTGCCGTTCGGCCAATGTCGGATCGCGCCAGAACAAGCTCTTTACCTGTCCCCATGAAAAGAAGTTGGGGTGAACGATTTGGTTGGAATCGCCGCAGAGCAGGAAGTGGCCTGGATGCTTGAGGGTCTTCAGCACCAGCGCAAGCTGAACGGTCGTAATGTCCTGTACTTCGTCGATGACGACAAAGTCGTAACGTGGCGCTGCCAGCGCCTGCCACTCCCGGGCGACGAGGTTCAGATCGTAGAGCTGGGTCTCAAGAAGCCAGTCTCGATATTTCCCGAAGAGGTCGTAGAGCTGGTCGCGCTCGCTTTCGGGAAAGATGGACTGGCGCACGCCGAGCGTCCGATAGTCATCTCGCGACAGAACACCCCCGGCACCAGCAGCAATCACGCCGTGGATTTCCTCGAAGACCTGGTGACCGTCGAACTCCTTGAAAGCCTGCCGCATCCGCGCAAACCAGCCGGCAAAGTCGCGCCAACTTGCTTCCCGCCCCGTCGGTACGCGGATGGATTCGACGAACTCGCGATAGGACAAGAATACGGCCTCCTGCCCGCCGTGTTCAAAGCCGTTGGCATAGTAGATATTCCGCGCGCTTTGGGCGAGGTAGGCGGAGCGCGTAACGTAGAGCACCTCGCCTTCTACGTGCTTGAGCTTTTCCAGCGTCAGCGCCGTCTTGCCGCTGCCGGCGCTGCCGACTACGATCAGGGGCGGTGGTTGGCGGTAGACAGCTTCCTGCGCGTCATCGAAGGAAAGCGGCTTGTCGAGCAGGTGAATCGCGCTGCGCTCCGGGTGCAGGTAGCGCACGGGCTGCGCCTCCTTGACGGCGTCGGCCGCATCGACGTCGGAAATCCTGGTTTCATCGATCGCCGCGCCGCGCAGGAAGCGGGACTTGTCGTAATCGTGATTGGGGATCACTTCCAGCATCAGTGCGCAGACTTCGTCCCCGTGGCGGACCAGGGAAAACAGCAGCCGGTCGGCGCCACCGAGCTTTGCCCGGTAGAACTTGCCGTGACTGAGGTTGGCGAGTTTCTTGACCTGTGCGGCGCGGAAGTCGTGGCGGGCGATGGCGTCAGCCACCTTGCGATAGCTGGCGCTGACGCGAGAAGTGTCGAGGCCGATGTATTCGAGGATCTTCATCGGAAGCCGTTGAGCGGAAGCAATAAACGTATGGGTTGGCCGGGCAGGGGCATAAATTCGAAATACGAATAAAACGAGGCAGCCTGCTCGTCCATGACATCACCCAATTGGATGGCCCAAAGCATCGTCACTGCCCGCCGAACCTGAATTCTACCCGCGTAGCCGTTGATCGCGCCTACTTCGCTACCGCATGCCGCAGGTGCCTCCTCGCGCGGCTTGATTGCATGACCCCAGGAGTTTGCCAGACTTTGGTCTGACAAACTCCTCGAGCGGTTTTGCTTTCAGCAGCCTGTGGGTTGGGAATAAACGGGGCCGGGTTCGGATTTAGGAAAAGGGAACCTGGCCCCATTTTCCCTACCCGGCAATTCACCGCAAATCCCCCTTTAAACCGGCTTGGATCGCGGTGTTCTCCTGGGGAGGAGGAAGCCAGCACGGACATAAGACCTATTCTACGCACTTTGCGAGTGCGCTCGCGCTTGCTCCCGGCGCGCGGGCTCGGCGCGGCGAAATCGCAGGCGAATTGATTTTCTTATCGTTTTTTTCCTCCGCGTCCTCAGCGTCCTCAGCGGTGAAGCTTTTGTCTACCTTGGCGTCCTCGGCGTCTCGGCGGTTCAATTATTGTCCTTGCTTCTGCTGACGTCCTTTGCGTCCTTGGCGTCTTGGCGGTGAAGCTTTACCGCCTTTCATCACCCATCGCCCATCACCAGACTAGTGCGCCTCGTCCCAGTTCGCGCCGACGCCAATGTCGACCACCAGCGCGACCGACAGCTCGCCCACACCGCTCATGATGCGGGGCAGCGCTTGCTTGACCCGGTCGAGCTCCGCATCCGGGACTTCCAGCACGAGCTCGTCGTGCACCTGCATGATGAGCCGCGTCCCGAGGCGTTTCTCGGCGAGCCAGCGATCCACCGCGATCATCGCCATCTTGATGAGATCCGCCGCCGTGCCCTGCATCGGCGCGTTGATCGCTGCGCGCTCCGCGCCCTGGCGTCGCGCGGCGTTGCCGCCGCGAATCTCGGGAAGCCATAGGCGTCGGCCAAACACGGTTTCCACGTAGCCGGTCTCGCGCGCCGTCTCGCGCGTGCGCCGCATATAGTCCGCGACGCCGGGATAGCGCGCGAAATACCGGTCCATGTATTGCTGAGCCGCCACGCGTTCGATCCCGAGCTGACGGGCGAGCCCAAATGCCGACATGCCGTAGATCAGGCCGAAATTGATCACCTTCGCGTAGCGCCGCTGCTCCGGCCCGAGCTCGGCGGCCGGCATCCCGAAGATCTCGGCGGCGGTCGCGCGGTGTATGTCCTCCCCCGCCTCGAACGCTCGCAGCAGGGTCGCGTCCTGTGAGATATGGGCCATGATCCGCAGCTCGATTTGCGAGTAGTCGGCCGACACGATGTGGCTGCCCGGCGGCGCGATGAAAGCCTCGCGGATGCGGCGTCCTTCGGCCGTGCGGATGGGGATGTTCTGCAAATTGGGGTCGTTGCTGGCAAGCCGCCCGGTCACCGCGACCGCCTGGCCATAATTGGTGTGAACGCGCCCGGTGGCCGCGTTGATCATCTCCGGCAGCTTGTCCGTGTAGGTGGATTTCAGCTTGGCGAGCCCGCGATGCTCGAGGATCAGCTTCGGCAACGGATGGTCGAGCGCAAGCTCGCCGAGCACATCCTCGTCTGTGGACGGCGCGCCGCTCGGAGTTTTCTTCACGACCGGGAGCTTGTGCTTCTCGAACAAGAGCTCCTGGATCTGCTTCGGTGAATTGAGATTGAACGGCTGGCCGGCGTGCTCGTGGGCCTTGGCTTCGATTTCCGTCATCTTCGCGCCGAACTCGCGCGAGAGCTCCCGAAGCAACACGGTATCCAGCAGCACGCCATGGCGCTCCATCGTGAACAGGACCGCAACGAGCGGCATCTCCAGCTCACGATAAACGCGGGTGAGCTTGGCGTCGGCCTCGATCTGCGGATGAAGCGCGCGGTGCAACTGCAGCGTAACGTCGGCATCCTCGGCTGCGTATTCCGTGGCGCGCTCGAGCGCGACTTGCTCAAAGCCGATCCGGCTCGCGCCTTTCCCGGTCACCTCGTCGTAGGTAATCGTCTTCAGGCCAAGATGACGCTCGGCAAGGCTGTCCATGTTGTGCGGGCGGTGGCTCTCGAGCACGTACGACTCGAGCAACGTGTCGTGGGCCACACCCGAGAGCCGGACGCCGTGGTTGGCGAGAACGTGCATGTCGTACTTCGCGTGCTGGGCGAGCTTCGCGCGTCCCGCATCCTCCAGCCACGGCCTGAGCCGCTCGAGCGCCGCGTCGCGCTCGAGCTGGCGCGGCGCCCCGGCGTAGCGATGGGCGAGCGGCACGTAGGCGGCATGCCCGGGCTCGAGGGAAAGCGAGATGCCCACAAGCTCGGCCTTGAACGGGTCGAGGCTCGTGGTCTCCGTATCCACGGAAACCAGATCGGCTTCGCCGATCTGGTTTAACCAGACATCCAACTGTTCCTCGGTCAGTACCGTCTCGTAGCGACGACTGAGTGCGTCTTTAGGAGCATGCGCTGGATCATTGGCCAAGCTGTCGGAGTCAGCAGGCTTCTGCGTCTTCTCCGTGCCCGTTGGCGCGTGCTCCTCCAATTCGCGCCTCCAGGCCTTGAACTCAAAGCGCTCGAACAGCTCCGCCAGCTTGCCGGCATCCGGCGCCTTGTCCACGAGGTCGTGCACTGTGCCAGGCAGCGCGACGTCGCATTTGATCGTCAGAAGCGTGCGCGCCTTGGGCAACCAGTCGAGCGCCTTGCGCAGGTTTTCGCCCACCACCCCGCCAATCTCGGCCGCATGCGCTATCACCTCGTCGAGCGTCCCGTACTGCGCCAACCACTTCACTGCGGTTTTCGGCCCGACCTTTGCCACGCCCGGCACGTTGTCTACGCTGTCGCCGATGAGGGTCAGGTAGTCGACCATGCGCTCCGGCCCCACTCCGAACTTTTTTTCCACGCCGGCCTCATCGAGCTTCTCGTTCGAGAGAGTGTTGACCAGCGTTACGTGCGGGTTTACGAGCTGGGCGATGTCCTTGTCGCCGGTGGAAATGATCACGCGCATGCCTTCGCGCTCGGCCTGCCGCGCGAGCGTGCCAATCACATCGTCAGCTTCGACGCCTTCGACCTCCAGCAGCGGCCAGCCCAGCGCCGTGATGGCCTCCTTCAACGGCGCGATCTGCGAGCCGAGTTCGTCCGGCATGGGCGGCCGATGGGCCTTGTACTCGGGATACGCCTCATCGCGGAACGTCTTGCCTTTTGCGTCGAATATGCAGGCGCTATAATCCGCCGACGTCTCCTTGTGCAGCCGGCGCAGCATGTTGAGCACACCGTAGATCGCGCCGGTTGGCTCGCCCTGCCTGTTGCGCAAATCCGGCAACGCGTGAAACGCGCGGTAGAGGTACGAGGAGCCGTCAACCAGCAGCAGCGTCTTCATCGTTGCGCGTGAATCGTCAATCGTAAATCGCGAATTGTCCTCCACCCGCTGCACTTCGCAATCGCCGGCTCACGACTCACGATTAACCATTCACGATTAACGGGTGCTCAGATGACTGAGAAAGACAAGCTAACAAAAGCGATTTCCCCCGAACTCGCGGAGCGGCGTTGGTCGGCGCGCGAGTCGTGGCGGGTTTTCGGCATTATGTCAGAATTCGTCGAGGCGACGGAGCGCCTGAGCGCCATCCGCCCGGCGGTCAGCATCTTCGGGAGCGCCCGATCACGGCCCGATCACCCGTATTACCTATTGGCCGAAGCGATCGCGCGGCGACTTTCGGACGCCGGCTTCAGCGTGATCTCGGGCGGCGGACCGGGTGTCATGGAGGCCGCGAACAAGGGCGCTTATTTCGGCCGCAGCCCGAGCGTGGGCCTCAACATCCAGCTGCCGCACGAGCAGCAGGGCAACCCCTACCAGGACATCAGCCAGACTTTCCGCCACTTCTTTGCGCGCAAAGTCATGTTCGTCAAATTCGCCACGGCGTGGGTCGTGATGCCGGGCGGTTTTGGCACGCTCGACGAGTTGATGGAAGCGCTCACCTTGGTGCAGACCGGCAAGACCCGCAGGATGCCGATCATCCTGGTGCATGCGCCTTTCTGGCGCGGGATGATCGACTGGTTCCGCCAAGCGCTGGTGGTCGAGGGCATGATCGACCCCAAGGATCTCGATCTCATCCAGATCCACGACGAGCCGCAGGCCGTGGTGGACGCGATCTTCAGCTACTACGAGAAGCGTGGCTTCGAGCCCTCGGCCCGGGAGCGTGAAATACTTCTCAATCTGTAAGCCGGCGTCTTGGGTGAAAACGCGACAGTGCGGTGCGCTTGCACCAGCGTTTGGCGTTGAAATCTTTAAAACCAGTAGGGAAGGCCCCATAATTACTAAAGAGTCTGATTCATGTCCCTGCGCCCGCTCATCGCTGCGCTGCTCCTTGCAATCGCGCTGCCAGTATTCGCACAAACCGACGGCAAGCCGCCGGTATTGCAGCCGCTGCCCGAGCCGCCCCCGCCGCCGCCTGGCTACGAGCCGGATCCCGCGCTCGAGCCGCAAGTGACGATCCTGAAACGCGGAGAAGACACGGTCGAGGAGTTCCGCATCAACGGCCAGCTCTACATGGTCAAGGTCACGCCGCCTCACGGCACGCCGTACTACCTCATCGACCGTCAGGGCGACGGCGTCTTTCACCGCCAGGACAGCCTGAGCACCGACATCAGGCCGCCGATGTGGGTGCTTTTCACCTTCTAGCAGCCTGTCGGACTTAGGTGTCGGACAGGCTGCTAACAGCAAAACCGCCTGCGGATTTCGAATGAAAGCCCGGATAGCGACCCTTATTGGCCTGCAAAGGCCGGACGAGCCGGCTCGAAATGAAGTTTTCATTGCTTCTTGCCTCGATTTTCGTGCAGGCGGTTTTGCATAAGGAGTTTGTCGGAGCTAAGTCCGACAAACTCCTAGGCGTGCCACCAGACGAATGCCGGCGGTAAGCTCCCGGACGGGGGCTTTTGCGTTTTCGCGTTCACCGTTTACCATTCACTGGCATGTCGGTCTTCACCACTGTAACGGCGGATGAGCTCAGCGTCTGGCTCGAACGCTACGCCATCGGCACGCTCGTATCACTCGAGGGCATCGCCGCCGGCATCGAGAACACCAACTACTTCGTGACGACCAGCCAGGGCCGGTTCGTTCTCACCCTGTTCGAGAAGCTGAAGACCGACGAGCTGCCGTTCTACCTCGGCCTGATGGACCACCTCGCGGACCGTGGCGTCCCAAGCGCAAAGCCGGTCCGCGACTGCAGCGGGGGCTTCCTCGGCAAGCTCAATGGCAAGCCGGCCGCTCTGGTGCGATTCCTTGCGGGCAGCGACCTGACCGAGTCCAATGGCGACCGCTGCGCCCAGGTCGGAGCGGTGCTCGCTGACATCCATCGCGCCGGGATCTCGTACGAGAGCAAAATGGACAATCCGCGAGGACCCCGCTGGTGGAAAGCCATGATGCCCGAAGTGCTGCCTTTCCTCGGACACGAGGACGCGGCGCTGCTCACGGAAGAGGTCCGGTTCCAGTCCCTCTATCGTTTCGAGGATCTGCCGCCAGGCGCAATCCACGCCGATCTCTTCCGCGATAACGTGCTGTGGGAGGACGGCCGCATCTCCGGTGTTATCGATTTCTATTTCGCCTGCACCGACCGGCTGCTCTACGATGTGGCGATCGCCGTAAACGACTGGTGCGTCGAAGCGGGCGGCACGCTGGACCGGTTACGCACCCAGGCGTTGCTCAAGACGTATCGCCGCGTCCGTCCTTTCACTGCGATCGAGCGCGAGGCGTGGCCGGTAATGCTGCGCGCGGCCGCGCTGCGCTTCTGGGTGTCGCGGCTCTATGACTTCTACCTGCCGCGCCCCGGTGAGCTCACGCACGCCAAGGATCCCAACCATTTCCGCCGCATTCTCTCAAGCCACGTCGCGCGTGAGCGCGAACTGCCTCAGCTTGCCTAGAGCCCCTATAATCGGCCGATGAGGTATCGCACCGGCCTGCCCGCGCCCTCGGGTTCCCCCACTGCCACGTTTCGGCCATGGAAGCCCGTAGCGTAGCCGCGGCCCACGGCTGGGCCTGGATCATTGCCGGCACGCGGCTTTTTCTCAGAAGCCCCGCACAATGGGTTGGCGTGCTCGTCGCGCTGTTCATCGCGATGAAGGTATTGAACTATATACCGATACTGGCGCTGCTCGCCGTACTGCTGATGCCGGTGTTTCTCGCCGGGCTCATGGACGGCTGCAGGGCGCTGGCGGAAGGCGACCGGCTGGAGTTCGCCCACCTCCTGAGCGGCTTTCGGAAGAATGCCGCGCACCTCGTTACGCTCGGCGGCATCTACCTGGTGGGCAACCTCTTGATCCTCATGATCGTGGCGCACATCGGCGGCGATGCCTTTACCACGATCGCCGGGACGCTCGCCAAGAACGCCCCCCTTGCGCCAGAGCAGGCCGAGCAGATGCAGGCGGCCGCAGTCTCGGTCACCCGGGCCGCGCTCGTCGCCGCGGTCTTGTCGCTGCCGTTGTTGATGGCGCTGTGGTTCGCGCCGCTGCTGACTTTCTTCCACGACGTGAAACCGTTGCCGGCGCTCAAGTCCAGCTTCGTGGCCTGCCTGCGGAACATCCTGCCGCTGTCAATCTACGGGCTCGTTGTCCTCGCAGCACTGGTCGTGCTGGTGCCGTTTGGCCTCCAACTCGGGCTCTACGATGTCGGCCTGTGGCTGATCGCGCCGGTTTTCGTGCCTTCGATCTACGCGAGCTACAAGGACATCTACGTGGCAGCGCCGTCTGCCAGTAAGCCGGATTGAACCGCAGACCAATACGGATATTGATCGGCGTTGATCGGCGTTCAAATGCTGTTCTTCGATTTTTTGGACCCGCGCCGGTTGCCTGCCATCTGCGGTTCGGCGTGACCCAGGCGTCAGGCCGGGGCCAGCCGGGCGTATTCCAGCATCAGCCACTTCAGCCCGCCGCTGCGGAAGTTGACCTGGACGCGCGCGTCCACCCCACGCCCTTCCGCGTTGACAATGACACCCGTGCCGAACGCGGGATGTACGACGTTTTGCCCCACGCGCCACTGCGTGGCGCGTTGACCGTTCAAGGTTCCGGGTTCCAAGTTCAAGGCTGAAATCTCTGGTCCTTCGGCCCTCGACTGTAACCCCGGACCACTGAACCTTGAACGTTGAACCTTGAACGTTGAACCTTGAACGTTGAACCTGGGGCTGCTGCGACGCATCAGCGCCTCGGGAATCTCCTGGAAGAAACGCGAGGCGATGTTGTAGCGCGTCTGCCCGTGCAGCATGCGGCTCTGCGCGAGCGAGAGGTACAGCCTGCGCCGCCCGCGGGTGAGCGCGACGTACATGAGCCGGCGTTCTTCCTCGATGCCA
Organism: Betaproteobacteria bacterium; assembly: GCA_029863175.1. Next base: position 106,457 of record JAOTVX010000007.1, on the reverse strand, counting down.
TCGGCCTCCGTCAGGCTGTTCTCGTGCGGGAACAGCCCTTCCTCCAGGCCACTGATGAAGACGCTGTGGAACTCGAGACCTTTCGCCGAATGCACCGTCATCAGCTGTAGCGCCTGCGCTCCCGCCTGCGCCTGGTGTTCACCCGCTTCCAGCGCGGCATGGGCGAGAAACGCGGTTAGCTCGTCGGGCTCGTCCGCGCCGGCCGCCTCGCCGGCCGGCTGCACGTCGCGCTCGGCGACGAAGATTGTCGCCGCGTTGATCAGCTCGGACAGGTTCTCGAGGCGGTCCGCGCCCTCCTTTTCCGCCCGGTAATGCGCCTGCAGGCCGCTTGCCTCGACGACATGCTCGATCGCCTCAGGCAAAGGCAATCCGCTTGTTGCCTCCCGCATCCGCTCGATCAGGGTAACAAAGGCCGGAATGCCCTTGCCGACTGACGACTGGCGACTGACGACTGACGAGGTCTCGGTGTTGCTTCCTTCTTCTGCCTTCTGCCTTCCGCCTTCCGCCTTAAGGAGCGCGCCCCCCCACAAACTGGTTCCGCGCTCCTTGGCGGTGTCCTGCAACTGCTCGAGCGAGCGGCTGCCGATTCCGCGTGTGGGAAAGTTGATGACGCGCATAAGGGCGCCGTCGTCGTCCGGATTAGCCACGAGCCTGAGATACGCGAGCGCGTGCTTGATCTCCTGGCGCTCGAAAAAGCGCAGCCCCCCGTAGACCCGATACGGCAGGCCCGCCTTGAACAGCGAATGCTCGATCACCCGGGACTGCGCATTGGAGCGGTAGAGGACTGCGATGTCGTCGAGGGCGACTCCGTCGGCGCGCAGGGCGTGCACCTCTTCCACGATGAAGGCCGCCTCCTCCAGATCGGTCAGCGCGTCGAGGACCCGCAGCGGTTCCCCCTTGGCCTCGGATGTCCAGAGATTCTTGCCCAGACGTTTACGGTTTTGGCTGATGAGGGCGTTCGCCGCATCCAGGATGTGCCCGTGCGAACGGTAATTCTGCTCGAGCTTGATCACGCGCTCGATGGCAAAATCACGCTGAAGGTCCTGCATGTTCGCGGCGGAAGCTCCGCGGAACGCATAAATCGACTGGTCGTCATCGCCCACGGCGAAGATGGCGTTGCGCGCTCCCGCGAGGCGTTTCAGCCAGCGGTACTGCAGCCGGTTGGTATCCTGGAATTCGTCAACCAGGATATGCTCGAAACGGGCCTCGTAATGGCTACGCAGCGCCTCGTTGCGCGAGAGCAGCTCGTACGAGCGCAGCAAGAGCTCCGCGAAATCGACCACGCCCTCGCGCTGGCACTGCTCCTCGTAGGCGGCGTAAATGTCCTTCATGCGCCGCGTAAACTCATCGTGCACCTCGACCTCCGGCGCGCGCAACCCTTCCTCCTTGCTCGCGGCTATGAACCACTGCACCCGGCGCGGCGGGAAACGTTCCTCGTCGGCGTTGAGGTTTTTCAGCAGGCGCTTGACGAGGGAGAGCTGGTCCTGGGTATCAAGGATCTGGAAGAGCTGCGGCAAGCCCGCCTCGCGGTAATGCGCGCGCAGCATCCGGTTGCACAACCCATGGAACGTGCCGACCCACATGCCGCGCGTGTTGATCGGCAGCATCGCGGAAATGCGCGTGAGCATCTCCTTGGCGGCCTTGTTGGTGAACGTCACCGCCATGAGACCCATCGGACTCACCTGCCCGGTCTGGATCAGCCAGGCCGCCCGCGTCGTAAGCACGCGCGTCTTACCGCTGCCGGCGCCGGCGAGCACGAGCGCCGACTGGTGCGGCAGGGTGACCGCTTCGAGCTGTGGTTCGTTGAGACCGGAAAGAAAGCCTGGGGACATCGGCGCTGAAAATCCAGCGCCGATTATAGAGCAGTGGAGGCACCCCGTCGCGCAGCACGTTGCACAGGCCCAAAAAAAGGCAAATGGCGCCGCGCGCTCGACGCTCTGACCATTCCCCAATCCTCAGTCCCCAACGGCGGCAGTGCAGAGAGCGGATGCGGTTATAATTCGCGCTTTGTTCACGCCCGTCCATGCCGCAGAGATACAATCCACACGTTCTCGAGCGAGAAGTCCAGCGCGACTGGGAAGCAAGCGGCGCATCTTGCGCGTTCGAGTCCGCGGATAAGCCCAAGTACTACTGCCTGTCCATGTTTCCCTACCCCTCAGGGAAGCTGCACATGGGCCACGTGCGCAACTACACCATTGGCGACGTGCTCACGCGCTACTACCGCATGAGGGGCCACAACGTGCTGCAGCCCATGGGCTGGGACGCGTTCGGGCTGCCCGCCGAGAACGCAGCAATGCAGAACGGCGTGCCACCGGCGAAGTGGACCTACGACAACATCGCGTACATGAGGAAGCAGTTGAAGTCGCTCGGCTTCGCGATCGACTGGTCGCGCGAGCTCGCGACGTGCGACCCTGATTACTACAAGTGGAACCAGTGGCTGTTCCTGCGAATGCTCGAAAAGGGGCTCGTCTACAAGACGACCGGCGTCGTGAACTGGGACCCGGTGGACCAGACCGTGCTTGCCAACGAGCAGGTCATCGACGGCCGCGGTTGGCGCACCGGCGCCCTCGTGGAAAAGCGCGAGATCCCGATGTACTACATGGCGATCACCCGCTACGCGGACGAACTCCTCGCCGCGCTCGATACGCTCCCGGGCTGGCCCGAGCGGGTCAAGGCCATGCAGGCGAACTGGATTGGCAAGAGCTACGGCGTCAATTTCGGGTTTTCGTACGACTGGTCCGACCCGACAAGCTGGAAGGACGGCCAGATTCCCGCCGCCGCGCACCGGCCTCAGGGCGGCCGTTACCCAACTCAGGGACAGCTCAAGGTCTTCACCACCCGCGCCGACACGATCATGGGCGTGACGTTCGTCGCGATCGCCGCCGAGCACCCTCTGGCCGAAATGCTCGCCGCCTCCCGGCCCGCGCTGCAACCATTCGTCGAGGAGTGCAAGCGCGGCTCCGTGATGGAGGCAGACCTCGCGACAATGGAAAAGAAGGGCGTGCCGACTGGCTTTTGCGTCACCCACCCGCTCACCGGCGAGAAGCTCGAGGTGTGGATCGGCAACTACGTACTGATGGGCTACGGGGAAGGCGCGGTCATGGGGGTGCCGGCCCACGACGAGCGCGATTTTCACTTCGCCAAGAAGTACGAGCTGCCGATTCCGCAGGTCATCGAGGTGCCGGGAAACGCATTCAGCACCGACGCCTGGCAGGAGTGGTACGCCGACAAAGAGAGCGGCGTTTGCGTGAACTCGGGCCGCTACGACGGCCTCGCCTACGAGCAGGCAGTGGACGCAATTGCCGCTGACCTCGCGGCGAAGGGGGCTGGAGAAAAGCAGGTGCTCTACCGCCTGCGCGACTGGGGAATCTCGCGCCAGCGTTACTGGGGCACGCCGATCCCGATCATTCACTGCCCGGAATGCGGCGATGTGCCGGTGCCCGATCACGAGCTCCCGGTGGTGCTGCCCGAGGACTGTGTGCCCGACGGCTCCGGCAACCCGCTCAACAAACACACCGCGTTTGTCGACTGCAAGTGTCCGCGGTGCGGTCAGTCCGCGCGGCGCGAGACCGACACGATGGATACTTTCGTCGATTCGTCGTGGTACTACCTGCGCTACGCGTGCCCCGACAATACGGCGCAGATGGTTGACCAGCGTGTCGCCTACTGGCTGCCGGTGGACCAGTATATCGGCGGCATCGAGCACGCCATCCTGCATCTACTCTACTCGCGCTTCTGGACCAAGGTGATGCGCGACCTCGGGCTCGTGAAGCTCGACGAGCCGTTCCGGAATCTCCTGACGCAAGGCATGGTTCTCAACGAAATCTACTTCCGGAAAGGCGAGTCGGGGCGCATTGTTTATTACAACCCCGCCGACATCGAGTGGTCGACCGATAACTCGGGCAACCGGACCGTCACGCTCAGGGCCGACGGCAAGCCGGTCGAGTCCGGCGGGATCGGCACGATGTCCAAGTCGAAGAACAACGGCGTCGACCCGCAGGAGTTGATTGACCACTACGGCGCCGACATCGCGCGCTTCTTCATGATGTTCGCCTCCCCCCCGGAGGACACGCTCGTGTGGAGCGACGCCGGCGTGGAAGGCGCGGCCCGGTTCCTGCGGCGGCTGTGGAATTTCGCTTTCGAGCACGAAAGCGAAATAACGGTGGGCCGGGAGCATGTCAAATCGTTTTCTATTGATTGGGCTAAAGTTCCGCCAGATCGAAAAGCTTGGCGCAAAGAAATACATGCGATAGTGAAACAGGCCAACTACGATATCGGCCGACATCAATTCAACACCGTCGCCTCCGCCTGCATGAAGATCCTAAATGCGCTCGAACGCGCTCCGGGCGCGATGCAAACTGATGACCGTTATGATGTCCTGCATGCCAGTGTTGCTATAACGGCGACCATGGCCGAAGGTTCGAGCATCCTGCTGCGGCTGCTTTACCCGATCGCGCCGCACATCTCGCACCATCTGTGGAGGGAGCTGCAATTCGGCGCCGACATCGTAGAGGAGCGGTGGCCCGAGCATGAGCCCGAAGCGCTCATCGAGGAGGAGATCGAGCTCGTTGTGCAAGTCAACGGCAAGAAGCGCGGCGACGTGCGCGTGCCGCGCGATGCCGACCGCAAGGCGATCGAGGAGATCGTGCTCGCCGACCCGGCAGTGCAAAGGTTTGTCAGCGGCCAGCCCGTGAAGAAAGTCATCGTGGTGCCGGGACGACTGGTCAACGTCGTCGTCTGATCGATGAACGCGGAACGATGAACCATGAACGAAAAGCGCCCTTTGCTGGGTTCGCTGCGGCCGGAGTGAAGATGCCTATTAACGAGTTCATCCGTCGGCGGTAAAATCAGAGCCATGCGAACTTCGACCTCGTCTTTCATCGTTCATCGCTCATCGCTCATCGTTATGCTGACAGCAGCCCTGCTGCTTTCAGCATGTGGCTTCCAGCTCCGCGGCACCGGGCAGCTGCCCTTCAAGACGCTGTACCTGCAGGCATCCTCGACGTCGCCGTTCGCGCTTCAGCTCAAGCGCGCCATCGAAGCCGGGACCAGCACGCGTGTCACTGAGAGCCCTGAGGAGGCGGAAGTGGTGCTTCAAATTCTCAACGAGCTGCAGGAAAAGACGATCCTCTCGTTGACCGGCGGCGGGCGCGTCAGTGAGTTCCTGCTGCGCTACCGGGTTTCGTTCCGCCTGACCGACAAGATGAACCGCGAGCACATTCCGAGCAGCGAGATCGTGCTGCGGCAGGCTGTTACATTCAATGATCAGCAGGAGTTAGCGAAGGGGCACGAGGAGGCCCATCTCTACCGCGGCATGCGCAGCGACGCGGTGCAGCAGCTCCTGCGCCGGCTACAGGCCACGAAGCTGCAGTCCTAGCGACCGTGAATGGTGATCGGTGATTCGAGAATGTCGATGTGCGCACCCGTTGCGCCGCCCGGGATGTTTACGATTCGCCACATACCCTTTACCATTCACCGGTAAATGCGCGTCTCGACTGAGCAGCTGCAGCAGCACCTTGGCCACGAGCTGAGACCGCTCTACACGGTCTTCGGCGATGAGACGCTGCTCGCGCTCGAGGCGATGGACCGTATTCGCGCGCGCGCCCGTGGCGAGGGCTATAGCGAGCGCGCCGTTCTCAGCGCCGATTCCGGATTCAAGTGGAATGAGCTCGCCTTTTCCGGGAGTGTGCAGTCGCTGTTTGCCGCGCGCAAGCTGCTCGAGCTGCGCATCCCGACCGGCAAGCCCGGCTCCGCGGGCGGCGAGGCGATCCAGCGCTACTGCGAAAGGCCGCCACCCGACACTGTGACGCTGGTGTGCCTGCCCGGCCTCGACTGGCGGGCACAGAAGGCGGGCTGGTTCGAGGCGCTCGACCGCGCGGGTGTGGTAATCGAGGCAAAGGCCGTCACGCGCAAGGCGCTTCCCGACTGGCTCGCGGGCAGACTCGGAGCCCAGAAGCAGGAAGCCGACAGGGAAACGCTCGAGTTCATCGCCGACCGGGTTGAGGGCAATCTGCTCGCAGCCCATCAGGAAATCCAGAAACTTGCCCTGCTGTTCCCCGCGGGAAAGATCGCCTATGAGCAAGCCCGCGAGGCGGTGATCGATGTCGCGCGCTACGACGTCTTTAACCTCGGGGAAGCCCTCCTCGAAGGCGACGTGCTGCATCTCGCGCGGATGCTCGACGGATTGCGCGGCGAGGGCGTTGCGCCGCCACTCGTGCTGTGGGCGATCGCCGAGGAAATACGCGCCATCGGGCGCGTGCTCGAGGGCGTGGGCGCCGGGCGAACGCCGCCGCAACTGTGGCGCGATGCCAGGGTCTGGGGCAATGCTCATCAGCAGCTGATGCAACGGCACCACCGGCGCTTCACGCGCGACCAGGTCGAGGCGGCGCTCCTGCATGCTGCGCGCGCAGACCGTATGGTGAAGGGGCTGATCCGCGGCGACGTGTGGGACGAACTGCTTCAACTCGCGCTGCGTTTCGCGATCAGCGCGCCCGCCAGACCTCCGCAGAAACGGGGTAAAATGCCCGCAGCCTCGCAGGCTGCGGAACGAAGCCAGCCGGCCCTGTTCTGACCCGCTGCGCAGCGGGGTTCTGATATGGATGTCCAGACCTACATTCACGGCGTCGGCCGGCAGGCGCGTATAGCAGCACGCGTGATCGCCAAGGCGGACACTGCCACCAAGAACCGTGCCCTCACTGAGATGGCAGCGGCGATCGAGCGCGACGCGCAGCGCCTGCTCGAGGCGAACGCGCGCGACCTGTCGGAGGCCCGGCGGCAAAAGCTCGATGCGGCCATGATCGACCGCCTGACACTCAGCCCGAAGGTCATAGCCGCCATGGCCGACGGTTTGCGCCAGATTGCAGCGCTCGCAGACCCGGTCGGGGAGATCATCTCGCTACGGGAGCGGCCCTCCGGCATCAAGGTGGGGCAGATGCGGGTGCCTCTTGGAGTTGTGGCCATCATCTACGAGTCGCGGCCGAACGTGACGGCGGACGCCGCGGGGCTATGCGTGAAGTCCGGCAACGCCGCGATCCTGCGCGGCGGCTCGGAAGCGATTCATTCCAACCAGGCCATCGCTGCGTGCGTGCATGCCGGGCTGGCCACTGCGGGCCTGCCGGAGACTGTCGTGCAGGTGATCGAGACCACCGACCGCGCGGCAGTCGGCGAGCTCATCACCATGCAGGAATACGTGGACGTCGTGGTGCCACGCGGCGGCAAGAGCCTCATCGAGCGGTTGATGCGCGACTCGCGCATACCCATGATCAAGCACTTGCACGGTGTCTGCCATACCTACATCGACGACCGCGCCGAACTCGGGAAAGCTATCCGGGTGGCGGACAATGCGAAGACCCAGCGACTCGGCACCTGCAACACGATGGAAACGCTGCTCGTGGCGCAGGGTATTGCCGGGAAGGTGCTGCCCCCGCTGTGCAAGATCTATCTCGAAAAGGGCATCGAGCTGCGCGGCGACGAAGCGGCCCGCCGCATCGTTCCCCAGATGAAGCCGGCGACGGAGGAGGACTGGTACACCGAGTACCTCGGCCCGATTCTCGCAGTACGGGTGGTGAGGGATCTCGACGAGGCGATCGAGCATGTCGCGACTTACGGCTCACAGCATACTGACGCGATCATCACGGAAGACGGCGCGCGCGCGCAGCGTTTCCTGCGCGAGGTGGACTCGAGCTCGGTGATGGTGAACGCCTCGACTCGTTTCGCCGACGGCTATGAGTACGGACTCGGCGCGGAAGTCGGCATCTCCACCGACAAGCTGCATGCGCGTGGCCCGGTCGGGCTGGAGGGCCTGACGTCGCTCAAGTGGGTCGTCTTCGGCGATGGCCAGATCAGAACCTAAATCGTCCGTGCTCTCTGTGGCTTAAATGGTTCGTCCATGAGCAACGTCATCGAAGTGAAGGTTCCCGACATCGGCGACTTCAAGAACGTCCCGGTGATCGAGGTGCTCGTCAAACCCGGTGACAGCGTCAAGAAGGAGGACTCGCTCGTCACGCTCGAGTCGGACAAGGCAACGATCGAAGTGCCGGCGCCGGCGGCCGGCATCGTGCAGGAGCTGAAACTCAAGATTGGCGACACAGTATCGCAAGGGTCCGCGATTCTTACGCTCGAAATCCCCCCCACCCCCCCTTTGTCAAAGGGGGGAGATGCGGCGTCCCCCACCCCCCCTTTGTCAAAGGGGGGAGATGCGGCGTCCCCCACCCCATCTTTGTCAAAGGGGGACAGCGCAACCCCATCCAGCCCCCCTTTAGCAAAGGGGGGCAGCGAAGCGGGGGGATTTGCCGGCCCCAAGGGTGACCTCCACGCCGAAGTGCTCGTCCTGGGCGCCGGTCCCGGCGGCTATACGGCGGCGTTCCGCGCCGCCGACCTCGGCAAGAAAGTTGTGCTGGTCGAGCGCTATCCGGCACTCGGCGGCGTATGCCTCAACGTGGGCTGCATCCCCTCGAAGGCGCTCCTGCACATTGCCAAAGTGCTGACCGAGGCTGAGGAGGTCGCGCACGCGGGCATCGAGTTCGGCAAGCCCAACGTAAGCCTGGAGAAGCTGCGCACCTGGAAGACGCGCGTGGTCGGCCGGCTGACGAAGGGCCTCTCCGGTCTCGCAAAGCAACGTAAGGTCGACGTCGTGCAGGGCAAAGGCCAGTTTGCGAGCGCGCATACGCTCAAAGTCGAAACGCCGCAGGGTGCCAAGACGATTTCATTCGACCACTGCATCATCGCTGCCGGTTCCAGCGTCGCGAAGATCCCCGGTTTTCCATATCAGGACAAACGCATCATCGACTCGACCGGTGCGCTCGAGATCCCCGCGGTCCCGAAGCGGCTCCTGGTGATCGGCGGCGGCATCATCGGGCTCGAAATGGCGACGGTCTACGATGCGCTGGGGGCGAAGATCACGGTGGTCGAGATGCTGGACTCGCTCATCCCGGGCGTGGACAAAGACGTCGTTCGGCCGCTCGCGAAACGAATCGAGAAACGTTACGAGAAGATTCTGCTCAAGACCAGGGTCGCGCGCATCGAGCCGCAGAAGGACGGGCTGAAGGTTACCTTCGAAGGCGGCAGCACGCCGGCGCCCGAGGTGTTCGATTACGTGCTGATGGCAGCAGGTCGCCGGCCGAACGGGCGCGAGATCAACGCGCAGGCCGCAGGCGTCAACGTCGATGAGCGCGGCTATATCCCGGTCGACAAGCAGCTTCGCACCAACGTGCCGCACATCTACGCGATCGGCGACATCTGCGGCGAGCCAATGCTCGCGCACAAGGCGACCCACGAAGGCAAGACCGCGGCGGAGGTCATTGCAGGACACAAGGCCTTCTTCGACGCGCGCACGATTCCGTCGGTGGCGTACACCGACCCCGAGGTAGCCTGGATGGGTCTCACCGAGACGCAGTGCCAGGCGCAGGGAGTGGCATTCGAGAAGGCGGTATTCCCCTGGGCCGCGAGCGGGCGCGCGCTCGCGATGGGCCGCGATGAGGGCATGACCAAGCTTATCTTCGACAAGAACACGCGGCGCCTCCTCGGCGCGGCGATGGTCGGCGTCAACGCGGGGGAGCTCATTGCCGAAACAGTCCTTGCGCTCGAAATGGGTGCGGATGCCTCCGATATCGGGCTCACTGTTCATCCACATCCGACGCTTTCCGAGACGGTCTTCTTCGCCGCTGAAATCGCTGAAGGCTCAATCACGGACCTATACATGCCCAAGCGCCACTGACCGGTGGCCGGAGACGGTTCACCAGGGGCAGGTAGGCAATACAATACGTTTTTTCAGGAGGGAAATCATGAAAAGTGCCGCACTCGCACTCGCATTGCTGGTTTTCTGCGCACCCGCCGCGGCGCAAGCAGCCGACAACGGCATCGTGACCAAGGCAAGCAAGCATTCGGTACAGGCAACAATGGACCGCTTCGAAGCCGCAGCCAAGGAGCGCGGATTTACCATCGTCGCCCGCGTTAACCATGCCGGCGCGGCGGCGAAGGCGGGTCTCAAGCTGCGCCCGACCCAACTGCTTATTTTCGGCAACCCCAAAGGCGGGACCCCGATCATGGCGGCGGCGCCGACGGCCGGCATTGACCTGCCGCTCAAGGCTCTCTGTTGGGAAGACGGGAACGGCAATGTTTGGCTGGCGTATAACTCGCCGGCGTGGCTGAAGGCGCGCCATGGCATCGAGGGCGCCGAGAAGCCCCTCGCCGGAATGGGAAAGGCACTCGCCGCGATGGCGACCAAGGCTGTGGAGTAGGTCACGAAAATAGTCCGCCGTTAACGGCCACGCCCGTGACATCGCTTGCTGCCCTTTTCACGCCCTTACGGTATAGCATTCGTTGAGGGACGCCGCGCCGGCGGGCCGCGGCCAGCGTTTCAGAAAGAGGGCTTGCCATGCTCCAGTGGTTAAGCAGTCTCGGCAAGAAGGCTGACCACCCGATGTACAACGTCGAGGAGGCACGGAGACTCCTTGGCGGCGTGTCGGCGGACGACAGCAAGGCCCTCGAAGAAATCTCCTCTTACCTCGAAGGGATCACCGCGACGCCGGATTTCCCCCTCGCGGATCGGATCGGCGTGCTGAAGCTCGTCGATGAGACGGGGCAGCCGCTGGCAGGCGCTGCTCTCAATCTCTTCATGCGCAGTACCACGCTCAAGGAGTTCGAACGGCGCGCACTCTGGCAGCAACTGACCGATTTCTCGAGGAGCGTCTCCGCTGCCTATCGGTTGTGCCTGCAGGAGATCGCCCAGGCCAGGAAGCCGGACGCGCCGGCGCATCCTGAACACCACCTGCTCATCGCCCGCACGCTCCGTGCGCTCGCCGCCGAAGGCAAGATGCTGCAGATGCGGTATCTGCCCGTCAGACCGCGCGTCTGGGAGGAGCTCGCGGCGCTGTACGCCGACGCCGAGAACGAACACTACGTCGGGGAAATCATCAAGGCGTATCCGACCGATTTGCTGCCGACCAACGTGCGCCAGGAATTTCTGCGACTGCTCATGATGGACGTTGCCGCACCGAATTCTCAGTCACTGGGCGAGCTCGAGCTCTCGGCGCGGGTCGTCGCACGGATGGCGGCCGGCTTTGCCCTCCATGCGACGCCGGAGAAAGGCTGCCCGTTTTGTTTTGACCTCGCACACCCGGGGCGGCCATCGCGCCACACACCGGACGCGAAGGAGAGCCCGACCCTGCGCTACTTCGGTGTCGGCCGGTCCGGTGGGGAGATGCGGGAAATCATCGAGCGCCACACCGCAAACCCGGTGGAGCCGGAGAAGCGGTTTGGCAATGACTTCTCCGTCGGGGAGAAACTGGTCGTGCTCAAGCGCCTGCTACGCTATTGGGGTGACGGGCAACCCGAGCCCCAGACCCCGCGCGTCAAGATCGACGCTAAAATAAAAGTCTCACACGGCTTCTCGGCGGCCTCCGAGCTTATCACCCGCATCGAGTTCAGCGGCATGGGTGAGATGAGCGACGATATGCGCATGCGCGTCAAGCAGCGCACCGGCATCGCGCTGCAGGCGCACGAAATCACGGCGCAGATCGACGAATGGCAGGAGCGCGATGCTACGGCCTGGAGCATAGGGGCCGACGTTCCGCGCCAGCACGAGGCGTGGGCGAAAATCGGCGCGCTCTGCGCCGTCGTTCCGCCCGGCATGAAATCGTGGTGGCTGAGTGTGATCCGCCGCATGCGGCGTGACGAGCAGGATCATATGCATACGGAGATCGAGATCGTCTCCAAGAAACCGTTGTCCGTTTATTTGAGGGGTATCGGCGAGGGTGCGGAGAAGGCCGAGAACTGGCAGACCTCCTCCGGTTCCTTCGAGTTCACGTTCGTGAACGCGCTCATTCTTAATGAGAGCGCGGTCGCCAACACGAGCCATGAGATCCTGCTGAAACGCGAAACATTCAACCCCGGTATCATCTACGAAGTCTTGATGGGCGATCCTCCGCCCTATGTGCGCCTCGAGGAGCTGCTTGAGCGCGGCGAGGACTACGACCGCGTGCGGGTAACCTGGCTCAAGGGCGAACCCGCTTCCACGCCCGCCGCCTGACGGCCGATCAACGGCGGCGCGCCAAGCTACCGCCCTTCAAGACTGGGCGCGAGTCCGGCCAGACTGTGGCCGGTTCCGCGGTCTCGAAGGCGCTTTCGTAAACCGATAAGTCCAGCCAGACTCTGCCGGATCCCGTTATGGCCGCACCGCCGGCGTCTCGAGCTTCATTCCCCGCGCTCGCCACATCAGGTAGAGCTCGAGTTCGACGAATTCCTGGGCGCCGTACGAATAGGGCTCCGCACGTATGCCGATCATGCAGTTGCGCAGCCGGCGCTGCAAGGAACCGATACCCTGCCACTCGAGACGGTAGAGGGGGTATCCGGTCGGATGGGCCTGAGGGATGGCGTTTCCGGCAAGCTTCCTGCCCCAGTGGTCATCGTGGCACTGTGAGCAGGCAAGGTTCAACTGCCCCTGACGGCGCGTGAATGTGGCGCGGCCAGCGTTCAGGAACGGCTTCATGCGCTCGTTGAATGCAATAGTGATAGGCATCCCGCGCGACTGGCGCGCAATATAGGCGGTGAGCGCGAGCAAATCCCTGCTTTCGTACTCAAGCGGCGCAGCCTTCTGCCGCTCGGTGCGACAGGCGTTGATGCGCTGTTCGAGGTCAACGGGCCGGCGGCGCGCCGCATCCCACGCCGGATGCCGTGCCGCAACGCCCTTCATGCTCGCGCGGGCGTCGCCGTGACAGTCGGCACACGCACGGCCGGTCGCGCCGGTCTTGCGGTTCCACAACGCCTCGCCATCAAGCAGCCAGAACACGCCCGGATTGGTGGCGTCGTCATCCTGCATCGCGCGCGTCGCGCGGCTCATGAATTCATAGCCCGAACGGCGCGCCTCGAGCGGGATCTCGGCGCCCGGGGCAGCCTGCACCAACACGAGGAAGACGCAGGCAGCCGCCAGTACGTGGCGCGGCCGCCCGCCGCCGCGAGCACTCACACCACTACGATCGTGGCCGACTCGGTCACGGAAAAACCGTTGTCGCCGGTCCATGTAAACGTGATCGTGCCGCTATCAATCGCCATCGTCGTGAACGTGAGCAAGGGGTTGGCGGCAATGGCAGGATGAAGCTCTGCACGGAAGACCTCCTCGCCGTTGTAAGCGCAAACGAACGACCTGACGATATTTCGGGGAATCACTTCACCGAATTGGGTACGGCGAAACCCCGTTTCCATGGTGTGCTGGACCAGGGTCCTGATCTCGATGACTTCGCCGCGCCTTATTGTTGACGGTAACTTGACCACTGCACGCGCCATCTAGACAACCTCCTCGAGGCACGCGGAGAGCGTGACGACAACGTCCGCCGTCTCGGTCCAGAACGACCCGTCGGAGAGCTCGGCAATGGCCGTCACCGTCTGCGTGTCGGCCAGGCGTATGCGGGTTACGACACGCGCGCGCCCGGCGCGCGCGCCCAGATAGATGCTCAATACGTTTGGCAGCGGGTTCTTTTCTGCGAAGACGTGGATCGCCTTAACGTGGTCCGCCGGCGTCATCGGGCTCTCCACCGCGACGGCGAGGGGCACGACATTGCCGTTGTCGATAAGCGGCGCCACTTCGAGCTTTACTCTGCCGCGGCGGATCTGCGCGCTGCCCACCACCTTGCGGATCGCCTCCTGCATGGCGGCGGGCGTCGCACGCGCGGCCCCCGCCGCGGATGCGAGAACGAGACCACCGGCAAGGTTGCCGGCAGTAACAAGAAAATCACGGCGCGACGTCATCGGCTTCAGTCCCGCAGCGTGGCAAGGAATGCAACGATGTCCTCGATCTGCTCCGCACTCAATACCGGTTTGCCGCGAAAAGCAGGCGCGACGCGCGTCAGCCCCTCGCTCTGTAAATACGCGGGCATGATCGTTTCCGGATTGATCCGACCCGGGTCGACGATTCTGAGCCGGATTTGGCCCTGCGACAACCGCGCGCCGATTCCCCTCAGGTCCGGCCCGATCGTGCCTTGAAAGCGCTCTTCCGGAAACGGCCCGCTGTGGCAGAGCAGGCACAGGCCGACGCGGCGATCAAGGACCAGCGCCCGGCCGCGCGCGGCGTCGCCCGCCGTGCCCGTGAGCGACAATGGAATCGCGTCACCGACAACCGCGCCCTTGAGCGAGCCCGTTTCTCCCTGAGCCACGCCCGGTATCACCACGATGAGGGCGGCGGCCAGTAGTGTGCCAAGGATCGCGCGCAGTCCCGCCAACCGCTTACACCAGCTCGATACCGTGGTTTTTGAGCGGGACCGAGCGGATGCGCTTGCCGGTCGCGCGGAAGAACGCATTGAGCACCGCCGGCGCGGCGACGCAGATCGTCGGCTCGCCAACCCCACCCCAGACGGTGCCGCCGCCTGGCACGATGATCGCCTCGACCTTCGGCATTTGCGCGATGCGCATCGAATTGTAGGCGTCAAAGTTCTCCTGCTCGATGCGCCCGCCCTTGACGGTACACTCCTGGTAAAACAGTGCCGATAGCCCATAGACGAATGATCCCGCGATCTGCCGCTCGATCTGGGCAGGATTGACCGCGTAGCTCGGATCGGTGGCGCACACGATGCGATGTATCTTCACCTTGTTTCCGCCGCTGACGGAAATCTCGGCGCACGCCGCCACGTAGCTGTTGAATGCTTTCATCTGCGCCAATCCGCGATAGACACCCTTGGGTGCCGGCCTGCCCCAGCCGGCGCGCTCTGCCACGGCGTTCAGCACGGCCAGATTCCGCGGGTGTTTGCCCATCAGCTTGCGCCGAAATTCCAGCGGATCCTGCCCAGCCGCATCCGCCAGCTCGTCCATGAAGCATTCCATGAAGATGCAGTTCTGGTTGATATTGACCCCGCGCCAGAATCCTGGCGGGACATGCGTGTTGCGCATCGCGTGATCGATCAGCAGGTTAGAGATGGTGTAGCCGAACGCATGCTCGCCGCTTTCGGCCACGCCCATAAACGCGGCCGGGTCGCGCCCCTTCTGTTTCTCCAGAACTTGCGGACGGACGCTGGCGAGGATCGACTGGCCGGAGAGCCGCATGTGCAGCCCGGTCAGGTTCTTATTGGCATCGAGCCCGCCGGTGAGCTTGCACTGCATGACCGGGTGATACCGGCCGTGCGTCATGTCCTCTTCGCGCGACCAGAGCAGCTTCACCGGCGTGCCCGGAAGCTGCTTCGCGATTTGCACGGCCTGCGTCACGTAATCCTGGAACGCGCCGCGCCGGCCGAAACCGCCGCCCAGGTTTATCTTGTAAACCTCGCACTTGTCAGCCGGCAAGCCGGATGCCGCCAAGAGCGCCGCGAACGATCCCTCGCCGTTTTGCGTCGGCACCCATACCTCGCAACGGTCGGGCGTATACAGTGCCGTCGCATTCATCGGCTCCATGCACGCGTGGTTCTGGAACGGATAGGAGTAGACCGCCTCAATCTTCTTCGCCGCGGTTCCCAGCGCAGCTTTGGCGTCGCCGTCTCGTTTGCCGACGAAAGCCTGCTCGGCAACGAGCCCCGCTTTCAGCACTTCCGCGATCGTGGCACTCGTCACCTTGGTATTCGGGCCCTCATCCCAGACGATGGGCAGCGCATCGAGCGCGGTCTTGGCGTGCCACCAGGTGTCGGCCACCACTGCCACCGCGGAGTCGCCGACCTGGACCACCTTCTTCACGCCCTTCATGCTCATCACCTTGGCGGCGTCGAAGCTCTTCACCTTGCCGCCAAAGACCGGGCAATCCCTGATCGCGGCATTGACCATCCCGGGGAGCTTCAGGTCGAAACCGTAGACCTGCTTGCCGGTCAGCTTGTCCAGGGTGTCGAGCCGCTTCACCGGCCTGCCCGCAATCTTCCAGTCCTTCGGGTCTTTCAGCTTCACGTCCTTCGGCGGCTCGAGCCGGGCCGCGGCTTCCGTTACCTTGCCATAGGTCGTGGTGCGACCCGACGGCTTGTGCGTGATGACGCTCTTCGACGCGCTGCACTCGGGCGCGGGTACCTTCCATTGGTTGGCCGCGGCCTGGATCAGCATCAGGCGGGCGGTCGCGCCACCCTTGCGGACGTAGTCATGCGAGTCGCGAATGCCTCGGCTGCCCCCGGTCGAGAAGGAACCCCACACGCGCTTGCGCGCGACGCTCTGGCCCGGCGTCGGATATTCGGTCGTCACCTTCGACCAGTCGCACTCGAGCTCCTCCGCGACGAGCTGTGCGAGGCCGGTGAGCGTGCCCTGGCCCATTTCAGAGCGCGCGATGCGTATGACCACGGTGTCGTCGGGCCGGATCACGACCCAGGCGGTGACTTCTGGCGAGCCGTCGGCTGCGCGAACGACCTCGGGACCGAAGGGAAGCCGCAGTCCGAGCGCGAGGCCGCCGCCGATGGCGGCGGTGCTGATGATGAAGGAACGGCGATTCATTTTCGGCATGGATGTCATGGTTCCCCCTCAGGCTTTGGCAGCCGCGTGGATCGCTTCGCGCACCTGCTGGAACGTGCCGCAGCGGCAGATATTGGTGATGGTCGCGTCGATGTCAGTGTCAGTGGGCTTTGGCTTGTCCTTCAGAAGTGCCGCGACGGCCATGATCATGCCCGCCTGACAATAGCCGCATTGCGGGACGTCGTGATCGAGCCATGCCTGCTGAACCTTGTGCAGAACATTGCCCGCGCTAAGGCCTTCGATCGTCGCGATCTTCTTGCCGACGGCCGCGCTGGCGGGAATCGCGCAAGCGCGCACGGCAGCGCCGTCCATGTGAACCGTGCAAGCGCCGCACTGGGCAATGCCGCAGCCATATTTCGTTCCAGTCAGTCCAATCTGCTCGCGAATAACCCAAAGCAGCGGCGTGTTGGGGTCGGCGTCCACCTCGTATGTTTTTCCATTGACCGTCAGCTTGATCATGTCCACTCCTTGCAGAAAGCAGAAACGCGAGACACCGTGCGCGGCACACGGCGCAGCAGCCCGTGTGCCCTGGTTTATCCCCCTCGAGATGGTTTTGGATCCGCGATCTTTGCGCCGCGGTCAATCGACAACGTCAGGCCTGCGGAATTTATTCCCGGCGTGGGGCAAGGTCAAGTAGGGAGCGCTACCCGGGCGCAACGCCAGCCGGTTTCATCGGCCCGACCCCCCGTGGCCACAAGCCCGCGCGCGGCGGAATACGCCGTAGATACAAAATGTTGCCCGAGACCTCGACCGCGCGTTCGGGTTGCCATACGCCCATGGGAAAGGCGCGTGAAACGACGCGAGTCCCCGGTTTGAGCTCGGCCAGGAACTGCCTTCTTTCCATAACCCGCCTCCCCGATTGCGAAGTCGCAACGGGTGAGTCCAACGAACGCAGCTGACACGGAGCTGACAGGCCGTTCCAGGCACCTTCAGGGCACCCGCACGGCGTTCATGCGCGCGAGGATCGTGGCCGTGCGGCGCGCGAGATAGGGCGTATAGCTGCCGGGCAGGTAGCGGCGCGGGCTGGGGACCATCGCCGCCAGCCTCGCCGCCTGCTCAGGGTCGAGCCTCGCGGCGGACTCCCCGAAGTGGTGGCGCGCCGCGGCCTCGACACCGAAGATGCTGTCGCCCCACTCGATCACGTTGAGGTAAATCTCCAGAATACGCCGCTTGCGCATCAGGGCTTCCAGCATGACGGTGATCACGGCCTCCTGCGCCTTGCGCCACCAGGTGCGCTCGCCCGAAAGAAAGAGATTCTTCGCAAGTTGCTGAGTGATGGTCGAGGCACCCCGCACGATCTCGCCCTCCCTCACGTTGCGCGCGAACGCCTTCTGGATCTCGTCCCAATCGAACCCGCGGTGGCTCATGAACTTGGCGTCTTCCGCTGCCACGACGGCGCGCTTGAGGTGTACCGATATGCGGCGGTAGGCGACCCACCTATGGGTGAGCCTGGCCCTCGGATCGTCCTCACGCAAGGCCGCGAGCCGGGCGCGCATGAACGCCGTGCCCTGCGGGTTATGGTCGATCCAGTACCAGACCTGCGCCGCGAACCAGAGCTGCACGAGCACAAGTGCGCCCAGCGCGAGCAACATCGTGTACCCGCACCAGCGCCGGACCGTTTTCATCGTCCCATGCCGCGCCTTAGCATCGCCATCACCGCCTGCGTTTCGGGGTAAACGCCGCGCCAGATGAAGAACGATTCGGCGGCCTGCTCGACCAGCATGCCAAGGCCGTCCGAAACGCGGGCGCCCTGCTCCTGCGCGAACGCCATGAACGGCGTGCGTTTCGCATAGACCATGTCGTAGGCCATCGCGCCGGGCGCGAATAGGCCGGTGGGAAGCGGCGGCATGGCGTTCGCAAGGCTCGCCGAGGTCGCATTGATGACGAGGTCGAACTGCGAGCCCGCCAACGCCTCATAGGAACGCGCGGCAAGGCCCTGGGCGGCAAACTGCTGAAACTTCTCGAAGTGCTCGACCAATGCAATCGCCTTCACCAACGTTCGGTTTGCGATCACCATGAGCTCGGGTTGCTCGCGCAGCAGCGGCTCGAGCACACCGTAGCTCGCCCCGCCCGCGCCCATCAGCAGTACGCGCTTGCCGCGCAACGGCACCTGCAGATTTCGCGCGAGGTCGCGTACCAGCCCGATCCCGTCCGTGTTGTCGCCGATGATTTCGCTGCCACGGAAGGTGAGCGTATTGACCGCCCCGGCCGCCAGGGCGAAACCGCTCCGCAGGCCTGCGACCTGCCAGGCCTCGTGTTTGAACGGGAGTGTTACGTTGAGTCCCTTGCCGCCCTCATCGCGAAACCTGAATGCCGTGTCACGGAAGCCGTCGAGCGGCGCGAGGATTTTTTCGTAGACGATATCCTGGCCTGTCGCCCGCGCGAATTCCGGGTGTATTGCCGGCGACAGGCTATGTTCGACGGGATTGCCGATGACGGCGTACCTATCAGGCATGTTCAAGGTTCAAGCAAGATTGGACGACTTCGATATACGAGGTTCCTCGCTTTGAACTTGGAACCTGGAACCTGGAACTTTGAACCGCGAATGCGCCATCGCCGTCATTCGGAGACGAACTGATCCGCCCTCGTGAACAGCCAGGTGCGCGTGATGCTCAGGACATCGGTGTCCTTAGCGATATCGGCGGAGAATGGGGCGTACGGCGCCGCGAGGTGGACAATGCGGAGGGCGGCCTGGTCCAAGATTTTCTCGCCCGATGAACGGTTGATATCGACGCCCTCGAGCGAGCCGTCGGCCTTGATCGAGACCGTGACGACGAGGCTGCCGTAGATCCTTCGCTCGCGGGCCGCCTGGGGATAATTCAACTCACCGATCCGCTCGATTTTCAGGCGCCAGTCCTCGATATAGCGCGCGAACCGGAATTCCTTCGTGCGCGCGCCGACGAAGCGGCGGCGCGGCCGCTGTTGGTAGGCGTTCCACCGTTTCGAGATTCGCGCTTCGAGCCGCGCGATCTCGAGGCTGCGGGCCATGATGTCGGCGGCGTTCGGGGCCACCTCCGCCTCGATCGCCCGCGGTTGCGGCTGCGGCTGTGGCAGCGGCACCGCTGCCGGAGCCTTTTTCGCCCGTGTCATGAGCCGCTTCGCTTCGCGCTCGAGTTTCTTGACGCGCTTCTGCGCCATGGTGACTTCGGGCGTGGGCTTGTGCTCGGCCGGCACCGGCAGCGGGCTTGCCGCGCGGACTTTCTCATCAGTATTGCCGCCGCCGTCGAGATTTGCCTGCGCGAGCGCGTCGGCCTTCACCGGCGGCTTCTGGCTCTTGCTGTTGACGAGGGTCACCTCGAGTGGCTGATCGAGGCGGTTGAACTGCGAAAGATCCGTCATCGTGAAGGTGACGCCGAAGATGATCACGATATGGATGAGCACGGAGAACACGAACGACACCTGCATCCGCGCGTGCCGACCCAGGACGGCGATACGGCGATCAAACGCCGTCATGCGGCGCTCGAGCTCGGCGACTCGCTCATCGAGCTTCGCGACTGCGCCGCTCCACGGTGCGTGCCGCCCGTGCTTCGCCCGGCGCCGCAGCGCGATGACCTTCCTCTCGGGTAGCATGCCCATCGAATCCATTCTACCGAAGGCGCGCCATACTGGCCAGAAAATCCATTATAGACCGTGAGTTATTGCATAAAATTAAAGTAAAGTCACGAAATCGCCTTTGATATAAGCGGGTGCTAACCTTCCGGGAGCTGTCGCCGGTATTCGCACCGGAGCGTCAGCTCAAGCAGATCGATGCCGGACACGGCCAGCTCGACGCGGGTTCCGGGCGCGAGCGCGGGCAGCGAGGGCACACGCGTCACCAAAGGAAGCTCCTCGAAGCGCGCCAGGCTCTCGCGCAGGACCATCGCGCACACGGTTTCGACGCCTTCCTGCATCAGCCAGCGCAGGGACCAATAGCGCTCCATGTTGCGCTGGAATTCACCGTACGCTTCGTACGCGGACTCGAAATCCCGCATCGCCGCGAGCAGCGCCTCATCGCTCCTCCGGTAAGGTAGTGCCTCGCCCTGCGTCAGTGCGAGAAGCTGGCGCTGGTTGACCAGGTCCACGTAGCGCCGCAGCGGCGAGCTCGCCCAGGCGTAGCTTTCCACGCCCAGCCCCTCGTGGCCCGCCGGCACGGTGCTCATGCGCACCTTGCCAGCGCCCTGCACACGGTAGATCGCGGCAGCATCGGCTCCAGCCAGCTGCCGGCCCCAGGCACTGTTAGCGTAAATCATCAACTCCGAGACGATTTTGTCGAGCGGCGTGCCCCGCTGGCGGCGCACGATTCGCACCCGGTCATGCTCGACGTAGAAGTTGTACTCGGGTCGCATCTCGAGCTCGGGCTCGTCCTTGCGCCGCGCCCGCTCCAGCGCGCTCGCGAGCCGCCACAGCGTGACCAGTTGCTTCCCGTAGCGGTGTTCCAGGCGCCCTGCCGCGAGCGCGTCCGCATCGAGCACCCGCTCCAGCTCGGCGTGCCTCAAATTGGCCGCAACCGGGATCCGTTCGACACGCGTTGCCGCCGAGATCACCGACGCATCGGGGGCAAGTTCCAGATAAAGCGACAGCGCCGGCCGATCGCCATCCTCGGTGAGCGAAAACCGCTCCACGACCGCCTCAGGCAGCATGGTGATCTTCGCGCCGGGAAAGTACACGGTCGAAAGACGCTCGCGCGCGATGGCGTCGATCGGCGAGCTCGGCGTAATGCCAACCGCCGGAGCGGCAATATGGATTCCCACCGATACATTGCCATTGGGAAGCGGGCTCACCGAAAACGCGTCGTCGATCTCAGTCGTGCTCGCGTCATCGATGCTGAACGCCTCGGCGCCCGCCGGTGGCAGGTCGGCCGTTGCCGGCAACGGCGGCAACTCCGGAAAGGCGGTCCCGCGCGGGAAGTGCTCGAACAGGAAACGATCGAGATGGTAGGCGTGCGTGGACGGGATGCCGCCGCAGCGCTCGATCTGACGGGCCGGCGTCAGCTTGAGCACCTCGCACGCCTCTTCCAGCGCTTTCCACTCGATGCTCGCCTTCTCGGGCTTGTAGAGCAGGCTCGACAAGTGCGGCGCGAACTCCGCGGGCAGCTCGGCGCGCTTCAGTTGCGCCACGTACTGGACGCGCTTCTCTGCCTCGCGACGCTTGCGCTCCACCGAAGCAAGCGCCGCTTTCAAGGCATCCTGGGGCGCCGCCCGGTAGCGCCCCCTGCCCTTCTTGTAGAAGTACATCGGCGCGCCATGCAGCTTGATGAGCAGCGCGGCTGCTTCCGCCGGGCCGGGCCGACGCCCGAAATACTCCTGCGCCAGCGATTCGTACGAGAACTCCGCGTCTCCGCAGCATTCCCAGAGGAAATTCACATCGAGGCTTTCGGCGAGCTGACGTGCCGCGCCCATGAAGTCCCCGAGGCGCGCATCGTCGAAACGCAGCAACACGTGCGACGCCTTCACCTTCGAGCGCTTCCCGTGAGGGGCCTCGACCTGGAGTGAGGTTTCGTTGTCGGCGAGGATAGCGCCGACCTTGAGGTCGCCCTCCTCCTCGTAAAATACGTTCTTGCTCACTTGGCAGGGGGCGCGATTACCCGATGAGGGTCAGTACCAAAAAATGCGCGTTGAGCAGGGGGCGCAAGGCCCATCTGTCGCGAACGCGGGAATAATTATATGCGATCGCG
Organism: Betaproteobacteria bacterium; assembly: GCA_029863175.1. The sequence continues at coordinate 84,400 of JAOTVX010000007.1, read as the reverse complement.
CGAGGCTGCTGCGCTGCTTGCAGGGAAAATGCTGCGTATTTTATTGTGTTCCCGCAACTGAAACGCTAGGCTATCCACGATGAAAAATAGACGGCGTACTATCGAACCACCGCCCCGAGTCCGGGTCCTCCTTTTCCCGCTGCTTGCCTCCGTGCTCTACTGCTTCCTCGCGACCGCGGTGGCGGCCGAGCCTTCGGTGAAGACCTTTGAGTTGACGATCCCGCGCGCCGCGGCTGATGCGCAGACGCGTGTGCTGCGCGTGGAGAAGGGCGATTTGGTGCAGCTACGGTTCAGGAGCGAGGCCGCGGGAGAAATCCACTTCCACGCCTACCGGCTCGATACGAAGGTCGCGCCCGGGATTTCCGTGGAACTCAGCTTCAAGGCCCGCGCCACGGGCCGGTTTCGCATTGAGTGGCATCCCGCCGGCGGCGCGGAACGAAAGGGGCACCACGCTTCGCCGCTCGCCACCCTTGAAGTGCGCCCCAAATGACGCGTGGGTCGCGTCGCTGCCGCAGCGGGCAAATCTGGGCTGCCGCATGTTGGAGCCTGCCTTCCCCGGCCTGGGCGCATGCGTTCGGGGAGCGCTACGACCTGCCCGTGCCGCTCGGCTATTTCGTCGTCGGTGCAGCGGTGGCGGTTGCACTGTCCTTCGTCGTTGCCGCGCTGTTCATGCGCGGCGATTCAGGAAAGCTGCGCAGAGAGGGTTCAGTCGTTGCGCTCGGGCCTGTGCTGCCTGCATTGCGCATCGCGTTCCAGATCGTTTCCGTCACCCTGCTTTGCACAGTCGTCGTCGCAGGCCTGTTTGGCACCCTCAATCCGGAAATGAACCTGGCCCCGGTTCTGGTGTGGATCATTTGGTGGGTGGGCTTGTCCTTCGTGGTTGCCTGCATCGGCAATGTCTGGCGGGCGCTCGATCCGTGGCGCGCCCTGTTCGAGGGGATGGACGCGGCGGCGCGGCGCGTGGGGCTCGCGAACGGTGTCACCCTCGGCTTTACCTACCCCGCGTCGCTTGGCGCATGGCCTGCCGTATTCCTGCTTCTGCTGTTCGTCTGGATCGAGGTGCTTTATCCGCACGCTGTGATGCCGTCCCGGCTCGCCGCCATGACGCTCGCCTGGTCCGCGGTGACGCTGCTCGGCATGGTGTGTTTCGGCGGCGCTGCCTGGCGCCGGAACGCGGATGTTTTCTCGCTCTACTTCTCCGCGCTCGGCCGGTTTGCGGCGATCGGCGCCGGTCCCGACGCGCGCAGCCTCGTGCTGCGTGCGCCGGGCTCCGGGCTTATCGCGTCGCCGGTCGAGTCGCTTGCGATGGTAGCGTTCGTCATCGCCATGCTCGCGACCGTGCTGTTCGACGGTTTGCTGGGCACGCAGGCGTTGCTACTGTTCCGGCACGCCGCGATCGGCTGGCTGCCGCAGCTCGCCGATGACCGGGGTTACTTCCTCGGCACGGCCAGCTTGATCGCTGTGTGGCTGTCGTTCCTGGGCGCCTACCTCCTGTCTAGCTTTGCCACGGCGCAACTCGTGCGCGATCGCCCGGCGGGTGCGATTGCGCGCCTGTTCGCCCTGACGCTGGTCCCGATCGCCATCGCGTACACCGTGGCACATTATTTTTCCTACCTGGTGGTTCACGGCCAACTGATCATTCCCCTCATCTCGGACCCGCTCGGGCGTGGATGGGATCTCTTCGGCACGATCCAGTTCTATCCGGATATCGGCATCATCAGCGCCCGCGTTACCTGGCACTTGGCGATCGTTTCAATTGTCGTTGGCCACGTCATTTCGATATGGCTCGCTCACCGCCTCGCGCTGCGCGAGTTCCACGCGCCCCGCCAGGCGGTGCTCGCTTCCGTCCCGCTAACCGTGCTGATGGTGATCTTTACCGTGATCAGCCTGCTGGTGATGGCCGAGCCGCTGGTGCAATTCGGAACGCCGGGCACACCTTCTTAGAGCGCGTAGCAAAATCAAGAAGCATTAGCCGCAGACAAACGCCGATGAAATAGCGCTACTTCGCCGTGAGGTCAAGCACCTCGTGAGCGTTGGTATGGACTTGCGTTCCCGGGCCGCCGCCGGACGCGACGTCACCGCTCACCAGATGGAACTTTCCATCCAGGATATCACCCGCCAGCCCGTGACGCGGGTAGCGCATGGGGGGCAGCATTGACCACTTGTTGGTCTTCGGATTAAAGGCCTCGACCGCGCGGAATGTCCTTTGCCAATTTCCTGCACCGAAGCGTTCCTCTCCCCCGGCGACATAGATCTTGCCTTCGTAAGTGCCCCACGCCGTGGCGCTGCGCGGGGATGGCATCGGCGCCTTCAGCGCACCCCACTGGTCCTTGGCCGGATCGTATTCCTCGACGATACCCGTGTTCTGCGCCCGGGTGATGAACGCCGCCCCCAACCGTCCGCCGATGATGTAGATCTTGTCGTTTACCGCGCCGGCTATCGCATGATTGCGCGCGGTGGGCAGCGGGCTTCGGGATTCCCACGTGTTGGTCGCGGGATCGTACACCTCATTGGCAGAGAGCGAGCGGTGCGGCCGCGCCGGATGAATATCCATCGCCTTCGAGCCCGGATGAACGCCCGCGCCCCCGATAACGTAGATCTTGCCGTCGTGCGCCACTGCGTTCGGAGAGCCGCGCTTGGTCGGCAACGGCGCCAGCGCTTTCCAGCTGTCGTTCGCCGGGTCGTATTCCCACGCGTTGTCGATCGGCACCCACGAGCGCGGCCCCTTGTCCGGGTACTTGAATCCGCCCATCACGTAGATCTTGCCGTTCAATTCGGCGAGCGCGACGTGGTGCGACTTGAGCGGCATGCCTTTCCTTTTTGTCCACGAATCGTTTGCCGGATCGTATTCGTACACCATGCCCATCGGTTTCCATCCCGGGGCGATCCCGCCAAACACATAGAACTTGCCGTTCGCGGCTATGCCGTAGACCTCCTCGGCCGGCTCGGGAAACTTCGCCTTCATGCTCCACTTCTGCGCGTAGGCGGCGGACATGCCAAACGACACCGCCAGCAGTGCGACAAGACCAAAGCGCAACCACCTGATCAAAAAAATCATCTGACCTCCTCGAATTTTTTGCAGACTCGTCGTGTGCGCGGGGGACCCCGGACACGCCCCTACTCGAATTTCGAGCCTGCCCATACTACGACGATCGCAGCCCTAAGAGCAAACCACGCCACCGGGTTATTGATTCAACGGCATAACGGCGCAGAACTCCAGCACCGGCTCGAGATAGTCGGTGAAGTCGCTAAAGCCATGATCGCCGCCTTCGATCACCCTCTGCCGGCAGCCGCGATAGCGCTCTACGGCCTGGCGGTAGTCGAGCACCTCGTCGCCCGTTTGCACCATCAACAAGTAGCGCTCGGGACGCGTGATGGTTGCCACCTCCATGTCCGCTAGCTCGTCGAGATGCGCCTGCGTCAATTCGTAACGCTCACCAGTATGAAAGTTTTGTTGTGGGCCAAGTAACGCGCGCAGTCCCTCGTAAGGCTGCACGGCGGGATTGACAAGCACCGCTCTTACCCCGTGCCGCTCGGCGAGGCACGTCGCGTAGTAGCCGCCCAGCGAGCTGCCGACCAGCGCGACCGGCCCGCGCCCGCCAGTGATCAGCGCCTCGAGCATCTCGAACGCACGCTGCGGCCGATGCGGCAAGTCCGGGCACGCGTAATCCGCCGCTCGCCCGAGAGCCGTCATGCGCTCGCGCAGCAGCCCTGCTTTCGACGAGCGGGACGAGCTGTTGAGACCGTGGATGTAAATGAGCATCCTGCTTGAAGAACGTGATGAGTGACGAGTGATGGGTGATGGGTGATGTGCCTAAATCCGTAGAACGTGATTCGTGAATTGACCATGGCTCTTGGTCGGTAGCTTTTCCTGGCACCTTGGCAGTTCATTGCATTACTGGTTTTTCTTGGCGTCCTTGCATGTTCAGTTTTGGGGTTTATCGGCGTTAATCGGCGTCCATCGGCGGCTAGTTTGTTCTTGTGATTCTTCTTGGCGTCCTTGGCGTCTTGGCGGTTAAAGCAGTTTTTTCGCCAGGGCGAGGAGCATGGTGTCGTTCCCGCGCGCGGCGATCAGGGACAGGCCCAGCGGGCAGCCTTCGAGCGTCGCGAGCGGCAGGCTCACCTGCGTCAGCCGCGCGAGCCCTGCGATCGACAGGATCGCGAGCGCGCGCGCGCGAATATCGTCGAGAACCTGCGGCGGCGACTCCGTGAGCGGTGCGATGCCGGGAGCGCTCGGCAGCACGAGCACCGTCTCGCCCTCGAGCAACGCGGCCATGCGGCGCGTGATGTCCTCGCGCCGCATTTTCGCGCGCGCCACCGCCCTCGGATCGACGGTGGACGCCCAGGCAAACCGCTCCTTCACGCCCGGCCCAAACTGAGGATTTACGCGTGTCACCCAATCGGCATGCTGCGCCCAGGCCTCGGCGCTTTGCAGCAGGCGAAAATAGCCCGTCCATTGCGCGAGCAGCTCATCAGCCACCGTCACCGCCTGCGGCACGCCGATCAGAGCCTCGACTCGCGCGATAGCGGGCTTGAGCGCATTCGCAACCACTTCCCCGGCGAGGGTAAAGGCATCCTCGGCTAGTAGCACTCGACGGGGCCTGGGGGCGGTCCCCTCGTCCCGCAACAGGATGCGGCCGACCTGCTCGAACAACGCGGCGTCCCGCGCGAACCAGCCGCACGTGTCGAAGCTCGGTGCGAGCGGGCATACGCCCTCCATGGGAATGCGGCCGTGCGTGGGACGCAAGCCGATCACGCCGCAAAAGCTCGCCGGGAGTCGGACCGAGCCGCCAGTGTCGCTCCCGATCGCAAAATCCACGACGCCGGCCGCCACCACCGAGACCGAGCCGCTGGAGGATCCGCCGGGGATGCGCCCGGGCGCGTTGACGTTGACCGGCGTTCCGTAGTGCGCGTTCTCCCCGGTGAGGCTCCACGCCATCTCGTCGCTCAACGTCTTGCCGACGAGGTTCGCGCCGGCGTCGAGCAACGCTTGCACGGCGGGTGCCGTGCGCGCGGCCGGATCGTGCGTGCGCAACCAATCGGGGCTGCCAAAGCCGGTTTTCTGGCCCGCCACGTCGTAGATGTCCTTCACCGCAAACGTCCGGCCGGCGAGCGGGCCGTTTGCCGCCCCCCTCACTTCGATGTGGGTGTGGCCGCAGAACGCGCCGAGTCTGTCGTTGGCAATGATTTTGTTCATTGAGCGTCGTGAGTCGTGATTGATGAGGGGTGAGTGGACGTCATTCGAAAATCTTTCCCTACAAAGGCGGCGCGCGTCGCCTTTGTTAGAAACTCCGAGCCAAGCGGGCGAGGAGTTTCTCGTGGATGCCGTTGACCCCGCCGTTACTCATGATGACGACGTGGTCGCCGGGTGTGAGCGAATCTACCACCCGATCGAGCAAGGCATCAAATTCGGCATGCGCCTCGGCCTTCGCGCCGAGGGGCGCCAGCACGGAAGCGGCGTCCCACTTCACACCGACGCTATAGCAGAACACGCGATCGGCCCGGGCAAGGCTGGGCGCAAGCCGTTCCTTCATGACGCCCAGTTTCATGGTACTCGAACGCGGTTCTACGACCGCGACGATGCGCCCGGCGCCAACCCGGGCGCGCAGTCCGGCAAGCGTGGCCTCGATCGCGGTCGGATGATGGGCGAAGTCGTCGTAGACGGTGATGTCATTCACGACGCCGCGCACCTCCATTCGTCGCTTGATGCCCTTGAAGGCGCGAAATGCCTCCATTGCCAGCGCGGGCGCAACCCCGTAATGACGCGCCGCCGCGATCGCGGCCAGCGCGTTCGCCTGGTTGTGCGCGCCGGTAAGCGACCACACCACCCGGCCCAAACTCTCATTCCGCCAGAACACGTCGAAGCCGTCGCCGTCTTGCGCGCCCGCGCGCCATCCGTCGGCCACGCCAAACCGCTCGACCGGCGTGTAGCATCCGCGCGCGAGCACGCGCTCGAGCATCTGGTCAAGGCCGTTGGCAACGATAAGGCCGTTCGCCGGCAGCATGCGCACGAAATGATGAAACTGCGTCTCGATGGCGGCAAGATCGGGGAAGATGTCGGCGTGGTCGTACTCGAGATTGTTCAGGATGGCCGTGCGGGCGGGGTAATGAATGAATTTCGAGCGCTTGTCGAAGAAAGCCGTGTCGTACTCGTCGGCTTCCACCACGAACGGCGAAACGCCGCGCGTTTCGCCGTAACGGTCTCGCGAAGCGAGACCGGAAAAAATACTCTGCGCCCCCGCGGAACCGGCACCTGGTCCCGGAAGACGCGCTGATACGCCGAAGTTGTTCGGTATTCCTCCAATAAGGAATCCGGGCGCCAGCCCGGATTCCTCGAGGATCCAGACGAGCATCGAGGCCACTGTCGTCTTGCCGTGGGTTCCCGCCACGGCAATGATCCACTTTCCAGTGAGTATGTTTTCTCGCAGCCATTGTGGACCGGAAATGTAAGAAAATCCTCGTTCGAGGATTTCCTCGATCAGAGGATTTCCCCGTGTGACCACATTCCCAACCACGAAAACGTCGGGTTTGAGCGCAAGCTGATCCGGATTCCAACCTTCAATCAACTCGATGCCCTGGGCAGCGAGTTGATTGCTCATTGGCGGATAGACGTTTGCGTCACAGCCGGTGACGCGGTGCCCGGCGGCGCGCGCGAGAAGCGCGATGCCGCCCATGAAGGTGCCGCAAATGCCGAGGATGTGCAGATGCATCGTCAAAAGCCTTCAGCCGCCGATGAACGCCGATGAACGCCGATGAGATCAATACGGAGAATGAAAACAGGGTTCATTTTTTGTTTTTTTGGGTGGGTTTCGTATCGGCGTTTATCTGCGGCTATTTCACGGGCTTCAGTGGCGCAGACCGAGCAGCGTCCGCAACCAGCGCTCGATCGCACGCCAGTCCAATGTCTGCGGCAGGTTTCTTGCGAAACGGTCGAACGCGAGCGGCTCGAGCCACTCCCACGCACCGAGCCCAATGCCCGCGAGCCCCCCCACGACCAGGACGAAACCCAGCAGCGACCGTGGAACGCGCACCAGGAGCGTCCAGGCCGGGCCCGCGCGCCCGCGCGGGTTGAGCATCATCAGCACGCCCATACCGATGAGCAGCAGCCCTGCCGCGATCAGCACCGGCGCGGGCCGACGCGTCAAGTAGTGCATAGTCGAGTACCACAGCCCATCGGCAAGAAGGTAAGCCGTCGCGATGAGGCCCGTCCCGATGAGCAGCGCCATCAGCCCGACGACCATCGCCGGCGCGCCCGCATAGTGCTCGTACATGTCGTCCGAGGCACGAAAACACATGCGGCGCGTGAAGACGGACTCGAGCCCGCCGAGCGCGATGCCTGCGCCAATCAGGAACACCCCCAAGTGAAAGCCCTTGGGAAGGGCGAAGAACTGGCCGGCGATCACGGCGATGATGCCGATGATCACCGCGATAGATTCGATGAACGCGAAGAACCGCATGGGGGCTACAGTTTAGCCCAGGAGGCGCCACTCACGGCGCGCCGCGGCTCGCTTTACGCCCTCCTGCGCGCGGCCGGATCGCGATCGGTGACATGGCGTTTGGAGTGTTTGCCATCGGCGGCGACACCCGCGAACCGGCCCCTCTTGATCTTGCCTGTCTTGGCGTCCTTGGCGTCCTGGCGGTTTGTGTCCCTTCCATTTTTTTCCGCGTCTTCGTGGTTCATTCGTGCGACGCCCGCGCCGCACGGCCGAACACCCACCAGTGGAAGGCCAGGGCGCCGGCGACCAGCGCGATCAGCGAATATTGCGGATCGAGCTCGCGCGCGGTGAATATCGACTCGGTCATGAGGGCAGACTCCTCGTAATTGGCCACCAGCGCGAGGAACACGTTATTGACCGCGTGCAGGCCGATGGCGAGCTCGAGACGCCCGTCGCGCAGCGCGCTAGTGGCGAGCAACATGCCGATCGCGAAATAATTGGCCGCCATGAGGAGCATGCCGTGCTGTTGCACCTCGGGGTTGAGGAGGTGTGGCACCGTGAACACCACGCTGCTCAGGATCGCGATCATTGCCGGGCTGCGCGTAAAGCACCCGAATCCCTGCATGGCATAGCCGCGGAAGACCAGCTCCTCCGTCGCGGCCTGCAACGGCGTGAGCAGCAACACGAGCAGCAGAAACGGGACGAATCGGGCCGCATTGAAACTCAGGTAAAAGCGGTCGCGAAACAGCAGGAACTCGAGCAGCGACAGCACCGCCGCGAGCGCGAGCCAGACCACAGCACCGCGCCCCATCCGTCGCCAGTCGATGCGGGCCTCCGGCGTGATGAGGCTCAACAGCGGGCGGCGATGCAGCCACTTCACGGTCACCACCAGCCCCGCGAGCATGACGAAGATGGAAAGGTTGACCGCGATGAAGTCGAGCCGCGGATCGAGAATGTCGGCGCTGCTCAGCAGCGCGTACGGCACGAGGCCCAATCCGAGCCACGACCCGGCGATGATCAGAGCGCCAAGGACGTAGCGCCACCACGCGTTGTAGCCGAGCAGGGCGAGGTCGAGGTAGCGTTCCGTCTGCGGCTGCATCGCCTAACGGAGTGAACGATAAACAGTAAACGGTGAAAACCGGACATCCGTCAGCCTTCTCTGTTCACTGTTCACCGTTCACGGTTCTCGGTTCACGGGTTCATAAGCCAGATTCGGCGCAAGCCACCGCTCGGCCTCGGCGCGCGGAATTCCCTTGCGCCGCGCGTAGTCCTCCACCTGGTCGCGGCCCACCTTGCCCACCGCGAAGTACTGCGACTCGCGATGCGAGAAATAGAAACCACTCACCGCGGCCGCTGGCTGCATCGCGAAGGACTCCGTCAGGCGCATGCCAATCCGCTCGGCCCCGATGATCTGGAAGAGCGGGCCCTTTTCGGTATGGTCCGGGCAGGCCGGATAGCCCGGTGCCGGCCGGATGCCGCGGTACTGTTCCGCGATCAGCGCGGTGTCGTCGAGTTGCTCGTCCCGCGCGTAGCCCCAGAACTCCCGGCGCACGCGCTTGTGCAGGAGTTCCGTGAACGCCTCGGCCAGGCGGTCCGCGAGCGCCTTCAGCATGATCGCACTGTAATCGTCGTGCTTCTTCTCGAACTCCGCGAGCCTTTTCTCGATGCCGATTCCGGCCGTGACCGCAAATGCACCGATGTAATCGTCCACCCCCGAGCCCCTGGGCGCGATGAAATCCGCAAGGCAGAGATTTGGCCGGCCGGTGGGCTTCACGTTCTGCTGGCGCAGGTTGTGCCAGGTCATGAGCCGCCGCTTGCGCGATTCATCGCTGTAGATCTCGATGTCGTCGCTGTTGACGCTCGCCGCTGGGAACAGTCCGAACACCGCGTTCGCCCTGAGCCAGCGGCCCTCGACGATCTTCTTCAACATTGCCCGGCCCTCGGCATGGACGTTGCGCGCCGCCTCCCCCACCACCGGGTCCTCCAGGATGGCGGGAAACGGGCCGGACAGCTCCCAGGTCTGGAAGAACGGCCCCCAGTCGATGCAGTTCGCGATCTCCGCGAGGTCGTAATTTTTGAGCATGCGCGTGCCGATGACCTCCGGCTTCGGCGGCACATAGTCGGTCCAGTCCGTCTTGAGCGAGTTGGCGCGCGCCTGCGAGAACGGAACCAGCTCGAGCCCGCGCTTGCCTTCGTGCTGGCGGCGGACACGCTCATACTCGCCCTTGACGTCGTTGAGATAACCCGCGCGCAGATCGTCGGACAGCAGGTTGCTGCACACGCTCACGCATCGAGAGGCATCCGGCACCCAGATCACCGGCCCGGAATAGTGCGGGGCGATCTTCACGGCGGTATGCGTGCGCGAGGTCGTCGCACCACCGATCAGCAGTGGGATCCTCCAGCCTTCACGCTCCATCTCGTGCGCGTTGTGCGCCATCTCCTCAAGCGAGGGCGTGATCAGGCCGGAGAGCCCAATGATGTCGCATTTCTCGTCGCGCGCGACCTCGGAAATCTTCTTCCACGGCACCATCACGCCGAGGTTGATCACCTCGTAGTTGTTGCACTGAAGCACCACCGCGACGATGTTCTTGCCGATATCGTGCACGTCGCCCTTGACGGTGGCGACCACCACCTTGCCCTTCGGCCGCGCGTCGCCAACCCGGGCTTTCTCGGCCTCGATGTACGGTATGAGATGCGCGACCGCCTGCTTCATGACGCGCGCGGACTTCACCACCTGCGGCAGGAACATCTTGCCCGAGCCAAACAGGTCGCCGACCACATTCATGCCGTCCATCAGCGGGCCTTCGATCACCTGGATCGGCCGCCCGCCTTCCTTTTCCATTTTTTGCCGCGCCTCCTCGGTATCCTCGACGATAAAGTTCGTGATCCCCCTGACCAGCGCGTGCGTGAGCCGCTCCCCGACCGGGCTCTTCCGCCACTCGAGGTCCTCGACCTGCTCCCTGCCCTTACCCTTCACCGTCTCGGCGAACGCGACCATGCGCTCGGCGGCATCGGGCCGGCGGTTGAAAACGATGTCCTCGGCACGTTCCAGCAGGTCTTTCGGAATCTCGTCGTAGACGCCGATCTGGCCCGCGTTGACGATCGCCATGGTCAGACCCGCCTTGATGGCGTGATAGAGAAACGCGGTGTGGATCGCCTCGCGCACCCGGTCGTTGCCACGGAACGAGAACGAGATGTTGGACAGCCCGCCGCTCACCCTGGCGTAGGGCAGGTTCTGCCGGATCCACCGCGTCGCCTCGATGAAGTCCTTGCCGTAGTTCGCATGCTCCTCGATCCCAGTGGCAATCGCGAAGATGTTGGGATCGATGATCACGTCTTCCGGCGGAAAGCCGACTTCGCTGACCAGGATGTCGTAGGCGGCCCTGGAAATTTCGATGCGGCGCGCGAGCGTATCGGCCTGGCCTTTCTCGTCGAACGCCATCACCACCACTGCGGCGCCGTAGCGGCGCGCGAGCCTGGCTTGCCTGACGAACTCTTCCTTGCCTTCCTTCATGCTGATCGAGTTCACCACGCACTTGCCCTGCACGCACTTCAAGCCCGCCTCGATGACGTCCCACTTCGAGGAGTCGATCACCACCGGAACGCGCGAGATATCCGGTTCGGACGCGATCAGGTTCAAGAAGGTCGTCATCGCCTTCTTCGAATCGAGCATCGCTTCGTCCATGTTGACGTCGATCATCTGCGCGCCGCTCTCGACCTGCTGGCGCGCGACCGACAGCGCTTCCTGATAGTCCCCGGCCAGAACCATGCGCGCGAACGCCTTGGAACCGGTTACGTTGGTGCGCTCGCCGATGTTGACGAAGAGCGAGTCGTCGCCGATGTTGAGCGGTTCCAGGCCCGAGAGGCGTGTCCGGTGCTCGAGCTGCGGCACCGGCCGCGGCACTATTCCCTCGAGCGCCTCCGCAATCGCCCTGATGTGCTCCGGCGTCGTGCCGCAGCAGCCGCCCGCGATGTTCACGAACCCGCTCCTGGCAAAGTCGAGAAGATATCCGGCCGTCTGCTCCGGCGTCTCGTCGTAGCCCGTCGGCGCGAGAGGATTGGGAAGCCCCGCGTTGGGGTAGGCGGAGACGTAGGTATCCGCGATGTTGGAGAGCTCCTCGATGTAGGGGCGCATCAGTTTCGCGCCGAGCGCGCAATTGAGCCCCACCGCAAACGGCCGCGCATGGCGCACCGAATTCCAGAACGCTTCCGGCGTTTGTCCCGACAGTGTGCGGCCCGAAGCATCTGTAATCGTGCCAGAAACAATCACTGGGAGGCGTGATTGTTTCTGATCAAAAACTTCCTCTATGGCGAAGATCGCTGCTTTTGCATTGAGAGTATCGAAGATGGTTTCGATCAGGAGAATATCCACCCCGCCTTCTATAAGGCCGCGTGCCGCTTCAGCGTACGCGGCCTTGAGCTCGTCGAAGGTGACCCCGCGTGCGCCCGGGTCGTTGACCTCGGGCGAAATCGACGCAGTACGACTGGTAGGGCCAAGGGCGCCAGCGACGAAGCGCGGCCGCTCGCGGTCCCTCGTCGAGTACTCGTCCGCCGCGGCGCGCGCGAGCCGCGCCGCCTCGTAGTTGAGCTCGTGGACCAGCGGCTCGAGATGGTAGTCGGCTTGCGCGACTGCCGTCGAGTTGAACGTATTGGTCTCGATCACATCGGCGCCCGCCGCGAGATATTGCGAATGGATCTCGCGGATGATCTGCGGCTGCGTCAGCACGAGCAGATCATTGTTGCCCTTGAGGTCATGGGGATGCTCGGCCAAGCGCTCGCCACGATAATCGCCCTCCGAGAGCTTGTAGCCCTGGATCATCGTGCCCATTGCGCCGTCGAGGATCAGAATGCGCTGCCGGAGCAGCGCATTTAGGAATTGAGTTCGGTCAGTCATGCGAAGGCCAGGTAGGCGAAAAGCCCCTGATTCGAAACGGGTTGATTCTATCGCGAAACCGCCCGTGGCTGGCACGGCCTCACTGCATGGCCTCATAATTTCGCTCGCGATCCAGCGAGCGAAATTATGCGATGAAGCACTTCGAACCCAAAGAGGCTTACGCGTTCTTGAAGAATAATCTCAACACAATCTTCATCGATTGCCGCAGCGGCAACCGCTCGCTCGACGTGGGCCGGGCGCTCGAAGAGGCGGGCTTTACTCACGTCTACAACGTCCTGCACGGCTTCGAGGGCGAGCTCGAGGAGGACCATCACCGCAATGCCAAGACCGGTTGACGGGTCGAAGGACTGCCGTGGGAGCAATGCTGACCGGCATTGCCGGCGTTCCGGGTTCCAAGTTCCAAGTTCCAGGTTCCAGGTTCCAGGTTCCAGGTTCCAGGTTCCGAGTTCCGGGTCCTGTGTTCGCGGTTCAACCTTGAACTTTGAACGTTGAACCTTGGGCGTGGCTCGAGCCGGCTAGGCGAGCGTGTCGGGGGCACAACGTGGCCGTGGGAAGCATGCGTGTAGAGCGACATCCCGCGCATCTTCATTGCGGTCAGCACACCGCGCAGCGGGCGCACTCCGAGCCAGCGCACCAACGCGGCGACCCGTCGTGCTCGAGTATCGGGAGAGTACGACTCCGGAACGGCGCGGCCGGCCTTGCGCGCATGACGATCCCAGATGGCTGCCTGACGCTCCGCCTCCTGCGCCAGTTCGTTGAATAGAGCCTGCCGCGGCGTTCCGGCTTCCCTCGCCGCGACGATGCGATAGAGGTAGGCGGAGCGCTTCTCGTCGGCCCAGCTCTCGATCTCGTGCATGCACCCTCGCGTCCCCGGACTTAATCGCTCGCCACGCTCTGCCCGGCCGCAACCGGTGCCGGTGGCAGGCTGGCGTAAATCCACCAGAACCCGAAACCTGCGGCAAGCAGCCCCAGCGTTCCTCCCGCCAGCATCGCTGCCGTGCCCGACAACAAGGGTGAAATCACCCCTGCGTTCACGGCTGAAAAGAGTGAGTGCACGAAGCCTTGCAGCGAAGATGCCATGCCGCGGTTGCGCGGGAAGAGATCGAGCAGCAGCAACGTGATCGCCGGCATGGTGATCGTCAAACCCACCGCGTAGACCGCCTGATGGATGATGGACCACGGCAGCAGCGGCGGAAACCACACACAGTAGAGCACATTGTAGAGCGCCGCTCCGAACATGATGGTGTAGCCAAGCTTCACCGCACGCTGCGGCGAGATCCGGCCAGCAAGCCGGCCCGAAAGATAGGCGCCAATCACCATTCCGACGACGCCGGCCATGAACAGCCACGCGAACTGGTGGATCTCGAGGCCCAGATGGCGATAGATGAATGCCGGCGCGGAGAGAATGTAAATGAAGAACCCCGCGAAATTGATCGCCGCCGCCCCGGCCAGCAGTAGAAAGCGTCGGTTAAACGCGACGTGGCGGTAGGCCGCGATGAGCGGCGCGGACGCGAACGGATGCCGCGCGTGCGGGGGATGCGTCTCGGGCAGGTAGCGCAGGCACGCCAGGAACAAAACGACGCCGAGCCCCGCGAGAAACCAGAAGTTCGCGCGCCAGCCGAACCAGGTGTGAAGCCAGCCGCCGATGATCGGGGCCACTGCCGGCGCGATGGCGAAGATCATCAGGACTTGCGACATTAACCGCTGCGCCTCGTGCCCGTGGTAGCAGTCGCGGATGATGGCGCGCCCGAGGACCATACCGACGCCGGCGAGCAGGCCTTGCAGCGCGCGGAAGAAGAGGAGCATCCCGATGCTCGGCGCCAACGCGCAACCCACCGAAGCAAGCGCGAAGCCCGCCACGCCCGCCAGAATCGGCCGCCGCCGCCCGAACGAATCGGAGACCGCACCGTGGAACAGCATCATCCCCGCATAGGGCAAAAGGTACGCCGTCAGCGTCTGCTGCACGAGGAGCGGCGTGGTGTCGAGCGCATCGGCCATCGCCGGAAACGACGGCAGGTACGTGTCGATCGAAAACGGCCCGATCGTTGCCAGGCCGGCAATGAGCAGCGGCAGGAACGCGCTGGGGCGGGATGCAGTCGACAAGGAGCAGTGGGCCGGCTCGAAAGACCGTGATTTTACCGGAGCGCCGCGGGGCGGTCCCGCCCCGGCTTCCGAGTTCTGTGTTCCGGGTTCCGGGTTCCGGGTTTGGACCGTGAACCTTGAACCTTGAACTTTGAACAGGGAATTAGGGGGTGCGCTCGAAGCGCCGGTACTGGATTGCCTCCGCCACCTGCACTGCGGACAACGCCTCCTCCTCTGCGAGGTCGGCAATCGTACGCGCCACTTTGAGAATGCGGTGATACGCGCGGGCCGAGAGCCCGAGACGCGCGATCGCCTGCTTCAATACCGCTGCGCCGCGGGCATCCGGCGTGCAACACCGATCCACTTCGCGGCTCGATAGCGCAAAGTTGGGCTTGCCCTGGCGCTCGAGCTGACGCGCACGCGCGGCCGCGACGCGTTCGCGTATGATCGCGGAACTCTCGCCCCGCGCCTTGTGCACGAGTTCTTCCTGCGGCACCGCCGGCACCTCGATCTGAAGGTCGATTCGATCGAGCAGCGGTCCGGAAATCCTGCCGCAGTAACGTGCAACCTGCCCGGGTGTGCAGCGGCAGCGGCCATTGGTGTGTCCAAGGTAGCCACACGGGCAGGGGTTCATCGCCGCCACCAGCTGAAACTCCGCAGGGAACTCCGCCTGGCGTGCCGCGCGCGAAACGCTGATGCGCCCTGATTCCAACGGCTCGCGCAGCACCTCGAGCACCTTGCGGTCGAATTCCGGCAGCTCGTCGAGAAAAAGCACGCCGTGCATGGCCATCGAGATCTCGCCCGGCCGCGGCTGGCTGCCGCCTCCGACGAGCGCGACGGCGGAAGCCGTGTGGTGCGGCGCACGGAAAGGACGCTGCCGCCAGCGGGCAATGTGAAATCCGGCGCTGCCGAGCGACTGAATGGCGGCGCTTGCCAGCGCTTCATCCTGTGTCATCGGCGACAAAATGCCCGGCAGCCGCTCAGCAAGCATGGTTTTGCCCGTGCCGGGCGGCCCGACCATGAGCAGGCTGTGCCCGCCCGCGGCCGTAACCTCGAGCGCCCGCTTGGCGTGGGCCTGTCCTTTCACGTCCTGCAGGTCCGGATAGCAGTTGCGGCTCCCGGCGTGCCCCCCGGCACAGCGCGCGAGCGGCGAGCGCCCGGTGAGATGAGCGCACACGTCGAGCAGCGATCTCGCCGGATAGACCGTTGCCCGCTCCACCAAAGCGGCCTCGCGCGCATTGGCTTCGGGGAGCACGAACGCGCGGCCCTCGCGGGCCGCGGTCAGCGCCATCGCGAGCGCCCCGCGGATGGGGCGCAACTCCCCGGTCAGGGCAAGCTCGCCAGCAAATTCGCAGCCAGCCAGCGCCTCCGTTGGAAGCTGGCCGGACGCGGCGAGTATTCCGAGCGCGATTGGCAAGTCGAAGCGGCCGGACTCCTTTGGCAGATCGGCAGGCGCAAGATTGACCGTGATGCGCCGCGCCGGGAATTCGAAGCGCGCGTTCTGCAACGCCGCACGCACGCGGTCCTTCGCCTCCTTGACCTCCGTCTCGGGCAGCCCGACGATGGTGAAGCTTGGCAGGCCATTCGCGAGGTGCGACTCCACGGTAACCAGCGGCGCCTCGACACCGGCCAGCGCACGGCTATAGACGACGGCAAGCGACATCGGCCCTCCCCTGCACGGAGCCTCATTGACCCCTTAACGGGCGAGCCAGGCCGTGGGAGTACCGCGAAACGACGCGGAAGGCCCTGATGGGTGATGGGTGACGGGCGACGGGCGACGGGCGGCCGGACACCGCCCGGTCACGGGTCAGCGGTCACCGGTCATTCGTTTCTCGAGGTCGGCAACTTGCGCCTCGAGCTCTTCCAACTTCGCGCGCGTGCGCGCCAGCACTTCGCGCTGCACGTCGAATTCCTCGCGGGTGACAAGCTCGAGCCGGCTGAATGCGCCGGTAAGCAGCGCCCGCAGGTTCTTCTCGAGGTCCCTGGCCGGGCTCTGGGCGAGAACCTGCTTCATCTTGCGGTCGAGCTCTTCGAAAAGCTTCGTATCAGCCATGGCCTTCCATCGACTCGAGGGCTAGCGTTCGATTCTCCCACAACGCCTGGGCGAGCCGGCTCCCGCCCGGCGATCCGTCCGCAGGCTTTCTGCGCGTCGCGCCTCAATCAGAGCAGGATCGCGCAGCACATCAATGGTGCATCCTTCGGATTTGGCGCCCTAAAGCGGTGCATAAATTCACCCCGCGTTATTGTAACTGATTGTTCTGAAGCATTAAAGTTTTTGGCACGGTCCGTGCTGGTCACCCGGAAGATTTATTTCAGCCTCCTTCATTTTGAAAGGGATGACCATGATCAAAAAGACAGTAACGGCGGGATTGCTTGCGGCGGCGTTCGGCTCAGGCCTCGCCCAAGCGCAAACACCCGCTTCGCCACATACCTTCTCCGCAAACGTCGGGCTCTACAGCGAGTACATCTTCCGCGGCACAGCACAGACGGGGGGCAAGCCCGCGCTACAAGGCGGATTCGACTACGAGCACTCGAGCGGGTTGTACGCCGGCACTTGGGCGTCGAACGTCAGCTGGCTCGAGGATTTCGGGGCGTACACGCGCTCGAGCATGGAATGGGACTTCTACGGCGGCTTCAAGGGAAACTTCGGGCAGAGTGACTTCTCTTACGACGTCGGCACCATCTACTACTACTACCCCGGCAACGCAAACCCAGGCGTGCCCAACGCCGATACCTGGGAGATCTATGGTGCGCTCGGCTGGAAGTTTCTCGGGGTGAAGTATTCGTACAACCTAAAGGACTACTTCGGCGCACAGCCGCTACCCGGGCAAAAGACCGACGGCACCTGGTATCTCGACTTCTTTGCCGATTACCCGATCGGCAGCAGCGGCTTCTCGGTGAACGCGCACTATGGAATCTTGGACGTGAAGAACGACGGCACCCAGGCCCTGGGGACGGAAGTGTCCTACAACGACTGGAAGATCGGGGCGACCTACGCGGTGCAGTCGGGAATGCTCAAAGACCTGGAGATCGGCGCGTACTACACGGATACGGATGCCAAGAAGTCGCCCACGGGGACGAGCTGGTGGGTTGATGGAACCGGCTACGACACAGCGGACTCCGCGTTCGTCGTGTACGTCAGCAAATCGTTCTGACGCTCCGCACCGCACGCAGACGACTTACTGATTCCCGAGACACTCTGGGAGAGACCCATGAAACTAGTCACAGCAATCATCAAGCCGTTCAAGCTCGACGAGGTGCGTGAGGCACTGTCCGCCATCGGCGTGACCGGCATCACCGTCACCGAGGTCAAGGGCTTCGGACGGCAAAAGGGGCATACCGAGCTCTACCGCGGCGCTGAATACGTGGTGGACTTTCTGCCCAAGGTGAAGATCGAGGCCGCGATCAAGAGCGAATTGCTCGAGCAGGCGATCGAGGCCATCGAGAAATCCGCCAATACCGGGAAGATCGGCGACGGCAAGGTCTTCGTCTTCGAGCTGGAGCAAGTCATCCGCATTCGCACCGGCGAGACCGGCGCGGAAGCGCTCTAAGGGGACATGTCATGAAGAAACTTTTTGCAATCCTTGCGCTGTTCGGCGCACTGAGCCTGGCGGGCCTGCCCGCTCACGCCCAGGACAAGCCTGCCGAACCGGCGGCGGCAGCGACCATGGCTGCAGCGCCGGCGGCCGCGCCAGCACTCGAGGCGAAGAAGCTCGATACCGGCGACACCAGCTGGATGCTGATTTCCACGGTGCTCGTTACGCTGATGGTGATACCGGGCCTGGCGTTGTTCTACGCGGGCATGGTACGCACCAAGAATGCGTTATCGGTGCTGATGCAGGTCTTTGCCATATTCAGCCTGATCTCCATCCTGTGGGCGATTTACGGCTACAGCCTGGCATTCAGCGGCGAGGGCAAGTTTATCGGCGGCTTGGGTAAGTTATTCCTATCCGGGATAAAACCTGACACGCTGAAAGACACTATCCCCGAGTTCGTGTTCGCCAACTTCCAGTTGACATTTGCCGCGATCACGCCAGCGCTCATCGTCGGCGCCTACGCCGAGCGCATGAAGTTCTCGGCAGTCATGCTGTTCATGGCAGCCTGGCTCACCCTGTGCTACGTGCCGATGGCGCACATGGTGTGGGGCGGCGGCTGGATGGCTGCGATGGGCACGATCGATTTTGCGGGCGGCACGGTGGTTCACATCAACGCCGGGATCGCCGGTCTCATGTGCGCGATCGCGCTCGGCAAACGCAAGGGTTACGGCACGGTCGCCATGCCACCGCACAATTTGTCCCTGACGCTGATCGGCGCATCGCTGCTGTGGGTGGGCTGGTACGGGTTCAACGCGGGCAGCGCGGTCGCCGCCAACGGCACCGCCGGCCTGGCGATGATCAATACCACGCTAGCCACTGCGGGCGCGGCGCTCGCCTGGATGTTCATTGAATGGACCGCCAAGGGCAAGCCGAGCCTGCTGGGTATTGCCACGGGCGCGATTGCCGGCCTTGTGGCAATCACCCCGGCATGCGGCAACGCCGGTCCGATGGGGTCCATCATCCTCGGCATCGCCGCAGGTATCATCTCCTTCTGGGCGGTGACCAGCCTCAAGCGGATGCTGGGCTATGACGACTCGCTCGACGTATTCGGGGTGCATGGCGTCGCCGGCATCGTCGGCGCAATCGGCATCGGCGTCCTCACCTCGACCAGCTTCGGCGGCGTGGGTTACGCCGACGGCGTGTCGATGGGGGGCCAGGTCTGGACGCAGATCCTGAGCGTCGCCTTCACGCTGGTCTACACCGGCATCGTCAGCTTCGTGCTGCTCAAGGTGATCGACGCGATCATCGGGCTGCGCGTTTCCGACGAAGAAGAGACCGAGGGTCTGGATATCTCGGATCACGGCGAGACCGCCTACAATTCGTAAGATTCGTTTCACCAGCAAAAACGGGCGCCTGCGGGCGCCTTTTTTTTGGATCGGTGACCCGTCACCGGTGACGGGTAGCACGGGCTGCCGCGCCTATCAGGCGCGGAATCATTGTTTCTCCGCGATATCGGAATGCATTTACAATTAAAGCAATTTTCGGCCACAGGCCTTATAAGACCAACCACCCCGAATGAAAATTGCTTTCGTCGCCGACCCCCTGGATTCGTTCAAGATCTACAAGGACACCACCTTCGCCATCATGCGCGAGGCGGCGAGACGGGGCCACGCGCTCTACGCCATGGAGCAGGAAGACCTGATTTGGCGTGGCGGGACGGTCTTTGGTAGCGCGTGCCGCATCCACCTCACCGGAGAAAAAACGGCCTGGTACCGTGCCGAGCCGGCAAGCACGGTGCCGCTCGAGGACTTCGACGCGGTTCTGATGCGCAAGGACCCGCCGTTCGACATGGAGTATGTCTACAGCACGTACCTGCTCGAACTGGCGGAGGCGAACGGCGCGCGCGTATTCAACCGGCCGCGCGCGATCCGCGACTGGAACGAAAAGTTGGGCATTGCACGGTTTGCGCAGTTCGCGCCGCCCACGCTGGTCACGCGGCGCGACCAGCTGATCCGTGACTTCCTGGCCGAGCACGGTGATGTCATCCTGAAGCCGCTCGACGGAATGGGCGGCACCTCGGTGTTCCGGGTGCGTAACGACGATCCCAACGTCAACGTGATCATCGAGACCGTGACGCACTATGGGCGCAAGAGCATCATGGCCCAGCGCTTCATCCCGGAGATCCGCGACGGTGACAAGCGCGTGCTGCTGATTGCCGGCAAGCCGGTGCCCTACTGCCTCGCCCGGGTTCCCCGGCCGGGTGAGACGCGGGGCAACCTGGCCGCGGGGGCAACCGGCGTGGCGCGGGAGCTCACCGCCCGTGACCGCGAAATCGGTGAAGCGCTGGGTCCGGCTCTCCACCGCGAGGGCCTGCTGCTCGTCGGTCTCGATGTGATTGGGGACTATCTAACCGAGGTCAACGTCACCAGCCCCACCTGCTTTCAGGAAATCGCTGAACAAACAGGCTTTAACGTCGCCGGTGCGATGCTGGACGCGCTCGAGACCGCCTTGGCCCGCTGACCCGTCGAGGGGGCGCTGCTGCATTGTGCAGCGCAATAGAGTAGGCTAAAATACCCGGTTTGCAGTAAGGTCTTTTGATGATTGGGATTTTGATTATAAGCCACGGGACGTTGGGCGAGAGCCTGATCCATTGTGCGAGCCATGTGCTTAACAAGCGCCCGCCGCAGGTCAAGCAGCTCGGCATTACCGCCCAGGACGACCCGTTCAGGCTGCTTCCGCAAGCCCAGGCCCTCGTCGAGGATCTCGACGACGGCGACGGCGTGCTGATCCTCTCCGACATTTTTGGCGGTTCGCCGGCCAACATCGCCGCCAAGCTCCTCATTCCCGGCCGTGTCGAGGGCGTGGCCGGGGTGAATCTCCCGATGCTGATCCGTGTGCTGACGTACCGCGATAAGCCCTTGCAGACCGCCGTCGTGAAAGCCGTCAGCGGCGGTTGCGACGGCGTGGTGCGTATTCCCAACCTCGTCGTCCATCATGCTGCGACGGGAAGTTGAGATCACCAACAAACTCGGATTGCACGCCCGGGCCTCGGCCAAGCTGACGCAGGTCGCCGGGCAGTTCGAGAGCGGCGTGTGGCTCAGCCGCAACGGCCGCCGCGTCAACGCCAAGAGCATCATGGGGGTCATGATGCTGGCAGCGGCGAAGGGTTCGTCCGTGGTCCTGGAAGCCGACGGTCCGGACGAAGAAGCCGCAATGGCGGCCGTCACCGCCCTCATTGCCAGCCGGTTCGAGGAAGACGAATAAAAATCAGGGCCCCTCGCTCGGCTGGAGCTTATTGCGTCTGGCTGACCTAGTGTTACGCTCAAGCCTTAGTCCCTGATCCGCGGGCCCTGTTTTTATGAGCTTCTCCATTCACGGCACTGGTGTCTCCGGTGGTATCGCTATTGGACATGCGCATCTCTTCTCGCATGCCAAGCTCGAAGTCGCGCACTACATCGTGCCGCAGGGTCAGGTGGCCGCGGAATCTGCACGCTTCGAAGTCGCCGTGCGCACCGTGCGCGCGGAGCTCGAGAGCGTGCGCGCCACCCTCCCCGCCACCGCGCCGGCCGAGCTCGCGGCCTTCATCGATTTGCATTTGATGATCCTCGGCGACTCGATGTTGTCGGTCGTCCCGCGCCGAATCATCGAAACGGAGCAGTGCAACGCAGAATGGGCGCTCCGGGTCCAGATGGACGCCCTGCTGGCCCAGTTCGACCAGATCGAAGACGACTATCTGCGCGATCGGAAGAGCGACGTGACCCAGGTGGTCGAGCGCATGATGAAGGCACTTTCCGGGCAGCCGGGCTATGTTCCGCCGCCGCTCAAGGCTGATCCCGAGCAGAATTTCATCCTGGTCGCGCGCGATCTTTCACCCGCGGACGTCGTGCAGTTCAAGCAGCACCAGTTCGCAAGCTTCATTACCGACCTCGGCGGCACGACCTCGCATACCGCGGTCGTGGCGCGCAGCCTGGCCATTCCCTCGATCGTGGGGCTGCACAGTGCCCGACGGTTGATCCATGAGAACGAGCTGGTAATCGTGGATGGCATCCAGGGTGTCGTCATCGTCGATCCCGACGAGCAGGTTCTCTCCGAGTACCAGCTGCGCCAGCACGAGTTCGGCCGCGAGCGTCAGAAGCTCAAACGGCTGAAGGACACGCGCGCGGTCACGCTCGACGGCGTGACGGTCGAGCTGCAGGCCAACATCGAGCTGCCCGACGACGTCGCCGAGGCCAGGGAGAACGGCGCCACCGGCATCGGTCTTTTCCGCAGCGAGTTCCTGTTCCTCAACCGTCGGGGTCTTCCGGACGAGGACGAGCAGTTCGAGGCCTACCGTAAGGCCACCGTGGACATGGAGGGCATGCCGGTCACGATCCGCACCTATGACCTGGGAGCCGATACGCCCAGCGACGAGCTGCAGCGGCATACACCCAACCCAGCGCTCGGATTGCGCGCGATCCGCCTGTGCCTGATTGAGCCAAAGCGCTTCCTGATCCAGCTACGCGCCCTCTTGCGGGCATCGCATTACGGCAAGATCAACATCCTCATTCCGATGCTAGCCGCGGCGAGCGAAGTGGACCAGGCGCTGGCTCTTATCGAACAGGCCAAGCAGAGCCTTGACGAGCAGGGCATCTCCTACGACCGGGGAATCCAGGTGGGCGGCATGATCGAGGTGCCGGCGGCAGCCCTCGCGCTTCAGCTCTTCACGCGCAAGCTGGACTTCCTATCGATCGGCACCAATGACCTCATACAGTACACGCTCGCGATCGACCGCACTGACGACGCGGTCGCGCATCTCTACGATCCGCTGCACCCGGCGGTGCTCGGGCTCATCTTCGGCATCATTCGGACCGCCAACAAGGCCAAGATCCCGGTGGCGCTCTGTGGCGAGATGGCAGGCGATGTCAGCCTCACGCGAATGCTGCTCGCATTCGGGCTGCGCCAGTTTTCGATGCACTCTGCCCACCTGCTGGACGTAAAACAGGTGATCCTCAAGTCCAACCTCGCGCAGCTGAAGCCGCTCGCGACCAGGATGCTGCGCACGTCGGACCCCGAGAAGCTCAACGCGCTGCTGGCGCGCCTCAATGCTTGAGGCGCGCCAGCAGCGCGAGTTCCAAGTTCTAAGTTCAATGTTCGAGGTCTAACCCCCAACAAAGACCCCGAAAAAAACAACTTTGAACCTGAAACTTTGAACCCGGAACGCCGCCCGGCCCGGCGGGAATTTGACTTTCCGGGTCTGGGCGGGTAACGTTCCATCCGCTTCTGTCGCGCCGATTTGATATTCAGCTTGCGGGCGCGTTACAAATCCGGCTAAAGAGAAAACGTTACAAGTTTTTTCCGGACCCGGCCAGCGCAAGCTCGCCGGGTTTTGCTTTTTGGGACATGGACAGCGCGCTTACATCGAAATCAGTCGGCATCGTCACGCCGCAGCTCGCGAAGTTCAGCGAGCCGGTCCGGCTCAAGTGCGGGGCGGTGATGGAACAGTACGAGCTCGTCTACGAGACCTACGGACAGCTCAACGCCGACCGCAGCAACGCGGTGCTGGCATGCCATGCGCTCAACGCCGCGCACCATGTCGCCGGCCGTTATGCCGAGGATCCCGACAACGTCGGCTGGTGGGATAACATGGTCGGGCCGGGCAAACCGCTGGACACCGACCGCTTCTTCGTCGTCGGCGTGAACAATCTCGGGGGCTGCCACGGCTCCACGGGTCCCCAGAGCATCAACCCCCGCACCGGCAAAGCCTGGGGTGCGGACTTTCCGCTGCTCACGGTGGAGGACTGGGTCACGACCCAGGCGCGGCTCGCCGATTATCTCGGCATCAAGCGCTTCGCAGCGGTCATGGGCGGCAGTCTCGGCGCGATGCAGGCGTTGCAGTGGACGGTGAGCTACCCTGAGCGCGTGGGACATGCCCTCGCGATTGCGTGCACGCCGAACCTCTCGGCCCAGAATATCGCCTTCAACGAGGTTGCGCGCCAGGCGATCATCACCGATCCCGATTTCCACGGCGGGCACTACTACGAGCACAACACCCGCCCGATGCGGGGGCTGCGCGTCGCGCGCATGGTGGGTCACATCACCTACCTTTCGGACGACGTGATGGCAGACAAGTTCGGCCGGCAGCTCAAGCACGGCCGGCTGCAGTACTCGTTCGAGCCGGAATTCGAGATCGAGTCCTACCTCGGCTACCAGGGGACCAAATTTTCCGACTACTTTGATGCGAACACTTATCTTCGCATCACCAAGGTGCTCGACTACTTCGACCCCGGCTTCGAACACGGCGGCGACCTCGCGAGAGCGCTCGCACCGGCGCGAGCGGCCTACCTTGTCATCTCGTTCACGACCGATTGGCGCTTCTCGCCGGAACGCTCACGCGAAATCGTCAGGGCGCTGCTCCACAACCGGCGCGAGGTCACCTACGCGGAGATCGATGCGCCGCACGGCCATGATGCGTTCCTGCTTGACGATGCGCGCTACCATGCCCTGGTCACGGCCTACTTCGATCGCATTCACGAAGAGGCGGCACTGCGATGAAGGTGAACGGCAACGGGATGCGGCGGCCGGATTTCGCGGCAATCGCCGATTGGGTGCGGCCCGGCGCGCGCGTCCTCGACCTGGGCTGCGGCGACGGCACGCTCCTCAGATATCTTTGGCGCGAGCGCAATGCGTCCGGGTACGGCGTCGAGATCGATGAAGCGGGCGTGCTGGCCTGCGTTAAGAACGGCGTGAACGTGATTCAGAGCGATCTGGAGAGCGGGCTGTCCGACTTCGAGGACCGCGCTTTCGACTATGTGATCCTGTCGCAAACGCTGCAGGCCGTGCGTCACAGCGAGCGCATCGTGCGCGAGATGCTCCGCGTGGGGCGCGAGGGCATCGTGACGTTCCCGAACTTCGGCTACTGGAAGAACCGCCTGCAAGTTCTGGGCGGCAAAATGCCCGTCTCCGACGACCTGCCCTTCCATTGGCACGACACGCCCAACATTCACCTTTGCACGATCACCGACTTCGAGGACTTCTGCGGAGCGCGCGAGGTGCGAATCCTCGAGCGCACGGTGATTACCAACGGCAGCGCGGTCTCGTTCCTGCCCAATCTGCTGGGCGCGCTCGCAGTCTACCGCTTTCAGAGGGCCTGACCGGCCACTTCTGGCCAGAAACAAGTGATGTGTACTGGTGATGAGAACGGGTGATGATTACTGGTGATGTAGTTCAATTCGCAGGTTTTCATCACCATTGTCCATCACCACTACCCATCACCATCATTCATCACTTCCTTCCCACGATCGGACGCTAGGCTCCGATCGTGTTGTGGAGCAGCCCGATCCCCTCGATCTCGGTCTCCAGCACGTCCCCCGGCTTCAGGAACTCGGGCGGCGTGCGCGCGTAACCGACACCGGACGGCGTGCCGGTGGCGATGATGTCCCCGGCCTCCAGCGTCAAGCCGAGCGAGAGCTCCGCAATGATGCGCGGCAGCTTGAAGTAGAGATAACTCGTGCTCGAATCCTGCTTGACGGCGCCGTTCACCCGCGTTCTCAGGCGCAGGTTGTCGGGATCCTTCACGGCGTCGGCCGTGACGATCCACGGGCCCATCGGGCATGAGCCGTCCAGGCTCTTTCCCTTGAACCATTGGTTATGCCGGCGCTGGATATCGCGCGCGGAAATGTCGTTGATGACGGTATAGCCGAACACGTGTTTCGTTGCTTCGGCCTCGGGGATGTTCTTGCCCCCGGGTCCGATGACGAGCCCGAGCTCTACTTCCCAGTCGATCTGTTTGGACACGTTGGCATTGAAAGGAATCGTGTCGTGGGGCCCCGTCACCGACGTTGCGGCCTTGGAAAAGAACGCGGGGTGCTCGGGAAGGTCGACTTTCTGCGTGCGCGCTTTTGCGCCCTCCTCGAAATGATCGAGGTAATTCCAGCCGACGCAGTAGACGTTTTTGGGCGGGCGCGGGACCGGCGCATGCAGCCGCACCCCGTCAAGCGCCACGATGTCCTTGCCCTTCGACGCGACATCCCTCAGCCACGATAACGCCTTCCCTCCCGCGGCGATGAGAGAAACCATGGCGGCCGGATCGAACGGCGGATTACCGCCCACATGCGTAAGGTCGATTACCTCGTCGCCGTCGCGCAGCATCCCTACCCGCGGTGCGCCGCCCGCTTGCGGTGAAAACGTCACGAGTCGCATTTCATCCTCCCTCCCTGGAACCGGTGAATCGTGAATGGTGAATGGTGAATGGTGAATGGTAAACCCCGACGCCCCCTTCTGTGCTTCGGCAGAGAACGGAGATCCCAACTTAGGAACCACGCCGCGGCAGTCACGAATTCTTGAGCGCCTTGCGAACGTGCGCCGCGCCTTCCGCGCGCGTCCCGATCCAAACATCCTTCGATTTCTTCGCGATCTCGATCACCTTCTCGAACGCCATCCTGAGAAAGACCCCGATGCGCTTGCCGCCAGGCCAGCGGAAATCTTTTGGCAGCAGCATCTCGGTTCCGCCGGTGTGCACGCTCAGGGGACCGGCATTGTCCAACATGACCCATGTCTGCTCCTTTCGTTGAATCGATGAGCGTTACGGCGTAGTAACTGCTGGAGGGACCGGTTCAAGCCGGGCGCGAAGCCGCCAAAGGAGCCACAGCCCCGGCAGCGCGATCAGGAACGTGAAGAAGAAGAAGGGCGCCCAGCCGATCGCCACGACGAGATAGCCGGAAGCCGGACCGACGTAGACGCGGCCGACTGCCGCGAGCGCCGAGAGCAACGCGTACTGGGTCGCGGAGAACCGGTGATTGCACAGCGACATCAGGAGCGCCACGAATGCCGCCGTCCCCATGCCGCCGCACAAATTCTCCGCGGCGATCACGCCGACCATGAGCGGATAGCTCTTGCCCGCCATGGCGAGCGCCATGAACCCGAGGTTGGTCACGGCCTGCAGAACGCCGAAGATCATGAGCGCGCGGTAGAGGCCCAGCCCCGCCATCCAGGCCCCTCCAATGAGCGCCCCCGCGATCGTGGCGACAAGCCCGAGCGCCTTGTTGATCGCGCCCACTTCGGTAGCCGAAAAACCGGCTCCGCGGATGAGGAACGCGGTGGTAAGCGTGCCGGCAAAGGCATCGCCCAGTTTGTAGAGCACGATCAGCGCCAGAAGCAGCCACGCGCCGTTGCGTGCGAAAAATTCGCGCAGCGGCTCGACGAACGCCGCCCCGAGCGTAGCGGGCGCGCGCCCCGCCTCCTCGGGCTCCGGCGCGAACCAGGTCGCCACCATGCCGACCACCATCAGCGCTGCCATG
Source organism: Betaproteobacteria bacterium (assembly GCA_029863175.1). Next base: position 57,177 of record JAOTVX010000007.1, on the reverse strand, counting down.
AGAAAGTACATGCCGCCCCAGCCGAGAACCTGGTCCGCCAGCACGAGTGCGAGCCCGCCCGAGGCGAGCATGGCGATGCGATAGCCCATTACCGAAATCGCGGCGCCGGCTCCGCGCTCGGACTCGTGGAGCACGTCGGTGCGGTAGGCGTCGACCACGATGTCCTGCGAGGCGGAAAGAAAGGCCACCAGGAGCGCCGTCCCGCCCAACAGCCAAGGTGTCTCTCGCGGCGAGAGCGTTCCCATGAATGCAATCGTCACGAGCAGCGCGAGCTGCGCGAGAATGATCCAGCCCCGCCTGCGCCCGAAAATCGGCGGCGCAAAACGGTCCATGAACGGCGCCCAAAGAAATTTGTAGATGTAGGGCTGGCCCGCCAACGTGAACAAACCGATCGTGGTGATGTCGACGTTCTCCACGGCGAGCCAGGCCTGGAGCGTGCCCGCCGTGAGCGCCAGCGGAAGTCCCGAGGAGAAGCCGAGCAGCAGCACCGCCGCGATGCGGCGGTTGGTGAAGACCTTCAGATAGTCGGCGGGGCGCACCGCGCCGGTCACGCGCGCTCTCCCCGCGAGCCCCGCCGGTAGATGACATGGTAGACAAGCGCCACCAGGACGCTCCCCCCGACCAGGTTGCCCAAAATGACCGGCACCAGGTTGCGCGCGAATCCGGCCCAGCCGATCGCCTCGGACCCGGCGACCGGCAGCGCCAGCCCGTCACGCAGAAGCATCGCGAGCGGAATGAGGTACATGTTCGCAATGCTGTGCTCGAAGCCGGCGGCGACGAAGGCCGAGATCGGGAATACGATGGCGAGGACCTTGTCTGTGACCGACCGGCCCGCCATTGCCATCCAGACTGCCATGCAGACGAGAAAATTGCAGAGCACGCCCTTGAAGAACGCCTCCCAGAACGGCATCGAGCATTTCGCGGCAGCGATCGCGACGTATTGGGCGGCAACAGCGCCATCATTCATCTCCGGATGGCGCGACCAGTAAACGATCAGCGCGAGGCCGGCTGCGCCGGCAAAATTGGACGCGGCCACGACGGCCCAATTGTAGAACACCGCCCCGGTCGAAATCCGTCCGTCCGCCCACGCCATCGCGAGCAGATTATTCCCGGTGAAAAGCTCCGCGCCCGCAACCACGACGAGGATGAGCCCCATCGAAAAGGTGATGCCGCCAAGGAGGCGCGAAAGGCCAAAACCGAGCGAGGCGTCACTCATGACCAACACCGAATACAGGGCGCCGAGCCCGATGAAGCCGCCGGCGAGAATGCCCAGCATGCACATCGACAGCAAGGGCAGCCGCGCCTTGGTAACGCCGATGGATTCCACGCGCCGCGCCACCTGCGTCGGCGAGAAGGCGTTGAGACCGAAGATCTCCTGCTTCATGCCACCTCCCATGGCGTGTAATCGTAGTCGATCGTGAGCGGCGCGTGGTCGGAAAACCGGCGCGCCTTGTAGATCGTGGCGCGCCACGCGGTCGCGGCCAGCTTCGGTGTCGCGATGTGATAGTCGATGCGCCACCCCACGTTCTTGGCCCACGCCTGTCCGCGGTTGGACCACCAGGTGTACTGGTCGGAACGAGGGTCGACGCGCCGGAAGACATCCACCCATCCGAGCTCGTCGAGCACGCGCGTCAACCAGGCGCGCTCCTCGGGCAGGAAGCCGGAATTCTTCCGATTGCCTCGCCAGTTCTTGATATCGATCTCCTGGTGCGCGATGTTCCAGTCCCCGCACAGAAGAATCTCCCGGCCTTCGGCCACGAGATTCTTTAGACACGGAAAAAAATGATCCATGAAGCGGAATTTGGCTGCCTGGCGGCGCGGGCCGCTCGAGCCCGAGGGTAGGTAGACGGAGATCACGGAGAGCCGGCTGAAATCGGCGCGGAGGTAACGCCCTTCGCTGTCGATGTCGCGGAGTCCCGTCCCTTCAATGACGCGATCCGGCGCGCGCCGGCAGTAGAGCCCGACGCCGCTGTAACCCTTCTTCTCCGCGAAGTGGAAGAATCCGGTGAGGCCCCCGGCTTTGCTCATTTCCGGCGTCAGGTCCGAGGCTTGGGCCTTGATCTCCTGTATGCAGACCACGTCCGCGCGCTGCCGCTTGAGCCACGGGAAAACCCCCCGGCGGCTGGCTGAGCGGATGCCGTTGAGGTTCAACGTTATAATTCTCATGGTCTCAAGCCGGCGAGATGCATGGGCGGCTCATTCGACCGGACGCGCCAGCGGCCTGTCCGGCGTGTGCGTGCACCAGGAGTTTGTCGAACCCAGGTTCGGCAAACTCTTAGCGCGCCGGTCAATTCACCACCAGCGAGGAAGGTTCCACACATGGCAACCGACTTCCGGCAGGAGTTCATTCGGTTCACGATCGAGCAGAACGTGCTGCGCTTTGGTGAATACAAAACCAAGGCGGGGCGCCTGTCGCCTTATTTTTTCGATGCCGGCCTGTTTCATGACGGCGCGGCGCTGAAACGGCTCGCCCAATTCTACGCGAAAGCCATTGTTGCCGGCGGCATCGAATTCGACATGCTCTTCGGGCCGGCGTACAAGGGCATTCCGCTGGTCGCAGCCACGGCCGTCGCGCTGGCAGATACCGGATGTAATGCGCCCTACAGCTTCAACCGCAAGGAAGCGAAGGACCACGGCGAGGGCGGCAGGGTGATCGGGGCGCCGCTCGCGGGCCGCGTTTTGATCGTGGACGATGTCATATCGGCGGGCACCTCGGTGCGCGAATCCGTCGAGCTCATCCGCGCTGGCGGCGCCACACCCTGCGGGGTGGTGATCGCCCTTGACCGGATGGAGCGCGGGAGCGGTAATTTGTCCGCGGTCCAGGAGGTGCGCGCCAGCTATAATATTCCCGTGATCAGTATTGCCACGCTTGACGATCTGATGGGGTACTTGAAGTCCGATCCACGGCGCACGCAAGACCTTGTCGCGGTCGGCCGTTACCGTGACTCTTACGGAGTGACGGCTGATGTCTGACTCGCGCTCACGGCTGCTTGCAGCCGCTGCCGCGATGGGGGCATTGATCGTGGTTTCCGCCACCGTGGCCGACGCGCGCGCGGCGGGCAGGATCATTTGCTGGAAAGACGAGAACGGCAGGGTCATGGGCTGCGGCGATAGGGTGCCGCCGGAATTCCATGGGGGCGCCACCAAGGAGCTCGACAGCCGAGGTATTACACGCAAGACGACGGAATCGCCGGAAGAGGCCGCGCGGCGCCGGGCGGAGAAGCAGGAGCTTGCCAGGAAGAAGACAGAGGAACGCAGGCGCGTCGCCGAGCAGCAACGCCAGGACCGCACACTCCTCGCGATTTACTCGAGCGAAGCGGAGATCGACGAGCGGCGCGACCGCGAGCTCGAGCGGGCAAGTTCCCAGATCAGTCAGCTCGAAGTGGCGCTCGAGAGAGCAAACGAGCGCCGCGAAGACGTCGAGAAACGCCGCAAGTACGCGGAGCAAAACGAGAGGCTGGCAAAGACGTTGCCGGCACTGCGTGCGGAATTGGAAAAAACTGACGCGCAGCAACGCTGGCTGCAGGAGCGCCTCGCCAGCCAGGAGAAAGATATCCACGCCATCCGCTCGCGCTTCGACGAGCAGAAGCAGCGTTTTCGCAGACTGACGAGTGGCGGAGGCGCGTCGAGCGGCTCGGTCAGGGCCTACTAGCCGTTAAACCAGGGCCTCGATAGACGCCTGCATGTTTGGCGGCGTTACGTTCCACTAGCTAGCAAGCTTCCGCTTCAGGATTTCGGTTACCTGCTGGGGGTTCGCCTTGCCCCTGGTCGCCTTCATCACCTGCCCCACCAGCGAGTTGAACGCCTTGTCCTTGCCGGTGCGGCAGTCCTCGGCCTGCCTAGGATTTGCGCCGATTACATCGTCGCAAATTCTTTCGAGCTCACCAGAATCCGAAATCTGCTTCAGGCCGCGCTTGTCGATGATTGCGTCGGCGTCTCCTGCCAGGTCGCCCCTCCACATCACCGAGAATACCTCCTTCGCGGTCTTGGAATTGAGGGTCTCGTCAAGAATTCGGGCCTGTAGCTTCGCAAGTTGGGCGGGAGCTACGGGAGACCGTCCTATTTCCAGCTCGGCCTCGTTCACGGCCGCGGCGAGCGGTCCCATGATCCAGTTGGATGTGAGCTTTGCGACGCCTGAAACGACCGGCTCCTTCCCCTTGATACCAAGCAGAACCCGGGTCATGTCCATCGTAAGGTGAACAGCTTCCTCGAAGTAAGCCGCCGTCTCTCTCGTCGCGGTCATCATCCGAGCATCGTAATCCGGCAACCGGTAGTCGCGCATGAAACGCTCACGCATCGCATCGGGCAACTCCGGCAATTCTGATTCTATGCTCTTCAACATATCCGGATTTACGACCAGCGGGAGTAAATCCGGATCGGGGAAATAACGGTAATCGTGCGCGTCTTCCTTGGTGCGCATCGGGCGCGTCTCGTCGCGCGCCGCGTCGTATAGGCGCGTCTCCTGCACGATCGCGCCGCCGTCCTCGAGAATCTCGATCTGGCGCCACACCTCGAACTCGATTGCCCGCTCGAGAAAGCGGAAGGAATTGAGATTCTTGATCTCGCAGCGCGTGCCGAGCGTGTCCGACCCGGCTGGCCGGACCGAGACATTGGCATCGCAACGGAACGAGCCTTCCTGCATGTTGCCATCGCAAATGTCGATCCAGCGCACGAGCGCGTGCAGCACCCTGGCGTACGCCACCGCCTCCCCGGCGCTGCGCAGGTCGGGCTCCGAGACGATCTCGAGCAACGGCGTGCCGGCGCGGTTGAGGTCGATGCCGGTGAAATCGTGGAGGCCCTCGTGCAGGGACTTGCCGGCATCTTCCTCCAGGTGCGCCCGTGTCAGCCGGATTGTTTTTTCTTTGCCGTCCTGGTAAATACCGATCGTCCCACCCTGGACGATCGGTATTTCGTACTGGCTGATCTGGTAGCCCTTCGGAAGGTCGGGGTAGAAGTAGTTCTTGCGCGCGAAGATCGAGCGGCGGTTGATGCTGGCGCCGATCGCGAGTCCGAAGCGCACCGCCTTGGCGATCGCCTCCCGGTTCGCCACCGGCAGCACGCCCGGCAGCGCGATGTCCACCGCGCACGCCTGCGTGTTCGGCGCCGCACCGAACGTGGTGGCCGCACCCGAGAAAATCTTGGACCTCGTCGAGAGCTGGGCGTGCGTCTCAATCCCGATGACCGTTTCCCACTTCATTTGGCGTCGCTCCGCGACGGGTGATGAGTAATGGGTGACGGGTGACGGGTTGTTTCCTTTACCCCGTATGACCGTCTGGCGCCCCGCGGGGGGAGACAAACAATTTTCAATTCACCACTCACCACTCATCACTCACCACTCACCACTCATCACTCATCACTCATCACTCATCACTCGTCACTCATCACTCGTCACTCATCACTCGTCACTCGTCACCCATCACCGATCACTCGACGCCGGGCGGCACCCGCTCGTGCCAATCCGTTTCCATTTGATACTGGTGTGCGACGTTGAGCATCCTGGCTTCGGCAAAGTGATTGCCGATGATCTGCAATCCCACGGGCAGCCCCCCGCCCCCAAAGCCGCAAGGAATCGACATGCCGGGCAGGCCCGCAAGATTGACTGCAATGGTGTAGATATCGGACAGGTACATCTGCACGGGATCGCCCGCCTTCTCTCCGATCCGGAACGCGGTAGTCGGGCTGGTCGGCCCCATGATGACATCGCACGCCTTGAACGCTTCGGCGAAATCGCGCGCGATCAGCCGCCGCACCTTCTGCGCCTGGATGTAGTAGGCGTCGTAGTAGCCGTGGGAGAGCACATAAGTGCCGATCAAAATGCGGCGCTTGACCTCGGCGCCAAAGCCCTGCGCCCGCGTTTTTTTGTACATGTCGGCCAAGTCGGCGTAGTCCGGCGCGCGGTAGCCGTAGCGCACGCCATCGTAGCGCGCCAGGTTGCTCGAGGCTTCTGCCGGGGCAAGGACGTAATACACTGGCACGGAAAGCTTCGTGTTCGGCAGGCTTACCTCGACCGTTTCACAGCCGAGCTTGCGGAACTCGGCGATCGCGGTATCCACCGCCTTCGTCACCGCGGCGGACGCGCCTTCGGCGAAGAATTCGCGGGGCAACCCGATCTTCATGCCGCGAATCGACTGCCCGAGCCCACGCGCATAGTCCTCGCGGTCGCGATCGAGCGAGGTGGAGTCGCGCGCGTCGAACCCGGCCATGACGTTCAGCATCAGCGCGAGGTCTCCCGCGGTGCGCGCCATCGGGCCGCCCTGGTCAAGGCTGGACGCAAAGGCGATCATGCCGTAGCGGGAGACCATCCCGTAAGTCGGCTTCAGTCCGCAAATCCCGGTGAGCGCAGCAGGCTGCCGGATCGAGCCGCCCGTGTCGGTCGCGGTGGCTCCGGGCGCGAGGCGGGCGGCGACCGCTGCGGCCGATCCCCCCGAGCTACCGCCCGGCACCGCGTCCTCGCTCCAGGGATTCCGGACCGGACCGAAGTGCGAGTTCTCGTTTGACGAGCCCATCGCGAACTCGTCCATGTTGGTCTTGCCCAGAATGACTGCGCCGGCCGCGTTGAACTGCTCCACCACATGCGCATCGTATGGGGAGACGAAATTCGAGAGCATTCTGGAAGCGCAGGTCGTGCGCCAGCCCCGGGCGCAGTAGATGTCTTTTTGAGCGATCGGAATGCCGGTGAGCGGCCCCGCGCGTCCCGCGGCCCTCAGCCCGTCAGCGGCTTGCGCTTGTTCCAGGCTGCGCGTCTCGTCAAGCGTGATAAAGCAATTGTAGCGCTCATTCAATACCTTGATTCTCTGCAGGAAATGGCGCGTAAGCTCAACGCTGGAAAGCCGCCGGCCAGCGAGCTCGGCAGCAAGGCTGCTGATAGTGACGTTGTGCATCGATCTGCGAGAACCGGGATACGGGCCCAGGGCCGCGGCGCAGCGGCCTCCGGGACCGGACACCTCACTTATTCAATGACCTTGGGCACGAGGTAGAGGCCGCCTTCGACGTGGGGCGCGATCGATTGAAACCGGTCGCGCTGGTCGGACTCGGTCACTGCATCGGCGCGCAAGCGCTGGGTAACGTCGAGCGCGTGGGACATCGGCTCGACCCCACGGGTGTCGACCGCCTGTATCTCGGCAATCAACAGGAAGACCCCGTTCAACTGGGACAGCACGGCCTGCGCCTCGGCCTCATCGACCGCGACCCGGGCCAGGTGGGCCACGCGCTTTACGTCATCCAGCGTCAGCGCCATCGAGCACCGCAAAACGACTTAAAAATCGAAGCTGCATAGGTTATCATAACTTCCTGATGCGCAGCATCAAATCCTTTTAGGCGGAATGCGTTATGTTCGGTTTCTTGAGCAGCTACTTTAACCACGATCTGGCCGTCGATTTGGGCACCGCCAATACGTTGATCTACGTGCCCGGGAAAGGCATCGTGCTCGATGAGCCGTCCGTCGTCGCGATCCGTCAGGAAGGCGGACCGAACGGAAAAAAAGTCATTCAGGAAGTCGGCCTAGCCGCGAAAAAAATGCTGGGCCGCACGCCAGGCAACATCACGGCGATCAGGCCGATGAAGGACGGCGTAATTGCCGACTTCACGGTGACCGAGCAGATGCTCAAGCACTTCATCAAGAAAGTGCACAACTCGCGTCTGTTCCGGCCGAGCCCGCGCATCATCGTCTGCGTCCCGTGCGGCTCGACGCAGGTGGAACGGCGCGCCATTCGCGAGTCGGCGATCGGCGCCGGCGCGTCGAGCGTCTATTTGATCGAAGAGCCGATGGCGGCGGGCATCGGCGCGGGTCTCCCCGTCGGAGAAGCAACCGGTTCGATGGTGGTGGATGTCGGCGGCGGCACGACGGAAGTCGGCGTGATCTCGCTGGGCGGCCTCGTCTACAAGGGCTCGGTCCGCGTCGGTGGAGACAAGATGGATGAGGCGATTATCAATTACATCCGCCGCAATTACGGCATGCTGATCGGCGAGACGACCGCAGAGCAGATCAAGGAGGAGATCGGTTCTGCGTTCCCGGGATCGGAAGTGCGCGAGAAGGAAGTGAAAGGCCGCAACCTCGCCGAGGGCATTCCGCGCAGCTTCACGATCTCTTCGAACGAGATCCTCGAAGCGCTCACCGAACCCCTCAATCAAATCGTCTCGGCGGTAAAGTCCGCCCTCGAGCAGACCCCGCCAGAACTCGCGGCGGATATTGCCGATAAGGGCATGGTTCTGACGGGCGGCGGCGCATTGTTGCGTGACATCGACCGGCTGCTGATGGAGGAAACCGGGCTTCCCGTGATCATCGCGGAAGACCCGCTCACGTGCGTGGTGCGCGGCTCGGGCATGGCCCTGGACAGGCTCGAGCGGATCGCTACCATTTTCGCGAATGACTGAGTGAAGCGCGAGGAGCCAGGCGTGAGGCACTTTGCCCGTCACCCGTCACCTGTCACTCGTCACCGTTGAATGGAATACCAGGCCCCGCCTTTTTTCAGGACTGGCCCCACCCCGCTTGCCCGCCTGCTGATCTTCTTCGCCCTCTCGCTCGCGCTGCTCGTCACCGACGCCCATCTCAATTATCTTGCGCCGCTGCGCCAGATCGCAGCCGTCATCCTCTATCCACTGCAGCGCATCGCCGTCGCGCCCGCAAGCATCGCCCGCCGCGTCAGCGATTTTTTCGTGACGCACTCGTCGCTGCGCGCCGAGAACGCCCGCCTCGCCCAGGAGAATTTCTCCAATGCCGGGCCGTTGCAGCAGCTGAAGGCGCTGCACGCCGAGAACGCCCATTTGCGCGCTCTCATCGGCGCGCGCAAGCACTTCGCGTTCAGCGCGACTGCCGCCGAAGTGGTCTACGCCGCGCGCGATCCCTTCAGCCGCCGGATCATCGTGGACAGGGGGGCGCGCGACGACGTCAAGGCCGGCCAGCCCGTGGCGGACGACCGCGGCCTCGTAGGCCAGGTGACCCGCGTCTACCCCTGGCTTTCGGAAGTAACCCTCGTAACCGACAAGAGCCACTTCGTTCCGGTCCAGAACCTGCGCAACGGATTGCGCGCGGTACTGTCGGGAACGGGCCGCGACGGCGCGCTCGAGCTGCGTTTCATCCCCCACAACGCCGATCACGAAAACGGCGACGAGCTGGTCACGTCTGGGATCGACGGCGTCTACCCGCCCGGCCTGCCGGTCGCTCGCGTCTCGCACGTCGAGCGCAATGCCAGTCAGCTCTTCGCCCGCATCATTTGCACACCGCTCGCCGGCGTTTCCAATCATACGCAGGTCCTGCTGTTGAGCGCGCAGCGCGATCTCCCGCCGCGCCCGGTCGAGGAACCGAGTCCGCGCCGGTCCCGGAAGAAGCCGAGGAAACGCTGATGGCCGACACCCGTGCGGCGCCCCACGAGATCCTGTTGCCGGTTAAGCCCGGCTACATCGCGCTCACCTTGATCGCGGCGCTGCTGCTAAACCTACTGCCCTGGTCCGGCTACTGGCGGTGGTTAATGCCCGACTTCGTTGCGCTGGTCGTGCTCTACTGGTGCATCGAGCAGCCGCGCAAAATCGGTTTCGTGACCGCGTGGGTGGTGGGGCTGTTCATGGATGTCGCCGACGGCACCCTGTTCGGCCAGCATGCGCTCGCGTACACCATTCTTGCCTATGCCGGGCTCATCCTGCACCGCCGCGTGCGCATGTTCTCCGTGACACCCCAGGCACTGCACATTATCCCGCTGCTTCTGTTGAACGACCTGATCATCGTCGCCATTCGCATGCTCGCGGGGGCGGATTTCCCAGGATGGCAGTATTTCCTCGGGAGCTTTGTCGCCGGTGCGCTGTGGCCGCCGCTCGGGGCACTCCTCAAGATCCCGCTGCGGCCCAAACCCGACCCGTATCATGCCTGAACTGTCGATCAATCCCGGCGTGGAGATCCGGAATGCGCAGCTCGAAACGCACCATTTCAAGGTGCGCCTTTCGCTCGCCTTCGGCTTCGCGCTGGTCCTGTCCGCGCTGCTCCTTGCGCGCTTCGCCTACCTGCAGGTCGTGCGGCACGAAGATCTGCAAACGCTGGCCGAAGCCAACCGTATCTCGGTCGTTCCCGTCCCGCCAAACCGCGGCATCATTACCGACCGCAACGGGGTGGTGCTTGCGCACAACTATTCTGCCTATACGCTGGAGATCCAGCCGCGCGAGATAGAGGACATCGACGGCCTCATCGACAGGGTGTCGACGCTGGTCGAGATCGGGCCGCGCGACCGGCGCCGCTTCAAACGCCTTATGGAAGAAAGCAAGCGTGTCGGCAGTCTTCCCATCCGCACCCGCCTCTCCGACGAGGAGATCGCGCGCTTCGCCGCCCAACGCTACCGTTTTCCAGGGGTTGAGATCAACGCCCGGCTGTTCCGCCAGTATCCGCAGGGAGAGCTGTTCTCCCACGTTGTGGGCTACATTGGCCGCATCAACCAACGCGAACTCGACCGGCTCGAGGCCGATGACGACGCTGCCAATTATCGCGGCACCGATTACATCGGAAAAACCGGACTCGAGCTGAGCTACGAGCGCCTCCTACACGGCTCGACGGGGATCGAGGAAGTCGAGGTTGACTCCGGCGGCCGCGCAGTGCGCACGCTCTCCCGCACGCCGCCAATGTCTGGGCATAACCTGATACTGAACATCGACGCGGGCCTGCAGGAAGTCGCTTACAACGCGATTGGCGGCCGGCGCGGAGCGCTGGTCGCCATCGACCCCACGACCGGCGGCGTGCTCGCTTTCGTGAGCAAGCCCGGCTTCGACCCCAACCTCTTCGTCGACGGCATCGATCCGCTGAACTGGCATGAGCTCAATAACTCGCCGGACCGCCCGCTGCTCAACCGCGCGCTGTCCGGCACTTATCCGCCTGGCTCTACCTTCAAGCCGTTCATGGCGCTCGCTGCGCTGAGCCTGGGGCGCCGCACACCGGAACAGGCGATTCAGGACCCCGGCTTTTTCAGTTTCGGCGGCCGCATCTTCCACGACGACAAGGTCGGCGGACACGGCATGGTCGACATGTACAAATCGATCGTGAAGTCGTGCGACACCTATTACTACGTGCTCGCCAACGATCTTGGCATTGACGCGATCTCGCGTTTCATGGGGTCGATCGGGTTCGGCGGCCGCACGGGCATCGACATCACGGGTGAAGCCGCGGGCGTCCTGCCGTCGCGCCAGTGGAAGCAGCGCCGTTTCAAGGAGAAGTGGTATCCCGGCGAGACCATCAGCATCGGCATCGGCCAGGGCTACAACTCGTACACACCGTTGCAGCTTGCGGCCGCCATCGCGACGCTCGCCAACGACGGCGTTATGTACCGCCCGCACGTCGTCGACTACGTGGAGGATTCCCGCAAGGCCGAGCGGCGACCGATTGAACCCAAGCCGGTGCGCACGCTTGATCTCGATCCCCGCCACATCGCGGTGGTCAAGCAGGCATTGATCGGCGTCAACGAGGAAGGCACCGGTTCGCGCGCCTTCGCGAAGGCGGGCTACGTGAGCGCGGGCAAGACCGGCACCTCGCAGGTGGTCGCCCTCAAGGCGGGCGTGAAATACGTCGAGAGCAAGGTGAAAGAGCGCTTCCGCGACCACGCCCTGTTCGTCGCCTACGCCCCGGCCGACCGACCCCGGATCGCGCTCGCCGTCGTCGTCGAGAACGCGGGGTTCGGATCGCGCAGCGCCGCCCCCGTCGCGCGCAAGGTGCTCGATTACTACCTCCTCGGGCGGGCGCCGGCCAATGCACCGCTGCGCGTCAGGAAGGACGGATCCGATGCATCCGGCGGTTAGGCGCGTCACCCGCCACCTCACGCGGCACATCGACGGCCTGCTGCTCGGCCTGGTGCTCGCGCTGATGGTGGCGGGCCTCCTCATACTCTTCAGTGCCTCGAACGGGAATGTCGCGCGCGTTTCCGCTCAGCTCGCCAACATGGTGATTGCGCTGGGCGTCCTGTGGGTGTTCGCCAATATTCCGCCCCATTTCCTCCTTCGGCTTGCGTTCCCGGTCTACCTCGTCGGCGTGCTCCTCCTCGTTGCCGTCGCGCTGGCCGGAGAGGTGTCGCACGGCGCGCGACGCTGGCTCGACGTCGGCATCACCCGCATCCAGCCCTCGGAGTTGATGAAGATTGCGGTGCCATTGGCGATGGCCTGGTACTTCAACCGCCACGAGGCCGGCCTGAGGCTCTGGAACTACGCCGTCGCGGTTGTGATGTTATTGCTTCCCGTCGCGCTTATCGCCCGCCAGCCCGATCTCGGCACGGCGTTGTTAATCACGGCCTCCGGCTTCTTCGTGATGTTCCTTGCCGGGCTGCCGTGGCGCATCATCGGCGGGAGCGCCGTCGCGGGCCTCGTCGCGGCGCCCTTCGCATGGTCGCTGCTGCACGACTATCAGCGCCAGCGCATCCTGACGCTGATCGACCCCACCCAGGACCCGCTCGGCGCGGGCTACCACACCATCCAGTCCACGATTGCGGTCGGCTCGGGCGGCCTGCTCGGGAAAGGCTGGATGAGCGGCACACAGACTCATCTCGATTTCATACCGGAGCGCACCACCGATTTCGTGTTTGCCGTTTTCGCGGAGGAGTTCGGGCTGATCGGCAATATCGTGCTGCTCCTCCTGCTGCTGCTCGTGGTCTCGCGCGGCCTGCTGATCGCCGCGGCTGCGCCATCGTTATTCGCTCGACTGCTGGCGGGCGCAATCACGCTCACTTTCTTTACCTATGTTTTCGTTAACATGGGCATGGTGAGCGGGATCCTGCCGGTCGTCGGCGTCCCGCTGCCGCTTATCAGCTATGGCGGCACCGCGCTGGTCTCGATCTGCCTCGGCTTCGGCATACTGATGAGCATTGCAACGCACAAGAAGCTCATACCAACATAATCAGCCATGGGTAATGAGCCATGAGTACTGTGAAAAAGCAGACCGGAAACGGCTTGGGTTGGTGTCGTTACTCGTCCGTCGTCAAACGTCACGTGGCGATGGCCGCAATGCTCGTGATCGCATTGGGCGGATGCGGCACCTCTGCCAAGCGCGATGGGCCGGCGGCACCCCGCGGGGGCGGCTACTACCTCGACGACGGCCCCGGAGGCAAACCGCCGCCCGACCTCGACACCATCCCGGATGCGACGCCCCGCGTGGAAGCCCTGAACCGGGGCACGATGCGCCCGTACGTCGTCATGGGCAAGCAATACACGCCGATGACCTCGCTGCGGCCCTATCGTGCGCGGGGCGTGGCCACGTGGTACGGCCGTCGCTATCACGGCAAGCAGACCTCGTCCGGGGAAATCTACGACATGTACCAGATGACCGCAGCGCATCCGGTCCTGCCGATCCCGAGCTACGCGCGCGTCACCAACGTGCGCAATGGCCGGTCCGTCGTGGTGCGGATCACGGACCGCGGCCCGTTTCTCGACAACCGGGAGATCGACCTGTCATACACCGCCGCCTACAAGCTCGGCATCATCGCGAATGGAAGCGGCAAGGTCGAAGTGGTAAGCATCATACCAGGCGCCGAGGCAACGCCGGTCGTGGCGAGCGCGCCGGACCCCGAAGGTTGTTGCGCGTCGCCCGCAGCAGATAGTGCCGCTGCTCCGGTCGTTAACGACAGCGCCGAAAGCGCGCAGCCGGTTGCGGCGGCGGGCCCGGCCCCCGACGGTTCGACCAATGTCATGGCCGCTGCGCCACTGACCCGCCACGCCTCAGGTATCTATTTGCAGTTGGGTGCATTCGGCTCACGGGATAATGCCGAGCGCTTCCTGTCGCGTCTGCAAGCCCAAATCGACTGGTTGGCGGAAACGCTCCACATCTATCCGCGTGACGGCCTGTATCGTGTACAGGCTGGCCCCTACGCCAGCCGGAATGAGGCGCGCTCTGTCGCGGATCGCATCAGCCAGGCGTTCGGGGTGAGGCCTTTCGTCCTCACCCGGTGAATAGGAAACCGGAAATAGGAAATAGAATAATTCCACAAAGCTTAGGCCTCACCCATTCCCCATTTCCCATTCCCTATTCCCTCACGACGGGCCTTCGAGCCGGAAGACGACCGGCACCAATACCCACGATTCGATCGGCGTTACGCCGCGCCGCGCCGGCACAAAACGCCAACTCCGGACTGCATCTAGCGCAGCGGTATCGAGCCGGGTTGATCCGCTCGTCTTCTCGACCCGCACGCGTTCGGGCAATCCCTCCCGCGTGACCCGCACCCTGAGTGTCACCGTGCCTTGCTCGCCGGCGCGCCGCGCCGCGAGCGGGTAGGAGGGTGCCGTGTTTTTCAGGTATGCCGCACTGAAGCTGGGCGGCGTCGGTGCAATGCTGGCTACCTGAGTCCCCGTTCCAGCTGTGGGCGCAGGCGTCTCACCCGGCGCTTGCGCGGGAATGGCCGACTCGTCATCCAGCCACGGCTCGGGCAGCATCAACACGGTCGGAGCGTTGTCGCGCGCGCTCGGCTCCGTGACCGGTCGCGCCTTCCCTACCTTATGTCGTGTGGGACGGATCGGTTGTGGCGGCGGCTCGGGCGGCGCTTGCTCCACCGCCGCCGGGCGCGCTGGGGCAATTTGCACCATCACGACTTCGAGCACGTCCGCGGGACGCAGCGCGTAATCGAATGAGAACGGCGGCAGAACGAGCAGTGCCGTGCCGTGCGCCGCGACGCTGGCCAGCATGAAAGCCCAAAGCGTAAGGAACCCGCGGCGGCGCCCGCCTCGCGGCTGCGCCTCGCGGGTGGCCGCGTCATCGAGATGGTTCGCTGAAGACATTACCGGGGAGTGCTCGAATGGGAATCGGATTAGCGAATATTAAACCGGTACCTTTGCACATGCATCGGCCTGACCAGCGTGGCCGCACGTTGTGCGTGCCACAGTGGCCGCGGCCGGCAACAGTCCGCAGCGCTATACTTTCTTGATGAAGTCCCTTCTGCTTTGCTTCATCTGGGCTTACCAGCTGCTTCTCTCCCCCTTCTTTGGCGGCCAGTGCCGGTTCTACCCGACCTGCTCGGCCTACGCGAGCGAGGCCATCGAGCGGCACGGCGCGCTCCGCGGCACGTGGCTGGCGCTGCGACGCATCGTTCGCTGCGGCCCGTGGCATCCAGGAGGCACAGACCCCGTGCCTCCTAAAGGATGAACGCATAAGGATAAAGGATGAAAAAAAGCAGTCAGGCAGAGCCCCTCTTCCGCCTTCTGCCTTCATTGATCTAGCCGGCGACCCGGCAAAGGAGCCCCTTGAGATAATCTCCTTCGGGAAAGTTGAGTGCAACCGGATGGTCAGCTCCGGGGCCTAGGCGCTGGATAATCTGCGCTTCGACCCCTGCGTCAAGCGCAGATCCGGCGATGATCTTCTGGAAGAGTTCCGCCGGGACGCCGCCCGAGCAGGAGAAAGTGACGAGAAGGCCTCCCGGGCGCAGCAGCTTGAAGGCGAGCAGGTTGATGTCCTTGTAGGCGCGCGCGGCCTTCGCGACGTGCGCCGCTGTTGGCGCGAACTTCGGCGGGTCGAGCACCACCAGGTCGAACTCGCGGCGCTCGTCGCGGAAGCGCCGCAGCAGGTGGAAAACATTGCCTTCGATCCAGGTCACGGCGGCGTCATTAAGCCCGGCGTTGCCGCGCGCGAGCTCGAGCGCCTCGGCGGAACTGTCAGCCGCAATCACTGAGCGCGCCCCGCCGGCCGCAGCGTTAATGGCAAATCCGCCGGTGTAGCAAAATCCGTCGAGTACGTCGCGTCCGCTCGCTAACGCGCGCACGAGCCGACGGTTGTCGCGCTGGTCGAGATAAAAGCCCGTCTTATGGCCACGCCCGAGGTCGATCTCGAACCTCAGGCCATACTCGGAGACAACGACTCGATCCGGCTCAGCCGGCCCGCGCAAGACTCCGAGGACGGGGGTGAGGCCTTCGAGTTGGCGCACTTCCGCATCGGAGCGTTCCCACAGGCGCGCGGCACCACCTGCCTCCATCAGCGCGTCCGCGATCGCCTCGCGCCAGCGGTCCGCGCCAGCGCTGGAGAGCTGCATCACGATCGTATCGTCGTAGCGATCGGCAACCACGCCCGGCAAGCCGTCCGACTCGCCGTTGACGAGGCGCATGGCGTCAGTGGTGCTCTCCTCCAACAGCAGGCGTCGCTGCTGAACTGCTCGCGTGATGCGTTCGTTAAAGAACGCGCCGTCTATGGCGCGTTCTTTCCAGTCCCATACGCGGGCGACGATCTGCGACTTGGGGCTGTAGGCCGCCACGCCGAGTATCTCTCCGGAAGCGGACCGAACCTCAACCGTCTCGCCAGGCGCCGGGCCGCCCTGCACTCGCACCACCGCGCCGGAGAACACCCAAGGGTGACGCCGCTTGAGGGATTTCTCCCGTCCGGGTTTGAGTATCAGCTTGTGCATCTATTTAGCCGCCGATGAACGCCGATATAACCGAGCGATTGAACCGCCAAGCCGCCGAGAGAAACAACTTCCAGGATCGACCCTGTATATCAGAATGAGGTTCTTGATTCTCTCCGCGTCTCGGCGGTTCATTAATTTCCATGAATGGTGAACCGACTCTGTTCTTCTTGGCGGGCTTGGCGGCTTGGCGGTTCAGTCGAGCTTCCCGCGCGCTTGGCGGTTCAGCGTTTCCGCTTCGCACGCGGATGCGCCGCGTCATACACCTTGGCCAGGTGCTGACAACACGCCGGGAAACTAATCAATTCGTCTGAGACTGTCCCTCCGTCAGTCTCAGACAATCTCCTGGCCCGGCGTGTTGCGGCGTAGGCTAACGTGCCCGTTGGTCTGATTAACGGGCACGTTAAGGCCATCTGGCCGGCCGGAGCCAAAATCCAAATCACTTATCCTTCCGTTTAGCACGAGGGTGGGCTTGATCGTAGACCTTTGCCAAGTGCTGAAAATCTAGGTGCGTGTACACCTGCGTCGTGGAAATGCTCGCGTGCCCGAGCATGTCCTGCACCGCGCGCAGGTCACCACTGGATTGCAGCACGTGCGATGCAAAGGAATGGCGGAGCGCGTGAGGATGCACGTTTCCCGACAGACCGAGCTTGAGGCCCCATTGCTTGAGCCGGGCCTGCACAGAACGCGCCGAGAGCCGCGCGCCAGTACGGGCGACGAACATGGCCTGTTGTCCCGGCCGCGCGAGCGGCGCGCGCTCGACCAGCCAGACCTTGAGCGCGGCCAGCGCATAACTGCCAACGGGCACGACGCGCGTCTTGGCCCCCTTGCCCGTCACTCGGATCGTGGCGTCCCGGTAATTGACGTCGTCGAGTGCCAACCCGGTCAGCTCGGACAAGCGCAGCCCGGAGGAATAGAGCAGCTCGAGGATGGCCCGGTCGCGCACTGCCAGCGCGTCGCCCGCGCCCAGGTCCATCAGCCGCCCTGCCTCGTCCGGAGATAACGCATGCGGCAACCGCTTGGCAGCCTTGGGCGGACGGATGCCGAGGCAGGGATTGTGCTCGTAGCCATGGTCGCGGGACAGGTAAGTGAAGAAGCCGCGCCAAGCCGAGAGGATCCGCGCGAGAGATCTCCCGTCTAGACCCTGCGCGTGCAGCTGGGACACAATACGGCGGATTTGCGCCGGCTGCAGGTGGCGCAAGGGGACCGCTCCCACCAGCTCGAGCAACGCGCGAACGTCGCGCTCGTAGCTCCGGACAGTGTGAGCGCTCAAGCGGCGCTCATGGGCGAGGTGCTCAAGGTAGCCCTGAAACAGGGGATCCCGGGCCGCAGAAGGCGTCTCAGCGAGCATAAAGTCAGCACCCACTTACGTATCGTAACCTATTGTTATTAGGATATTTAAAGCTCCGGCTCGCGTCACGCTCTGACCTCAGGCCGACGGCAAATGCCGTCTGATTGCCGCACCGATCAATTCTCCGAGTCGCTTCAAGTAAAGGGTCCCCATTTCGGGGTAGAAGCGCTGTGGATCCTCGCTCGCGAGCACCAGGAGGCCGAAGGTTTCACCGTTGCGCAGCGGCACGTAGGAGAACGAGCGCAGGTGCGCGCCCGCCTCCCCGAACAGGCTCGCCGTGTCCACCATGGCGCGGCTGCTGCAATAGGGGTGGGTGAGGCTGGTCGTGAATTCCCGTGAAGCCTCGCTCACCGGCGCGAACTCTCCCAGGTCGACGTCGCCATTGAGGCCCCAGACGCGCAACGCCACGTGAGGCACCGCGAAATCCTCGCGCAGGCTCAGGTAAACGGCGTTCAATACGCCGCGGATGTCGGACGTGCCAAGCAGCGCGATTGAAATGCGCTGCACCTTCTCGCTGATCGCGTCGTTCTCCTCGCCGAACTGGATCACGTCGTGCAGCTTGTTTTCAAGCTGCTTGTTCTTGTCGCGCAGCGTCAGGATCTGGCGCTCGCTGATCGACACCGCCCGCCCGCCGTGAGGATGCGGAATGAAGATCTCCGCCAGCATGTCCGCGTAATGCTCAAAAAATTCCGGGTTGTCCCTGAGATAATTTGCAACCTCGTCTGGCCTCATCGCACTCCCTTGTCTCATCGGCAGCCGGCAGTTGGCGGTTGGCAGCAACACTGTTCAACCGCGCCGACAGCGCTCCGCTGCAAACTGCAAACTGATAACCGCCCCTCACAGTTCGATCTCGCCTTCGAATACCGTGACGGCAGGTCCGGTCATCATGACGGCCTCCCCGTCCCCGGCCCATGATATACCGAGGTCGCCGCCACGCGTGCTCACCATCACGCGCTCGTCGAGCAAGCCGCGTGCGCGCGCCGCGACTACCGCCGCGCAGGCGCCGGTGCCGCACGCAAGCGTCTCGCCCGCGCCGCGCTCGTAGACGCGCAATCGAACCTGGCGGCGACTGACGATTTGCATGAAGCCTGCGTTGACCCGTTGCGGGAAACGGGAATCGCGTTCGATGAGCGGGCCGTCGGTCGCGACGGCCGCGCGCTCGATGTCAGGCACCACTTGGACGGCATGGGGGTTGCCCATGGATAGCACGCTTATTTCGAGCTGCCTCCCGTCGATCGCGAGCTCGTAGGTGAGTGCGCGCCGTGGCGCATCAAAGGGAATCCGGGCCGGATCGAACTCCGGCACCCCCATATTGACCGTGACCTGGCCGTCGCTCTCCAGGCGCGGCACGATCACGCCGCCACGAGTACCGACCCGGATCTCGGTTTTGGCGGTCAGGCCGCGCTCGTGCACGTAGCGCACGAAGCAACGGGCGCCGTTGCCGCATTGTTCCACCTCGCCGCCGTCGGCGTTAAAGATCCGGTAATAGAAGTCGGTGTCAGCCTGGCGCGGGGCCTCGATTTGCAGGATCTGGTCGCACCCGATCCCGAAATGCCGGTCAGCGATCCGGCGCAACTGGTGGGCGCTCAGCGCAATTTCCCTGGTTGTAGCGTCCAGCACGACGAAATCATTGCCCAGACCATGCATTTTAGTGAATGTTAGGCGCATTTAGGAGAGGTTAGCTGCATAATTGCAGATGATCGCGGAAGATACAACGATCCATTACGACCGTCATCCCATTATCCCGCGCCCGCTCGGCGGCGGCCTCATTTACGATACCCTCTTGAATCCAAATGGCTTTTATCCCTAGAGCCAGGCAGTCATCAACGATCGGTCCGATCCACTCGGCCCGGCGGAAAACGTCCACCAAGTCGATCGGATCGTGCACCTCGGACAACCGCCGGTAGGCCTTGGCGCCGAGCACCTCCGTCGCTGCGGGGTGGATCGGAATGATCGAATAGCCGAAGCGCTGCATCGCCCGGGCGACACCGTGGCTCGGTCGGGCGGGGTTCGGCGAGAGCCCGACGACGGCAATCGTCTTGACGCGGCGGAGCAGCGCGCGACGATCCTCATCGGACGGATTCTCAAACATGGCCCCACACCAACCAATGGCGGTCGCTCACGACCTCAACGTCCAAGTGCGTGAGTCCTGTGGCGCGCAGCTGCAGCGCGACCTCGTCCGGCCGGTACGCGGCCAACAGCGACTTGAAGAAATCGCGCGCCAGAACCGGCGCAGCGTCTCCGGCATGCAGACGGACGAGCCCGAGCGCCGCGTCGCGCGATATGGGCCGCAACAAATCCATCACCAGGATGGGTGCGCCCGACCGGGCGGCTCTCGCCACAGCTTGCCACAGCGTTGCGGGCCGGGCCAGGTGATGCAAAAGGCTGTTACTGATCACGGCGTCGTAGCCGCCGTTCAAAGCGGCAGCCGGCAAGCGCAGTGGGCGCAGGACGATGCGCGAGTCGACCCCGGCGCGTGCTACCGCTTCCCGCCCGAGCTGTAGCATCGGCTCGGCACCGTCCACCCCCTCGAGCGTCGCCTGCGGGTAGGCATGCGCGAAGCGAATCGTGACGTCGGCCGCGCCGCAACCAAGATCGAGGACGCGCCCGTGCGCGAAATGCGGGAAGAGCCGCGAGAAATGCCGGACGAAGGCATCGTGCGGCTCGCTGAAATCGGCCAGGGCGTAGGCTCGCGCTTGCTCCGGGTCCTCCATCAACTCCGGTTCGGGAATACGCTCCATGCGCTGACACGATCTTCAACGCACGCCGCGCTTAGAGCGCGCCCCGCAGCGCCTCGCACACGAGCTCGATGCGCTCCCCGTCCAGTTGAGGATACATCGGCAGTGCAAGCACCTCGCGCGCCGCCTGCTCCGAATGGGGCAGTCGCACGTCGCCGAACTCAGGCTCGTAGGCCGGCTGCTTGTGCACCGGGACCGGGTAGTAGATTCCAGTCGCGATGCCGCGCGCGGCGAGCGCTTCGCGCACCGCATCGCGCCGCGCCACGCGAATGCAGTAAACGTGGTAGACATGCGTCCCGCGCCCATGCTCGTGGGGAAGCTCGACAGGTGCGCCGGAGAGTTCCTCACGGTACGCGGCGGCGTGGGCGCGCCGCGCAGCATTGAAGCGGTCGAGATGGGCGCACTTCGCGAGCAGAATCGCTGCCTGCAGCTCATCGAGCCGGCTGTTGTAGCCGACGATCTCGTGCTGATACGGCATGCGGCTGCCGTGATGGCGCAACATCCTCAGCCGCTCAGCCAGCATCGCGTCGCCGGTCGTAATCAGCCCCGCGTCACCGCACGCCCCGAGATTCTTGGTCGGGTAAAAGGAAAAACAGCCAAGCGCGCCCCATCCCCCCACCCGCACGCCGTCGTAGTCCGCGCCGATTGCCTGCGCGCAGTCTTCGATGAGCACCAATCGGCGGTCCCTGCAGATGGCGCGGATCTCAGCAACCGCCGCGCTTTGGCCAAAGAGGTGTACGGCAACCACGGCTCGCGCGCGCGGCGTGAGTGCCGCTTCGAGGCTGGCCGGATCCATGTTATAGGTCAGGGGATCGATGTCGGCAAAAACAGGCCGCGCACCGACGTGGGTGATGGCTTCGGCGGCCGCGATGAAGGTAAACGCCGGCGTGACCACGTCGTCGCCCGAGCCGATCCCGGCGGCGCGCAGCCCGAGAATGAGGGCATCCGTGCCCGAACCCACCGCCACCGCATGCGGGACTCCAATATAACGCGCCACCGTCGCCTCGAGACGGGTGACTTCCTGGCCAAGGATGTAATGGCCCGACGCAAGGACGCGTCCCACAGCGGGCTCAATCTCCGCGCGCAGCTCCCGATACTCGCCCACGAGGTCAAGCATCGGCACCTTCACGCCGCGCTCACCGCGTCGTTTGGGAAAATCCGGTCGAGGCGCCCGCGCACCAGCTCGCCGATCTCCAGCGCGAGCTTGAGCGCCCGCCGGCCGGCTTCACCGTCTACCGGCGGTGGCCGCCGTCCGCGCACGGCGCCGATAAATGCGGCGACTCCAGCACCCAGCGCGTCGGTGTTTTCGAACGCCTGTTCCTCGATTGCAATACCGCCCACCGCCGTCGCCGACCTGCGCAGAGAGCGCAGCCGGGCGGCCTGTAAATCGGCCGACACATAACCATGGGGCTGGAACACCCGCAGCTTGCGGACGGGAGTTTGGCTCACGCGGCTGGCGGAAATGTTGGCGACGCACCCGTCTGCGAACTCGAGCCGCGCGTTCGCGATGTCGAGGGCGTCGGTAAACACGCTGAAACCGCACGCCGACACGTGGATCGGATCGGCCCCGGTGAGCGCGAGCACGAGATCCAGATCGTGGATCATTAGATCGAGCACGATATCCACGTCGGTGCCGCGGCCGCGATACTCGGTCAGCCGCTCCGCGTCGATGAAAAGCGCCCGGCTCATTTCCGCGCGCAACGCCGCGAATGCGGGGTTGAATCGCTCCTGATGCCCCACGGCGAGAAGGGTGCCCCGCTGCGCCGCCAGCTGGACCAGCTCGTCGGCCTGCTCAAGCGTCTCGGTAATCGGCTTCTCGACCATCACGTGCACGCCCGCGTCGATCAGCGGGCTCGCGACGGCGTGATGCGCCCGCGTCGGAACCACGACCGAGGCGAGATCGATGCCGCCGATCAGCTCGCGAAAATCGCGCACTGGCCGGCAGCCGGTTTCCCCTGCGACGCCATCGGCGCGCGCCGAGTCGAGGTCGGCGACAGCCACCAACTCCACTTCCGGATTGGCGGCCAGCTTCGTAGCATGCAGGCGGCCAAAATAACCGGCGCCGATGACGGCTGCTCGCAACTTGCTCACATTTCGCTCCTGCGGTCCTCCATTGACCGCATGTCCGGCTCCATTCTATCGCGTGCCCATCGTGCGGCGCACGTGGCAGCGCCAATCGCTGAGCGCAGCGCTCAGTACACTCCGAGCGCGCCGGGCGGTCGGGTCTTAACCCGCTTATGCAGCCACCAATACTGCTCCGGCATCTCCAGCACGCGCTGCTCGATGAAGCAGCCCAAGTGCGGCGTGAGAACGAGGATGCCTTTGCCCCTTGCCCGCGCTGCCTCGACGGTATCCCACCCGTTGCGTACCACGACCTGCTGGAGCCGCGCTAAGGGTCCGAACCAAAAGGCGAACAGCTCCACCGCGCTTTTGCCGGTTTCTGCGATCGACTGGCGCAGCAGCGCTCGACACTGCGCTTCGTCCGCGCAGACGCCGCTCGCTTAAAGGTTTTCGCGCCGGCGTTGGGAGTAGGTCGGAGACGCCAGGTACTCCACCCAGCCCAGCGCGGCGCCTACGGTGCAGCCGCGCGAGCGGTAGCCGCCCGAGCTGGCGCCGAATCCAAGGTATCATCAATTATTGTTTATAAATCGAGGCTTATCTGGTATTCTATGCGCCTTTTGCCATTCGAAGAAACTGCAATGAGCGACTTCCTCTTCACTTCTGAATCGGTCTCTGAAGGCCATCCCGACAAGATCGCCGACCAGATCTCCGACGCAGTGCTTGACGCGGTGCTGGCGCAGGATCGGCAAGGTCGCGTCGCTGCCGAGACGCTGGTTGCGACGGGCCTCGTGGTCATGGCCGGCCAGATCACCACCCACGCGGCAGTCAATTACGGCGAGCTCGCGCGCGATGTGATCAAGCGCATCGGCTACGATGATTCCGCGATGGGCTTCGATTATCGCTCATGCGCGGTGCTCACCGCCTATGACCGCCAGTCCGCCGACATCGCGCAGGGCGTCGACGAGGGCAAGGGACTCGACCTCGATCAGGGTGCGGGCGACCAGGGACTCATGTACGGCTTCGCCTGCGACGAGACGCCCGCGCTCATGCCATTGCCGATCTACTATGCGCACCGTCTCATGGAGCGGCACGCAGAGCTGCGCAAGGACGGACGGCTGCCCTGGCTGCGCCCGGACGCGAAGTCCCAGGTTTCCGTGCGCTACGTGGACGGCAAGCCCCACCACATCGACACCGTCGTGATCTCGACGCAACACCGTGAAGACATCTCGCACGAGCCGCTCACCGAGGCGGTGATCGAGGAGATCTGCAAGCCCGTGCTCCCGAAAAACATGATCACGAAGCATACGCGCTACCTCATCAACCCCACTGGCCGCTTCGTGATCGGCGGGCCGCAGGGGGACACTGGTCTCACCGGACGCAAGATCATCGTGGACACCTATGGCGGCTACTCGCGCCACGGCGGGGGCGCCTTCTCTGGCAAGGATCCCTCGAAGGTCGACCGCTCGGCGGCCTACGCGGCGCGCCATGTCGCCAAAAACATCGTCGCCGCCGGTCTTGCGAAGAAATGCGAGCTCCAGGTCGCCTATGCCATCGGCGTTGCGCGCCCGGTCAGCGTGCTGGTCGAGACTTTCGGCACCGGTACGATCTCCGAGGAAAAAATTGCGGCACTCGTTGAGAAGCACTTCGACCTGCGCCCGAAGGGCATCATCCACGCGCTCGACCTGCTGCGCCCGATCTACACCAAGACCGCGGCCTGCGGTCACTTCGGTCGGGATGAGCCTGAGTTCAGCTGGGAGGCCCTCGACAAGGCGGCGGCGCTCAAGGCCGACGCCGGACTCAAGTAACAACAAGCCACAGAGTTCACCGAGAACACAGAGGGTAAGAAGCCTCAGGAATTGTCTGCCTTACTCTGTGATCTCTGTGTTCCCTGTGGCTGAAGCCTTTCGGGGTGGCGGGGTGGCCCGCGGCTGCGCTATAATCCGTTCCCGCTGAGGAGCGTTGCGACCGGGATAGCCCGGCCAGGCTCAGCGAAAACACAACGGCGCTCGCATCGGAAACGATGCGGGCGTTTTGCTTTTTGGTCCCGGCTTTCGAGGGGCGCTGCGACCAGGTCAGCCTGGCCAGGCTCGGGAGCGAGCCTTATGCGTGGAACGGCGCCCTTCGTTTAAGGAGCTCGATTCATGAACGCTGCCGTAATGCAATCCCGATCCACCGACTACGTCGTGGCTGACATCAAGCAGGCTGATTTCGGCCGCAAGGAAATTGCCATCGCCGAGACCGAGATGCCCGGCCTCATGGCGGTGCGCGAGGAGTACCACGATCAGCAACCGCTCAAGGGCGCCCGCATCGCGGGCTCGCTGCACATGACGATCCAGACCGCGGTGCTGATCGAAACCCTGGTCAAGCTCGGCGCCGAGGTGCGCTGGGCCTCCTGCAATATCTTCTCGACTCAGGACCACGCCGCCGCGGCAATCGCCGCCGCCGGCATCCCCGTGTTTGCCCACAAGGGCGAGAACCTCGAGGAGTATTGGGATTACACGCATCGTATTCTCGATTGGGGGGACGGTGGCACACCGAACATGATCCTCGATGACGGCGGCGATGCCACCCTGCTGGTCACGCTCGGCGCCCGTGCGGAGAAGGATCCCGGCCTCGTGTCGCGCCCGACCAACGAGGAGGAAACCGTCCTCTTCACCACGATCAAGAAACAGCTTAAGGAAAAGCCGGGCTACTACTCGCGCATCCAGGCGGCAATCAGGGGTGTGACCGAGGAAACCACCACCGGCGTTCACCGGCTCTACCAAATGGAAAAGGAAGCCCGGCTCCCGTTCCCCGCCATCAACGTCAACGACTCGGTCACCAAGTCGAAATTCGACAACCTGTACGGCTGCCGCGAATCGCTCGTCGACGGCATCAAGCGCGCAACCGACGTCATGATCGCGGGCAAGATCGCACTCGTGGCGGGTTACGGTGACGTTGGCAAGGGCTGCGCGCAGTCCCTGCGCGGGCTGGGTGCGATCGTCTGGGTGACCGAGATCGACCCGATCTGCGCGCTGCAGGCCGCGATGGAAGGCTATCGCGTCGTGACGATGGACTACGCCGCCGACAAGGCCGATATCTTCGTCACCGCGACCGGCAATCTGCGAGTCATCGCGCACGACCACATGAAGCGCATGAAGCACAATGCGATCGTGGCCAACATTGGCCACTTCGACTCCGAGATCGACATCGCCGGCTTGAAACAGTACCAATGGGACAACATCAAGCCGCAGGTGGACCACGTCATCTTCCCCGATGGCAAGCGCCTCATCGTGCTCGCCGAGGGCCGGCTCGTGAACCTGGGCTGCGGCACCGGCCACCCCAGCTTCGTGATGTCCAATTCCTTTACGAACCAGGTGCTCGCGCAGATCGAGCTCTTTGCGCACGCTTCGAAGTACGGCAAGAAGGTCTACGTCCTGCCCAAGCAGCTCGACGAGCGCGTGGCGCGGCTGCATCTGAAGAAACTCGGCGTGGATCTGACGGTCCTCGCGGAGGAGCAGTGCCGCTATATCGGCGTTGACGTCGACGGGCCCTACAAGCCGGACCACTATCGTTACTAAGGAGGTGGGCGGAAGGCAGAAGGAATATTAGGCGCGCGGGGCGTACCCGGGGCGTCCTTCATCCTCGAGGCCTTTACCCTTCGCTTTCGTGCAGTCCCAGAGAAAACACCCGCGCGCCTTCAGCTTCGAGTTTTTTCCGCCCAAGACGGCGGAAGGCAAGGCGAGGCTGCGCGACACGTGGAAGCAACTGGGCCAGCTCGGCCCGAAGTTCTTCTCGGTGACCTTCGGAGCGGGGGGCTCGACCCGTGAAGGCACGCTCGAGACCGTCCTCGAGATCCGCGCCGCCGGCTACGAGGCGGCACCGCACATTTCCTGTGTCGCCTCATCGCGCGCCGACATCAAGGCACAGCTGGAGAAGTATCAGGCCCAAGGCATCCGGCATGTCGTGGCGCTACGCGGCGATCTACCGTCGGGTCTGGCTGCAGCAGGCGAGCTGCGCTATGCAAACGAGCTGGTTACATTCATCCGCGAGAGCACCGGCAACTGGTTCGAGATCGAGGTCGCATGCTATCCCGAGTTCCATCCGCAGACGCGCCCGGCTGCCGACGAGATCCGCAACTTCAAACGCAAGGTGGACGCCGGAGCCAACTCGGCGATCACGCAATATTTCTACAACGCCGACGCCTACTTCCGCTTCATCGATGAATGCGAGGCGGCGGGCATCGCGATCCCCATCGTGCCCGGCATCATGCCAATCGGAAACTTTACCCAGCTCGCGCGGTTCTCGGACGCCTGTGGCGCCGAAATTCCGCGCTGGCTGCGGTTTCGGCTCGAGAGCTTCCACGACGACCGGGCATCGATTCGCGCGCTAGGACTGGACGTGGTCACTCGCCTGTGCGAGGACCTGCTGCGCGCGGGCGCGCCCGGGCTGCATTTCTACACGCTCAATCAAGCTGGGTTGACCACGACGATCTGGCAGCGCCTCGGGCTCTAGCCAAAAAGCGTGACCGGTGACCAGTGCCTGGAAGCAGCCGTTTCTGACTGTGCGGTCAATCTTCATAGGGGAAATCGAGCGAAGTGACCGCTAACTTCAGGCCCAATTTCGACCCGTTTCGGGCCTTCGCATGCCGGCTTACCGCGTCAGGCTGCGGCCTTCGCGGTGGCCCCTTTGCCCTTGGCTTTAGCCTTTGCTGCCCGGGCGTGCATCGACGCATAGGCGGCGTGCGCCGCGGCTTCTGCATCGCCCACGTGCACCGGCATACCGAGATCTTCGAGTACTGATCCAAGCGCGGATAGGCACAGCATCACGTTGTCGGGACGACAGGAATAGCCCATCAGGCCGAAGCGCCAAATCTTGCCAGCCAGCGGCCCGAGTCCGGCCCCGATCTCGAGGTTGAACTCCGTGAGCAGCGTGCGCCGCACCAAGGCCTCGTCCACGCCTTCGGCGCACATAGCCGCGTTCATTTGCGGCAGCTGGTGTTCGGGTTTGACCAGGAACTTGAGTCCCATGGCCTCCAGGCCGGCCTTGAGCGCGGTGTGGTGCCGCTGGTGCCGCGCCCAGCTGTTTTCGAGCCCTTCCTCGTTGATGAGCAGCAACGCCTCGTGCAACCCGAACAGTGAATTGGTCGGCGCCGTATGATGATAGGTGCGGTTGGTGGCGCCCCAATAGCCCAGCAGCAAGTTCATGTCCATGAACCACGAGTGGATCTTGTCCTTGCGCGATTTCACACGGTCGACCACGCGGTCGGAGAAGGACACGGGCGAGAGACCTGGCGTACAGGAGAGACACTTCTGGCTCGCCGAGTAAATCGCGTCTATCCCCCATTCATCGACGAGGACGGGAACGCCCCCGAGTGAGGTCACGGCGTCGACAATGGTGAGCGCGTCATACTGGTGCGCGATCCCGACCAGCGTTTTCGCGGCGGATTGCACGCCCGTCGAGGTTTCGGCGTGCACGAAAGCGACCACGCGCGCGTCGCGGTTCTTCTTGAGAGCCTCCTCGAGCTTGCCGGGATCGACCGGCTCGCCCCACTTGTCCTCGACGACGATCGGCGTGCCGCCGCAGCGCTCGACATTCTCGATCATGCGCCCGCCAAACACGCCGTTGCGGCACACGATCACCTTGTCGCCAGGGGCAACGAGGTTCACGAAGCAGTATTCCATTCCCACCGAGCCGGGGCCCGAGATCGGGAAGGTAAGCGCGTTATTCGTCTGGTAGACGTAGCGCAGCAGCGCCTTCAATTCCTCCATCATCTCGACGAAGACGGGATCGAGGTAGCCGATCGCGGGCTGGCTCATCGTCGTCAGCACACGCGGGTGGATCTCGGTCGGGCCAGGACCCATGAGCGTTCTTTGCGGCGGGTGAAAGGAGCTCAGGCGTTTCGGGGGCGCGTAATCGTTCATGGCGTCGTTCCCTGTAAATGGCGAGCCGAACAGGCTCTCGCCGTCCGGCCGCGACTTGAGACGAATGGGTTTTCTGGCGGTCGCCTCATTGAGCAGCTCGAGAGCGGTAATCTGGCCAGCCGTGAGCGCCTCCACTTCCACCGCCCAGCGTGCCGGCACGTAGCCCGACTTTACCCAGTTGTTCACCACGGCGCGGTCGACCAAAAGCCGCCGGGCAACCTCGGCTTGGCTTCCAAACAGGCTGACGAGGCGTTCCGCGCAATTCATGGTAAGAATCTGTCGCGCGTTAGGCCGACCAATTCTTTACGCAAAACCGCCTGGAAAAAATCAACAGGGAACAACGTGGGCACGCGAACCTGCTCCCGCAATTCTCCTCGGTCTCGGGCCAAGAAACACTGTTCGACCGATTTCATACTCCAACGCAGTTTGGTGTAAGAAGCCGGCCGGAGCAGTCCCTCCCGCAGGCTTCTCAGGAGGTTACCATGACATAATCATTTTGACAAAATGGAAACAACGCGAGCGTTGTTTCCATAACAAGTAATCTGAATATTATTATTTTAATTCATCGGATTGTACGTGCGATCCGATGTCGCCTCGGCTCGTCGGCAGCCGATCGAAGTCGAACACCTCGCGGTCGAGCAGATGCGACGGTCGCACATGGCGCAGGCTGTTCAACATGGTCTCAACCCGCCCGCGATGCCGCTTTTCCCACTCCCGCAGCAACGCCTTCATTTCCGCCCGTTTGAGGTTGTCCTGTGAACCGCAGAGGTTGCAGGGAATGATCGGAAACTGTCTCAACTGCGCATACGCGGCGAGATCAGCCTCCTCGCAGTAGGCAAGCGGCCGGATGACCACGTGGCGTCCATCATCCGAGCGCAGCTTCGGCGACATCGCCTTCAGCTGACCCCCGTAGAACAAGTTGAGCAGGAACGTCTCGAGGATGTCGTCGCGATGGTGGCCCAGCGCGATCTTGGTTGCGCCCAGCTCGCCGGCTACGCGATAGAGCACACCGCGCCGCAGGCGGGAGCACAGCGAGCACATTGTCTTGCCCTCGGGTATCAGCCGCTTGACCACGCGGTAGGTATTCTGCTCCTCGATGCGAAACGGCACGCCAAGACCGGTGAGGTAATCAGGCAGCACCTGTGCGGGGAACCCTGGATGTTTCTGGTCAAGGTTCATCGCGACCAGATCGAAGCGGACGGGCGCGTGTTGGCGGAAGTAAATCAGAATATCGAGCAGCGCGTGGCTGTCCTTGCCGCCCGAAAGACAGACCATCACCTTGTCGCCGTCCTCGATCATCCCGAAATCCGTGATTGCCTGCCCCGCGAGCCGGCGCAGGCGCTTTACGAGCTTGTTCGACTCGTAGGACTCCTTCCGCTCGCTCGTGCTGCGAGGTTGTATGCGTACTGCCATCTGATCCATATCGTCCGTCCCAAAATGCGTGACCGGCGACCAGTGACTGGTATTCAATCCCACGGCTCAGCCCTGGCTCGAGCGGGGTAAGGCAAAAGTATCTTTGGCGCTTGAGCTTCCCACCCGACCGGTCACTGGTCACAGCTCTCAACGGCTGACACTGCGGCCGCCATCCACCGCCAGCACCTGCCCCGTCACATAGGGTGCGCTGGCGACCAGGAATTCTACCGCCTGCGCCACATCGTCGGGCTCGCCGATGCGCTTCAGCGCCGTCCGGCTGATGATTCTCTGGCGTGCCACCTCATCGCTCCAGCTCTCATCCTCCGGCCACAGGATGGTGCCGGGCGCAACACCGTTCACGCGCACCTCGGGCCCGAGGTCCCGAGCGAGCGCGCGTGTGAGGGCGAGCAGGCCGCCCTTGGCGGCGGTGTAGACCGAATGATTCCTCATCGGCAGCTCAGCATGAATATCGATGATGTTGACGATGCAACCGTGGACCTTCCGCAGTTCAGGTGCGGCGGCTTGCGCGAGAAACAGCGGCGCCTTGAGATTGGTGCCGACAATATCGTCCCACGCCCGCTCCGAGATTTCGCCGACCGGCGTCGTGTAAAAGCTCGAGGCGTTGTTGATCACTGCATCGAGCCGGCCGAACTGCTCCAGCGCGGCCGCGACGAGCTTCGCCACGGCGGACAGCTTGAGCAGGTCGGCCTGCCCCAGCGCCACCGAGCCGCCACGCCGGGCGTTGAACTCGGTCTGCAGCGCATTGGCCTCGAGCGCCGACGCGCGATAGTGTACGAGCAAGCTCGCGCCCGCCGCGTGCATGCGCCGGCAAATCGCGGCGCCAACCCGCTTTGCGCCGCCCGTGACCAGCACTACTTTCCCGTCCAAAGCCCCGGCCATGCGTACACCTATGCCGTCATAATGAGCGTGTAGAATTCTATTCCAACTAACACGGTCCCCGCTTGGCTATTCCCGCCGATCACTCGGGTCTACCCGCGCCGCCACCCGAGGCGCTTGCAGTGAGCGAGAGCTTGCGTCGGCTCATCGCTCAGGAGATCGAGCGCGCCGGCGGCTGGATCAGCTTTGCCCGCTACATGGAGCTGGCGCTCTACGCGCCAGGGCTGGGCTACTACATGGCGGGCGCTCGCCGGCTGGGGCGTGACGGCGATTTCGTGACAGCGCCGGAAATCTCCCGGTTGTTCGGTCGTACTCTGGCACGCCAGTTGAAACAGGTCGCGGGATTTGGACTGCGCGAAATCCTCGAGATCGGCGCCGGCAGCGGCGCGCTCGCCGCAGATCTCCTGCTGGAGCTTGAGCAAGCTTCATGCGTGCCCGAGCGCTACCTGATCCTCGAGCTGAGCCCGGACCTGCGCGATCGCAGCCGTGACACGCTGGCGGCGCGCGCCCCGCATTTGCTCGAGCGCGTCGCGTGGCTCAACCAGCTGCCGCCCGCCTTCACCGGCACGGTGATCGGCAATGAGGTGCTCGATGCCATGCCCGTGCACCTATTCGAGCGCGGGGAAAGCGGCGTCGTCGAGATGGGCGTGGGGTTGCGGGATGGGACTTTCGCCTGGGCTGCGCGCGCGACCCCCGAAGCAGCGCAGGCCGACCGCAGCTGTTTTCCGGAAACCCGTTACCGCACCGAGATTCAGAATGTCGCGTGCGCTTTCACGCGGTCGCTCGCCGCCACGCTCGCCCGCGGGGTGGTGCTGTTCATTGACTACGGCTTCCCGCGCCACGAGTACTACCACCCGCAACGCGCCGGCGGCACGCTCATGTGCCACTACCGGCACCGCGCGCACGGCGATCCCTTCTTTTTACCCGGACTGCAGGACATCACCACGCACGTCGATTTCTCGGCGATTGCGCGCGCCGGGGGCGAGGCGGGGCTGAATCTGCTTGGCTACTCCAACCAGGCGCAATTTCTAATCAACTGCGGCATCACTGACCTGCTCGCGGAAACCCCCGCGGAGGACGTGGCGGCCTACGCCCCGCTCGCCTCCGAGGCACAGAAGCTGTTGAGCCCGGCGGAGATGGGCGAACTTTTCAAGGTGGTTGCCCTGGGAAAGGGCCTCTCGGAACCGCTCGTGGGCTTCGCCCAAGGTGATCGCCGGCATACGCTTTGAGGTCGGGCGACTCGTGATTGGTGATTGGTGATTACTAATTGGTGAAACGTAACATCAATTCCATATTAAATAGCAGTTATCCGGGCGCTCTGTTGGGCGCGCTTGCGCTCGGCCTCTTGACCACCGTCAGCACCCGGAGCGTCGCCGCTCCGGATACGGCGGGGATCGCGCGTGCGAAATACCTCTGGTCGCAGAGCCCCCACGGGAAGCTGCTCGAGCGCATCCTGCCGCCTTCGATCGCGCCGAGCGAGCTGCCCGAGCCGCATTCGGAGGGCGCGCGGGTCGCCGCCCGTTACTGCGTGCAGTGTCACTACCTGCCCAACCCGCAGATGCACGCCGCGGACAAATGGAAGGTCATCGTGGTGCGCATGGTCTGGCGCATGCAAGGGAAGGGCAACCTCGGCGCGATCATGAAGGAAATGATGGATCGCGTGGAGGCGCCCGATGATCAGGAAGTCCGGGTCCTCACGGCCTATCTCCGAAAGCATGGGCAACGCGAGATGGACCCGATGCACCCTGCGCTGAAATCGGAAGCCGGCCAGATGTTTACCATTGCCTGCACGCAATGCCACGGGCTGCCCGATCCGCAGCGCCACACTGCACGGGAATGGCCATCGGTGGTCGAGCGCATGCAGCGACACATGGCCTGGGCGAATAGAGTGGTCGGTGTCGATGAGCTGAGGACAACGCCGGTTCTTGATACGTCCGAGATCGTGCGTTTTCTTCAGCGCCACGCCCGCCCCGACTCCGAGAACCGGTGACGGGTGATGAGTGATGGGTGACGGAAAACGAACACACGCCGCTACGCGGGACGCTCGTCACTCATCACTCGACACTCATCACGCCTCATTTCGATGAAGGCCATGCAGCTCGCGGCGCCGCGCACGCCGCTCGCGCTCGTTGACCTGCCGATGCCCCGGCCCGGGCCGGGGCAGCTCCTCGTCAAGGTGCGCGCGTGCGGCGTCTGCCGCACCGATCTTCACGTGACGGACGGCGAGCTCACGCAAGGCAAGCTCCCGATCATTCCCGGTCACGAGATCGTCGGGACCGTGGCGGAAAAAGGCACCGGCGTCGAGCGCTTCGCGCTGGGCGAGCGTGTCGGTGTGCCGTGGCTGGGCTATACCTGCGGGAGATGCCGCTTCTGCGTCAACGGACGCGAAAACTTGTGTGACGCGGCGCGCTTCACGGGCTACCACCTTGATGGCGGCTACGCGGAGTACGTCGTGGCCGACCAACGCTATTGCTTCCCCATTCCGGCCGGCTACGATGACGTGGCGGCCGCGCCGCTGCTCTGCGCGGGCCTCATCGGCTATCGCTCGCTCGTGCTGGCGGGTGACGCCGAACGCCTCGGAATCTACGGGTTCGGCGCCGCTGCGCATATCGTCGCGCAAGTCGCGCGCTACCAGGGCCGGAAGGTCTACGCCTTCACCCGCCCGGGAGACACTGAGGGCCAGCGGTTTGCCCAGGAGCTGGGCGCGGCATGGACGGGCGATTCGACTGCGTTGCCGCCCGAGCCGCTCGACGCTGCGATCATTTTCGCCCCGATCGGCCCGCTCGTCGTGCACGCCCTGCGCGCCAGTGCGAAGGGCGGCACGGTGGTATGCGCCGGCATTCACATGAGCGAGATCCCCGCGTTTTCCTACGAGCTTTTGTGGGGCGAACGCGTCGTACGTTCGGTCGCCAACTTGACGCGCCGGGACGGCGAAGAGTTCATGGCGCTCGCACCCAAAATCCCGGTACGTACCGCGGTCGAGCCGTTTCCCCTCCTGCAAGCAAACGAGGCGTTGACGCGTTTGCGCGAGGGCCGGATAACTGGCGCCGCCGTGCTGGTTCCAGACAGCGCAAGCCGTAATTCATGAGCCGTCATATTCTCTCATCGCTCGTCACTCGTCACTCGTCACTCAATCATGCCGTATCTAGACCTGCCTGACTGCAAGCTCTTCTACAAAATAGACGACCACACTGATCCGTGGTCACATCGGCACCGACACCGCGCGCCGCGGTCGATCCGTCTTCGAGAGCTGGCAGAAGACAATCCCCAATTCCGAACTGGCGATCCGGCCCGTCGACGGCTACCATGCCGCGGGCACGGACCCCGACGGCACCGCCCGCGTAGCGCTCGATTTCATCGCGCGGCATTCATCGAAGGGATAAGTAAAGGCCTGGCCCTATCACTATCCTCGTGATGGGCAATGGCTCCGAAATCGCGGGGTGACGGCGTGACGGTGTGACTGCCTTGCGCCTCGTTTTCGATTATCACAGCGCGACAGCGATCCCGACTCTAGTTCTGATTTCTGGCGATTTAGATTGCCGTTTAACCACCGGCGCCAAGCTGCGCAGCCTTTGCCGCGTCGACGGCACAAACCCACTCCTCGCGCGTCGATGTTCCGTCAGCGTGCGCGTCCATCAGGGTGATGACCATGGCGAGCGTTTCCGCGTCGAAGGTAGCGATCTCCGCGCGCCGGAACTCGCCCTCTTGGTAAATCAGCGCAGCCAGTATGCGGGTCAGCAGCCGCGATTGCGTAAACGCCGGGTTCTGCTCTATCTTTCTCACCGCCGCGGCCAGCGGATCCCCGACCGAAAGACGTGGACGAAAGCGCGCGACCCGCCGCAGTTCTTCCTGAAACCGGACTGCCGACAGCAGTTCGGTCGTCTCAGCCGCGAGTTCCAACCCGCCGCCTTGCTCGCTCACGCCAGCAGCCTGTCGGGCTTAAGCATCCGACAGGCTGCTAAAAGCAAAACCGCCTGAGGATTTCGCATGAAGCTGCGGATAACGACCAATCTAGGCTTGCTATGGGGCATACAAATGGGATCGAGGACAAGGTTTACACTACTTTTTTCCCGTTTTGAGGCGGTTTTGCCTCAGGAATTTGTCTCACCTAAGTCCGACAAATTCCTGAATCACACGCCGAAGCGGTCGGAATACAGGTTGCCGATGAGCAGGCATCCGGCCGCGCTCGCCAGCGCGATAACCAGCGAAAACAGGCTGAAATCAGTCGAGGTTTCCGTGACTGCGCCGAGCATCGGTGCAAGCACATTCCCGCCGAAGAGTCCTCCGACTGCGCCGATGACGATCGAGAGCACCATGCCCTGTTCTGCGTTGGCCTTCAGAATCGCAAAGCCTATCCAGCCGAGTAGGCCTCCCGCCAGGACCCACATCGCGATGTTCATTGTTTCCTCACGGAGAAAGTACAGTAAGAGCCGCCAATGTACGCCAGGCAATCCTGCGGATCCGTACGCTGTCGTACATTACGAGCCGATTCCAGGGGTCGGGGTGCAGCAACGCCTCGAATACGTAGCGAAAATTATCAGCTTCACGGCCGAGGCACTCTGTACGCAAGCGCACATACTGCGGGATATTCCTGCTGTAGCCTTTGCGTCATGCCGGCTGCGAACCAACTCCCTGTTGCAAACAGCCTGCTTGCCGCCCTGCCCCGCAAGAACTATCTGCGTCTGCTCGCCGGTCTCGAGCCGGTCACGCTGACTTTCGGCGAGGTGCTCTACGAGCCCGGGCAGTCGATCCGGCATATCTACTTTCCCAACGATTCAGTCGTGTCCTTGCTGACCCTCGTGGACGGCCACCTGGCCCTGGAAGTGGGTCTCGTCGGCCGCGAAGGCATGGTCGGTATTCCCCTGGCGCTGGGCATCGGCGTTTCATCCGTTCGTGCCCTGGTGCAGGGAAGCGGGACGGCCATGCGGATGAAATCAGAGCGCTTTCGCAAGGAGTTCAGGCAAAGTCCGCCATTACAACGCGAGGTGCACCGCTACACCCATGTATTGATGGCCCAGGTCACGCAAACCGCTGCGTGCAATCGTTTTCACGTGGTGGAAGCGCGCCTCGCTCGCTGGCTGCTGATGACCCGCGATCGCGTACGGTCAGACCAATTTCGCCTTACCCAGGAATTTCTCGCGCACATGCTTGGCGTGCGACGAGTCGGTGTCACCGAGGCTGCCGGCGCGCTGCAGCAGCGGGAACTGATCAGCTACAGCCGAGGCAATATCAGCATCCTCGATCAAAGAGCCCTCGAGGCAGCCTCTTGCCAGTGTTACAGGGTCGTCAAGGACATGCACGACGGCAATCAAGCTTAGTTCCTGGCTGAATGGCTTTTCGTGGAGCCGACCGCCCGCCAAAGAAATGGCCCGGAACGGGGTTGCCGCTACCGGGCCAGGTACCTCAGGTGTTCAGAGGGGGAGAAAGAGAGCTGAACACCAATTTTCATTATTCTCTTCCTTTCCAAGACGCTCTGTGCGTTAGCGTACATATGGAGTATGGAGTATCCTGTTTAGTCAACTCTTCTCGCAATGCGAAATTTGACCGGGTCGGCAACGACACCTTTAAAGGTGGAAAGTATCAGCCCGCGATGCCTACGGCACATAATCCCAAGCAAAACCATCTGCTTGCTGCCTTGCCTGCAGCGGGCTACGCGCGCCTGCTGCCCCATCTGGAACCCGTCGCATTGCCGCTTGGCTTGGTTGTCTTCGAATCCGGCAGCAAATTGCGGCACCTGTATTTTCCCGCCGCCGGTATCGTGTCTTTGCTCTACGCCATGGAAGACGGAGCCTCGACTGAGATCGCGGTTATAGGCAACGAAGGCGTCGTCGGGATCGCGTTGTTCATGGGTGGTGAAAGCACGCCAAGTCGGGCAGTAGTGCAAAGCGCCGGCCACGGCTACCGGCTTAAAGCAGCTGTGCTGAAAACGGAATTCGAGCTCGGCGGCCCGCTTCAGCATCTGCTGCTGCGCTACACCCAGGCGCTGATTGCGCAGATGACGCAGACCGCAGTCTGCAACCGGCACCATGCAGTGGACCAACAACTGTGCCGTTGGCTGTTGTTGAGCCTGGATCGCTTACCCTCAAACGAGCTGGCCATGACGCAGGAGCTGATCGCCAACATGCTGGGGGTGCGCCGCGAGGGCGTCACGGAAGCCGCCGGAAAACTGCAAGGGGACGGACTGATTCATTACAGCCGCGGTCACATCACCGTTCTCGATCGCCCGAAGCTGGAAGCGCGAGTGTGCGAGTGCTACGCGGTGGTCAAAACAGAAATGGATCGCCTGCTTCCCGATAAAGCGGCAAGTTGATCTCTCATCACTCGGAAGTAATGGGGCCGGAGTCCCCTTTCCGTCACCCGAAGCGCAGAAAGACCAGGTTGAAATCGGCGATTCTTCGCGCCCTCGGGCGCGCGTCGCAGGCTGCGCCATGGGATAACGAAGAGTCCATCCGCGAGGAGCTCTTCAGTATCGAGCGTCTCGAGCAGCATGCCGAGAGCCTGGCGGCGGCCCAACCCATCACCCCGGGGCGGGTGAGGGGGCGATCCCTCGCCGTTCGACTGAGGGAGAACGAGTCGGTTCTGCTCGAAGCGTATCGCGCCGTCGCCAACGCGGTCGCCGCGGGTCGCGCCATTACACCGGCCGCCGAGTGGCTGCTCGACAACTACCACCTTGTCGAAGAACAGATCCGCGAAATTCGTGACGATCTGCCGCCTGGCTACTATCGGCAATTGCCGAAGCTGGCGACCGGACCTTTCGCCGGCTATCCGCGGGTCTTCAGCGTAGCCTGGGCCTTTGTCGCTCATACGGACAGCCGCTTCGATCCCGGGATGCTGCGCCGGTTCGTGCGCGCCTACCAGCGCGTTCAACCGCTGACAATCGGGGAGTTATGGGCGGTCGCGATCACGCTGCGGATCGTGCTCGTGGAGAATCTTCGGCGCGGGGCGAGGCGCATCGTGGCCAGCCGGGCCGCGCGCCAGGAGGCGGACGCCCTGGCTGACCGGCTCCTGGGCGTGAACGCGCACCCGGCCGAGCCGGTCGGGACAGTCTTTCAGCATTACGAACAGGCATCGTTGCCGGCGGCTTTCGCCGTCCAGCTCGTTCAGCGGCTGCGCGACCAGGATCCGAAGATCACGCCGGCGCTGCTGTGGCTCGAGGAGCGCCTGGTGGCACAGGGAACGACCTCCGATACGATCGTGCACGACGAGCACCGGCGACAGGGTGCGACGAACGTGACGGTCCGCAACATCATCACGAGCATGCGCCTGATCTCCGACGTCGACTGGGCGGAGCTGTTCGAGACCGTCAGTCTGGTCGACGAGACGCTGCGGTCCGGCAGTGACTTCGCGGGCATGGATTTTCCGACGCGCAACGTCTACCGCAGCGCGATCGAGGAGCTCGCGCGGGGCTCGAGATTGACGGAACTGGAAATTGCGCGGGCGGCTCTTGTGGCCGCAAACGATCCGGAGCATCAGGCACAACAAGAGGGCAACGGTGCCGGTAGCCGCGAGCGCGATCCCGGTTATCACCTGATCGCCGGGGGGCGTCGCACGTTCGAGGCCAGGATCGGATTTCGCGCACCCTTACGGAGGTGGGCCGGTCGTTTGACCGCAACCATCGGCATCGGCGGCTATATCGGCACCATCGGCATGGCCACTGCGATTATTCTCTCCTTCCCGTTGTTTGCGCTGGCGGGAGCGGGAATCGGGAGCGGATGGCTCGTTTTCCTCGCCCTTCTCGGTCTGATCCCCTCGATCGATGCGGCGATGGCGCTCGTGAACCGCGGCGTCACGAGAGGGTTCGGTGCGACAATCCTGCCGGGCCTGGAGCTCCGCGATGGTGTGCCTTCGCACCTGCGCACAGTGGTCGCCGTCCCGATCCTTCTCACGACGCAGGCCGCGCTCGAAGAGCAAATCGAGCGCCTGGAGATCCACCACCTTGCAACTCCGGAACGCGAGCTTCATTTCGCGCTGCTCTCGGACTGGACGGACGCCGCGACCGAGACCGTTGCAGGAGATGACGCGCTCCTCGACGCAGCCGCCGCGGGCATCGCCCGCCTGAATCGCCGCTACGGACCGGCTGGCGGCGGGAACCGCTTCCTGCTGTTCCATCGCCGGCGAGTCTGGAACGACGGGCAGCGGCGGTGGATCGGGTGGGAACGCAAGCGTGGCAAGCTCCACGAACTGAACCGGCTGCTCCGCGGCGCGGCCGATACGACATTCGTGGACGTCGGCGGACGGCTTCCCGCGTCGCCTTCCGGCGTCCGTTACGTCATCACACTCGACGCGGACAGCCGCATGCCGCGGGAAACGGCCCGTCGGCTGGTCGGCAAGATGGCGCACCCGTTGAACCGTCCGCGGTTCGATGCCCGCACCCGGCGCGTCGTCGAAGGATATGGGGTGCTGCAGCCGCGCGTCACACCGTCGCTGCCGATCGGCCGCGAGGGGTCGCTCTTCCAGCGCATCTTTTCCAGCATGAGCGGCATCGATCCTTACGCCGCTGCCGTCTCCGACGTGTATCAGGATCTCTTTGGCGAGGGCTCCTACACCGGCAAGGGCATCTACGAGGTGGATGCATTCGAAGCGGCGCTCGACGGGCGCGTGCGCGAGAGTACACTGCTCAGTCACGATCTGTTCGAGGGGACGTTCGCCCGCGCCGGCCTCGCGTCCGATATCGAGGTCGTCGAGGAGTTTCCGTCACGCTACGACGTGGCGGCGGCACGCCAGCACCGCTGGGCGCGTGGCGACTGGCAATTGCTGCCGTGGATCCTCGGTCGCGGCGACGCCTCCGCCGGCGATGACCGGGACGCTATCAAGCGTGACCGGGGGGTGCGGGGGGGCCGGGAAGGCCCCGATCGGAACGGGCCCGGCCCCTCTGCTTCCGACGCCAGCACACTGCCGCTGATCGGCCGCTGGAAGATGCTGGATAATCTGCGGCGGACGCTCTCGGCACCGGCGAGCCTCGTCGCGCTGGTGGCGGCGTGGACACTGACCCTGCAGGCTGCCGTCCTCTGGACGGGTTTCATCCTGTCGACGATCGCGCTGTCGACGCTGCTCCCAGTTCTCTCTGCGATTGTGCCGCGACGCACCCGGGTCACGGCACGCAGCCACCTGCGCGCGCTCGCCGCGGATGTGCGGCTCTCCCTGTCCCTGTCCGCACTGCTGGTCGTATTTCTGCCACACCAGGCATGGTTGATGGCAGACGCAATCGGAAGAACGCTGTTTCGTCTGCTCGTGAGCCACCGGCACCTGCTCGACTGGACCACGGCAGCTCAGGCGACGGTAGGCCCCCGACTCGACCTCGCCGGGTTCTACCGGCAAATGAGCGGCGGTGTCGCCATCGGGATCGTTGCCGCGATCGTCGTCTGGTGGGTCGGGAACGACGCCTGGCCGGTTGCGGCACCGTTCCTTGTCGCCTGGATGGCATCGCCGGCCATCGCGCGATGGACAAGCCTTTCGCCGCTCGTCGCAGGGCGTATGTCGGTCTCCGCCGCGGACGCCCGCGCTCTGCGGCTGGTCGCGCGCCACACCTGGCGCTTTTTCGAGACCTTCGTAACGGCAACGGACCACATGCTGCCGCCGGACAATTTCCAGGAAGAGCCGAAGCCGACCGTCGCGCACCGGACCTCGCCCACCAATCTCGGCGTCTACCTTCTCTCCGCGGTCAGCGCCCGCGACTTCGGCTGGGCGGGGACGATCGAGACCGTGGACCGGCTAGAAGCGACGCTCGCCACGATGGGCCGCCTGCAGCGGTTCCGCGGCCACTTTTACAACTGGTACGACACACGTGATCTTCGTCCGCTTGACCCGCCGTACGTCTCGTCGGTGGATAGCGGCAATCTTGCCGGGCACCTGATCGCGCTCGCGAATGCCTGCCAGGAGTGGATCGGCCGCCCGGTGGCAGGCCCCGAGCTGTTCGCCGGCGTCGACGACGCCCTGCAGCTCACGCGCGAAGCCCTGCAAAGACTTCCCGACGACCGGCGCACGCAGACAATCACGGGGCAGCAACTTGGCGATGCGCTCGACGTGCTCGCCGCCGCGCTCCGCCGGGCGCTGACGCCGCCGGAGGAAATCGGTGCGCGACTGGCGGAAGTCGCGCCGCACGCCACCACGATGGCGGATATCGCGCGCACGCTCGCCAGCGAACGCGAAGACGACGCCGGTGCCGAGATGCTGTACTGGGCGGAGGCGACGCTGGCGTCGATCGAGAGTCACCGGCACGACGTCGCGACGGACGCCCACGCCGCCCGCTCCTTGGAACAGCGCCTCGCAACGCTGGCGGCGACGGCGCGGGCGATGGCCGGCGCGATGGAGTTCGGCTTTCTCCTCGACCCGGAGCGCAAGCTCCTCTCGATCGGTTACCGGGTCGCGGAGGGCGATCTCGACCCGAGCTGCTACGACCTGCTCGCCTCGGAGGCTCGCCTTGCGAGCTTCGTGGCGATCGCCAAGGGCGACGTGGCCTCGCGCCACTGGTTCCGGCTCGGGCGCGCCGTCACACCGGTCGGACGCGGCGCAGCGTTGATCTCCTGGTCGGGATCGATGTTTGAGTATCTGATGCCCGCGCTCGTCATGCGCGCGCCGGCCGGCAGCCTGATCGAGCAGACGAGCCGTCTCGTCGTCCGCCGGCAGATCCGTTATGGCGCCGCGCTCGGTGTGCCCTGGGGGGTTTCGGAATCCGCGTACAACGTCCGTGACCTGAAGTTCACCTATCAGTATTCGAATTTCGGCGTCCCGGGTCTGGGGTTGAAACGCGGTCTCGGCGAGAACGCCGTCGTCGCGCCGTACGCGACGGCGCTCGCGGCCATGGTCGATCCGGGAGCGGCCGCGCGCAACTTCGCACGCCTCGCGGCCATCGGCGCGCATGGCCGCTACGGCTTCTACGAGGCGCTGGACTACACGCCCGCGCGGCTGCCCGAAGGAAAAGACGTCGCGATCGTGCACGCCTTCATGGCCCACCATCAGGGCATGACGGTGGTCGCCCTCGCCAACGCTCTCCTCGACGGGGCAATGCGGGCGCGGTTCCATGCCGAACCGTTCGTGCAGGCGACGGAACTGCTCCTCCAAGAACGCACCCCGCGCGACGTCGCGGTAGCTCATCCCAGGGCGGAGGACGTCAGGACGGCAGCGACGGTCCGCGACCTGGACCTGCCGGCGGTGCGACGGCTCCGCTCCGCGCACGACGCCACGCCGGAGGTGCACCTGCTCTCGAACGGCCGGTATGCGGTGATGCTGACGGGCGCCGGCTCCGGGTACAGCCGCTGGGGCGACGTCGGGATCACGCGTTGGCGCGAAGACGTCACCCGCGACGACTGGGGCGCCTACGTTTTCCTGCGCGACGTGCAGAGCGGCGATGTGTGGTCCGCCGGCTACCAGCCG
This sequence comes from Betaproteobacteria bacterium, assembly GCA_029863175.1. Next base: position 15,104 of record JAOTVX010000007.1, on the reverse strand, counting down.
TGCGGCGTGGAACCGGACGGCTACGCCGTCACGTTCACCGAGGATCGCGCCGAGTTCGTCCGGCGCGACGGATCGATCACCACCACGCTCGAGGTCGTCGTCTCGCCGGAGGACAACGCCGAGGTTCGCCGCATCTCCGTCGCAAATGCGGGCGGCCGCGCACGGGACATCGAGCTCACGTCGTACGCCGAACTCGTGCTGGCACCGCCCGCCGCCGACTCGGCACACCCGGCCTTCTCCAAGCTTTTCGTACAAACCGAATATCTCGCCAAGGTCGGGGCCATCCTGGCGACGCGGCGGCGTCGCTCGCCCGGCGAGCCCGAAATCTGGGCGGCGCATCTTGCCGTCGTGGAAGGCGAGATGGTGGGCGAGCCGGAGATCGAAACCGACCGCGCCCGTTTCCTCGGCCGTGGACGCGAAGTCCGGACACCGATGGCCGTGATGGATGGCCTGCCGCTTTCCGGCACCGTCGGTACCGTCCTCGATCCCGTTTTCGCGCTGCGCCGCCGCGTGCGGGTTCCGCCGGGCAGGACGGCGCGCATCGCATTCTGGACGGTCGTCGCGTCGTCCCGCGGCGATGTGCTGGACCTGGCTGACAAGCATCACGACCCGGCGGCCTTCGACCGCGCGGCCACGTTGGCGTGGACCCAGGCGCAAGTGCAACTGAGCCATCTCGGCATCGACGCGGAGCAGGCGGGCCTCTTTCAGCGTCTCGCCGGCCACGTGCTCTACGCCGATCCGTCGCTGCGTCCGTCATCGGAGGTCATCCGTCGCGGCGGCGGCGGGCCGGCGGCGCTCTGGGCGCAGGGCATCTCCGGCGACGTCCCGATCGTCCTCGTGCGGATCGACGACATCGAGGATGTCGCGATCGTCCGCCAGCTGTTGCGCGCCCACGAATACTGTCGGATAAAGCAGCTCGCCGTCGATCTCGTGATCCTGAACGAACGCCGATCCTCCTACATTCAGGATCTTCAGGTCGCCCTGGAGACGCTGGTCCGAGCAAGCCAGTCCCGACCGCAGATCGGCGCGGACCTCGCGCGCGGCTCGGTGTTCGTCCTGCGTGCAGATCTCTTTCCGGCGGAGACGCGCGCCCTGCTTCTCGCCACGGCCCGGGCCGTGCTGGTCGGAGGACACGTAACGCTATCGGAACAGCTTGGCCGTCTCCACGAAGCGAACACCGCCACGGTGCCACCGCCGCGGCGCGTGCCATCCGCGGACGTGTCGCCGGCCGATCCGGTGCCGCCGGACCTCGAATTCTTCAACGGGCTCGGCGGTTTTACCGCGGACGGACGGGAGTACGTGACGATCCTCGGCCCCGGGCGCTCGCTCCCCGCCCCGTGGATCAACGTCGTTGCCAATCCCGCCTTCGGCTTTCAGGTCGCGGTCGAGGGCAGCGGCTACACCTGGTCGCTCAGCAGCCGCGAGAACCAGCTCACGCCCTGGTCGAACGATCCGGTCACCGATCGGCCGGGCGAGGTCCTCTACCTGCGCGACGAGGAGTCCGGCGAGCTGTGGGGGCCGACGGCGCTGCCGATCCGCCGCGAGGCCGCGCCCTATACCGCCAGGCACGGCCAGGGGTATAGCCGGTTCGAGCACGCCGCACATGGCATCGCGCTCGATCTTCTCCAGTACGTGCCGCTCGACGATCCCATCAAGATCTCGCGACTGACGATCCGGAACACATCGGGGCGATCACGGCGGCTTTCGGTCACGGCCTATGTCGAGTGGGTGCTCGGGCCGTCGCGCAGCGCATCGGCACTCTCGGTGGTGACGGCCATCGATCCGAAGACGGGCGCGATGTTCGCGCGCAACCCGTGGAACATCGCGTTCGGTTCGCACGTCGCCTTTGCGGACCTCGGCGGACGACAGATCGCCTGGACCGGCGACCGGCGGGAATTCCTGGGGCGTAACGGCACGCTCGACAACCCCGCCGCGCTTGCCGGGAACGCGCCTCTCTCGCAGCGGGTGGGCGCCGGGCTCGACCCTTGCGGCGCCCTTCAAGCGCCGGTCGAGCTCGAGCCTGAGGGTACGGTGGAGATCGTCTTCCTCCTCGGGCAGGCGGCGATGGCAGCCGATGCGCAATCCCTGATCGATCGCTACCGGGCCGCCGATCTCGACGCGGTCCTGCGCGCGGTGGTCGGGCATTGGGAAGAGGTGCTCGGCACGGTGCAGGTGAAAACGCCGGACCTTTCGATGGACATCATGCTGAATCGTTGGCTGCTCTACCAAACGCTTGCGTGCCGCGTGTGGGCGCGCTCGGCGTTCTACCAGGCGAGCGGTGCTTACGGCTTCCGTGACCAGCTCCAGGACGGAATGGCGCTCGCCCTGTCGCGACCGGCGATGACGCGCGAGCATCTCCTGCGTGCCGCGGCCCGGCAGTTCGTCGAAGGGGATGTTCAGCACTGGTGGCTGCCGCCGTCCGGCCAGGGTGTGCGCACACGCATCTCGGACGACCGAATATGGCTCGCCTACGCCGCCGCACACTATGTCGAGACGACCGGCGACCTCGCAGTGCTGAACGAGCCTGTTCCATTCCTCGAAGGCCAGCGGCTACGGTCCGGCGAGCACGATGCCTACTTCCAGCCCATGATCGCGGACGAGAGCGCAACACTCTTCGAGCACTGCGCGCGCGGGCTCGACCAGAGCCTCGCCCTCGGTGAACACGGATTGCCGCTGATCGGCACGGGCGACTGGAACGACGGCATGAACCGGGTCGGCGAGATGGGCAAGGGGGAGAGCGTCTGGCTCGGCTGGTTCCTGCACGCGACGCTCGCGGCGTTCGCGCCTTTGGCGAAAGGTCGCGATGAGCATGCGCGCGCCGCGAAGTGGCTGTCGCACACCGCTCGGCTTCGAACCGCACTCGAGCAAGAGGGTTGGGACGGCGATTGGTACCGGCGTGGCTATTTCGACGACGGCACGCCGCTCGGCTCGTCCGCGAGCGGCGAATGCCGGATCGACTCGATTGCGCAATCCTGGGGCGTAATCTCCGGGACGGCGGATCCGGTTCGTGCCTTGCGCGCCATGGCCGCTGTGGACGCGCAACTCATCCGCGGCGACGAGGGTCTCGCGCTGCTGTTCACGCCGCCCTTCGACCGCACGCCGCTCGATCCCGGATACATCAAAGGCTACCCGCCCGGCATCCGGGAGAACGGCGGCCAATACACCCACGCCGCCGCCTGGTCGGTGATCGCTTTTGCGGCGCTGGGCGATGGCGACAAGTCCGCCGAGCTGTTCTCGCTCTTGAATCCAATCAACCGCACGAGCACGCGGGCGGACGTGCAGCGCTACAAGGTCGAGCCCTACGCCGTCGCCGCCGATGTCTATTCGGTCGCCCCGCATGTCGGGCGCGGCGGATGGACCTGGTACACCGGCTCGGCCGGGTGGCTGTACCGGGCCGGGATCGAAGCGATCCTCGGCTTTCGACTACAGGGAGCGTCCCTGCTCCTGGCGCCCTGCATTCCCAAGGAGTGGCCGCGTTTCGAGATCGTCTTCAACTACCGCTCTGCGCGCTACGACATCGCCGTCGAGAACCCTACCGGCGTTAGCGGTGGAGTCGCTTACGCCGAGCTGGACGGCAAGCTGCTGCCGGGCGGCCCGACGCGAGTACCACTCGCGGATGATGGTCAAGCCCACAAGGTGCGCGTGATCCTCGGGTAAGTCCGACAGGCTGCTAGCGCAACGGTCGTCCGGGCCGCTAGCCTAGCTTCGCGAGCGTGACGTCGAAGCCCGCGGCGAGCGCGCCGCCCGGCATGCCGAGCGCCCTCCCCTTCACCGTGAGCATGCGCCCGCCGGCCGAGCCGCTCGCGCACAATTCCGGTTCGGCGGGCGCGCCGGGTTTGCAGTACGGGCCCAGCGCATCCCGCGGGGTTACTCGACAACGCTGGGCAAACGCCATCGCCGGCGCCGCAAGCATCGCCGCACCGGCAATGACCCAACGCCTTCGCTCACGTTTCATTTGTGTCTCACGGAGTTCCGGTTCCCGGCCCCGAGTCACGAGTCACTCGTCATTCGTCATTCGTCATTCGTCATTCGTCACGCAGTTATTTTACGAAGGAACCTTCATGCCCCGTTGCACCGCCGGCCGCGCCGAAATCGCATCGAACCATCGCTTCAGGTATGGAAAGTCCTCGAGACGCGTCTTGTGCCACTCATAGCGTGCGGTCCAGGGATAGGTCGCGATATCCGCGATGGAGTACTCGTCAGCAAGAAACTCGTGATCCTTGAGATGCGCGTCGAGGACGCCGTAGAGCCGGCGCGTTTCCTTCACATAGCGCTCGATCGCATACGGCACGGCCTGTTTCGCCGCGCGCAGAAAATGGTGCACCTGGCCGAAGAATGGCCCCACGCCGCCCATCTGGAACATCAGCCACTGCAGCGCTTCATAGCGGCCGCGGATGGACTCCGGCAGCAGTTTACCGGTCTTCCCCGCAAGATAAACCAGAATCGCGCCCGATTCCATCATTGCCACGGGTTTCCCGTCGGGGCCGTCCGGGTCCACGATTGAAGGGATCTTGCTGTTCGGATTGATCTTCACGTACTCCGGCTTGAACTGATCCCCCTTGCCGATGTTAATCGCGTGCGCGCGGTAGGGCAGCCCCAGCTCTTCCAGCATGATCGAAACCTTGCGGCCGTTGGGCGTCGTCCATGTGTACAGGTCAATCATCATGCTCCCTTACTCGTGATAGGTGATAGGTGATGGGCGAAGCGCTCATGTCTTCGCCTCGACGCGTTACTCATTACCGGTCTTCCAGGGCTTTGCGAATAGCGGTCAGGCGTGCCTCCGCGACCCGACGGCCGATTTCTGCCGGCGTCGCACTCGACTTCGCGATGGCTCCCGCGTCGATCGTCGCCGCAGCCGCCAGCGCGCTATCGAGCCGCAATCTCGCCGGCCCACCGTTCTGCTCGCCCGCCAGCGACGCGCTGACGAGTTTCTTTAAGCGCTCTGGCCGCCGCCACGCATCAGTCACCTCGAACAGCTCGAACAACTCCTCGGCACTCAGCTCCCCGGCGTCGGCGACGCTGTTGCCGTACCGCGCGGCGAGCAGGGCCAGATCGCGGCTATCGGCAGGCATTTTGAGCCGGCCCGCGAGCGATTCGACCGCGAGTGGGTCGAGCAAGCGCGCGAGTGCTGCGACCCGCGCTTCGAGGCGGTCATCGGCGACTGCCGAGGCGTCGAGCGCGCGCAAAGCCTCGCGCGCCGCGTCGTGATCTTCCCAGAGCGCATCGAGCTCGGGCATGACCCGAGCGAGCGCGCCGCACTCGCGCAGAACGCCGAGCATGCGCGAGGGCTTCGACTCCATGAGGCCCCGCGCGAGTTCCTGCCACACGCGCTCTGCGACGAGCGCGTCGGCTTCTCCGTTTTCCGCCATCGCGCTCATCAACGCCAGCGTTTCAGGAGCGACGCGAAATCCGAAGCGCGCGGCGAAGCGTGCCACCCGCAGGATGCGCACGGGATCCTCCGCGAACGCGGGGCCCACGTGGCGCAGCACGCCGGCCTTCAGGTCAGATGCCCCGTCGAATGGATCGATGAGCTTGCCCTCCGCGTCCTTGGCAATCGCATTGATCGTAAGGTCGCGCCGCGCGAGGTCCTGCTCGAGCGTGACGTCCGGCGCGGTGTAGAACTCGAAGCCGTGATAGCCGCGCGCCGTCTTGCGTTCCGTGCGTGCGAGCGCATATTCCTCGTGGGTCTGAGGGTGCAGGAACACCGGAAAATCCTTGCCGACCGGCTTGAATCCCTGCTGCAGCATCTCCTCAGGCGTCGCGCCGACGACCACGTAGTCGCGGTCCTTCACCGGTAGCCCGAGGAGCTCGTCACGTACCGCTCCGCCCACGCAATAGATCTTCATAACTGCGTGAGTGGTGAGTGGTGAGTGGTGAGTGGTGAACCCATGTCTGGGCGCCGATGTTCAGGAAACTACGGTGCGAAAACGCCGTTCAGTGCTTAGCGCTCACCACTGGCTGGGGAATAGGGTTCGGGATTTTTGTCCAGTCACCATTCACGACTCACCAATCACCGAATGATTGCGGCGCGCCCGGCCGCGCATCCACTGGTAGCGCTGGCGCGGCGTGCGCTGCGCCAGGAAGGCGGGCGCGACCGCCTCGAGCGCCGTCGGTTCGATGCCGAGCGGAAACGCGCAATCGCACACGCTGTCGAGCTGCATCGAGTAGTAGTTGTCGCGCGTCATCAGCTTGACCGGCAGCAACTCCATCGCGAAGGCCTGCCAGTAGGATAACGTGTCGTTCAAGCCGATGACGGGACGCGGCCGGCCTGTAATGACACCGACGAACTCGATTAGCTCCCGCAAGCGGTAGACCTTCGGCCCGCACAGATCGTAGCTCTTGCCGACGCTTCCGGGATCTTTGAGGCTCATTGCGAACGCCGCCGCGACATCCTCGATGAATACGGGCTGGAAGCGCGCATCTGGACAGGCCAGGAACACGACCGGCGCAAGCCGAAGCAGCTGCGCGAACAAGTTTACGAAACTGTCGCCTTCCCCGAAAATGACAGAGGGACGAAACAGCGTCCACGCCAGGCCCGAATCGCGCGCGATTGCCTCGGCCTCCCCTTTGCTGCGCAGGTAGCGGCTGGGCCCGTTCCGGTCCGCTTGCAATGCGCTCATATGTAGCAGGCGGTGCACGCCGATTTCATGGCATGCGGCCACGACCTTGCTCGCGAGCTCGACGTGTGCGGCCTGAAACCCCCCCGCACCGCGGCGCTCGTGCAAGACGCCTACGAGGTTGATCACCGCATCCGCGCCGCGAACGAAAGCGGCGAGTTGCCGCGGGTTGTGCACGTTGACGGACTCGACCTCCACCGTCGGCAAAAAAATCAGCTTGTCCTTGGCGCGCTCACGGTCGCGGGCCGCAACACGCACCCGGTAGCCCTCGCCCGCAAGCTGGTGACAGATATGGCGGCCAACAAACCCTGAGCCGCCAATTATTGCAACAGTCGTGATTTCCATTTTGCGGCCTCAAACGCTACTCTGCGGTTTCCGTCTCTTGACTTCTGACTTCGACGCTACGGGGTGTCGCCCAATGGCTTTTCTCCGTTCACATCCCGTGCCTGGATGATCCCCAGGCGCTGCTTGAGCGATTGCAGGTTCCGGCCGAAATTATGCGCATAGTAGGTCGTGTTCGCCATGACCCGCTTGACGTAGTTGCGCGTCTCGTTAAAGGGGATGGTCTCGGCATAGACGGCGCCTTCGATCGCCGTCTCCGGACGCCAGGCGCGCGCCCGGTGCGGCCCGGCATTATAGCCGGCGGATGCGAGTACGGCATGGCCATCGAGCGCGTCCAGTACATGGCGCAGGTAATACGTGCCAAGATTGATGTTGGTGTCGACGTCGGTCATCCGCGACCAGCGCCAGTTTTTCAACTGCAGCTTCCGCGCCACCCAGCGTGCGGTCGATGGCATCAGCTGCATGAGCCCTCTTGCCCCGGCTTGCGACCTCGCATTCACGATGAAGCGGCTCTCCTGCCGGATCAGACCGTAAATCCATGCCTCGTCGAGCGCGAATTCCTCCGCGTGGGATTGTAGTACCTCACGATAGGGCGCCGGGTAGCGCAGACTGAAATCGTGCAATGAGATTGTTCGATTGGCCGTGCTGATCGTGCGGTCGTAGTCTTCGTAGCGGCGCGCGATCTCGGCCGCGGCAAGCAGCTGCTTGTCGTCGAAGCCGCGGATGGCCCAGCGCCATTCCAGATTGGCATCGATGCGCTTGCCGAGGCGATCGAGCTCGAGCGCGCGCCGGATGCCGATCAGCTCGTTCATCGCGTCGACTTCCGCGTCGGTTGGCCGGTACGCGATGAGCGGCGCCTCGATCCTGCCGCCGAGCTCCTCCACGGCAAGCTGCCCGTAGAAGTTGAACTCCGTCGCGAGCGGCTTGAGTATTTCCTCGGCCTCGCGCGCGCGCCCGGTCTCCATCAATGCCCGCGCCCTCCAGAAACGCCAGGCGGGTTTCTCGCTTTCCTCCTCGGTCATGGCCTCGATCGCTGCCAGGACTTCGGGCCACGCCCGCGCCCGCAGCGCCGCCCGCACTTTCCAAGCAAGCTGCAGGTCAGACAGGTTCTCCCCCGCACGCGCGTACCATTCGAGTGCGCCCGGATCATGCGCGCGTGCCCCCAGATATCCGATCAGGCTCCATACGTAGGCACGCTCCTCCGGGCTGAAACGGTCCTCGAGGCTCGCCCAGTGCCGTGCCGCCTGCGACGGCGATGTCCGCGCGAGCCGGTGCGCGGCGAACATCACGGTCTCGCGACCGCCCCGGTACTTGAGGTTGAACCGCTGCCGCTCCAGGTAGCGCGCCGGGTTGGACCGAGCCGCCTCGAGCACGCGTGAAGCAGGCGCTTCCCCCCGCGGCAATTGTTGGGCCAGCCGCCGCGCAAGGTTCACGCGCCCCGCCTCCAGCGCATACCGGATTCGCGTCCAGATGTCATCGGATGAAAGCATCCCGGAAGCCATCAGCGCTTTCATCAGGGGCGCGCAGCTCCCGGGCAACCGCCGGGTGACGAACCAGAGCGGACGCGCCTCTTCGAGCGCCTCGTCCGGATCGGCGCGCGCACGGAACTGAAGCGCATAGCACGTCAGCTCGAGATCAGCGTCCCGGAGCTGAGGCAGCTCCTGCTCGAAAAGGTCCCAGCGCTCGCTTTTGCCGAGCACCTTCAGCCAATTCGCACGCAATCTCTCCGACAGAGGGCTGTCGTGATACGAGGCGATGAAAGCGTGCGCGTCCTCGAAGCTTGCGTCGACCAGCCGCATCTTGAGCTGGTAGTAGAGGACATAGGGTTCGAGCAGGTGCCCGCGCAGGCGCTTGGCATAAGCGTCGAGCCGGGCCGCGTTTCCGACCCGGTACGCCTCGCGCGCTGCAAGAAAATCCTTATCCATGCTCGCTGCCTGTGCAGCGAGCATCAATAGAAACAACGCCAATCCACTCAAACTTCTCATTTGGAATGCGAGGGTTATCGCTCCGGAGCTTGAATTTTATCCCGTTTTCCTAGGAGTTTGTCGGACTTAGCGCCGACAAACTCCTGATGCAAAACCGGCACTGGAACATTTGCCAGAAAGGATGACCGTTATGCGAATTCACCCTCACCTCCTTCCAGATTGCGCAGCTTCGGCTGGGTTTTCATTGAAATTGTGAGCCGGTGTTGCCTTTAGCAGCCTGTACGGACTGTTAAGTCCGACAGGCTGCTAGTTGTCTGTAACGGGCTAACGCGTCGGAAAACGTCTTATCGACGCTCGGCCACGGGAGATAAAGAGGTTTGCACACCACGTGCGGCAACATAGCCGGGGCCGCGTGCGGCCCCTTTATTTCTCGCCGTAGGAGTTTGTCGGACTTGGTTCCGACAAACCCCTTTAGCAGCCTGTCGGACTTGGCGGTCGGACAGGCTGCTAGGCGAGAAATAGCCGATAGGCGGGATTTCGCGTTTCCTCGTGGTAGGGGTAGCCCACTCGCGCGAGGAACGCTCGGAACTTGCCTTTGTCTTGCGACGGCACTTGAATGCCAATCAGCACGCGACCGTAATCGGCGCCATGGTTGCGGTAATGAAACAGGCTGATGTTCCAGCCGCGACTCATCGCGGCAAGAAAGTTCATGAGCGCGCCGGGGCGCTCCGGGAACTCGAAGCGGTACAGGATCTCGTTCTCGACCGCGGGCGCATGCCCGCCCACGGCATGCCGGATGTGCAGCTTGGCGAGCTCGTTGTCGCTGAAATCGAGAGTTTTCAGCCCGCGCCGCCGCAGCTTGCGGATCAGCCGCTCCGTCTCGCCGCGGTTCTGGACCTGGATCCCGACAAAAACGTGGGCCCGCTTCGGATCGGCATAACGGTAGTTGAACTCGGTTATATTGCGAGCGCCAACTTGGGCGCAGAACTCACGGAAGCTGCCGGGATGCTCGGGTATCGTGACCGCGAGAATGGCCTCGCGCTTCTCGCCCAATTCAGCCTCCTCGGCGACGAAGCGCAGGCGGTCGAAGTTCATGTTGGCGCCACAGGCAACCGCAACGAGGGTAGTGCCGCGGACACCAGTACGCTCCACGAACGCTTTCGCGCCAGCCACTGCCAGCCCGCCCGCCGGCTCGAGCACCGCGCGGGTGTCCTCGAACACATCCTTGATCGCCGCACACATTGCGTCGGTGTCGACCAGAATCACGTCATCCACGAGTTGTCGGCACAAACGAAAAGTTTCCCGCCCGACCTGCTTGACCGCCACGCCGTCGGCGAACAGGCCCACGTTCGCGAGTTTCACGCGCCGCCCCTCCTTGAGCGAGCGGTACATGGCATTAGCGTCCTCGGGCTGTACGCCGATTACCTTAATCTCGGGCCGCAAGCGCTTCACGTACGCGGCAATTCCCGAAATGAGTCCACCGCCGCCGATTGCGACGAAGATCGCGTCTATCGGTTGCGCGTGCTGATGCAGGATTTCCATGGCAATGGTGCCCTGGCCCGCAATCACGTCCGGGTCATCGTAGGGATGCACGAACGTAAGCCGGTGGCGTCGCTCGATCTCCCGCGCGTGGGTGTAGGCCTCGTCGTAGGAATCCCCATGCAGAACCACCCGCCCGCCGCGCGCCTTGACCGCGGCGATCTTTATCTGCGGCGTCGTAACCGGCATGACGATCGTCGCCGTGCAACCCAGCTTCTGGGCGGAAAGCGCGACCCCCTGCGCGTGGTTTCCCGCGGAGGCGGTGATGACGCCGCGCTCGAGCGCCGCCGGCGGCAGGTTCACCATCTTGTTGTAGGCGCCGCGCAGCTTGAACGAGAACACCGGCTGCATGTCCTCGCGCTTCAGTAGCAGGCGATTGTGCAACCGCGCCGAGAGCGCCGGGGCAAGCTCCAGCGGCGTCTCGACGGCAACGTCATAGACGCGCGCGTTCAACACGCGCTCGAGATAGTCGTTCTTTTTCATGACCAGGGGCTTGGGCGACAATTCAAAGCGTAACAGGAATGCCAAGAACAGGTAAGCGGTCAGCCGTCAGCGGCAAGCAGTGAGCGATGAGCAGAGGCGGCGAGGGCCAGGTGGTTGATCGCCGCGAATCAGACGATGCCTCAAACCGAGTCACCCTTTACCGTGTCGCCGGTTACCGTTTTCCATTTACCGGTTACCGCTTACCGCTTACCATTCCTGCCATGACACAGGAGGAAATGAAACAGGCCGCAGCCAAGGCCGCAATCGCGCTCGTCCCCGAAGATTGCGTGGTAGGCGTCGGCACCGGCTCGACAGCAAACTACTTCATCGCCGAGCTCGGCCGGATCAAGAACCGGCTGGATGGCGCCGTGGCGAGCTCGGAAGGTACCGCCAAACGCCTCAAGGCGCTCGGCATTCCGGTCTTCGACCTCAACGGTGTGGATGATCTGGCCGTGTATGTCGACGGGGCGGACGAGATCACGAGCCATCTCGCCATGATCAAGGGCGGGGGCGGCGCTTTGACGCGCGAAAAGATCGTGGCCGCCGTTGCGCGGAAATTCGTTTGCATCGCGGATCAGTCAAAGCTCGTCGACGTGCTCGGAAAGTTTCCGCTGCCGGTGGAGGTGATTCCGACGGCGCGGTCGTATGTGGCCCGCGAGCTGCTCAAGCTGGGCGGGGCGCCCGAATGGCGCAAGGACTTTGTGACCGACAACGGCAATGCGATCCTCGACGTCCATGACCTGACCATCACCACGCCCGCCGAACTGGAAGCCAGGCTCAACCAGATTGCGGGCGTGGTCACCAACGGGCTCTTCGCCCGTCGCGGCGCCGACGTGCTCCTGCTCGGCACGACGCAGGGTGTGCGAACCCTGACGCGCTGACGCTGCTGGCACGGCACGATAAAAGTGTCATAATAAATCAACCTGATCCAGGGTTCCGTGCGACCGAGAGCAGCAATATGCCCGAACATACGCTAAAGCAGTTCGATGCCGAGCTCGAGGCCGTGCGCGCGCGCGTGCTCCAGATGGGCGGTCTGGTCGAGGAGCAGATCGTGCGGGCAATGGACGCGCTCTCGACCGGCAACCTCCAGCTTGCTAAACGCGTCGTTGAGGACGACCACCGTGTGAATGCGCTCGAGGTGGCCCTCGACGAGGAGTGCAGCACGATCATCGCCCGGCGCCAGCCGGCGGCAGTTGATCTGCGCATGCTCATGATGGTGGTCAAGACGATCACGGACCTTGAACGCATCGGCGATGAGGTTGCCAAGATCGCCCGGATGACCCAGCTTATATACGAAACTGACCGGCCTTCCGTCCCCAGGTTGAGCGACGTCGGGCGCATGGCCGACATCGCGCTGGGCATGTTGCGTAATGCGTTAGACGCCTTTGCCCGGCTCGACCTCGCCGTCGCGGCCAAGGTCGTCCGCCAGGATGAGCAGGTGGATGATTCCTTCCGCGGCATTCTGCGTCAGCTCATCACTTTCATGATGGAGGATCCCCGGACCATTTCGCACGCGATCGAGATCCTGTTCATCGCCAAAGCAATCGAGCGCGTCGGGGATCATGCCAAGAACATGTCCGAGTACGTGGTGTACATGGTGAAGGGCAAGGACGTGCGGCATACCGGCGTCGAGGGTTTCGAGCGCGAGGCGCTCCCGCAACACTGAAACGCGGCGCGGCTAGCCGTGCACCGCAGGATTACTTATACTGGGCGCCGACCGTCGAAAGGACACGCCAGCTGCTCGCATACAGCACGACCGTGACCGCTCGCCGTAGGCAATACTCACGCGCGGTGGCAACACCCTTCCGCCCGCCTGCGCCGCGGCGGCGGCGCGCGCTTCGCCCGATCCCCGTCTGCTGATGACTGAGTACTCCACGCTCGCCGCAGTCGATCTGGGCTCAAGTAGCTTCCACTGCCAGATCGCGCGAGTCGTCGGAGACCAGATCTATCCCCTCGATTCCCTGCGCGAGCCGGTGCGGCTCGGGGCCGGGCTCACCCTGGACAAGCGCCTCGACGACGAGACCACGGAACGCGCGCTGGCCTGCCTGAAGCGCTTCGGCGAACGCTTGCGTGGCTTCGACCGCCGTACCGTACGGGCGGTCGGCACCAATACCCTGCGCGTCGCAAAGAACGCGGCGGCCTTTCTGAAGAAGGCGGAGTCCGCCCTTGGCTTCCGGATCGAGGTGGTGGCTGGCCGAGAGGAAGCGCGGCTCATCTATATTGGGGTGGCTCACGAGCTGCCGGCTTCGAAAGACAGGCGGCTCGTCGTTGATATCGGGGGTGGCTCGACCGAGTTCATCATCGGTGCGCACTATCGGCCGTTGCGACTGGAGAGCCTGTTCATGGGCTGCGTAAGCTACAGCCTGCGCTTCTTTCCGGATGGTGAAGTCACGAAAAGCGGCATGAAGCAGGCCGAGCTTGCCGCGCGCGGCGAGTTGCAGCACATGGCAGCGCAGTTCTCCCGCGGCAACTGGCAGCAGGCCGTGGGGTCCTCCGGCACGATCCGCGCGATTGAGGAGATCCTCAGGAAGAACGCGTTCGAGGAGGAAGGCATCACGCCGGTGGGGCTCGACCGGTTGCGCTCCCATCTCATCAAGGCAGGCGACATGGGGCGAGCAGAGCTCGCAGGGCTGCGGCGGGACCGCGTGCCCGTGCTGCCGGGCGGGATTGCGATTCTCAACGCCGCTTTCTCCGAGCTCGACATCGAGCACATGGTTCCGGCGAACGGCGCCATGCGGCAAGGGGTGCTCTACGACCTGCTCGGGCGCTTCCACCACAAGGACCTGCGCGAGATCACCGTCGCCCAGTTCATGCAGCGCTATCACGTCGATGCGCTGCAAGCACGACGGGTGGGGACGTTGGCGCATACATTGCTGCGCAAGCTCAATGCAGACTCGGGCGAGCCTGACGAGGCCTCGGCGCGTTGCCTCGCCTGGGCAGCAAAGCTGCATGAGATCGGCATTTCAGTGGCCTATGGCGGCTACCACAAGCATTCGGCCTACATCGTCGGCAATGCCGACATGCCGGGGTTTTCGCGCGACGAGCAGGCGCGTTTGTCGCTGCTCGTGCAGGCGCACCGGCGCTCGCTCGAAAAGATCGCCAAGCAAATCGACGGGCAGGACGTGGACTGGGGCATGGTGTTTTCGCTGCGCCTCGGGGCGCTCTTCTGCCGCAGCCGCAGTGACGTCGCGCCGCCGTCGGTCCAGGTGAAGCGACAGGGAAAGAAATTCCGCCTCTCGCTCGGCAAGGAATGGCTGCGCCGCAATCCTCTCAGCGCGACTGCGCTCCTCGACGAGGTGCGGGAGTGGGACCGGATGGGCTACGAGCTGAAGATCCCCGAACTCGAGGAAATCGAGGCAGCCACGGAGCTTGCGCTGGCGAGCTAGCCGGCGCGCTACCTTTTCTTGCGCTTCCCCGCCTTCTTGCGCGTTTTCTTCGCCCGCTTCAGCGCCGCTTCGATCGCGTCGCAGAGCGCCTTGAGCACCTTGATGCGCGCGTAGTACTTGTTGTTGGCCTCAACCAGCGTCCACGGCGCGATCGCAGTACTCGTGCGATCGACCATGTCGCACACGGCGCGCTCGTAGTCATCCCACTTCCTGCGGTTGCGCCAATCCTCGGGAGTGATCTTGAAGCGCTTGAAGCTCACCTTCTCGCGCTCCTTGAAGCGCCGGTACTGCTCGGCCTTGGAGATGGCGAGCCAGAACTTGACCACCACGATGTCGTGCCCCGCCAGCTGCTGTTCGAACTCGTTGATCTCGCGGTAGGCGCGCATCCAGTCGGCTTCCGAGCAGTAGCCTTCCACCCGCTCCACCAGCATCCGCCCATACCAGGAGCGGTCGAAGATGGTCACGATGCCGCGGCGGGGCATATGCCGCCAGAAGCGCCACAGGTAAGGCTGCGCGCGCTCCTCCTCCTTCGGCGCGGCGACCGGCACCGCCTGGTAGCGCCGCGCGTCGAGTGAGCGCGTGACCCGGCGGATCGCACTGCCCTTTCCCGCCGCGTCATTGCCCTCGAACACCGTCACGACCGAGATGTCTTTGAATCGCGGGTGCCGCGACAGCACATTCAACCGCGCCTGCCAGCGGGTCGGGATAGAAATGCAGCGCGCGCAGCATTAGGCATAGGCTTGGCTGTTTCGGCGTTTCCGCGGTACGTGCCCGTTTAGCCGCTCCCATCGCTCACGTTTCTGCAAGCCCCC
>JAOTVX010000086.1 GCA_029863175.1 Betaproteobacteria bacterium | reverse complement strand
CGCGCGAGGTCGTACTTGTACGGAGTGTAGTTTCCGTGCCATGCCACCACGTCGAGCGGCGAGTGGCTGCACGCAGCGCCCCACAACCCGCCATGGAACTTGGCCACGATCTGACACTTGGCCGCCTTGTCTTCGTAGGCCGCGACTGGGGCGAGGAAGTCGCGCTTCTGCGCGAGGCCCTGCGAGCCGATGGGGCCGAGCTCGGGTAGCCGGAAGGGCGCGCCGTAGTTCTCGCACAGGTAGCCGCGCACCGCGCCGTCCCCTTCGAGGCGGAACTTGGTGCCGCGCGGTACGACAGCGACCTCGCCGGGCGCGACCTCGAGTCGGCCGAGTTCGGTGGCGAGCAGGATCGCGCCCTGTTGCGGCACGAACATCAGCTCGCCATCGGCGCTGTAGAAATAACGGTTCTTCATCGGGCGGTTGGCGCGGTACACGTGCACCGCGATGCCCGATTGCGCGGCGGCGTCGCCCGAGCCGGCGATGGTGAAGAGTCCGTCAATAAAGTCGGTCGGCTTGGCCGGGACGGGCAGCGGGTCCCAGCGCAGGCGGTTCGGCGAGGCTTCCACCTCGTCGAACGGCCCGGAGCGCAGCCGCCCCTGGCCCAGTTGCTTGAATGGACCGTGCATCGCCGAAGGACGCAGGCGGTAAAGCCAGCTGGAAAGATTTTCGTGCCGCGGCGCGGTGAACGCGCTGCCCGAGAGCACCTCGGGATAAAGACCTCTGGGTGTCTTCTGCGGTGAATTCTGCCCAAGCGGCAACGCTCCCCTTTCAGCTTCTGTGGAAAAGGTGTTGCCGAAGCCGCTCTGGTATCGAAGTTTCATTTTTTCAGCACTCCGCGCCGCATCTGGTCGAGCTCGATCGATTCGAATAGCGCCTTGAAGTTGCCCTCGCCAAAGCCCTCGTCGCCCTTTCGCTGGATGAACTCGAAGAAGATCGGGCCGAGCTGGTTCTCGGAGAAGATCTGTAGAAGAAGCGCGCCCTTCTTACCGTCCACCAGGATCTTCCGCTTCTTAAGCTCGGCGACGTTCTCGCCATGCCCGGGGATTCGCTTGTCGATGAGTTCGTAGTAGGTACCTACGGTGTCGAGAAGCTTTACGCCATTGGCACGCAGCGCATCCACCGTCTTGAAGAGATCAGTCGAGCCGAGCGCCACGTGCTGGATGCCTTCGCCGTGGTACATGTCGAGGTACTCCTGGATCTGGCCTGCCTTTTCGGTACCTTCCTCGTTGATCGGGATGCGGATCTTGCCGCAGGGGCTGGTCATCGCTTTCGACTTCACGCCCGTCACTTGCCCTTCGATATCGAAGTAGCGCACTTCTTTGAAGTTGAAGAGGCGCTCATAGAAGTCCGCCCACTCCTTCATGCGCCCCTTATGCACGTTATGCGTAAGGTGGTCGATATAAGTTAGGCCATGGCCAACGGGATTCAGCGACGCTGCCGTTCCGTCCGCATCTTGCAGCGGCTCGAAATCGACGTCGTAGAAGCCGATGTTGCCGATATCGCCCTCTTTCTTTCCGCCCTTGCCGCGCCAGCGGTCGATGAGGTAGATGAGCGAATCGCCGATGCCCTTGATCGCAGGGATGTTGAGTTCCCCTGGCCCGGCGGTTTCCGCGTAACCCCAGGCGCCGAGGTCGACCGCGCGCTCGTAGGCCCTCTTCGCGTCCTGCACGCGAAACGCGATGGCGCAGATGCTCGGCCCGTGCAATCGGGCAAAGCGCTGCGCGAACGAGTCCGGCTCCGCGTTGACGATGAAGTTGACGCCACCCTGCCGACACAGCACCACGTTCTTGTGCCTGTGGCGGGCAATAGCCTTGAACCCCAAGCGCTCGAAAAGCGCCCCCATGGCCCGAGGGTCCGGGGCTGCGTACTCGATGAACTCGAAGCCGTCCGTGCCCATCGGGTTGTCCCAGCGCTCGGCCATGGGCGCATTGTAAATCGCGGCTTGTAAGTGGTGACTGGAGAGGGGTTATTTAAACATCGTCCCCGGCAGCCACAGCGCCAGCTGCGGCCAGGCCATGACGATGCCCAAACACACGAATATCAAGACGACGTAAGGCAACGCTCCTCTAATAATCTCTCCGATCGGCGCCTTGGTCACCGCCTTGATGGTGAAGAGGTTCATGCCCACCGGCGGCGTGATCAGAGCCAGCTCCAGATTGATCATCAGCAGCACGCCGTACCAGATCGGGTGGATCCCCAAATGCGTCATCGCCGGCAGGATCACCGGGGTCGTGATCAAGATGATCGCAATTGTTTCCAGAAACATTCCTAGTACAAACAGCAGCGCCATCATCGCCAGCAGGAACCCGAGCACGCCGATGTCCTGCTGCACCACCACCTGCACGATCT
The DNA here is from genome assembly GCA_029863175.1 of Betaproteobacteria bacterium. Next base: position 53 of record JAOTVX010000086.1, on the reverse strand, counting down.
CGTGCGGCACGCGCATCTTGGTCAGCACGAACCCGAGCACGGTGGCGCCGGCG
>JAOTVX010000067.1 GCA_029863175.1 Betaproteobacteria bacterium | reverse complement strand
CGGCGGCAAATAAGGATTCTTGTTTTTCGTTCTATCTGTGTGTATCTGCGTTTATCTGCGGTTAAATTTGGCTCTTAGCTTTTCGCATAAGCGAGATTGCTTCGCGATACGCCTCCTCAATCCGCACATACCCCGTGCAGCGGCAGTAGACGCTGTCCACGCTCACGCGGATGTCCTCATCCGAGGGGTTCGGATTCTTCTCGAGCAGGGCACACGCCGCCATGACGTGGCCCGGGATGCAGATCCCGCACTGGAGCGCGGACTTGTTCACGAACGCCTGCTGCACCGGGTGAAGCGCTTCAGAGTCGCCGAGACCTTCCACCGTGCGGATGTCTGCCCCGTCGCAGAGTGCGGCGAGCTGCATGCAGGACGAGATGGGATAACCGTCCATGATGACCGTGCAGGTGCCGCACGCGCCGATCCCGCAGCCGTGCTTGGTGCCGGTCAGCTGCAGGTCTTCCCGCAGCACGTCGACGAGCAGCCGGTCGCGGGCCTTCAGACGCAGCTCGACCGGGTCGCCGTTTAACTTGAACTTGATCGTCGTGTTTGCCAACTCCTACTCCATTTCACAGCAGCCGCAGATAAACGACGACTAAGGATCGTGAATCGTAAATTGAGGTTCGTTGAGAACCTGGAATGTAACCGCAGATAAACGCAGATGGGACGAAAACCAAGCGGAATTTAACTCATTATGTAGTCAGGCTGCCAGCTTGATCAGTTGCACTTTCGGGCGACGCTTCTTGGCGGCCCGCCAGAGATCGTAAGCTGCCTGCATCTGCAACCACGATTCCGCCGAACCGCCGAGCCCTGCGGCAAGGCGAATTGCCATGTCTGCGCTCATCGCGGCGTGGCCGTTCACCACCCGCGAGAGCGCGACGCGCGACATGCCGAGCTTCCGCGCGAACTCGGTGACCGAAATCCGGCCCTTCGAAAGAACGGTGTCCCGAAGTACTTCTCCCGGGTGCGGTGGGTTGTACATGCGTGTCGTCATCGTTTGCTCCTCAGTGATAGTCCCGGTAGTCCACCAACACGGCATCCAGACCGTCAAAGGTAAAGGTCAGGCGCCAATTTTCATCCACCCACACGGCCCAATGGCCTTTGAGCTCGCCGGCCAGGGAATGACATCTCCAGCCCGGGAGGTTCATGTCTGCGGCGCTCCTGGCGGCATCGAGCCGGCCGATTTGAAGCCGCAACCGTTTCTCGTGCTTTGGCTGGATGCCGGCCTTCGATCCATCGCGGAAGAACCGCTCAAGCCCCTTGTGCCGGAAGGTTTTGATCACGGCACAGTGTATCGTTATGCGATACAAATGTCAAGATTCGGCCTTCAGCCGCAAACCAAAACGGAACGCAGCCGCCGATCGAAGCCGTGAATCGCGAATCGGACATGCAGCGCGTTCGCGTCCAGCCGACACTGGGCACTGGTTAACGTAGTTATAGCCGCCGATTTGCGCCGATCAATAATCATCAATCATTAATCGTAAATCGAGCTTCGTGTAGAACCTGGGGTTTAACCGTAGATAAACGCGGAGATGAATCGGGCCCAATCCTGTGTATTCCCGCGGATCTCAGCTCTCAGGCCATGGCCGGCAGCGGAGTGATTTCCGATTCAAGGCGCTTGCGCAGCACTCGCGCTGCCAGTTCCAAATCATACTGCGCCTGCAAATTCATCCACATCTGCGGATCGACACCGAAAAGCCGCCCAAGCCGAAGGGCTGTGTCGGCGGATATCGCCCGTTGACCCGCGCATACCTCATCGATGCGTCGCTGCGGCACCTTGATCGCCTTGGCTACCCTGTAGCGAGTAAGCTCCATCGGTTCGATGAAGTCCTTCATCAGGACTTCCCCAGGGTGGATGGGTTTCAGCCGTCGGCCGGTTGAAACATCCGCGAAATTCATGCCATGCAGGCTTGCACGTTTGATGCTCATCTTCTCGATCCTCACTTAGTGGTAGTCCACGATTTCAACCTCGTGCGCGTCGCCGCCGTGCCAGCGGAAGCAGAGGCGCCACTGGTCATTGATCCGGATGCTCCATTGACCAGCCCGGCCGCGTTTCCGCGCTTCAAGCCGGTTGCCGGGTGGAACGCGGAGATTCTCCAGCCTCGTTGCCGCATCGATCAGCTTCAACTTTCGCCGGGCGGTTCCCTGTATCTCGCGAGGCAGCTTGCGGACTTCCCGACCTTCGAAAATGGCGGCCGTCAGCTTGTCGGCGAACGACTTGATCACGACCGAATACTAACGGGATGCGGTAGTATTGTCAAGCGTTGTTACCGCCGGTGAAGTGAGCCGCAGATAAAGAAGAAGCCTTGCCGCTGAGGCCGCCAAGGCCGCGGAGGAAAGGAAAAGCTTTACCGCCGAGGACGCAAAGGGCGCGGAGGAAGAGAAAAGCTTCACCGCAGAGGGCGCAAAGGACGCGAAGGATTACAAATTGAATTTAAGAAAAGCGGTAAGTCAGGAAGTGTCCTGACCACTGGCTCCCCTGTATGCCACCCTTGGCGTTGTCTTGGCGTCCTTGGGGTTCGATTGAAATTATTGTCCCCTTGGTGTCCTTCGCGTCCTCCGCGCCCTTGGCGGTGAGGCTGTTATTTTCCTTGGCGCCCTCCGCGACCTTGGCGGTGAGGCTTCTTGCGTATCTGCGGTTGCATCTTACTTGACGCCGTAACGCCGCAGCGCATCCGGATCGAACTCCAGCCCCAGCCCCGGCTTCCGTGGAACCGCTAACTCCCCACCCTCCGGCACCGGCACTTCCTTGTAGAGCCTGAAAGTCCACGGCATGTACTCGACCGTCAGCCCGTTCGGCACCGCGGCGATCAGATGCACCTGGATTTCCGGCACCAGGTGACTCACCACCGGCAGATTGAACGCCTCGGCCATCCCCGCGATCTTCAGCCACTGCGTGACACCACCCGCGCGCAGAATGTCGATCATGACGATGTCGACCGAGCGCGCCTCCAGCATCTGCCGGAACGGCACGATGCCGTAGACATACTCGCCGCCGGCGACGGGCGTCTTGAGCGCTGCGGTGACCCGCGCCAGACCGTCGTAATCATCGTGCGCCGTGACATCCTCGAGCCAGAAGAGACGCACGTCCTCGATCCGCTGCCCGATGTCGATCGCCTGGTGCACGCTCCAGCGTTGGTTGATGTCGCACATGAGGTCGATGTCCGGGCCGATCGCCTCGCGAATGGCGCGCGCCCGTTGCACCTCCCGTTCGGGGGTCGTGTCCCCCGGCAGCGCGAGCTGCATCTTCATCTGCCGGAAGCCCTTCGTAACGAGGCGTGGCGCGGCCCTGACCACATGCTCCAGCGGAAATTGACGCATCAGTGCGCCGCTTGCATAGGTGGGGACGCGATCGCGGTATCCGCCGATGAGCTGCCACAAAGGCAGGTTCTGCGACTTGCCGCGGATGTCCCACAGCGCAAGGTCGATTGCGGAGAGCGCGAGCGTAAAGATGCCGCCAGGACCGGCTGTGCCTGCGGCTGCGCGTAGCTTGGCGACGATTGCCTCGGTGCGCAGCGGATCCTCGCCAATCGCGAGCGCCCCGAGCTGGTCCACGGCGCTCTTGAGCGTGGCGGTGAGGGCGCTGCCAAAGAACGTCAAGGCAATGCCTTCTATTCCAGCATCGGTCTGCATCTGCAGCGTCACGATGCTGCGCGTGGCGCCTGGCACTGCGGGCCCGTCGGCCAATGGCTCGTCAGCGGGGAGCTGGACGATTTGAGACTGAATGCGGGAAATTTTCATGGCTCACATCCGAAAATCGTAAGGCTCGCCTGATTCGGGATCGGGGGTCGCGTCCGACTCGACGAGGAGGAGAGTGTCTAGCGTGTGTTTACCGGGGGCGCTGCCGGCCCGGCAGCGGGCTTAGGCGTTGATTGCTGGTCGGATAGAAACACAAACTTCCAATCCGCGTATGTGGCTGCGCCTTCGAATGTCTTGTCGCGCAACCGGAAATTCGCTGACTTGAGGGGCTTGTCTTCCGAGAGGCTGTACACGCCGATGATGCCGCCGTCGGGTGCCTTGACGGTTCCCCACTCGGCCTTTCCCGTGATCGGGTCGGGGTAGATCTGGCGAAGATACCGTTCGGTGCCGGGCTTGCGCGAGTCCTTGAGCAGGTCCGGAAGATTTCTTGGATACTGGCCGGGCCCGCTCAAATAGTAACGCTCGATCGCCTTACGGTACTGGTTACCAATAAAGAGTAACTCGGCTTCCTTGTCACGCATCGCGCCTGTGTGCCAGACTTCGCCGACCAAGGCGAGCCCCGTGGCCATGATCGCGACGACGAGAAGACTCGTCAGGTAAGTGAAACCGGTTACGCGCCGCATTACCACTCTCCGTATGCCGTTCCGTCGCTTGCCTCACCGGGCGCGCCGCTCCTCACGTCGTACACGCCGCCGATTTGCGAGTCGTCCGGTGGTACCGCGATCCATGTATCTGGGCTCTCGGTGATCGGGTCTAGCGGGACCTTGCGCAGGTACTTCTCGGCAGCGAGCATCTCGATGGACTCGGGGTACTTCCCCTTGTCCCCGTAGTACTTCCCGATCGCATCGCGCATCTGGTAGAGATTCTCCTTGAGTACTGCTTCCTTTGATCTATCGACGCTTGAGAAGTAGCGCGGCACGGCGATCGTGAGCAGTGTCGCGATGATGGCGAGCACCACCAGGAGCTCGATCAGTGTGAAACCACGGCGGCGCATTACCACTCCCTGTACGGGCGACCGTTGATGCCCTTGCCCGGGGCGCGCGAATACACGTCAAAGACGTCGTCACCTTCTTGCGGATCGTCGGGCGGGCTCGCGTAGCTGCGTTTGCCCCAGGTGTCCGCAGGCGCGAGATTCGGGTCGGCGGCGAAGGGATCGCGCGGCACACGACGCAGGAAGTAAATTCGTTTCTTCTTTGGACTCTTTTGGTCCTCGACGCCGTCGGCCAGGTCCTCGATCCTTTTCGGGTAGCCGGAGTCGTCGACGCGCTTCTGGATGCGGCCCTCGTCAAACGCCTGCTTATAGGCGTCAATTGCCTCTCGAATTTCACGCAATGCGCGACGCAGGTCCTGTTCGTTCGCACGCTGAACCACGAGCTGTTTGAGCGGCATGGCGACAGAAGCCAGGATCGCGATGATCGCTACCGTGATGACGAGTTCGATCAGCGTGAACCCGCCATCGGCTCTGCGGTTTCGCGCGCCGGTCACGGTCTCGGGGCGCCGGGCTGTACGCCCCCAAAGGGCACCGTACTCGGTACCGGTGTCGGCTGGCGCGGCGTGGCTGGCGGCGTTGGTGGCGCTGGCGCGGGTCCCGGCGGGCCCGGCGACCTGGGCACGCCCCGGACCGGCGGAGCGCCGGTGGCGGCTTCCGTGCCCGCGGCGAACTCGGCCGAGCGCACATCCGGCCGCGCGAGCGTGCGCACCAGCCGCGGCGTGATGAGGAGCACGATCTCGGTTTTGGTGGTCGTATCACTCGACGCTGAAAAAAGCCGCCCCACGATCGGGAGATCGCCGAGGCCCGGTATGCGGTCCGCGCTGCGGCGGTCCTCGTCGCCGATCAGGCCTGCGAGGACCTGCGTTTCACCGTCGTGCAGGCGCAGCGTGGTGTTTGCGGTGCGCGTGCCGATCTGGTAGACGACGGAACCGTTATCGCTGCGAATCTCCTGTACGATATTGCTCACTTCCAGCGCTACTTTGATGCCGATATCATCGTCCAGAAAGATCTGGGGCTCGACCTCGAGCTTGAGGCCGACATCGAGATAGCTGACATTTTCGGACACGAACCCTCCTGTGGCGGCAGCGGTGGTGGTGATCACGGGCACCCGGTCACCGATGTGAATGTTCGCTTTCTCCTTGTTCTTCACTCGGACGCGCGGATTTGCGAGCAGCACGGCCGTGCCGTCCTGCTGGTGTAGCTCCACGATTAGTGCCGGCGACAAGATGAAAGCGGACAAGGGGGCGCTCACACGCGAAAGGGTCGCCCCCGCCCCCACCGTTGCAGGGTCCTGGATGAACACCTGCTCCGGCCAGCGCACGCCCAGCTCGAGCAAGCGGGTCTTCTTCACCTCCAGCACCTCGACTTCGAGCACTACCTCCGGTTCGGCGAGGTCCTGCGCCGCGACGAGTCGCTCGGCCAACCGCACCGCTTGCGGGGTGTCCTTGATGACGAGCAGGTTGAGTTTCTCGTCAATGAAGATGTTGCGCGTCCTTACCAGCGCGCGGATCATGTTCGCCGTCTGTCTGACGTCTGCGTTGGCGAGATAGAAGCTCTTCACGACGAGTTCCTGGTACTCGCGCAGCTTCTGCAGCGTGTTCGGAAACACGAGCACCGTGTTCTCGCTAAGGATCTTCTGCTCGAGTTGATTGGTGACCAGGACCAGCCGGATCGCCTCTTCCACCTTGGCACCGCGTACCAAGATCGTGGTCTTCTGATCGGCGCGCACGTCCTTGTCGAAGACGAAGTTGACGCCGGACACACGGGAGATTACGTCAAACGCGCCACGCAAGGTCACGTCGCGCAACTCGAGCGAAATGGGTTCCGTGGTGGTGGTCTTGAGCCGCACCGCGGCGATCGCCGGCTTGATGAGCTTCTCGTCAATGCGGCGCTGCAGCCGCTGGGCCTCGCGGTGTTGAGGGTTCTCGACCAGCACCGGGCGCAGTGCGTCCTGCGCTTCGCTGTACTTCCCCGCCTCAACGAGCTTTCCGACTGCGGCAACAATCGTGCGGTGACGCTTGTCCGCCTCGATCTGCGCAATGCCGGCCCGGGCTCGAGGGTTCGCGGCGTCGTATTTGAGCGCACGCTGATAGAACTCTTCGGCGAACGCGTACTGACCGGAGCGCCGCAGCGCCTCCGCCTGGCCCAGCCATCGCACCACCAGCAAATCACGTTCGCGGAAGTACTCGCCGCGCAACGCGTGATTGCTCGGATCTGCCTTGACTGCTCGATCGAGCGCGGCGAGCGCTTCCTCGCCGCCCCCCTCGGCAAACTGCTTGCGTGCCTCCTCGACAGGGTCGGCGGCACACGCCACGAGCAGCATGCAGGCGGCGAGCGCCGTGAGCAGGAAGCGGAAAAGTTGGCTTTGAGGTTTCATGGATTCACCTGGCTTCGGTATCTTCGCGTGGCTGGAAATGTAACGTGAAGCGGACTTGCGCCTCGAGCAGCGCTTCGCCGACCTTCTGGCGTTCGAATCGCAACGCGTCCACGGACGCGATGGGCATGGTTTTGAGCACCGCGCCGACGAACTCACGGATCTGTGGAAACGTGCCGCGGATCGGCAGAATCACGCGGTAGGACCGGAGACCCGCACCGCGCTTTTCAAGCTGGTATTTGCCCTGTTGGAGTTCGAGCTGCGCTGCGCGCGCGAGGCCGTAGAGCTGCTCCAGTTCGTCGGCTAGCTTTTCAACCGGGGGAAAGAGGTTGTGGAAGCGCCGCAACGCGTCGGCGCGTCCCCCCGCGGAAACGAGCTGATGCGGCATGCGCGTCCTCAGGTGCTCGGCGGCGAGCCGCTGCGCAGCGAGCTCGCGCTCCGCCGGTACAAATGTCGATACATAGAATCCCGCAGCTGCGAGCAGCACACCGACTCCGATCACTCCTGCGGTGCCCAGCCGGCTGAGCCAGGAATTCAGCCGTCTCACGGCACGCTCCTGAACGAGGCCTGCACCGTAAACTGGATCGGCCGCTGCGGGTCCTCGATCTGTATCTGGTGGTTCACGACGTGCACGTCGGCGAGGACCCTGGCGTTAGCGAGGCGCCGCAGATACTCGATCATCGCCTTCTGGTGGCGTGCCTCGGCGGTAAGACGCAGCAATTGCTGTTGCGCATCGGGCCGCAGCTGGAGGATGGCGACGTCTTTGGTAAGCGTGTCCTCAACCGTGTCTACCAGCGACGCCCAAGGCAGGGTCAGTTGCCGGATCACCGTTTCGGCGTTCTTCGCCTGCTCCTCGAGGCGCTTGTTCGAGACGGCGCGCGATGGGCGGCGCTCGGTGCTGACGAGGCCGCTCGCAGTTTCCAGCCGCGTGAGTTCGACCTGAAGGTCGCGGTAGCGCGTGCCCAATTCGCCTGCGACCGCAAGCGAGACAGCGAGCAGCAGCACGCCCGGCCACAACAGCCGGCGTGGCGGGGCGATGTAGTCGAGTGCGAGTCGCTTCATGCTTATCCTGCAGTGAGCGCCGTGGCGTAGCGCCCGTCCTCGAGCGGCAGATAGCCGTCCAAAGGGGGCAGGGTGAGGCCCTGCAACTTCCAGGTCGCATGCGGCCAGTGGGCTTTCACGCCGTGCAGCCCGTGTACGAGCACCGTGTCCGGCGTCTGACCGTCAATGCGGTGGCGTTCGCGGTCGAGCAACGTGACCCATTCCTGCGGCGAGACGAATGCGCCCTTCGCGTTCTGCACCGTTCGCCAGCGGCCTTTAGCGAGCAATGCAAGACAGGCACGCTCCGGCTCGACGAGCAGCAGCCAGGCACCCGCCGCGGGCATCGCGCGATGCCAGCGGTTGAACGCCGCCATCAGGTACGGCTGCACCGAAACCAGCCGCGCCTTCCCGCTTTTCGGGAAGCAGCCCCGGATTGCGTCAAGCAGCGCTCCATCAATCGCGCTGGCGAGCCGCGGTGCGCCGGCCGGCTCCTTGCTTACGCGTAAAGTCCATGATTTTGCACGTTCACCGTGGATCTTCGTGAAGCAATGCCGCGCAAAGGCCAGTTCCTCCTCAGCACCCGTGAGCGCCTCGTCCCAGGGAACGAGCGCGTAGCGCACGAAATGATTCGATAAAACCACCGCGACGTTGAGCGGCTCGCCAGTTAAGCCCTTGGTGGCATCCTTCAACGCCGCGGCCGTGCCTTGCCACGGTTCCGCACCGAAGGCCGGATCGCAAGGCACGGCGCGCTTGGTGATGATTCGAGGCCGCAAGCTACCGCTCACGCGGACCAGCGCGAGCTCAGTGGACGAGAACCCGACCAGCAGCCGGTCACGCCACAAACGTAACACGGTTGATCTCCTGCAGCGTGGTGTCGCCTTTCCTTACCGCCTCGAATGCCGCCTCGCGCAGAAAGCGCATGCCGCCAGCCTGCGCCGCCATCTTGAGCTGGCGGACCGGCGCACGCTTGGTAATCAGCTCGCGCAGGTCATCGTTGAGGATCATCAGTTCGGCGATGGCTTTCCGGCCCCGGTAGCCGGAGCCCCGGCACTCACGGCAGCCTCGTCCCTGGCGGAAGCGGAAGCCGCGCGCTGCCGCCTCCTCGATCCCGGACTCTTGCAACAGCCCGGACTCGGGGGCACAGTCCTCGGCACAGTGCGGACAGATCAGCCGCACCAGCCGCTGCGCCAGGATCGCGTTGAGCGCCGAGACGAAGCCGAACAAGTCCACATTCATGTTCACGAAGCGGCCGATCACGTCGAACACATTGTTCGCATGCACGGTGGTGAACACAAGGTGCCCGGTAAGCGCCGACTGAACCGCGATGTTTGCGGTCTCGGGATCGCGGATCTCGCCGACCATGATCTTGTCCGGGTCGTGGCGCAGGATCGAGCGCAGCCCACGCGCAAAAGTCAGGCCCTTCTTCTCGTTAACCGGAATTTGCAGCACACCGGAAAGCTGGTACTCGACCGGGTCCTCGATGGTGACGATCTTGTCCTGCCCGTTGTTGATCTCCGTGATTGCGGCATAGAGCGTCGTGGTCTTGCCGCTGCCGGTGGGCCCGGTGACGAGCAGCATGCCGTAGGGTTCATGCGAGAGCCGCCGCAGCGCCGCGATGTCCCCAGGCTCTAAACCAAGCGAGTCCAGCGAGAGCCGCTGCTGCGTGCTCTCGTAGAGCGCTTGCTTGTCGAGCACGCGCAGCACTGCGTCCTCGCCGTAAATACTCGGCATGATGGAGACGCGAAAATCCACGGCGCGGCCCCGGTCGAGCGCCTTGAAGCGACCGTCCTGAGGGACGCGCCGCTCGGTGATGTCGAGTTCGGCCAGCACCTTTACCCGTGCGATCGCCTGCTCGGCCTGCTGCACGTCCTGAATGAACTTTACCTGCGAGAGTATGCCGTCGATGCGGAACTTGATGATGAGCCCTGAGGGGATGGTCTCCAGGTGGATGTCGCTGGCGCCGATCATGAGCGCGTCGCGTAGCGTCGAGCGCACGAGGCGCACCACTTCGCTCGTTTCATCGCCGATGGCCTTGAGCGACAGGTTCTCGACGCGCTCGCGATCTTCGACGTGCGCACCGTGCTCCCCGTGCACCGTGTCGAGAGCGCGCAACGTTTCTTCGTATCCGGCGAGGAACGCGACGAGATCGCCGCGGTGGACGAGGCACCAGCTGAACGGCGCGCCGATGCGCTCCTCCGCCCACGCTTGGAGTTCAGAGGAGAACGGATCGTCCGTGGCGAGCAGAAGATAGCCGTCCTCGCGGCGCAGCAATACACAGCCGTGCTGCGCACATTCGCCGAAAGGCAAAATGTCGAACCCGGGCGCGGTGCGGCGCAGGTCTTCCATGCGCAGACTTTCGAGCTGCAGGGTCGTAGCCAGCCGCGCCGTAAACGTGTCCGGCTCAAGGCCGAGCTGCTCTTCCAGCACGTCCACGATACGCCGGCGAACGGCCAACGCGTCGGCCCGCGCCTGCGAAATCTCCGCTGCGGCAACAGGTTCGATGGTGGCAGCCGGGATCGCACTCATCACAGGCTTCCCGCGAGCTCGAAGATGGGCATGTACATGAGGATCACGATCGCACCAATAACCAGGCCGATTACGGCCATGAGGATCGGCTCGAACAACCGCGTGAACCAGTCCACCCACCGGCTGATCTCTTCGTCATGGAACGCGGCGATCCGGTCCATCATTTCGCCCATGTTGCCGCTCCGCTCTCCCACCGACAGCATG
>JAOTVX010000085.1 GCA_029863175.1 Betaproteobacteria bacterium | reverse complement strand
TGAGCCGTACTTGTAGACCTCGTCGCGCTGCTGACCGTCTGCATAATAGAGCCTCGGCTCGAGGAGTGCCGGCCGGAAAGCGTCGTGAAGCGGCTGGCCCGCGTGGTGCTCGTCGGAAAACTGCCCACGCCGCGCGTGGCAGCGCGCGCAGACTTCGATTTCGCGCTGCGACTGGCGTAGCTTCGAGCGGGTTGCGACACCTTTTTCGGGGTCGATCATCCAGGTGACGCCATCCCGCTCATCGAGTGCCGCGACCAGACGCTTGCCCGCCACCGCCTTCTGCCAGTCGCCCTCCTTCTTCGCCCAGGCAACGTGATGGGATGCCGGCCCATGGCAGGCCTCGCAGCCGATGTTGATCTCCGACCAGGTTGTCTTGAAGGTTTCGGATTTCGCGTCAAAGTTCTTCCGCAAATCCGTCGAGTGGCAGTCGGCGCACTGGAAATTCCAGTTCTGATCGATGCCGGTCCAGTGCAAGGGATCCCCCGCCTTCAGCTCACGATCGGGATAGAGATGGAACCAGCGTTGCCCGCCGTCGGCCTTGGGTCGCGCGTCCCACGCGATGCCGAGCGCCTGCAGCCGGCCCCCCGGAAACTCGACCAGGTACTGCTGCAGCGGGGCGACGCCAAAGGTGTACTGGATCTCGAAATCGCCGGACCTTCCGTCCGGCCCGTCCGTGTTGACGAAGAATTTCCCGTCGCGCTGAAAGAAGCGCGACGTGACGCCCGCGTAAGTAAAATTCGTGTCGTTGAAGTCGCCGAGCACTGTGCGAGCGTTCGCCATCTGCATCGCCGCCGCGTGCTGTGACGCTTGCCACGCCGCGTGCTGATCGCCGTGGCAACTTGCGCAGGCCTGGGAACCGACGTAACGCGGCGGGGCCACAGCCGAGGCCGAACCAGCCGCGGCTGGCGCGCTCGCCGCGGGTTGTGACGCTTCACGCGTCGCAAGCACGATAAGCGCCGTGACCACTATAAGTACAACCGCAGCGATACCGACTACAAGGTAGCGCAGCTTGCGGTTTCGCGAGCCGGTATTGGAGGCACTCCCTGACTTGGGCGGGGCTTGAGGCGAGCTGCGTGGCTCGTTTACCGCGGCGCGGCGTTGTCTACGTTTTCTCGCCATGAATTAGATCAGAACGGTTCTCGAAAATCGAAAAGCAATATTAGCCGCAGATAAACGCAGATGAACGCCGACAGAGAACACGCACAAATCAATACAGTTCGTTCTTATCCGCGTCAAATTCCTCATCCCCGACCCTTCTCACGACAGGAGAAGGGAGGCAACTCCTTCCCTCTCTGCCCTTGGGAGAGAGGGAAGGAGTGAGGGCTGGGCGTCCATCGGCGGCTGCGTTTTGGGTTTTTGAAATGGTTAACAGAAGGACAAGCGTGGCGTGTCGGCTTTCGAATACGCACGTTTGCTGCTCCCTGCGGTTGATGCTGGAGTCCACGGCGCGCGTGGCCGCGACTCCCACAAGCGCCCCACCTTACACTTTCCATCTCGGGCCAGTGTCAATGCCTCAAGGCCGCTTGTCTGCCACCCGCTCCGCGCTTCACGCGCAGCGGACGCGGCCATGCCGGGTCGACACGTCGTGACGAGGGTGATATGTTCATTCCCGCGTCCCCAAAATCAGAATACCAATCTGTCGCGGCTTCGCGGCGCGCATCGAGGAGGAATCATGAATTATATCAACGTGCCGCGGGCGCTGCTCTGCCTGGCAGCGGCGCTCGTCTATGTCGCGTCGAACGCCGTCCTCGCGCAGGATTATCCCAACCGGCGGGTGCGGATCGTCGTGCCATTCTCAGCGGGCGGACCCAACGACATTCTCGCGCGGGCCGTCGGCATCAAGCTCGGGGAACGACTCGGACAGCAGATCATCGTGGACAATCGCCCGGGTGGCGGCACGGTCATCGGCACCGACATTGCGGCACACTCGCCGGCGGACGGCTACACGCTGCTCATGGCCTCGACGAGTCATGCGGTCAATCCGACACTGAAAAAGAAACTGCCGTACAACCAGAGCAAGGATCTCGATCTGCTGATACTCATGGCCAAGGCACCGAACCTCGCCGTGGTCCACCCCTCGCTGCCCGTCAAATCGGTGCCGCAGTTGATCGAGCTCGCGAAATCCCGCCCCGGCGAGATCACGTACGGTTCGGGCGGCGTCGGCGCGTCGACGCATCTGGCGGGCGCATCCTTAAGCTCGATGGCCAAAGTCAAGATGATTCACGTCCCCTTCAAGGGCGGCGCGCCAGCGACCATCGGCCTCATCAGTGGTGAGATTACGTGGATGTTCGGCACGTTCCTCCCGACGATCCCTCACGTGCGGGCTGGCCGGCTGCGGGTCATCGGAACCGGCGGCGCGAAGCGCTCGCCGGTCCTGCCCAAGGTGCCGACGGTGGCCGAGACGCTGCCCGGTTTCGACTCGGTCGGCTGGTGGGGCGTGCTGGTTCCCGCG
>JAOTVX010000034.1 GCA_029863175.1 Betaproteobacteria bacterium | reverse complement strand
GCCTGCCCGGTTGAGATCAACACCAGGGCGTCGTTGGTCGACGTATCGCCGTCTACCGTGATGCAGTTGAAGGAATGGTTTGCCGCGTGGGCCGCTGCGGCGCGCACCAGCGGCAGCGACAAAGGCGCATCCGTTGCGATGAATGCCAGCATGGTCGCCATATTGGGATGAATCATGCCCGCGCCTTTGGCTATGCCGGTCACCATCATCGTTTGGCCGCCGACGCTGACCCGGCGCGAGGCCGCCTTGGGCAGGGTGTCTGTCGTCATGATGGCCTCCGCGCCCGCCAGCCAATTGTCCTCGCGAAGGTCCGCAAGACAGCCGGGCAGGCCCGCCCCGATCTTCTCGACTGGCAGCGGCTCCATTATCACGCCGGTGGAAAACGGCAATACCTGCGCCGAAGAGCATTGAAGCAGAGCCGCAAGCTGAGCGCAGGTCTGGCGCGCTGCACTCACGCCCTCCTTGCCGGTGCCGGCGTTGGCACAACCGGTGTTGACGACCAACGCCCGAATCGATACATCCTGATCGAGCATTGTGAGATGCTGCCGGGCCACGACGACCGGCGCCGCGCAGAAACGGTTTTGCGTGAATACCGCCGCGACGTGCGAACCGTCTTCAAGCTTGATCACCAGCAGGTCCTTGCGGCCGGGCTTTCCGATCCCAGCCTGCGTCACGCCGAGACTCACCCCGTTGACGGGCCGCAAATGCTGGGGATCCGGTCGCTTCAAATTGACGGGCATTGGTTTCCGGGCGGATCAGGATGGCCCCGCGCCGATTATATCGGGCAGGCGCGGAACAGTCGGGACGGTGGTCCGACGCCCCGGAAACCAAAAAGAAACGTGGCGCCCTGGCGGCTGAGTTCCTACATCGACTCTTGGTATGGCAGGGTCAACGTCAGGTGAGCCTGCCATGGCAGTGCTTGTATTTCCTGCCCGACCCGCAGGGGCACGGGTCGTTGCGCCCGACTTTCTCGCCCCCGCGGACGAAGGGCTGCTGCGGCTTTTCCAGCACTGCCACATCGCCTTCCTCCTCGGCTTGCGTGGCAGCCTCCGCTCCCCTCCCGAATTCCGCATGCTGGAACTCGATATTCTGCGGAATCTCCGGCTCCTCCACCTCCGCCAGCTCTTCGGCGCTGCGGATTTGGACCGTCATCAGGATCCGCGTGACCTCGGCCTTCACCATCTCGAGCAGCAGGGAGAACAGCTCGAAGGCCTCGCGCTTGTATTCCTGACTCGGGTTCTTCTGGGCGTAACTGCGCAAATGAATGCCCTGGCGCAGGTGGTCGAGCGCCGTCAAGTGCTCGCGCCAGTGGCTGTCCAGGCTTTGCAACATGATCCCGCGCTCGTACTGACTCATTACCTCGCGTTCGACCACGGCAGTACGATCACGATAGCGCTGGTGCGCCGCCGCGACGATACGGGCGTGCAGCTCCTGCTCATCGAGCTCGGGTTCGTCCTTCAGCCACTGCTGGATCGGAAGCTTCAGCTGCACTTCGGCGTCGAGGGTTCTTTCGAGACCCGCGATGTCCCATTGCTCTTCCAGGCCCCCGGGCACGATATGCTGGGCAACATAGCTGTTGACGACGTCGGTGCGCATGGCCGTGATGGTTTCGGTCACGTCGGTCGTTTCCAGCAGCTCATTGCGCTGCTGATAGATCACCCTGCGCTGATCGTTCGCCACATCGTCATACTCGAGCAGGTGCTTGCGAATGTCGAAATTGCGAGCCTCGACCTTGCGCTGGGCGTTCTCGATGGAACGCGTCACCCACGGGTGCTCGATTGCCTCGCCCTCCGGCATCTTGAGCCGGTCCATGATGGCCGCGACCCGGTCCGAGGCGAATATTCTGAGCAGCGGGTCTTCAAGCGAAAGGTAGAAGCGGCTCGACCCCGGATCGCCCTGGCGCCCGGATCGGCCACGCAACTGGTTGTCGATCCGGCGCGACTCGTGCCGCTCGGTGCCGATGATGTGCAGGCCCCCTGCCGCAACTACCTGGTTGTGCAGCTTCTGCCACTCGAAGCGCATTTCCTCCGTTTTCCTTTTCTTGGTGGCCTCGTCGAGGGCCGGGTCCGCCAGTGTCCGGTTGATTTCGGGCTCGGGGTTGCCGCCCAGCACAATGTCAGTGCCGCGCCCGGCCATATTCGTGGCGATGGTGACCATCCTGGGCCGTCCCGCCTGCACCACGATCTCCGCTTCGCGAGCGTGCTGCTTGGCGTTGAGGACGTTGTGCGGCAGGTCTTCCTGCTTGAGCATGCCAGACAGTAATTCCGAATTCTCGATAGACGTCGTGCCGACCAGCGCCGGCTGGCCGCGCTGGTAACAGTCCTTGATGTCGTTGATGATCGCCTGGTATTTCTCGCGCGATGTGCGGTAGACCTGGTCCATGCGGTCGTCGCGGATCATCGGCATGTGCGTCGGAATCACCATCGTTTCCAGACCGTAGATCTGCTGGAACTCGTAGGCTTCGGTATCAGCAGTCCCGGTCATCCCCGCAAGCTTGCGGTACATCCTGAAGTAGTTCTGGAAGGTGATCGTCGCCAGCGTCTGGTTTTCGCGCTGGATCTCGACTCCTTCCTTGGCCTCAACCGCCTGGTGCAACCCCTCGGACCAGCGCCGGCCCGGCATCAGCCGCCCCGTGAACTCATCAACGATGACGATCTCGCCGTTCTGGACGACATACTGCTGGTCGCGATGGAACAGGGAATGCGCCCTCAGCGCCGCATGCAGGTGGTGCATGAGGACGATGTTGCTCGGGTCGTAGAGGCTGGAGCCCGGCATGAGCAGCCCGGCCTCGGCCATTAGCTCCTCGGCGTGCTCGTGGCCCTGCTCCGACATGATGACCTGGTGGGCTTTCTCGTCGACCCAGAAATCGCCCGGCCCGTTTTCTTCCTTCTGCCGCACCAGCTTCGGGGCAATGTGGTTGGTCTTGACGTAGAGATCGGTCGTGTCCTCGGCCTGCCCCGAAATGATGAGAGGCGTCCTCGCCTCGTCGATCAGGATCGAGTCCACCTCGTCCACAATCCCGAAGTGCAGCCCCCGCTGCACCTTCTCCGAGACGTGATAAACCATGTTGTCGCGCAGATAATCGAAGCCGAACTCGTTGTTGGTGCCGTAGGTGATGTCTGCGCCGTAGGCCTGCTGCTTGAGCGTGTGCTCCATCTGCGAAAGATTGACCCCCACCGTCAGCCCGAGGAAGCGGTAGATCTTTCCCATCCAGTCCGCGTCGCGCTGCGCCAGGTAATCGTTGACGGTGATGATATGCACGCTCTCGCCACCGAGGGCATTCAGGTAAGCAGGCAGAGTCGCCACCAGCGTCTTGCCCTCACCCGTGCGCATTTCCGCGATCTTGCCATTGTGCAGGGCAATGCCGCCCATCAGCTGCATGTCGAAATGCCGCATATTGAGCGTGCGCCGCCCCGCTTCGCGCACAACGGCGAATGCCTCCGGCAGCAGCTCCTCGACGGCCTCGCGGCGCACCTTCGAGCGCTCGAGCTCGAGCTGGCGTGCCCGTTCGGGGTCACCGTCGGCGTTGTCAGGCACTTTGGCGACGACATCGCGCGCGCGCGCGCGGAACTCGTCAGTTTTCGCACGCAACTCCGCGTCGGTCAGCTTCTCGATCTGCGGCCCGATCGCGTTGACGGCGCGCACCTGGCGGTTGTACTGCCGCAGCAGCCGATCGTTGCGGCTGCCGAAGATCTTCCTCAGGACGCTCTGCATCATCCGCTCAGCAAGCTAAACAAAAAGGGGTGGGGAAACTCACCCCACCCCCTTAGAAATTCCTGTCTCTCAACGGTCAGCCGGGCAAACGCAAAAATCGCTTTGGGTTCACCGGGGCTCCACGCCGCCGCACCTCGAAGTGCAAGTGGGAGCCGGTCGCGCGGCCCGTCTTTCCGACCTTGCCGACCTGCACTCCCCGCACAACCAGGTCGCCGACATTTACCAGCAGCTTGGATGCGTGCGCGTAACGTGTGATCAGGCCGTTGCCGTGGTCGATTTCGATCATATTACCATACTGCCGGTGCCGGCCAGAGAAGATCACGACGCCGCCGGCCGCCGCGTAGATCGGCGTTCCTTTCTCGGCCATCACGTCGATACCCGTGTGGAACGCGCGCTGCCCTGTGAACGGATCGATACGCCAGCCAAAGTTGGAGGAATACCAGCCACCTTCGACCGGCCGCATGGTCGGTATCAGCTTCTTATTGGCGCTGTCGACCGTGAACAGGGATTCCAGGATACCGAGCTTGTCGCTGCGGTCGTCGACTTGCCGCGTGAGCAATTCAAGCTCCTGCGTGAAATCGCCAAGCGAGAGGTCCTGCGAGGGCAGCGTTGAAACGGCGCCGCCGCGACCCGGCCGCTCGCCAAACATCATGTCCTGCGGCTTAATACCCGCCAGCTTTGCGAGCCGTTCGCCGACGGTGTCCAGTCGGACCAGCTGTGCCTGCATCTCGCCCAGCTTGACCGCCATGGCATTGAGATTTGCGCGCAGGTAGGACTGGGCTTTTTCGTGTTGTTGCTGCTGCAGGGCGTATTGGCGCTCCTGCGCCGCCAAAACGGTGGACTCGACGTAGGGCAGCTTGACGTCGTCGGCAAAACGTAGCGCCACGTAATGGAGTATCGCCGCCAGCATCAGGGCCGTCAGGGCCAAGCCCAGGCCCAGCAGCAAAAAGTGGGGCAGGCCCAGGCTGAAAGTCTTCGCCCTGGCCAATTTTCCGGAAACTAGAATAACATTCATTTTCTCCCCTTACCGCATGTCCATGCCTGCTCACAAGATCGGTGATCTGCTTCTCCAATCCGGTGAACTTCGCGCCCTATCCCGGCGCGCGCAACACCTGGCCGAACTACAGCGTGCAGTCCTCGACGCAATTCCCCGCCCGCTCACCAGCGCAACCCGGGTTAAGAGCCTCCGGTCTGGAACGCTTTATGTTGCCGCGGATAATTCGGCCGCGGCCGCCAAGCTTCGGCAACTCGCCCCGCGCTTGCTCGAACATCTGCAAACACACGAATTTCAGGTTACTGGAATTCGTATAGAAGTTCAAGTTTCGATGCCACAAATCGGGCCCGGAAAAAGTTCACGAAAGCGCGCGTTGAATACGCGCGCCATCGCCGATTTTGAGAGACTGGCTCACGCCTTGAAAGACTCCCCCTTGAAGCACGCCGTGACCCGTTTGGTGCAACGCCATAAACGCAGTGTGAAATAGATCGCAGTCAGATCACAAGCACCAACCGCTCGAGTGCGTAAAGCGTCACGAAAACCAGCAAGAAGATCAAGCCGAACTGAAATACGCGCCAAGCGAATGTGAGATAGCGCCGATTTTTGGTAAACAGGTAGAGCGCCAACGCGCCGACCAGGGCAATCAGAACCAACATCCCGATCAGCCTCAGAACCAGCATGAATCACGCCTACTTCAAGGTTCGAAGTTCAAGGTTCAAGGTTCAAGGTTCGGTGCGAAGCCCCGGAACTTTGAACTCGGAACTTTGGACTTTGAACCCGGCGCGCGATAGATAGGCGGCGCTTAGGCGGGCTGTGGCTGCCAGGCGAGAAACACGGGCGCATCTTCCACCCGCTCGAAGCTCGCGAACTCCCAGGCCGTGCGATCTTCCAGCAGGCGCCGCAGCAGCTGATTGTTGAGCGCATGCCCCGACTTATGCCCGGAGAACGCCCCGATCAATGGGTGGCCGAGGAGATAAAGATCGCCGATGGCGTCGAGGACCTTGTGTTTGACGAACTCGTCCTCGTAGCGCAGCCCGTCAGTGTTGAGCACGCGGTACTCGTCCATGACGATCGCGTTATCAAGGCTGCCGCCCAATGCGAGGCCTTGCCCGCGCATCGTCTCGACGTCCTGCATGAAGCCGAAGGTGCGCGCGCGGCTGACTTCCTTGATGTAGGAGGTATCCGAGAAATCAACGGCGACCGATTGCCGCATCTTGTCGAAAACCGGGTGATCGAAGTCGATGCTAAGTGCCAGCTTGAAGCCATTGTGCGGCTCCAGTCGCACCCATTTTTCCCCTTCTTCGACCACGACCGAGTTCAGCACGCGGATGAACTTCTTGGGCACGCCCTGCTTTTCGACGCCTGCCGACTGCAGTAGGAACACGAAAGGACCGGCGCTGCCATCCATGATGGGCACTTCCGGCGCCGAGAGATCAACGTACGCGTTGTCGACGCCAAGGCCCGCGAAAGCGGACATCAAGTGCTCGACGGTCGAGACCCGCACGCCATCCTGCTCGAGACAGGAAGAGAGCCGCGTGTCCCCCACCGCGTGCGGCGCGGCCTTGATCTCGACCGGCTGGGCGAGGTCAGTACGACGAAAAATGATCCCGGTATTCGTCGGAGCCGGGCGCAGCGTCATGTACACCTTCGCACCGGTGTGTAAACCAACACCGGTGGCCCGGATCAGATTCTTGAGCGTGCGCTGATGGATCAATTTAAAACTCTCTGATTTTTCATAATGTTATCGAGCTAATCTTAGCATGTCATTGTGTTGCCGTGCAAAAAGATTGTAACCAAACGTGATTCGCCCTCCTCTTTCAACAGTTAGCGTGCCCGATAACGACTCCGGGCGCGCTCTTTGGTGGGATTCCCACCCGGCGATAAGGTGGCGCCGCCCCCACCGCGACGTCAAGTGGTCAATCATCTCGCGTCAGCCGCTTGCGCGCCGCCCTTACACTCGAGAATGCCGAGTCCGGCGTGCCCGCTTCGGGTCACAATATCTTGACTAATCCGCCTGCTTCCGCAGAAACGCCGGGATGTCGAGCATCTCCACACCCGACTGCCGCATCGCGTCAATCGTCGCATCGCGGTTGCGCTTCGAGCGCAGAACGGCGGGCATCTCGAGCGCGCCGTAATCCACCTCGAGCGGCTGGTTGTCGGTGCCGGTCTTGGTCGTCACGACGGTCAACGGCTTCGGCTGCTCACGTATTGCCGGCTTGCCCAGCCCAGTCGCCACAATAGTGACGCGCAGGCCATCATCCAGCGCCTCGTCGTACACGGTGCCCACGATCTTGTGCGCGCCATCGGCCGCGAAGGACCCGATGGTCTCCATCACGTCGTAGAGTTCCTGGAGCTGGAAGGACTCCTGACTCGCCGAGATGTTGACGAGCACGCCGTGCGCGTCGGCGATATTGATGTCCTCGAGCAGCGGGCACGCCACCGCCTGCTCCGCCGCCAGCCGCGCCCGATCGGGTCCGGCAGACTTGGCCGAGCCCATCATCGCCATTCCCATCTCCGCCATGACCGTGCGCACGTCGGCAAAGTCGACGTTGATCATGCCCGGACAACTGATGATTTCCGCGATTCCGGCAACGGCGCCGTGCAGAACCTCGTTTGCCGCCCTGAATGCCTCGTGCAGCGTCACCTTGTTTCCGAGCACCTGCATCAGCTTGTCGTTGGGTATCACGATCAGTGAGTCGACGTACTCCTCGAGCTGCTCGAGCCCCTCAAGCGCGATGCGCTTGCGCTTGCCCTCGAAGCCGAACGGCTTGGTGACCACCGCCACCGTGAGAATGCCGAGCTCCTTGGCGATCTCGGCGACGACCGGTGCGGCGCCGGTGCCGGTGCCGCCTCCCATTCCCGCGGTAACGAAAAGCATGTCGGCGCCCGCAATCGTCTCCGCGACGCGCTCGCGGTCTTCCAAGGCCGACTGCCGCCCGACTTCCGGGTTCGCACCGGCGCCTAGCCCTTTGGTGATATGGGTGCCGAGCTGCAATTGCACTTTCGCTTGCGTGCGCTTGAGCGCCTGCACGTCGGTATTGGCCGAAATGAACTCGACCCCCTTCACGCCCCGCACCATCATGTGGTCAACCGCGTTGCCGCCGCAGCCACCCACGCCGATTACCTTGATCACCGCTTCCTGCGCTTGAGAATCCACGATTTCAAACATTGAGGCTCCTTTCAACTGGTCAATGACTAAGAACGGCCAAACCGATACTTCACGGATACCGAATGCCCTCTTTTTTCTAGAAATTCCCCGCAAACCACGATTTCATCCTTTCCAGAGTCTGCTGGAACGAGTTGATGTTCATGCGCGCCACCTCCTTCTGCCGGTGCTGCTCGAGACCCGCCAGCAGCAGGCCAACGCCAGTCGAAAATCGCGGATGGCGCACGTATTCCGCCAACGTTCCGCCATAGGCCGGATGCCCGACGCGCACCGGCATGTGGAAGAGCTCCTCGCCGAGCTCAATCATCCCCTGCATTACGCCCGAACCCCCGGTGATCACCACACCCGCCGAAAGCAACTCCTCGTAGCCGCTACGGCGCAGCTCCGATTGCACTAGCGAGTAGAGTTCCTCGACGCGGGGCTCGATCACTTCCGAGAGCGTCTTGCGCGAGAGCTGGCGCGGCTCTCGGTCGCCAAGCCCCGGCACCTCGACCATGTCCTGGGGGTCGGCGAGCTGGGACAGCGCGCACCCGTAACGTTCCTTTATTTCTTCCGCATCCTTGGTCGGCGTGCGCAGGGCCATCGCGATGTCGTTGGTAATCTGGTCGCCCGCGATCGGTATCACCGCGGTATGGCGAATCGCTCCGTGCGTGAACACGATGAGATCGGTCGTCCCGCCGCCGATGTCCATGAGAGCCACGCCGAGATCCTTCTCGTCCTCGGAGATGACGGCCAGCGCGGAAGCGAGCGGCTGCAGGATGAGGTCGCGCACCTCCAGGCCACAGCGGCGCACGCACTTTACGATGTTCTGCGCGGCGGACACCGCGCCGGTCACGATGTGCACCTTGACCTCCAGCCGCACCCCGCTCATGCCAAGCGGCTCGCGCACATCCTCTTGCCCGTCGATGATGAATTCCTGGTTGAGCACGTGCAGGATCTGCTGGTCGTTCGGGATCTGCACTGCTCGCGCGGTATCGATGACGCGCTCGATGTCCGGCTGAGCAACCTCCTTGTCCTTCACCGGCACCATGCCCTGCGAGTTGAAGCTGCGGACATGGCTGCCGGCGATTCCGGTGTAGACCTCGCGAATCTTGCAGTCAGCCATGAGCTCGGCCTCCTCCAGCGCGCGCTGAATGGCGTTGACCGTTGTCTCGATGTTGACCACGACACCTTTCTTGAGCCCGCGCGACGGGTGCTGTCCCATGCCGATGATTTCGAACCCGCCCTCGGGCTTAAGCTCTGCGACGATCGCGACGATCTTGGACGTCCCGATGTCGAGCCCCACCATCAGTTTCTTGTTGTCTCTCGGCTTGCTCATGAGCGCTTCCCCGGCCCCCTATCCTGTCTTGCGTCCACGCTTGGGTTCCGGGTCGTTAGACCCCGCCTCGGGAATGCGCACCGCAAATCCGTTCGCATAGCGCAGGTCCACGTATTCGATGCGCTGCTCCAGCGGCGCCACGGCGCGGTCGTACGCCGCGATGAAACGGGCGAAGCGCGCTTCGATCTGCTCGCGGCCGAGCTCCAGCGTCAGCCCACTCTCGAGCTTGAGCTTCCAGGCTCGGCGCGGCGACACCTGCACCCGCACCGGCCGCTGCCTGATATCTGCGAGTCCGCGGCGAAAGTACTCGTATTGGATGGCCATTTCCTTGGCCGCGCCGGCGGGCCCGACGAACACGGGCAGCGGCCTGCTGTAGGCGGCTTCGAAGAGCTCGCCGTGGGTGTTCACCAGCGCGGCAGTGGCCCAGCGCGCAAGCGGCAGGTGCTCCTCGAACGTGACCTCCAGCCGGTCCGGCCAGCGCCGCCGCAGTTCGACATTTCGCACCCACGGCAGCCGCCCGAAGGCGGCTCGGATGGCGTCCAGATCGAGGGTAAAAAAATTTCCCCTGAGCTCGCGCCGCACGATGATCTCGACCTGATCGCGCGTGACGTGCGTGGGCGCAACTTCCACCCGGACTTCGCGCAGGGCAAATATCGGGAGCTGGATCGTGAACGCTACGGCCACAAAGAGCGCGAGCAGCACTGCAAGGCCGTAGAGCGCGCTGGCGGCCGCATTGAGGATATCCGGTCTATCCCACATCGCTTCGCCCGTTTCGGGTTCCGAGTTCCGGGTTCCGGGTTCGAGGTTGCGGCTTAACCCACATGCGCCGACTCCAATATCCGTACGCACAAATCTTCAAACGATATTCCTTTGGCGCGAGCCGCCATCGGCACCAGGCTGTGGTCGGTCATGCCCGGCACAGTGTTGACCTCGAGCAAGTAGGGATCGCCCGCGCGGTCCAGCATCAGGTCGACGCGTCCCCAGCCACCGCAGCCCAGCAATTCGAAAGCGGCGAAGGCCACTTGCCGCACGCGTTGCTCCTGGCTCTCCGGCAACCCGCAAGGGCAGGTATAGCGCGTGTCATCGGCAAAGTACTTGGCCTCGTAGTCGTAGAACGTCCGCGGCGTCTCAAGGCGTATCAATGGCAGTGGCTCGTCGCCAAGAATTCCTGCGGTAAGCTCGACGCCCTCAATGAAGGCTTCGGCGATCACTGCCTTGTCGTAACCGGCGGCGAGCTCGTACGCTGCGCCGAGCGCCTCGACCGAGGTGACCTTGGTCATCCCAATGGACGAGCCTTCGCTGGCCGGCTTTACCATCAGCGGCAGCCCCAGGCGGGTCGCCACCTGCGCGCGATCGCTCTGCGGTGTGAGCAGCTCATAGGCCGGTGTTGGCATTCCCCCTGCATGCCACAGAAGCTTGGTGCGCCACTTGTCCATCGCGAGCGCGCTCGCCATGACGCCGCTCCCCGTGTAGGGGATGCCGAGATACTCGAGCGCGCCCTGCACCGTTCCGTCTTCGCCGAAACGGCCGTGCAATGCGATAAAGGCGCGCTCGAATTTTCCCGCGGCGAGCTCTTCCAGCCGCTGGTCGCGCGGATCGAAGGCATGGGCGTCCACACCGCTCCTCTTCAGGGCGGCGAGCACCATCGCCCCGCTCTTGAGCGAGATCTCGCGTTCGGCGGATCGGCCGCCCATCAGCACCGCAACCTTCCCAAACTTGCTCACTCACCTCGCCCCGTTGCAAGTCATCCCTTGGGCGGCCGTGTGCGCCTCCAGGGTCAGATCCCCAAAGGGGCCCCTCTTCCGCCCTCCGGCGTCCCCGCCCATCAGGACCGCAACCTTCCCAAACTTGCTCACCACCGTTCACCCACAATGCGCACCTCCCGTACGAGGGTGATGCCGAATTTTTCACTCACGCTGCGCTCCGCCAGGTCGATCAGCGCCTCGATATCAGCAGCGCTTGCGCCGCCGGCGTTGACAATGAAATTCGCGTGCTTGGTCGAGATCTGCGCGCCGCCGATCTCGTGCCCCTTCAGTCCGCACGCTTCGATGAAGTGCGCGGCGTACTCGCTCCCCGAGGGGTTGCGAAACACCGAGCCCGCATTGGGCCGCTCGAGCGGCTGCGTCGCCAGCCGTTGCTGTAGCAGGCCCTTGATGATGCGGCGCGAAGACTGGCGATCGCCGCGCGGAAGGCGAAAGGTTGCCGCAACGAACCACTCTTCGGAAGAATGAAGGACTAAGCGCGCGTGGCGGTAGTCGATCTCGTAGTCCGCAGGCCAACGCTCGCGCAGGGTGCCGCTGCGGTCGATCGTCACTGCCCGGTCCACGATCTTCCAGGTCTCGCCACCGAAGGCGCCGGCGTTCATCGCAAGCGCGCCCCCCACCGTTCCCGGAATGCCCGCGAGAAACTCCGCGCCCTTGAAGCCGTGCATCGCCGCAAAGCGCGCGATTCTGGGGCTGGCGATTCCTGCTTCGGCGTAGATCTCGCCGTGCCCGCTTTCCACGCGCCCGACCCGGATCGCCCTCAGCGCCCAGTGCGTAAAGATTACCGTGCCGCGCAAGCCCCGGTCGCGCACCAGCAGGTTGCTGCCGAGGCCCACCATTTGCACCGGCTCGCTCGCCGGCAGGGCGCGGAGGAAGGCCGCAAGATCGGCAAGGTCGGCCGGAAAATAGGCCTGGTCCGCCGCGCCGCCGGCGCGCCAACTCGTGTGGCGCGCCATCGGTTCGCGCTGCCGGAGTTCCCCGCGCAAGCCCTCTGCGACCGGCTTCTCGGCGTCCACCATGTTCATGCTGCCCCCCCATTCGTACTGCGCACCCGGCTCGCGAGTTGTACGGCAACGCCGCCTATGGAACCCGCGCCCATCGTGAGCACCACGTCGCCGTCGCGCGCCGCCACCAGGATCGCGGCCGGCAGCTCGGCAACCTTTTCCACAAAAACCGGCTCGACCTTGCCCTGCACCCTCACGGCCCGCGCCAGCGCCCGCCCGTCGGCCGCCACGATCGGCGCTTCACCCGCCGGGTAAACCTCCGTCAGAATGAGCGCGTCCGTCGTGGAGAGGGCGGTGACGAAGTCCTCAAAGCAATCACGGGTGCGCGTGTAACGGTGGGGCTGGAACGCGAGCACAATTCTTCGCTTCGGGAAAGCGCCGCGTGCAGCGGCGAGCGTCGCCGCCATTTCGGCAGGGTGGTGGCCGTAATCGTCAATCAGCGTGAAGCTGCCACCGCCCGGCAGCCGTACTTTTCCAAACTGCTGGAAGCGCCGCCCCACACCCTTGAACTCGGCAAGCGCCCGGGCGATTTTCTTCTCGGGCACGCCCAGCTCCAGGCCCACGGCAATCGCCGCGAGCGCATTACGCACGTTGTGCGCGCCGGGAAGATTGAGCGTAATCGCCAGCTTGCCGTTGCGGGATGCCTGGCCACCCGGGTCGGAACGCTCAACCTGGAACCGCATCTGCCCACCGCTCGCGGTCACGTCCACGGCCCGAACATACGCATCGGGAGAGAGCCCGTAGGGAGTGACCGGCTTGCTGAGTTGCGGCAGGATGGTCCGGACGTTGGGGTCGTCGATGCAAAGCACGGCCACGCCGTAGAACGGGAGGCGCTGCAGGAAGTCCACGAACGCCTGCCGCAGCTTGTCTAGAGAGTGGTCATAGGTCTCCATATGGTCAGCATCGATGTTGGTGACCACCGCAACTACTGGCTGCAGGTAGAGGAATGACGCATCGGATTCGTCGGCTTCGGCCACGATGAATTCGCCGGCGCCGAGCTTGGCATTGCTTCCCGCCGCTTCGAGCCTGCCGCCGATCACGAAGGTGGGATCCAGTCCGCCTTCTGCGAGCACGCTCGCGACGAGACTGGTCGTGGTGGTCTTGCCATGGGTACCGGCCACGGCGATTCCCCGTTTCAGGCGCATCAATTCGGCGAGCATGAGCGCCCGCGGAACCACTGGGATCTTCGCGCCACGCGCGGCCACGACCTCGGGGTTGTCGTCCCGAACAGCGCTCGAGATCACAACAGCGTCGGCCCCCGCGACATGCTCTGCGGCGTGACCGCTGCGGATTTGGGCGCCGAGCCCTCGCAAGCGGCGCGTCACCGCGTTATCGGCAAGATCCGAGCCGCTCACCACGTAACCCAGGTTGAGCAGCACCTCGGCGATGCCGCACATCCCGGCGCCGCCTATTCCCACGAAGTGCACATGCTTGACCTTGTGTCTCATCGTGCCGCCAGCTCCGCACAGACTTTCGCGACGGCGCGCGTGGCATCGGTTTTACCTACGGCGCGCGCTTGCTGCGCCATGGCGAGCAGCCGCTCACGCGTCGTACCCACGAGCACCTCGGCAAGCCGCTGCGGCGTGAATTCCGCCTGGGCAATCAGCAGGGCAGCGCCGCGGTCGGCAAGAAACCGTGCGTTGATGGTCTGGTGGTCATCCACCGCATAGGGATAGGGCACCAGCACCGAAGCCACTCCCGCCGCCGCGATCTCGGCGATGGTGGTGGCGCCGGCCCGGCAAATGACGAGATCGGATTCGGCGTAGCGCGCCGCGATGTCATCGATGAAAGCCGTCACGTCAGCGTCGATACCGCGCTTCTCGTAGCCGCGGCGGACTGTCTCCTCATGTGTACCCCCGGCTTGGTGCAGGACCCGCGGGCGCGCATGCTCGGGCACGAGTGCCAGCGCAGCGGGTACTGCTGTATTGAGCACGCGCGCTCCCTGGCTGCCCCCCACGACCAGGAGTCTCAGCCGCCCGCCCCGTGCCCGGTAGCGGTTCTCCGGCGGCGCCATGGCTACAATCTCCGCCCGCACCGGATTTCCGGTGATGATTACTGCGGTCGCCTCGCCAAAGGCCTCGGGAAAGGTGGTGAGCACCCGATCGGCGAGCTTCGCCAGGACGCGGTTGGCCAGGCCGGCCACGGAATTCTGCTCGTGAATCGCCAACGGCCGATTGAAAAGCGCAGCCATCATTGCGCCGGGGAACGAGACGTAGCCTCCCATGCCAAGCACCACGTCCGGGCGGCGCGAAAAGATCGCGCGCACGGATTGCCAGAACGCGATGAGCAGCTGCACCGGCAGCAACGCTGCCTGCAGCACATTGCGGCCGCGCACGCCCGAGAACCGGACCCACGCCATCGCGTAGCCGCGTTGCGGGATCAGTGCTGCTTCCATCCCGGCCCGGCTGCCCATCCAGACGATGTTCCAGCCCTCGGCGCGCAGATACTCCGCGACCGCGAGGGCCGGGAAGATGTGCCCGCCGGTGCCACCCGCCATGATCATGATCGTCCGGCTCATACGGTATGGCCCCGCATGATCTGGCGGTTTTCCCAATCGACGCGTAGCAGCACAGCGATCGCGCAGCAGGTGGCCGTGATCGCGCTGCCGCCGAATGACAGCAACGGAAGCGTGAGCCCCTTGGTCGGCAGCATTCCGGTGTTGACACCGATGTTGATGATCGCCTGCACGCCGATCCAGAGCCCGATACCGTTGGCGACCAGTGCTGCGAAATGCCGCTCGAGCAGCGCCGCGCGCCGCCCGATCGCGAATGCGCGCATCACGATCCAAGCGAAAGCGAGCACGATGGCGATCACTCCCATAAAGCCCAGTTCCTCGGCAATCACGGCGAGCAGAAAATCGGTGTGTGCCTCTGGCAGGTAGAAGAGCTTTTCCACGCTCGCCCCGAGGCCGACGCCAAACCACTCGCCGCGCCCGAAGGCGATCAGCGCATGCGAGAGCTGATAGCCGGTGCCATAGGGGTCGGCCCAAGGGTCCATAAAACCGATCACTCGCTGCAGCCGGTAGGGCGAGCCGAGAATAAGCAGTACGAAGCCGGCCAGCAGCAACAACACCAGCCCTGCGAACAGCTTCCAGTTCATACCGCCAAGAAAGAGAATCCCCATCGCGACCACCGTGATCACGACGAACGCGCCGAAATCCGGCTCGCGGAGGAGCAAGCCGCCGACGATCAGCATCACCATCAGCATCGGCAGGAAAGCGCGGCGGAGACTATCCATGTGCGCGGCCTTGCGAACGGTGTAATCCGCTGCATAGAGCACCACGAAGAGCTTCATGAACTCGGAGGGCTGGAGATTCACGAGGTAAAGTGAGAGCCACCGTTTGCTGCCATTCACCTCGCGCCCGATGCCGGGCAGCAGCACAAGCGCGAGAAGCACCACTCCAACAAGGAAGAGCCAGGGTGCCGCCTGCTGCCACAGCCGCAGCGGGACCTGGAAGGCGACGAGCGCTGCCATAATGCCTGCAGCAACGAAAAACGCATGCCGCACGAGGTAATGGCTCGCCTGATGTCCGAACGCGCGGCTCGCCTCCGCGATCGCGATCGATGCGGAATAGACCATCACCAGACCCAACCCGAGCAACAGCACCGTCATCCACATGAGCGTCTGGTCGTACTCAGCGACCGGCAAGCGGGCATTGGCTTCCGAGTAAAGCATGTTCAGCCTTCCTCCCGCGCGAGCGCTTGCACCGCTGCCACGAAGGCTTCGCCCCGATGCCGATAATTTCGGAACATGTCGAAGCTTGCGCAGGCCGGCGAGAGCAGCACTGCATCGCCCGCCCGCGAGGCACGCTGCGCCACCGCCACCGCCTGCTCCATGTCGCGCGCATGCTCGAGCGGCACGCCGGTTCGCTTCAGGGCCCGCTCGATTCGGTCGGCGTCACGCCCGATCAGGACGACGGCCCGCGCATGGCGCTCTACTGCGGGCGCAAGCGGATTGAAATCCTGTCCCTTTCCGTCCCCGCCGGCGATCAGCACGACGGGCCGGCCCATGCCCGAGAGCGCCGCCACGGTCGCGCCCACGTTGGTGCCTTTCGAGTCGTCGTAGAAGGTCACGCCGGCGAACTTCGCCACGCGTTGCACGCGATTGGGTAGCCCCTCGAACTGGCGTAGCGCGTCCGCTGCCGCTTGATCGGGCAACCCGACCGCATGCGTCAGCGCGTGCGCGGCCAAGGCATTGGCGACGTTGTGCAGCCCGGCGAGCGGAAGTTCGGCGAGCGCCATCAGGCGATTCTGGCCATGGGCGAGCGAGCGCTCGCCGCGCTCCTCGGTCACACCCCATTCCGACTCCGCGCGCGGGGCGGAGAGCCCGAACGTGAAAATGGTGCGCCCGGCACGTGCCATGTTCGAGCTCCAGCGGTCATCCCGGTTGAGGATCTGGACACCGTTGCCCAAGAACACGCGCGACTTCGCGGCCGCGTAATCTTCCATCCCTTCGTAGCGGTCGAGGTGATCCTCCGTGAGGTTGAGCACTGTCGCGGCGTCCGGCGTCAGATGCACGGTGCTTTCCAGCTGGAAGCTCGACAGTTCGATCACGAACACGTCCGGCGCGACCGGGGCGCCTTCGACATCGGCCAGCGCATCGAGGACCGGCAGCCCGATGTTTCCGGCGACCATCGCGTTGCGGCCTGCCGCGCGGCAAATGGCCCCCGCCATGGCGGTGACCGTGCTCTTGCCATTAGAGCCGGTGATGGCCAGGACCCGTGCATTGCGAGCCGTGCTGTGCGGGAGTGCCTGCGCGAAGAGCTCGACGTCCCCGACGAGGGGCACGCCCCGCCCGGACGCCTGCGCGATCGGCGCCTCGCGACGGTCGATGCCAGGGCTGATCGCGATGCAATCGACGTCCCGGAACGTTTCGGCGCCGAAGACGCCCGTGACGAGCGGGACGTGCGGCAGCTCGCGCGCGAGCTGCGCTGCGTGCGGCGGCTCGGGACGGCTGTCCGCGACCCGCACCCGCGCGCCATGCCGCGCCAGCCAGCGCGTCATCGATAGCCCCGTATCACCGAGCCCGAGCACGACCACCTTTCGTCCACTCCAGTCCACAGAATCATTCAACGCAGCTTCAGGGTCGAAAGCCCAACCAGCACCAGCATCATCGTGATGATCCAGAAACGAACGACGACCTGGTTCTCCTTCCAGCCCTTCAATTCATAGTGGTGATGCAGCGGCGCCATGCGGAAAATGCGCTTGCCCGTCAGCTTGAACGACGCCACCTGGAGCATCACCGAGAGCGTCTCCACCACGAAGACGCCGCCCATGATGAACAGCACGATCTCCTGCCTCACAATGACCGCGATGGTTCCCAGCGCAGCGCCCAGCGCGAGGGCACCCACGTCGCCCATGAATACTTCCGCCGGATAGGCGTTGAACCAGAGAAACGCGAGACCCGCCCCCGCAATCGCGCCGCAGATGACAGCCAGCTCGCCCGCGCCCGGGATGAAAGGGAAACCCAGGTACTTGGAGAACACGGCGTGGCCGGCGACGTAGGCGAAAATGCCGAGCGCGCCTCCGATCATCACCGTGGGCATGATCGCGAGCCCGTCGAGTCCGTCGGTGAGGTTGACCGCGTTGCTCGTGCCCACGATCACGAAGTAGGTCATCACGATGAAGCCAACCGCGCCGAGCGGATAGGTGATCTCCTTGAAGAAGGGCACGATGAAGACCGTCTGCTCCGGCAGGTTGGTGTAGAAGGCGAGGAAGCCGGCGGCAATCAGCCCTACGATCGACTGCAACACGAATTTGGACCGTGCCGGCAACCCCTTGGGATTGCGCCGCACCACCTTACGGTAGTCATCCACCCAGCCGATGGCACCGAAACCGATCGTCACCCACAGCACGACCCATACCAGGCGATTTCCGAGGTCGGCCCACAACAGTACCGTCGCTGTGATCGCGACCAGCATCAGCGCGCCGCCCATCGTGGGCGTCCCGGCTTTGGCGAGATGTGTCTGCGGCCCGTCGTCGCGCACCGCCTGGCCGATCTTGTAGGCCGTGAGCTTGCGGATCATCGCCGGTCCGACGACGAAGGAGATGACGAGCGCGGTGAGACACGCCAGGACCGCGCGCAGCGTAATGTAATTGAACACGTTGAACGCGCGGACCTCTCGGGCAAGGAACTGGGCGAGCTCTAGAAGCATTCGCCGCCTCCAGGTGCAAGCAAGCGCAAAACGGCGCGGAGAGCACTACCATGAGTCGCGTGGTTCACGCTCGCGCCCCCTTCCCTTGTCCCGCGGTTGCCTCTCCGTCCAGGGCAAACGCCGTGACGATCCGCTCCATGCGCATGAAGCGTGAGCCTTTGACGAGAACGCTTACCCCGGGCGCGAGCCGGTTCTCGACCTCGGCGAGCAGATCCTCGAGGCGGTCAAAATGTCGGGCGCCCGAGCCGAAGGCACGCGCCGCGTGGGCCGAGAACTCACCCAGCGTGTAGAGGCGATCGACGCCGAGCGCGCGGGCGGTGCTTCCAATCTCGGCGTGCAGCACGGCCGCGTCCGCGCCGAGCTCGCCCATGTCTCCCAGCACCAGCAACTTCTCCCCGGGGGCCCGCCCGAGCACGGCGATCGCCGCGCGTGCCGACTCCGGGTTCGCGTTGTAGGTGTCGTCGATCAGCGTCGCTGCGTTCACGGCCGCCTTGTACTGCAGCCGCCCCTTCACACCGGCGAAACGGCCGAGCCCAGCTGCGATCGTGGCCGCAGGCACTTTCAGCGCGACCGCGGCGGCACTGGCGGCGAGCGCGTTGCGCACGTTGTGCAGGCCCGGCGCTTTGAGTATCGCGGCCGCTTCGCCCAGCGGAGTCCTGAGCACGATTTCGCTTTCGAGGAAACGCAGCTGGTACGCCGCCGTCACCGCCGCCTCGCTTTCCAGCCCGAATTCGATCCGGTTGCGCGCGGCCGCGAGCTCGCGCAGGATCGGCGCGTGGCGATCATCCGCGTTGATTACCGCAGTGCCCTCCGGTCCAAGGCCCTCGAATATTTCTCCCTTGGCGCGTGCGATCGCCTCGAGGGAGCCTAAGAACTCGATGTGCGCCGGTCCGACGTTGTTCACGAGCGCGACGTCCGGCGCGGTGAGCCGTGTCAGGTAGCGAATTTCGCCAGCGTGATTCATGCCCATCTCGACCACCGCATAACGGTGGCCCGGCCGCAGCTCGAGCAGCGTCAAGGGCATGCCGATGTCGTTGTTGAGGTTTCCGCGCGTGGCAAGAACGCAGGATTCCGGGTCCGCGACTCGGGAGTCGGCCATTACCGTCTCGCGCAGGATGGAGGCCAGCATCTCCTTCACCGTGGTCTTGCCGTTGCTGCCCGTGAGCGCGACGAGCGGTAGTGAGAATTTGCTCCTCCAGTACGCCGCGAGCTGCCCCAAGGCGAGCCGCGTGTCTCCGACAACCAGGAGTGGCAATGTGCCCGATGTACCCTGAGTCCTCGATCCTGAATCCTGGACGAGCGCACCCGCTGCCTGCTGCTGCGCGGCATGCAACAGGAAATCATGACCGTCGAAACGCTCGCCCTTGAGCGCCACGAACAGCGCGCGCGGCGTGAGTGCGCGCGTGTCGGTGCTCACGGCTTCGAAGGCGCGGTCCTCCCCGCGCAGCTGCGCCGAGATTGCCCGTGCCGCTTCCGACAGATGCATCATCGTCATCGCTTCGCTAGGAATTTGTCGGGCTCTGCCCCGACAAATTCCTTAAGCAGGCTGTCGCCAGACCCAGGCCGACAGGCTGCTAGCGCCTCCCGCGCCACCGCTACATCGGAGAACGGGTGCTTCACACCCCGGAACTCCTGAAAGTTCTCGTGGCCCTTGCCCGCAACGAGCACGATATCGCCACGTTGCGCGCTGGCGATCGCGGCCCAGATGGCATCGCGGCGGTCGACGTTGACACGGAACTCGCGATTGCCGCGGCGCGCCCCCTCGAGGATGTCCACGATGATCGCGTGCGGATCCTCGCTGCGCGGGTTGTCGGAAGTGACGACCACGCTGTCGGCGAGACGCACGGCGATCCGGCCCATCTGCGGCCGCTTGCCGCGGTCGCGGTCGCCGCCGCAGCCGAATACGCAGATCAAGCGTGACTCGTTGCGCGTGACTCGTGACTGGTGTTGCAGCTCCCGCAGGGCAAGCAACACCTTTTCCAGGGCATCGGGCGTGTGCGCGTAGTCGACGACCACCAGCGGTTTCACGCCGCCGCCGACGCGCTGCATGCGTCCCGGCAACGGCTTCAGGCGCGCCAGCGCCGCAACAGCGCGCCGCAACGTGACGCCGCTCGCGAGGAGTACCGCTAGGGTGCCCAGCAGATTGGAAGCGTTGAAACGGCCTAGCACTGGGCTCACGACCTGCGCCGATCCCCATGGCGTGTTCACGCTGAAGCTGAGTCCGCTCGTGTCCGTGCGCACGTCGCCACCGGCAACCCGGATCGCGCGCGTGGCGCGCGCGCCACCGAACCCGTAACCGATCACCTTGAGCCCCGGCCGCCGGATCCGTCCCGCGAGATTCACACCGAAATCGTCGTCGAGGTTGACGACCGCGTGCTGCAGCGAATCCCAGGCGAAGAGCTTTGCCTTCGCCTCGCCGTAGCGGCGCATCGTGCGGTGGTACTCCAGGTGATCGCGCGAGAGGTTCGTGAACAGCGCGACGTCGAACTCGACACCGGCGACCCGGTCCTGATCGAGCCCGATCGAGGATGCTTCCATGCTGACGGCTTGCGCGCCGCGGCGCGCGAACTCGGCAAGCTGCGAATGCAGCCAGACGGCGTCCGGCGTGGTGTTCGCCATAGGCCGCAGCGGCGGACGCAGGCCGTAGCCGAGCGTGCCGAGCACGGCACAGCGCCGCCCCGCGGCGCTCAGCGCCTGCGCGACCCACTGGCTGCACGTGGTCTTCCCGTTGGTTCCTGTCACGCCTACGACCCACAGCCGGCGACTTGGCTGCGAGTAGACGCGGCTTGCAATCTCTCCCACGTGCCGGCACAGATTCGGC
This sequence comes from Betaproteobacteria bacterium, assembly GCA_029863175.1. The sequence goes on along the minus strand of JAOTVX010000034.1, from coordinate 20,808 downwards.
ACCGCCAGGTTCGACACCGCACTGCGCGCGTCCCATTTGAATCCCTTGCGCTCCCATAACACCGAAACCGCGCCATGCGCGATCGCATCGGTGATGTAGGCACGGCCATCGCGCGTGGATCCCGGGTACGCCACGAAGGTGTCGCCGGACCCCACCGCACGACTGTCGCAGGCAAGCCGGGTAATGCCCAGCGCGTCGACCGCTTTCCAGTCAACGGCTCCGGCCGGTGCGTGTCGACGTCTCAATGCTCGATCCCCGGTATGGGCTCCTTGTCCCCTTTATTCACACTTCTTCCTTGATGACGGGCCCGTCCGCCGGCGGCAGGGCCACGTTGTCCACGGGCGCGTCGTATTCCACCGCGAGCAGTCGCAGCCCGCCGGCCACGACCCGCGCGAAGACGGGCGCTGCCACGACGCCGCCGAAATGCTGGCCCGCGGTGGGCTCGTCCAGCATCACCGCGACGATGAGACGGGGCCGCGATGCAGGTGCAAACCCGACGAAACTGGATATATACCGGTCCGCGGCGTAGCTTCCACCCGCGAGCTTGTGGCTGGTCCCTGTCTTGCCAGCGACGCGATAGCCGGCGATTTGCGCGCGGATTGCGGTGCCGCCCGGTTGCACGACCATTTCGAGCATCCGGCGTACCTGACGCGCGGTCTTGGGCGATATCACGCGCCGCGACTCTGGCGGCAGTTGCCGCTTGACCAGCGCCAGTGGCCTGAGTTCGCCCTCGGTGGCAAAGATCAGATAGGCGCGCGCCAGTTGCAGCAACGATACGGAAATGCCGTGGCCGTAGGAGATGGTTGCCTGCTCGATCGGGCGCCAGGTCCTGGGCGCGCGCAGCTTGCCCGATCCCTCGCCCGGGAAGCCCGAGCGCGGCGCAGTGCCGAAACCGACCTCGTTGAACAGGGCCCATAGCCGCTCCGGTTCCATACCGAGCGCCATCTTGGCGGTGCCGATGTTGGAGGATTTTTGGATCACCTGCGCCACCGTCAACGCGCCCTGCGGGTGCGCGTCGCGGATCACCCTGTTTCCGATCGCGAGCTGTCCCGGCGCGGTCTGGATCACGCTTTCCGGTTTCACAGCGCCGGCCTCGAGCGCCGCGGCCACCGTGAACGGCTTCAGGGTCGAACCCGGTTCGAACAGATCGGTCACGGCCCGGTTGCGCGTGCGCCGCGGGTCGAGCTTGCCCCGATTGTTGGGATTGAATGAGGGCACGTTGGCCATCGCCAGCACCTCCCCCGTTTCGACATCGAGCACCACGATGCCAGCGGCCTTGGCGCGGTGCTCCACCACTGCTGATTTCAGTTCCCGATAGGCGAGGTACTGAATGCGGGCATCGATTGACAGTCTGAGCGTGCTCCCGTCCCGGGGCGTGCGAATGATCTCGACGTCTTCCACGATCTGACCGAGACGGTCCTTGATCACTCGCCGGCTGCCGGGCTGCCCCGCGAGCACCTTATTGAATGCAAGCTCGAGCGCTTCCTGTCCCCGGTCGTCGACATCCGTGAAGCCGATGAGATGCGCGGTCACTTCGCCCGCCGGGTAATAGCGGCGGTACTCACGCTGCAGAAAAACGCCGGGCACGCCCTGCGCGACCACCCGCGCGGCATCCTCCGGCGCGAGCTGGCGCTTGAGGTAGACGAACTCGCGCCGCGTGTCCGCTAGCCGACGCTTCAACTCGGAACGCTTGAGTCCGAGCAGGCGTGCCAGGCGAGCGAGCTGCCTCGGCGTGGCGTCGACGTCCGCCGGGCTCGCCGCTACCGACTCCACCGGCGTCGAGACAGCCAGCGGCTCATCGTTGCGGTCGACGATCCGTCCTCGCGTGGCGCTGATATCGACGACACGCGTGTAACGAGACTCGCCTTTTTGCTGCAAAAAGTCGTTGTGCAGGCCCTGCAGGTAGAGCGTGCGCCCGGCAAGCGCGGCAAAGCACGCAACCAGCAGCGCCTGCAGCAGCCGCGAGCGCCACGCCGGGAGCCGCAGCGACGGCGCCCGGCGGCGAGCGGCCGAGCTCATCGCTTCGCCTCCGCGGCCACTGGTGCGACGACGCGAACGCGCGCGGCGGGCGGCACCTGCATGCCAAGCGCCCGGGTTGCGATCTTCTCGATGCGCGCGTGCAGGGCCCAGGTGCCCTGCTCGAGTTGCAGCTGCCCCCATTCGACCTCGAGCTGCCGGGCGACGTCTTGCCGCTTCTGCAGTTCCACGTAGAGCTTGCGCGAGCGGTGCTGCGAGGTCACCAGCGCGAGTGCGCAGACGATGAGAACTGCAAACAAAGTCAAGTTGAGCCTGACCACGCTAGTGCTCCGGCTCCGGTAATCCCGGTAGTTTCGGTAGTCTCGGTAATCTCTCCGCGACGCGCATGATCGCGCTGCGCGCGCGGGGATTCGCCGCGACCTCTGCGGCGGCGGGCCTCACTGCGCGGCCTATCAATCGCAGGTGCGGCTGCGGCAGATCGCGTGCCCGCACCGGCAAGCGCGCGGGCAGGCGGTCGGTGCGGCTCGCCTCGCGCAGGAAGCGTTTGACGATGCGGTCCTCGAGCGAATGAAAACCGATCACCACGAGACGCCCTGTCGGGGCGAGCAGCTCCACGCATTGGGGCAGCGCTAGCGACAACTCTTCAAGCTCCTGATTGACGTAAATCCGTAAAGCTTGAAACGTGCGCGTCGCCGGATCCTGGTTTGGCTCGCGCGTGGGAACGGCTTTTGCCACGAGCGCGGCAAGTTCTCGTGTGGTGCCAATAGGTCCCCGCGTTCGAGCCGCAACAATCGCTGCTGCAATCTGTTTAGCAAACCGTTCTTCGCCATACGTTCTTATGACCTCCCGGATTTCCTGCTCGGATGCCTGCGCCAGCCAGTCCGCCGCCGTGAGGCCGCTGCCCGGATCCATGCGCATATCGAGCGGTGCATCGAATCGAAAGCTGAAACCGCGGCCCGCGTCGTCGAGCTGCGGCGAGGAGACGCCGAGATCGAGCACGATCCCGTCCGCCTGATCGATGCCCGCCCGAGCAGCGAGTTCGGCAAGCCGGCTGAACCGGCCGTGCACCATGTGAAAGCGCCCGTCTCCAATCTCTCCTCCAGCGGACACCGCCTGTGGGTCGCGATCGAGCGCGACGAGCCTGCCATTCGTTCCCAGCCGCGCCAGGATCAAACGGCTGTGTCCGCCGCGCCCGAACGTGCAGTCGACATAAATTCCGTCGCTGCGCACATTCAATCCATCTACTGCTTGCTCCAACAGGACCGTGGTATGTGAGCGCACGCTCACAAGGAGAAGCCCTCCAGCTCAGGCGGCAATCCGCCTGCGCCGACACCGCCGGTCCGTTCCATCAATTGCTCCCAGTTGTCCCCGTTCCACAGCTCGAACTTGTTGCCCTGCCCGACGAGAACCACGTTCTTTTCGAGATGCGCGTAGCTGCGCAGCGCTGGCGACACGAGGATGCGCCCGGTTGCGTCCATCTGGACGTCCTCGGCGTAGCCCACGAGTCGCCGCTGCAGTTCCCGTATCTGTGTGTTGAAGCTCGAGAGCGCCATGAGCTTCTGCTCGATGGGCTCCCAATCCGGTAGGGGATAAATCAGGACGCAGCGATCGGAGTCGGCGGTGAGCACGAGATGCCCGCTGCAGCGCGTTTGCAGCGCATCGCGATGTCGCGCAGGCACCGCCAATCGGCCCTTGCTGTCCAGGTTGAGCTGCGCGACGCCGCGAAACACGGTTCCCCCTTATTCCGCAGAAAACGATGCCTCCCGCGCCATCGCGAAAAAGACACCGTGTCCCACATTTCTCCACTTCTTCCCACTATATTGAAAAGGTACAGGGGGGTCAAGGGACACGAGACCGGTTTCTTTATTTAGGACAAAGACTTATAGGGAATAATTGAGGTGTAGTTTGAGTTTAAAAACTTGTCTTAATTAAGACTTATAAACATATGGTTAAACTAGAGCTCTAAGAGATAACTTTAAGAATCGCCCGTGCCCGTACGGCGCGTTTCGTGAAATAAGTCCTGTTGCGGCGGACCAACAACGAAATTCAAAACCGGAGGAAGTAAAGATGGAAGCCGGCCGATAAGCCGGGTTCTGTAAGGGCCTCGCGGCCCCTGACAGCCATTCCTCTAGGCCCCGGATTGCTCCGGGGCTCAAGCCACCTACCCGCAAGCTCGGCGGGTCACGTCATCGCTTGCCTATTTGGTGTTGCTCCGGGTGGAGGTTGCCTAGCCATCCGCTTTACAGCGGACGCGGTGCGCTCTTACCGCACCGTTTCACCCTTACCTGATCCCGCGCCTGAAATAGAGCGCGTCTCCGCACCCTACCCATTTTTTCGAGACTTTGCCGCCTCGCGGCGGCGAAGTCCGGGACGCAGGCCATCGGCGGTCTCGTCTCTGTGGCCCCGTTCCTCGCCTCACGGCGGGCGGTGATTAGCCGCCACCCTACCCTATGGAGCCCGGACTTTCCTCTCCGCGCGGTACGAACCATCGTTGAGGCTCGCTTCTTCCGCGCGCAGCGGCTGTCTGGCCGGCTTCCAATGCGAATCTTACTCCTTTGACGCCCCGGCACCGCGAAGGTTGCAGGAACGTTTCACCTCGTGCCGTCGGGGCGCAAGGCGCGCACCGCTGCGAGCACGCCCAGTAGATTGTGGTCGCGCACGCCGAGCTCGGCGAGATGGTCGATGGTGCGCGTAAGATAGTCGATGTTAGGTCCTCGGTCGCCGCGGCACGTCGCCACGAGTTGTGCGGTTTTCTCGACCGAAAGCCGCCCAGCGTACCCAGGATGCTCCACACTGGCGATGAAAGTCAGCACGCGGATCTCCCGGTCAGCAAGCCGCGCGCGCAACAGGCGCGGCTTGTATACCCGGCGTCGCATTTCACGCGCCCACAGGCCGGCGAGCGCGGTCTTGGCGTCAACGGCCGCGACCTGATAGGCGAGGCCGCGGCACGCGCCCCCGCGATCAAGGCCCAGCACCAGGCCCGGCTGCTTCGCCGTGCCGCGCCATTGTGTCGAATAGATGCACAGCGCCCGGTGATAGCCGTATACCAGCGCGGGCGCCCACTTCACATACGGGAAACCTGGGTCCCACATGAGTGATCCGTAGCCGAAAACCCACAGCTCGCCGGGTGGCAGTGCGAACTCTGACGGATGGGGAGTCGGGACAGCATCCCGGGCAGCGGCGCGCATTATGTGTTCAATACCCCGCGGCGCACCGACTCATGCGAGCCGCCACGCGACAGTAGAGCCGGCGCGGAACGGCACTAGCGCATCCGCACCAAAGGCGATCTCCTCCGCCACGGGCCACGGCTCATCGGCCAGCGTAATCGTGTCGTCATTGACCGCCAACCCATAGAACGCCGCGCCATGGCGGCTTGCGAAGCCCTCCAGCTTCTCGAGCGCGCCCGCTGCCGAAAAAGCCTCACAATAGAGTTCGATGCCCGCGTGTGCCGTGTAGATACCGGCACAACCGCAATCGATCTCCTTCGTCGCGCGCGCGTGCGGCGCGCTGTCGGTGCCGAGAAAGAACTTGGGATTTCCGCTGGTGGCGGCCCGCACCAGCGCCTCTCGATGCGCTTCGCGTTTCAGCAGCGGCAGACAATAGTAATGTGGCCGGATCCCGCCGGCGAACAGCGCATTGCGGCTGAGCAGGAGGTGATGCGCCGTAATGGTCGCCGCGACGCGCGCTGGCGCCTGCGTTACGAAATCTGCCGCCTCGCGCGTCGTGATGTGCTCCATGACCACGCGCAGCCCAGAAAAACGCTTCACCAGCGGTGCCAGCACGCGCTCGATAAACACGCGCTCGCGGTCGAACACGTCGACGCCGGGGTCCGTGACCTCGCCGTGCACCAGCAGCGGCATGCCGTGCTTCTCCATCGCCTCGAACACGCGATGACACTTCGCCAGATCGGTCACACCCGAGTCCGAGTTGGTCGTCGCGCCCGCCGGGTAGTATTTGACCGCATGCACAAAGGCGCTGGCCCGCGCCTCCGCGATCTCCCCGGGCGGCGTATTGTCAGTAAGATAAAGCGTCATCAACGGCTCGAGCCTGGCGCCGGCCGGCAGAGCCGCGAGGATTCGCTCGCGGTACGCGAGTGCCATCCTGGTCGTCGTCACTGGCGGCCTCAAGTTTGGCATTACGATGGCGCGCGCAAAGCGCCGCGCGGTATCCGGCAACACCGCGCGCAGATGTTCGCCATCGCGCAGGTGCAGGTGCCAGTCGTCGGGGCGGATGATGGTGATGCGCGTCATGGCTGCGTCAATGGTAAATCGTAAATCGTAAATCGCGAAATGCGCATCGACGCGGCAAATCGCCTATTACGATTCACGATTTACCATTCACGATTCACGTTTCTTGAGCGCAAGCGCAAGCTGGTAGAGCTCGTTCTTGCGGCCGCCCGTGAGCTTGGCCGCGAGATCCACGGCCTGCTTGAGCGGCAGTTCGGCGAGCAGCACCTCGAGCGTCCGGCGCCCCTGGTCGGGATCCTCAGCCGGCGCCTCCGCTCCTTCCACGATCAGGACGAATTCCCCGCGGCTGCGATTCGTGTCCGCCTCGATCCAGTGCTCGGCCTGCGCTAGCGCACAGACGTGGATCGATTCAAAGACTTTGGTGAGCTCGCGCACAATGACCACGCGCCGTACTGCGCCCAGCACGGTGTTCATGTCCTGCAGGCACTCGGCGATCCGATGCGGCGCCTCGTAGAAAACGAGCGTGTAGGGCAGCGCCGCGAGCGCGGCAAGCGCGCGCCGGCGCGCGCTGCTTTTCGCCGGGGGAAATCCAAAGAACAGGAAATGCGGCGTGTCGAAGCCGGCCGCAGCGAGCGCGGCGATCGCTGCGTTGGCGCCTGGCACCGGCGTGACCGTGTATCCGGCCTCGCGCACCGCGGACACCAGCACCGCGCCGGGATCGGATATTGCCGGCGTTCCGGCATCGCACACGAGAGCAAGCGATCGTCCAGCGCCGAGCAACGCAAGCACCTGCTTCACGGAGCGCCGCTCGTTGTGCTCGTGTACCGCAATGAGCCGCTTGGCGATGCCGTAATGATCGAGCAGACGCCGCGTGATCCGAGTATCCTCCGCGGCGATCGCGTCGACGCCCGTCAATACGTCGAGCGCACGCAGGCTGATGTCGCGCAGATTTCCAATCGGGGTAGCCACTACATATAATGTTGCTTCCCGTTTCCGATTGGTTGCCTCATGCGTTGCGGCGTGCTCCATCGCTGGCTCGTAGTGCCGTTAATTGCGGCGATACTATACGGGGGCGCACTCGCGATAGCCAGTGAGGTGATCACGGCACCAGCGCCGCCGCCTCCGCCGCTCGGCCCGCCCATTCCCCTGCCGCCGTCGGGCACCGGTCCGCTCATGTTGCCGCCGGTATCGCCTGTCGTGCCCGCGACGCCGGCGACGACTCCGCAGCCCCCGGTGCCAACTGTTGGGCCCGCACCGCCGGGCGCTCCGGCGACGCCTCCGCAGCCGCCTCTTGCGCCTGCCGGTCCCGACCCGCTTGGCGTGCCGCATATCGCGCTGGTCCTGCCGCTCAATTCCACCACATTCGGTCGGCCGGCCGAAGCAGTCAAGAACGGCTTCCTGGTCGCGGCGAAAGTCCAGGGGAGCGAGACGCTGCCGCTACGTGTCTATGCGGTCGGCGATGACCCAGGCCAAATCGTGGCCAGTTACGGCACGGCGGTCGCAGGCGGGGCGCGTCTTGTTGTCGGCCCGCTCACGCGGGACGGCGTGACGGCGATCGCTAGCAATCCCGTTCCCGTGCCGACGCTGGCGCTGAACGTGCCGAACGCCGGCACGCCGATCCCGGTGAATCTCTATATGCTGAGCCTGCGCGCCGAAGCCGAAGCGCAACAGGTGGCGCAGCTCGCATTCCGGGACGGCTGGCGCAAGGCCATTGCCGTGAGTGCAGACAGCGCGCTGATGCAGCGAATCCATCACGCGTTCGTCGACGAATTCACGCGGCTGGGCGGCGCGCTCGTCGCGGAATACGCCTTCACCAGCGACCCGGGGGACCTGGCCCGGATCAAGGAAGCAGCCGGTCTGGGTGTCGCAGACATGGCATTTCTTGCGCTCGATTTCCCGCAGGCGCGTCTGGCACGTCCGTACCTCGATCCACTGGCCCTTTTCGCGACATCGCAGGTCAACCCGGGAGCCATGGGCCCGCTTGCGGGATTCGACCTGGCCGGCATCCGCTTCCTGGACATGCCCTGGCTCCTGGAACCCGAGCACGCCGCAGTCATGATCTATCCGCGGGCCCTTTATCGGAAGGCAGCGGATCACGAACGTCTCTACGCGCTCGGCATCGATGCCTTCCGCGTCGCGGCCAGCCTGCTGGCGGGCAATGCCACCACGGCACTCGATGGCGTCACCGGCCGGATTACGCTGGGACCTGACCAGCAGTTCGTGCGCAGCCTCACCGCCGCGCAATTCAATCAGGGCAAGCTGACCATCACGGGGCCGGAAGCGCGGGGCCTGCCCCCGTGAGCGGCCGCGGCGATGCCGCCGAGGCCCTGGCGGCGACCTTCCTCCAAGGCCGCGGACTCAAGATCCTGTCCCGCAACTACCGCTGCCGTTTCGGGGAAATCGACCTCGTGGCCGAGAGCGGGGCGACGCTTGTGTTCGTCGAGGTACGGGCACGCCGATCAGAGGATTATGGCGGCCCCGCCGAGAGCATCACGGTGGCCAAGCGCCGCCGGCTTGTCGCGGCAGCCCGACACTACCTGGCAGCGGCCGGCGAGCGGGCCGCGCGGTTCGACGTCGTGCTGATCCGCGGCGAGCCACCGCGGATCGAGTGGATCACGGACGCGTTTGGTGAAGCCAACGCGCGCCGGTAGAATAGCGCCAGTTCCTGACCCGTCTGCTCAAGTGGATCTCATCACCCGCATCAGCGAGAACTTTTCCGAAAGCGCGCATCTCAAACTGCAGTCAATGGACGCGCTCGCCGGCCCGATCGCCGCCGCGGCCGAGCGTATGGTGCAATGTCTGAAACAGGACGGAAAAATACTTTCGTGCGGCAACGGCGGCTCGGCTGCCGACGCGCAGCATTTCTCCTCGGAGCTGCTCAATCGCTTCGAGAAGGAGCGGCCGGGACTCGCCGCAATGGCGCTCACCACGGACAGCTCCACCCTCACGTCGATCGCGAACGATTACGACTACGACCAGGTGTTCTCGAAGCAAGTCCGCGCGCTCGGCCACGCCGGCGACATCCTGCTTGCAATCTCGACCAGCGGCAACTCGCGCAATGTGCTCGCCGCGGTCGAGGCCGCACACGAGTCCCAGATGGGCGTCGTGGCGTTATCGGGGCGCAGTGGCGGCAAGCTGGGCGAAGTTCTGCTGCCAGACGACATCCAAATCTGCGTGCCGGCGCAAAGCACAACGCGGATTCAGGAAGTGCATTTGCTGACGTTGCACTGCCTGTGCGACGCAATCGACTGTCTATTACTGGGAGTTGAATGATGCGACAACTCATGTTTGTGCTACTCGTAATCTTGCCCTTGCTGCATGGCTGCACAGCCCTCGTGATAGGCGGTGCTGTTGCAACCGGCGTGATCGTCGCGGAAGACCGCCGCACGGTGGGCACGATCACCGAGGACGAGGGCATCGAGATCAAGACCTCGAGCCGGATCAGCGACCGGTTCAAGGATGGCGTCCATATGAACATCGCGAGCTACAACCGAATGGTGCTCCTCGCCGGCGAAGTCCCCGATGCGGCCACGAAGGCGGAAATCGAGCGCATCACGCGCGCCGTCGAGAACGTTCGCGGCGTCTATAACGAGGTTACCATTGCGGGTGTGAGCTCGTACTCCGTACGCACGAATGATTCGGTCATCACCTCCAAGGTGAAGGCGCGCTTCATTGACGCCGGGACATTCAATGCCATACACGTCAAGGTGGTGACGGAGAACAGCATCGTCTACCTCATGGGGCTAGTGAAAAAATCAGAGGCGCAGGACGCAACTGAAATCGCGCGCACCACGAGCGGCGTGCAGAAGGTCGTACGGGTGTTCGAATACATCGACTGAGGCCGTGGCTCGTGACGAGTGACGAGTGATCGGTGGCTGCGCCCGCCTTCGAGCAAAAGATCTGCCCGCCGACCGAGCTTTTCGCACGCGTTGGCGGTCTCGCGCGGCCGCTGGTGTTCACCAACGGTGTGTTCGACATTCTCCACCGGGGCCACGTCACCTACCTCGCCCGCGCGTGCGCGCTCGGCGCAAGCCTGCTCGTCGCTCTGAACACTGATGCGTCGGCGCGGCGCCTCGGCAAAGGCCCCGACCGCCCGGTGAACCGTCTCGACGACCGTTGCGCCGTGATCGCCGCGCTTCAGGCCGTCGACCTCGTCACCTGGTTCGACGAGGACACGCCCCTCGCCCTGATCCTCGCGGGACGGCCCGACGTGCTGGCGAAAGGCGGCGACTGGGCGCCCGACATGATCGTTGGCGCGGCGGAAGTGAAGAGCTGGGGTGGAAGCGTGCACTCGATTCCCTTCGAGCATCAGCGCAGTACGACTGCGCTGATTAACCGCATGCGGGGCAAGACTTAGAACCTCTCACCGCAGAGGCGCAGAGGAAACACAATGCAGAACCACAAAGCGATGACTACCGCTTTGTGTCGTCGGTTAAGGCTTCGAACTGTTCGAGCGCGGCGCGTAAGCCTTCGGCGATCTCTCCGGCGATCACGTTCGCCTTCTTAACGCGAATGGTTGGAAGTACTCTCTTCTGACCGACGACATCACGGTCTCGTTTCCGGTTCCAGTATCGCGCTCGAGCAGCGTACGTCCCGACGACCAATGACTGGCGGTTGATTCCTGCAAATCCTGTCTATCTGTTCTTGATCTTATCGGCGTCTATCGGCGCTCATCGGCGGCTGAATCCGGATTTCTATCGTTCGGCCTCCGCCGACGGCGGACATGGCGTCGCCTTCATTCCGGTTCCCGGGTAATTGCTCTGGATTTCGGCGAGCTTCGCTACGAGGGCGTCGCTCGGCTCGCGCACGTAAAACACCACCTGCTTTAGCATCTTGTCGCGACGCGACATGACCGCGGAGCGCACGCCGCGCTGGCGCAAAGAAGCGAGGAACACGTTCGCCGCCTCATCGCTACGGAAGATGCCAAGGGAGATGGCGTTGCGCCACTCGCCGGTCTCCTGCACCACGAAAAACTCATGAACGCCAAGCGCCTTGAGCTCCCCGATCCTGCGATCGACCTCGGCCTTGTTCTCCAAAGGCGGCATGTGAACCCAGTAGCCGTGGGTATCGGTGACCACACGCGCGATCCGCGCGGGTTCAATCCCGAGCTCGCCCAGGGCGTTCTCGGCCCGGGCCACATCAGGCCCGCCGAGGTTGCGCCATTCCAGACATACGCTTGGTGCGTTGGACGCCAGCACCGGCGGAATACTCTGGCCCACCCGCTTCGCCGCCTCGGCAGCCGGTCCGCCCCCCGCTCTGAGCAGACGGATTCGCTCCGGGCTGATCTGCAACGCCGCGATCCGGCTCTCGACGCTGGCCCCTTCGCCTGCCACATGGACGTACGCGAAGAACAACAGGTTCGCCAGGATCAGCAGCAGGAACAGGGCTCTCATTTCAACCCGTGAGTAGTGAGTGGACAAGAACAATTTGACACCGTCCGCTTCCGACGCACGGATTGGGGCAATGAGTTCGACTGAAGCCTCGCGGGGTTCATCGACCCCCATTCACCACTCACACTATTCACGCTTTTGCATCGAGGGCGATGCGGAGCAACCCCTCCAAAACCAGATTATCCACGACCTCGACGCTCCCGTTAAGCGCGTGCTCGACGCCCGGCGCAGCGCCGCCCGAGAGCACGACGCGTGGTTCGGCTTCGCCCGCTTCGCGCATGAAGCGCTGCATGCGTTCGATGGTGCCAGCCAGCGCGTTGATTGCACCGCTCATGATCGCATCAGCCGTCGTGGCCGGAAAGAACGTGTAGTGGCCGTCGTGCAATGTAAGACCGGCGGTCGATCGCGCCAGCGCGTCGCGCATGAGATCGACCCCTGCGACGATCACGCCGCCGAGAAACACACCGTCGCGGCTCAAGGCATCCGCCGTCATCGTGGTGCCCGCGTTGACGACGACGCTTGGCCCGCCCCATAAATGCCACGCGCCGATCAGGGCGGCCCATCGGTCGGGCCCGAGTTGTGCCGGGTCGTCGTAGCTGCTCCGAACGCCGCATTGCTGCGCCCGGCTCGCAATCACTTCGAGCCTGGCGTCCAGCCTCTGCGCCGCAATCCGAAGCGCTTTGCCCACTGCGTCGCCGGCAACGTTGGATGCAATGAGCGCACCGGGCGGCGGGAGCTTGCTCCAGCTTTCGCCGAGCTGGCCCGCCTCCGCCGTGATCACCCACGACTGGGCGACCCAGCCAGACCCGTCATGCAGGCCCCACTTGATGCGGCTGTTGCCAGCGTCGACTGCGAGGACTTTCATTCGAAAACCTGAAATCTAGCCACAGAGAACACAGAGTTCACAGAGAAAGGCGAGGATATGAAGCAAATCGGTCTTCGCATTTCAAATCTCTGTGTTCTCTGTGATCTCTGTGGCCATCGCTTTTTTTCCGTTGATCTTACCGGCGTTCATCAGCGGCTTGAATTGCCTTTGATTTTCCATCGGACGCGGATCGCAGGCTGATCTCGCCGCTGTGGTAGCGCTGGATACCCGCCCGCGTTTCGAGCAAGAGCGAGCCGTCTTCCCCGGCCCCGCGCGCGTAACCGGACGCCGTAACGCCGCCCGGCAGCGATAACGTCACGCGCCGATCTTGGTGCGCGTGGCGCCGCTGCCATTCAGTGCGCAGGGGCACGAACCCGTTCTCCCCGAACGCATCGAGCGTGCGATGCAGCTCCGTCAGCAAGCGCGCGAGCGCGACGTTGCGATCCGGCACCGCGCCGCACGCAGCCGCGAGGTCCGTTGCCGGCTGCCCGATCCTGCCGTGGTCCGCCGCCGAGAGACGCACGTTGATGCCGATGCCGATCACGGCCACCGTGGGCCCAAGAGCGTCGCCCTGAAGCTCGATCAGAATTCCGGCGAGCTTGCGCCCGCCCCAGAGCACGTCGTTCGGCCATTTCAGCTCGATCCCGCTGGCACCCAGCGCCTCCACCCCGCGCGCCACCGCAACGCCGGTCGCAAGGCTCAGGCCCGCGAGCGCGCCGGCGCCGCGCCCAAAACGCCATAGCAGCGAGAACACGAGGCCGCCGCCGATGGCGGAGTGCCAGGCCCGCCCGAGGCGGCCGCGCCCGCCGCTTTGCCATTCAGCGGCGACCACCGTCGCCGCGCCTGCGCCCTGCGCCGCGCGTGCGAGCAATCGCGAGTTGGTCGAGTCTACGCTGGTGCACAGCTCGAGCGCGAAGCGCGGAGCCAGCACCCCGAGGTAATGCTCGACCTGAGCGGCATCGAGTAGCGATACCGGCTGCGAGAGACGATACCCGCGGCCTGGCACCTTATAGACATCAAGCCCGAGCGCCTCGAGCTCGCGAATCGCATGCCAGATACTGCCGCGCGATATCTCGAGCGCGTCGGCGAGGCCCTCGCCCGAATGAAACTCGGCGTCGGCGAGGAGCTTGAGCACATGCGCGGTTAAGGGTCTCATCGCAGAGGTATAGAATAACGGATTGATGCTAGAGGCGGTTGATCTCCGGTGCGTGCGAGGTGAGTACACGCTGTTCAGCGGACTTGACTTCAGGCTGCGCGGCGGCGAGCTGCTGCGCATCGCCGGCGCGAATGGCAGCGGAAAGACAAGCCTGCTGCGAATTCTCTGCGGCCTGCTGGCGCCGGCTCACGGATCCGTGCGCTGGCGCGGCGAGGACATCCGGCGCCTGCGCGAGGAGTTTTGGGGCCGGCTGGTCTACATCGGGCATGCCAACGCCATCAAGGACGATCTCACGGCAGCGGAAAACCTCTCCATTGCCTGCGCGCTCGGCGGACACAAGGTAGCTGCCGCGCCGTTGCGCGCGGCGCTCGATCAGCTTGGAATCGCGGGCAGCGAGCACCGGCCCGCGCGCGTGCTCTCACAGGGACAGCGGCGGCGCGTCGCCCTCGCGCGGCTTGCGCTGAGCGGGCAATCGCCGCTGTGGATCCTCGACGAGCCCTTTACCGCGCTCGATGCGGATGCCGTGGACATCGTGCAGGCGCTGCTCGCCGGCCACGTCGCGCGCGGAGCCGCTGTCGTTTACACCACCCACGTCGAGCTCGAAATTGCCGCCGCGGTCTCCCTGCGCGTCGACCTCGGCGCCGGCGTTGTTTAGCTCCCCCTTCAAAATCAAGAACCGATCCTAACCGCAGATAAACGCAGATGAACGCAGATGAACGCAGATAGAGAACCGCGAGAAATGATCGTCTTTCGATCTTATCGGCGTTTATCGGCATCCAAACCCTCACCCCCGCCCCTCTCCCGAGAGGAGAGGGGTGACACACACTTCCCTTCTCCCTTGGGAGAAGGGGAGGGGATGAGGATGGGCGGCTCTAAATCGGTTTTTGAGGCAGCGTCTGGTCACAAACCTGCTGCGTCGAGCATCGGCCATCAGCCGTTACGCATCATGCCATGCTAGAGATCGTTCTCCGCGTCATTCGGCGCGACCTGCTGCTCGCGATGCGGCGGCGTTCCGATGTCCTCACCGTGCTGCTGTTCTTCGTGATCGTGGTGAGCCTGTTTCCGCTCGGGGTGGGACCCGAACCGGCGCTGCTGCGGACGATCGCGCCGGGCGTGATCTGGGTGGCGGCGCTGCTGGCCTCGATGCTCGCGTTGAGCCGCGTGTTTTCGCAGGATCATGCCGACGGCACGCTGGAGCAAATGCTGTTGAGCGCAACGCCACTGAGCATCATCGTCGCGGCCAAGGTACTCGCGCACTGGCTGATCACCGGGCTCCCGCTCGTCCTGCTGGCACCCGTCCTCGCGTTACAATTTGATTTGCCTCAAGAATTTTTCGGCGAGTTGATGCTATCCTTACTGCTTGGAACGCCCGCGCTAAGCCTGATCGGCGCGATCGGCGCGGCGCTGACGCTGGGGCTGCGCGGCGGCGGCGCGCTGCTGGCGCTGCTGGTCCTGCCGCTCTACATTCCCGTGCTGATCGTTGGCGCAGGCGCCCTGGATGCGGCTGCAGCTGGGTTGGGCGCGGGCGCGCATCTTTCGTTGCTGGGCGCTTTCCTGGTTGTGGCGGCCGCATTCGCCCCTTGGGTGGTGGCGGTTTCGCTGCGCATCGCCTTCGAGTAGGAGCCGTCGGTCGTCATGAGCAGTCGGATCAACTGGTTCAAGTACGCCTCGCCACAGACGTTCTATCCGTTGGCGAGAACGCTCGCGGGTGGCTTCGGCCTCTTGGCAGCGGTGTTCTGTGTCGTCGGCCTGTACATTGCTTTCTTCGTGGCGCCGACCGATCAACAGCAGGGCGAGGCCTACCGCATCATCTTCATCCACGTTCCCGCCGCCTGGATGTCGATGTTCATCTACCTCGTAATGGCCTTCTGGGCCGGCATCGGACTCGCCTTCAACACCCGGTTATCCGGCATGATGGCCAGCGCGCTCGCGCCGACGGGGGCCCTGTTTACCTTCATCGCGCTCTGGACCGGCTCGCTGTGGGGCAAGCCGACCTGGGGCACCTGGTGGGTGTGGGATGCGCGCCTGACCTCCGAGCTGATCCTGCTGTTTCTTTACTTCGGTTTCCTGGCCTTGCAGGCCGCGATCGACGACCCGCGGCGCGCGGATCGCGCCGGCGCCGTGCTGGCGCTCGTTGGGGTGGTCAACATTCCGATCATTTATTTCTCTGTCAAATGGTGGAACACGCTGCATCAGGGCGCCTCGGTCAGCCTGACCGGCGCGCCAACGATGGCGGCAACGATGTTCGCCGGCATGATCATCATGGCGTTCGCCTTCTGGTTCTACAGCATCGCTTCCGCCATGATGCGCGTGCGCTGCATCATCCTGGAACGCGAGCGCAACAGCGACTGGGTGGCGGAGCACCTGGGGAGCCGCGCGTGAACTGGGGAAGCTGGAGCAATTTCTTCGCGATGGGCGGTTACGCGCTCTACGTCTGGGGATCGTACGCCGTTGCGGCGGGTCTTATCGTGGTCGAAATCGTATTGCTGGTCCTGCGGCGACGCGGCATACTTGAACGTTTGGGCGGCAAGGGGTAAGCAACTTCATGAAACCACGACATAAACGCATGGCGATGATCGCCGGGGGCGTCGCGGCGCTGGCGGTGGCGGCCGCCCTCGTGCTCTCCGCGTTCCAGAAGAATCTGGTGTTCTTCTTCACGCCGACGCAGGTTGCCGCGAACGAGGCGCCGCAGGGCCGCACCTTCCGTGTCGGCGGGCTGGTCGAGGTCGGCAGCGTGAAGCGCGAGCCTGACGGCGTCACCGTGCGCTTCGTCGTGACCGACACGGCAAAGAGCATCCCGGTGTTCTACCGCGGCGTGCTGCCTGATCTGTTCCGCGAAGGCAAGGGCGTCGTCACCCAGGGGCGTCTCGAGAACGGAGTGTTCCGCGCAAGCGAGGTGCTCGCCAAGCACGACGAGAATTACATGCCGCCGGCAGCGGCCGAGGCGGTTGCCAAGGCGCATGCCGGGAAGCCGCCCGGCGCAGACACGCTAATCGCGCCGCCGCAAACGACAAGAGGTGACTGATGATCCCGGAGCTCGGACAATTCGCGCTGGTGCTGGCGCTGTGCCTCGCGTTGGCGCAGGGGTTGCTGCCGCTCATCGGCGCGGCGCGCGGCAACGCGGCGTGGATGGCGGTCGCGCGGCCTGCGGCGCAGGGCCAGTTCGTGTTCGTCGCGCTCGCTTTCGGCTTCCTCACCTCGCTCTTCGTCGTCAACGACTTTTCGGTCATCAACGTCGCGTCAAACTCCAACTCGTCGCTGCCGCTGCAGTACCGCATCGCCGCGACCTGGGGCAGCCACGAGGGCTCGCTCCTGCTGTGGACGCTGATGCTCACGGGGTGGAGCGTGGCGGTCTCGGCGTTCAGCCGGCGGCTGCCCGACGACATGGTCGCCCGCGTGCTGGGCGTGATGGGATTGATCAGCGTCGGCTTTCTCGCCTTCATGCTGTTCACGTCGAACCCGTTCGACCGCCTGGTGCCGGCGGCTCTGGACGGTCGCGATCTCAACCCGCTGCTGCAGGACGCGGGCATGATCTTCCACCCGCCGATGCTCTACATGGGCTACGTCGGGTTTTCGGTGGCGTTCGCGTTCGCCATCGCCGCCTTGTTGTCGGGCCGGCTCGACGCGGCGTGGGCGCGCTGGTCGCGCCCGTGGACCACGGTGGCGTGGTTGTTCCTCACGCTCGGCATCGCGCTCGGCAGCTTCTGGGCGTACTACGAGCTTGGCTGGGGCGGCTGGTGGTTCTGGGACCCGGTGGAGAACGCTTCCTTCATGCCGTGGCTGGTGGGCACCGCGCTCATTCATTCGCTCGCGGTAACCGAGAAGCGCGGCTCGTTCAAGAGCTGGACGGTGCTGCTCGCAATCCTCGCCTTCTCCCTCTCGCTCCTCGGCACGTTCCTGGTGCGCTCCGGCGTGCTCACCTCGGTGCACGCCTTCGCCACCGATCCCAAGCGCGGCATTTTCATTCTGGGTTTCCTCGTCTTGGTGATTGGCACGTCGCTCGCGCTTTTTGCCTGGCGCGCGCCGCGCGTGGGCCTCGGCGGCGCCTTCGACCTCGTCTCGCGCGAAGCAGCGCTGCTCACCAACAACGTGCTGCTGGTGGTGGCCGCGGGCACGGTGATGCTCGGCACGCTCTACCCGCTCGCGCTCGATGCGCTGGGGCTGGGCAAGATCTCGGTGGGGCCGCCGTACTTCGAGTCCGTCTTCGTGCCGCTGATGGCGCCGGCGCTGTTCCTGCTCGGCTTGGGGCCCCTAGCGCGCTGGAAAAGCGCGAACCTGCCCGATCTGGCAACGCGCCTGCGCTGGGCGGCGGGCGTCAGCGTCGTGGTCGCCGTGCTCTTGCCCTTCGCTCTCGGGCGCTGGTCGTGGATGGTGAGCCTGGGGCTGCTGCTCGCAGCCTGGATCGTTGCCACCAGCGCCTACCATCTGTGGCAGCGGGTTAAACCGGGCGCCGGCGCCCCGACTTTCATCGAGCGGTTACGGAGCTCGTCGCGCAGCTACTATGGCATGGTTATCGCGCACATCGGTGTCGCGGTGTTTACCGTCGGCGTGACGCTCGTCAATGGTTACCAGGGCGAGACCGACGTGAAAATGGCCCCGGGCGACGTGACGACGCTTGCGGGTCACGAGTTCAGTTTCGGCGGTGCGACCCAGATTAAGGGGCCGAACTACGTCGCCGCGCGCGGCACGATCGAAGTGAGCCGCGAAGGCAAGCGCATGGCGACGCTTCACCCCGAGAAACGCATCTACACCGTGCAGAATATGCCGATGACCGAGGCCGCGATCAACCGCGGTATCACGCGCGACCTCTACGTCGCGATGGGCGAGGAGGTTTCCCCCGGCACGTGGATCGTGCGCATCTGGTACAAGCCGTTCGTGAACTGGATCTGGATCGGCTGCGTGATCATGGCGCTGGGCGGGGTGCTTGCGGCGAGCGACCGGCGCTACCGGGTGGGCGCGCGCAGCGCATTGCACGAGCCCGCGAGCGCGCAAGCCACGGAAGCATCCCCCGCGGGTTAAGCCGATGTCCGAGATCGTGTCGCAGCCAAGACCTTCGATGATGCGCTTCATGCTGCCGCTGGGCGTGTTTCTCGCGCTCGCGCTGTTGCTTGGCATCGGCTTAAACCTCAATCCGCGCGAGGTGCCCTCGCCGCTCATCAACAAGCCGGCGCCGCATTTCGAGCTGCCGCAGCTGCACGCGCCTGAGAAGACGTTCTCGCAGAAGGACATGCTGGGCAAGGTGTGGATGTTGAACGTGTGGGCGTCGTGGTGCGTGTCCTGCCGCGAGGAGCACCCGGTACTGGTCGAATTGCAGCGGTCGGGCGTCGTGCCCATCATCGGGCTCAACTACAAGGACAAGCGCGAGGATGGCATCAGGTGGCTTGCGCAGTTCGGCGACCCGTACCAGCTCTCGGCCTACGACATCAAAGGCCGCGTCGGCATCGACTACGGCGTCTACGGCGTGCCGGAGACCTATGTCATCGACAAGCGCGGCGTGATCCGCTACAAGCGCATCGGCGTGGTGACTCCCGCGATCGTGAAGGACAAGGTTCTGCCGCTCGTCGCCGAGTTAAACCGTGAAAACTAGACTGCTCCTTTTGTTCTTGCTTTTCTTGGGCGCGCTGCCCGGCCACGCGCGCGAGGCCGCGCCGGTCGCCGCCGATCCGCAACTCGAGAAACGGGTCATGCGGCTTGCCGAGGAGCTGCGCTGCCTCGTGTGCCAGAACCAGACGATCGCCGACTCCAACGCCGACCTCGCGGTCGATCTCAGAAACCAGGTCCGCGAGCAGTTGAAAAGCGGCAAGAGCGAGCGGGACGTGATCGATTTCATGGTCGCGCGCTACGGTGACTTCGTGCTCTACCGCCCGCCGGTAAAAGCGACTACGCTGCTCTTGTGGCTCGGCCCGCTGCTGCTCGCCGTGCTCGGTATCGGCATGCTCGTGCGGCGACTGAATCGCCGCCGGGCGGAAGCGCCCGCCGCGCTGAGTGACGCCGAGCGTTCGCGTGCCGAGGCGCTGCTCAAGGGCGGCGAAGGCGGGCCGCGATGATCTGGTTCTGGGTCATCGCCGGGTTGCTGATCGCCGCAGCGTTGCTGTTCGTGCTGCCGCCGCTCTTGCACGGGGCGCGGCCGGCGCAGCAGATTTCCCGCGGCGCGGTCAATGTGAACGTGTACCGCGATCAGCTGCAGGAGCTGGAATCGGACCTTACTGCCGGCACGTTGAGCCGCGACCGCTATGACGAAGCCCGCCGTGAGATCGAGCGCCGTCTGCTCGAAGATACCGGAGCACCCGACGTAACAGCCGAGATCGGCCGCGCGCGCGGCTGGATCGCCGCCGTGGTGGTTGCGATCGCGGTACCAGTCGCCGCGACGAGCCTGTATCTCGCCGTGGGCAATCCGGACGGTCTCGTTCCGGAGCGCGTCGCGGAAGCGGGGGCCCACGGCCTTGACGCGAAGCAGGTCGAAGTCATGGTCGAGGGGCTGGCGGCGCGGCTCAAGGCCGAGCCCGACAATGCCGAGGGCTGGGTCATGCTCGCGCGCTCTTATGTAGCGCTTAGTCGCTTCAAGGAGGCCGCCGCGGCCTATGCCGAGGCGACCGCGCGAGTTTCCGGCAGCGCGCAATTGCTCGCCGATCATGCCGATGCGCTCGCGATGGCACAGGGCCGCAAGCTCTCGGGCGAGCCGGAAGCGCTCATCCAGCGCGCGCTCGCGATCGATCCCAACAACGTGAAGGCCCTGGCGCTCGCCGGCACCGCCGCGTTCGAGAACAAGCAGTTCAACGCGGCGGTTTCTTACTGGCAGCGGCTCGCCAACCTGGTGCCGCCGGATTCGGAAACGGCGCGTGCGGTGCAGGGCAGCATCGCCGAAGCGCAGGCGATGGGGGGGAAGGGTGCCGGCGGATCGCGTTCTGCTGCCGTCGTCCCGCCGCCGAAGAGCGCGGCTGCAGGCGGGCGCGTGAGCGGCTCGGTGCGGCTTGCGCCGGAGCTCGCCGCACGCGTCGCGCCGAGCGACACGGTGTTCATTTTCGCGCAGGCGGCGGAAGGGCCGCGCATGCCGCTCGCGATCGTGCGCAAGCAGGCGGCCGAGCTGCCGGTCAAATTCGTGCTCGACGATTCGATGGCAATGGCGCCGGGAATGAGTCTTTCCGGCTTCGAGCGGGTCGTCATCGGCGCGCGGGTCTCGAAGAGCGCCAGCGCCAATCCCCAGAGCGGTGACCTTCAGGGCGAGAGCCCTCC
>JAOTVX010000006.1 GCA_029863175.1 Betaproteobacteria bacterium | reverse complement strand
TTCTCCCCCTATGCAGGCGCTCGCCCGGCGGCGCAGACGCGGCCATGCAATCGACGGCGCACGATAAAAAGCCTGGCCGTGTCCCCGTTTTGATCTGGGTCAACAACGACGCGCGCCCCCTGCGGTAACTTGGCGCTTGTTTTCGGAACCGCCAGCGCATCGGCCGCCGAACCCAGCGCCGATAAAGATATCCGACAGCACGCCAAGTGCATTCCTCCGCACCGAGAGCCTCAGGCGAGAGCGGCTCACCGCCTTCATTCGAGCTGGTGTGTCCCGCAGGGGCACTGCCCGCGCTCCGCGTCGCGGTCGACAACGGCGCCGACTGCGTCTACCTCGGTTTCCGCGACGACACCAACGCGCGCAATTTCACCGGCCTCAATTTCGACGACGCTGCCGCCCGCGAAGGCCTGCGCTACGCGCACGCTCGCGGCGCTAGGGTGCTGCTGGCGATCAACACCTACCCCCAGTCCGGCAACTGGAAGCGCTGGACACGCGCCGTGGACAAGGCGGCGGAGATGGGATTCGACGCAATCATCATCGCCGACGCCGGTCTTATGGAGTACGCCGCCCGCGTGCATCCGGAATTGGCTCTGCATCTCTCGGTGCAAGGCTCCGCTACGAATTATGAAGCGATCAATTTCTATCACGACCATTTCAAGGTCCGGCGTGCCGTGCTCCCGCGCGTGCTCGCGCTCGCGCAGGTGGAACAGGTGGTGCGCAACACGCCGGTTGAGATCGAGGTGTTCGGTTTCGGGGGACTCTGCATCATGGTCGAGGGCCGCTGCGCGCTGTCCGGTTACGTGACCGGCTGCTCCCCCAACATGGCCGGGGCATGCTCTCCAGCCGCCTCGGTTCGCTGGTTGCAGACACCACAGGGAATGGAGAGCCGCCTCAACGGCATGCTGGTCGATCGTTTTGCCGACGGAGAGCGCGCCGGTTATCCCACCCTGTGCAAGGGGCGCTACAGGGTCCGCGGCGAGACTTACTACGCGATCGAGGAGCCAGCGAGCTTGAACGCCCTCGAGCTCTTGCCCAAGCTCATGGCGATGGGCGTCCGGGCCGTGAAGATCGAAGGCCGGCAGCGCAGCCCCGCGTACGTGGCGCAGGTGACACGCGTCTGGCGCGACGCAATCGATGCCTGCCGGCGCCATCCGCGCGCATTTACACCGCGGTCTGAGTGGATGCAGGCGCTCGACCGCGTCTCGGAAGGCCAGAGCCACACGCTCGGCGCCTACCACCGCGCCTGGAAGTGAAATGAAAATCGCCCTCGGACCCCTGCTCCACTACTGGCCGCGCGACGCGGTCTATGCGTTCTACGACGAGATTGCCAACTCCGCGGCGGACGTCGTCTATCTCGGCGACGTCGTGTGTTCCCGGCGCCGCGAGCTGCGGCTCGAGCAGTGGCTCGAAATTGCCCAACGCCTCGAACGCGCCGGCAAGGAAATCGTGCTCTCGACTCTGGCGCTCATCGAATCCGAGGCTGACCTGAGAGGCCTGCGCAAAGTCGTGGGCAATTTGCGCTTTCGGGTGGAAGCCAACGAATGGGGCGCGGTGCGGCTGCTGCAGGGGCAAACGCCGTTCGTCGCGGGGCCGCATCTCAACATCTACAATCCTGCGACGCTCTCACTGCTGGCCAAACTCGGTGCCTGCCGCTGGGTGGCGCCGGTGGAAATTACGCGCGAAGCCTTGAGCGGATTGCAGGAAGCTCAGCTGCAAGCCGTCGAAACCGAGATCTTCGCTTACGGCTCCGTGCCGCTCGCGTTTTCAGCACGCTGTTTTACCGCCCGCCACTACAACGTGCCCAAGGATACCTGCGGATTTCCGTGCCTGGACCACCCCGGGGGCCTCGCGCTCGCCACACGCGAGGACCAGCCGTTGCTCATTCTGAATGGAACCCAGACGCTGTCCGCGGCGACCTACAACCTGCTCGGCGAAGCAGCGACGCTGCGCGAGATGGGGGTCAACGTCCTGCGCGTGAGCCCCCAGCCGCAGGGTACCGCCGAAGTGCTCCGCGCGTTTCGGCGCTGGGCAGATGGTGAGCTTTCTTCCGCCCAGGCCGCCGACGGCGCAGCGGCACAAGCAGGTGTCTGCTGCAATGGGTTCTGGCACGGCCGCGCGGGCATGGAGTTTGTCAGCGGTGCCAGATGATTGCCGGTACCCAATTCCCGAGATCGCGCGATGAGACCGGAACCTTTTCATCTTCCTGAAGCTCTGGCACGAATCGCCGCCGCCCTGCCGCAAAGGCCACCGACGTTCGCGTTCTGCCTGGCGCTCAATGCCATGCGCGATCGCCTGCTCACTGATGAGCTCTGCGCCGCCCTCGAAGGAAGGCATCTTCGCCTACAGGTCACCGACGCCGGTCTCACGCTCGATTTCGCTCTCAAGCGCGGCCGCTTCATTCCCCGGAGCGAGGGCGCCGGGGCCGATCTCACGATCGCCGCGACGGCCTACGATTTCGCGTGCCTCGCGTCGCGCAGCGAGGACTCCGACACGTTGTTCTTCGCGCGCCGCCTGGTGATGCAGGGCGATACCGATCTGGGCCTGCTGGTGAAGAACACACTCGACTCGGCGAACCTGCCCGCCTTGAGCGCGGCCGACCTCGCGCCGCACCGGGTCCTGCGGCGCGTCGCAAGTCTCGTGCTCCCGCGTCGCGCCTAAAGCAGCAGGACTGTTACTGCTGCCGAGAGTCCGTCCGGCGCGTGCGCCGGCTGCGTCGCCTTGACCATTCCGAAGACACCGACGCCGACGATCAGAACGGCGAACACCGTGCGCACCGCGCGCGAGCGCGCCACCCTCGCGACATAGCCGAATGACGCGCCGATGGCGAGCAGGTTGGGAAGCGTGCCCAGCCCGAATGCGAGCATGAGCGGCGCACCGTGCCAGGGATCTGCGGTCGCAAGCGCCGCGATCAGGGCGGCGTAGACCATGCCGCACGGCAGCCAGCCCCAGACCATCCCGAGACCGAATGCCCGCGGCGCCGAGTCCGCGGGAAGGAACCGGCGCGAGTGCGGCTCGATGCGGCGCCAAAAAGCCGCGCCGGCAGACTCGATCGTGCGGACCAGCGGCGCGACGCCGCCGACGTACGCGCCCAGCACAATCAGCGCGCCGCTCATGAGCGCGAGCAGGGTCTGCTGCACAAGTGGCGTGCCGCGCAGTGAAAGCCCGGCGGCGCCGAGCGCGCCGGTCAGCGCTCCGGCAGCAACATAGCTCGCGATGCGGCCAGCGTTGTAGGCAAGCGCACGCTGCCACCATGTGCGATGGCTGAGTTCGCGGGCGCGCGCCCCGGATGCGATGCCGACCAGCCCGCCGCACATCGCTGCGCAGTGCGCGCCGCCCGCCAACCCGGCGAGGAAAGCCGCGCCGAGCGTCGCTTCAAACCAGCCGTTCATTCTTCGAAATTACGGGAGATCGTGAGATCGAAGGACCGTGAGATCGGGAGTTCGAAAAGCCGGGAATCCCCCTCCCGCTTTAACGCCCTTATGCTCTCACGAATTTGGCCACTCTCGCGCTCTCACGTCTTCACGCCCTCACGTGGTCATATCACGCGCGAGTAGCGGCGCACTTCCTGGTCGTGCCTCAAGTAACGGTCAAACACCATGCAGATGCTGCGAATGAGGAACCGCCCATTGGGGGTAACCGCGATCCAGCCATCCTCGAGCGCGAGCAGCCCCAGCCTCTCGAGCTCGCGCAGCTCCTCGAGTTCGGTCGCGAAGTAGCGGTCGAAATTGATGAGATGAGCAATCTCGATGGCCTCCTTCGACAGGGAAAAGTGACACATCAGCGCCTGGATCACCGCGCGCCGCACCAGGTCGTCGGCGGCGAGCTCGATGCCTCGCATGATCGGCAGCTTGCCGTCGTCGAGGCTGTCGTAGTAATCCTCGAGGGTGCGATGGTTCTGGCTGTACGTGGGCCCGATAGCGCCGATGGACGAGACGCCGAGCCCGACGAGGTCACCCTCCGGGCTTGTCGAATAACCCTGAAAGTTGCGGTGGAGCCGGCCCTGGCGCTGCGCCACCGTGAGCGCGTCGTCCGGCAACGCGAAATGGTCCATGCCGATGTACACATAGCCGGCCGCACCGAGGCGTTTGATCGCGTGGCCGAGGAGCTTCAGCTTGGTCTCGGGCGCCGGCAAATCGGCCTCGTTGATCCGGCGCTGCGGCTTGAACAGCGTGGGCAGGTGCGCGTAATTGTAGAGCGCGATGCGGTCGGGACGCGCCGCCACCACCCGCGCCAGTGTCACGTTGAAGCTCATGAGCGTCTGCTTCGGCAGTCCGTAGATGAGGTCGATGTTGACCGATTCGAAGCGCGCGCGGCGCGCAGCCTCGATCAGCTCCAACGTGCGCTGCTCATCTTGCGGCCGGTGGACTGCCGCCTGGACCGCCGGATCGAAGTCCTGCACCCCGAAGCTCGCGCGGTTGAACCCCATCTCGCGCAGCGCATGGATCGTGTCGGCGTCCACGGTGCGCGGATCGATTTCGATCGAATACTCGCCATGCGGGGTGAACGTGAAGCATTCCGCGAGGCGGGCGAACAACCGGGTCAGCGCAGCCGTATCGTAGTAGGTTGGCGTGCCGCCGCCCCAGTGCATCTGGGACACGTGAGGATCTTCCCGGAACAATTCCGCCTGCAGCTCGATCTCCCGGCTGAGGTAGTCTAGGTAGAGCGACGCCTTACCCGCGTCCCGCGTCACAATCTTGTTGCAGGCGCAGTAAAAGCAGACGTCGTGGCAGAAGGGAAGGTGCACGTAAAGCGAGAGCGGCCGCTGTATTCCCCCGACATTGCGGCGCGCGGCCCAGGTCCGGTAGGCCTCGTCCCCGAATGCCTCGACGAAGCGGTCGGCGGTAGGATAAGACGTATAACGTGGCCCCTTACGGTCGAAGCGGCGCACCAGTTCAACGTCGAATTCGATCGGCACTCCCATGGTCTGCCCGGGCCCGGTTCCCCGCACTGTTCGGTGGTTGCGACGGGGCCAGTATTGCACGGCAGGTATGGATCGCCTTGATTTAGGTCAAATGAAGGCACGTACCCCCCGGCATACTGCGGATCATGGAAAATTATCACGATCCCCCGGCCTCCTCGCTCGACGGGGGTCATCCGCACGTGGTGTGCTCCTCATGCAGCTTGCGCGAGCTGTGCCTTCCGGCCGGAATCGATCCCCGGGAGATGGAGCGTATCGACAGCCTCGTCAATCACCGGCGCAAGTTCAGGCGTGGCGAGCATCTTTACCGCGCCGGTGCGCCCCTCGCCTCGCTCTATGCCATCCGCTCCGGGACGATGAAGAGCTGCGTGCTGTACGAGGACGGGCGCGAGCAGGTCGCGGGCTTTCACATGATGGGAGACCTCCTCGGCATGGACGCGATCAGCGCCGGGCGACACATGTGCGATATCGTGGCGCTGGAGGATTGCGAGGTCTGCGAAATCCCCTTTTCCCGCCTGGAACAGCTCTCCCGCGAGCTGCCGCCTTTGCAGCATCAGCTGCACCGCATCATGAGCCGCGAGATCGTGCGCGACTACGGCGTGATGCTCCTGCTCGGCAGCATGAAAGCCGAGGAACGCCTCGCGGCTTTCCTGCTGAATCTCTCGCAGCGTTTCGCCACGCGCGGCTACTCAGCCACCGACTTCAACCTGCGCATGACCCGCGAGGAGATCGGCAGCTACCTGGGACTCAAACTCGAGACGATCAGCCGCGTGCTCTCGCGCTTCCACCAGGATGGGCTGATCGAGGTCCATCACAAGCACCTGCGCATCACTGATGCGGGACGCCTCCGCCGCGTGCTCGGACAGACTCCTACGGCTGATGCGTGATTGCCCCCAGACCTGGTGATGGAAAATGGTGATAGATACTGGTGATGAGAACTGGGGATGAACACCAGCTCATGTCACCATCTTTCATCACTATTAATCATCACTTCTAGTGGTAAGAAGCTGACGAGGAATCCCACCCATCTACGATCGCCAAGCCGCCGGTTCTAATAGCGGTATTTCGTCTCGTTGAGGTACCAGACCACGTCTGCAATATCCTCCTCGCTCCAGCGGAGATTCTCCTGCTTTGCCCAGTTGGTCACGATCTGCCGCAATTCGCTCACGTTGAGCGGAATGCGGTTCGGCCGGCTGTGCACCTTGGGCGTGTGGCACACGACGCAATGATTCTCGTAGAGCGCGCGACCACGCTCTACGTCCGGAACATGAGCGCCACTCACCAGGCTGGCAGCCACGCCAAACACCAGCGCTAACACACCGCCCGCGCGGTATGCGCGCACAAGGCTCACCGCTTCATGCCCTTGCCTTTGCGCCCGCCGCGTTTCAGGATCGCGTCGATCTCGGCCGCAGCTTCCTTCAGGTCCTGCTGGCGATAACAACCCGGCTCCGCCGGCCGGAAATGATCGGCTCGGAAAAAAGCGCAGGCCTCGATCAGATGACGACGCTCATCTGCACCAACAGTCGTGTCCGCGCGCACCTTCTGCGCTTGCCGAACAACCGCGGCCACCCTTTTCCTCCGCCCGCGGCCTGCGCCCCCGGTGACCATGCCCCACGCTTTCAGTTGACGGTGAGCTTCCTGGTCGTCGCCTTGACCTTCATCGGTAACTTGAGGTCCAACACGCCATCAGCGTACTTGGCGACGGCCTTGGCTTCGTCGACTTCGTGCGGAAGCGTGAAGCCGCGCGACACCTTCCCGTAGTAACGCTCGCTGCGGATGATTTCTTCACCCTTCTTTTCCTCGCTTTCTCTTTTCACCTCACCGCTGATCGTCACCTGGTTGCCGTCGATCGAAACCTGGATGTCTTCCTTCTTGATGCCGGGCATCTCGGCTTTGACGATGTAGCTGTCATCCGCCTTGGTGACATCGACCTTTACCTTCATCTCTGACGGCATGTCGAGATCGAACCGCATCGGACGCACGAACAGCCCTTTAAACAGGTCATCCATATCGTTGAACGGATCGAATCGAGTGATACTTGCCATGATCCACTCCTTCGCTGCAATGGCAGGGCTATGATCTTCGCAACCCCTAAACCTTTAAGGGCAACCCGCCTTTAAATATGCTACGCCTGCGGCCCCGCGATGTTTTGACCTACATCAAGGCGCCTTTCGGTCGTCCCGGCGAATTGCAACCCCCTGTTTTCTCGCGCCCGGGACGGCCGGGCGGGGCGCGCTACCGACGATTCACCTCATCGGACCCGCGCTGCAAGAAGCAGGTGAAGGCACTCGATGCCGCAGCAAACAGCCAGAACAGGAAGAACCCCAGCGAATAGACGGCCAGGCGGCTGAGCTCGAGCGACTCACCGAAGATTGCCAGGTCCGAGGGATCGAAGAGCGTGAAAAACACCGCCTCCGCGACTCCCGCTACGATGAAAGACGGCCACAAGATCCAGATTATCCGTTGTTGCATGGCCCCCTCCTGGTCACTGACTGCGCGGCGCGAGTTCCAGCGGCTGGACCGAAGGCAGTCTCCACTCGCCGGTCAGCCGCCAGGTGCCGGCTTCGTCCTCCAATATGACGCGCCTGCGTCCGGCGGGCAACGGTACACGCTCGGCGCGATAGACGCCGGTCTCCACGCGCGGCAGCGGTAGCACCCGATCGTCTCCTCCCCGCGTCGGATGAACGAGCCGGAGCGTCAGCGCCGGCGGCAGCGCGTTGCCGCCGGCCAGCGATACCTGGAGCGCACCCTGCCCGTCCTGGCTCACCGTGGCACGCAAGCCGAGCGTGGCCGCGAGCCGGTCCCGCCCGAGCACCTTGTTGATCGCAAGCCCGCGCCGGTAATAATCATCCGCGACGAGCCCATCGTCGCTGCTCACCGCGAGCCAGATCGTGATCGCGCCGGCCACGATCACGGCCGCCGGACCCGCTATAAGCAGCCACGGCCAGGGCTCGCGGAACCACGGCTTAGCCTCGTGAACGGTGAACGGTGAACGGTGAACGGTCCTGCCCGCCGGCGCGCTCACCGGGTTGCGACCCGGCAACACCATTCGCTTTCTCCTGTTCATTGTTCACCTATCTCACGTAGAAGCGCGTTTTCTCGTGCACCGCCACCTCGGTTTGATCGACATCGGTTACGTGGAAGGTGATGGCATGCGATCCCCGCTTGAGCTTCGCCGCATCGACCCGCACTGAAACTGGAACGCTCAGCGCGGACGCCGCTGGGATCTCAACCGGCTGCTTCGCGATGATTTGCGCGCCCGCCAGCCCCGAGACGCTCACCGAATAGCGGTGTGGTGTCTCCCGGGTGTTCATGACCTGGAGGCGATAGACGTTCTCGAGCCGGCCATCGGAGGTCTCGCGCACCAGCGTCGCCCGATCCCGGATCACGTCCACCTTGAGCGGTATCCGGAGGTAAAGCGTCGCGATCAGCGCCGCCACGACTGCAAGCAGGATGGCGCCGTAGAGCACGGTCCGCGGCCGCAGCACCCGCCGCGCGATCTGGCGC
This sequence comes from Betaproteobacteria bacterium, assembly GCA_029863175.1. Next base: position 119,270 of record JAOTVX010000006.1, on the reverse strand, counting down.
GCCGGGTAGCCTCGCTCGATCGCCGTTTCGGTCGAGTAGCGGATCAGGCCGCGCGGATAGCGCATCTTGTCCATGACCTGGTCGCACGCGTCGATGCACGCGGCGCAGCCGATGCACTCATACTGCAGGCCGCTGCGGATATCGATTCCCGTCGGGCACACCTGCACGCAGATTCCGCAGTCCACGCAATCGCCCAGCCCGGCCGCCTTGTGATCCGCCGAGCGGCTGCGCGAACCGCGCGGCTCGCCGCGGCGCGAATCGTAGGTAATGACGAGCGTGTCCAGATCGAACATCGCGCTCTGAAAGCGCGCGTACGGGCACATGTACTTGCAGACCTGCTCGCGCATGAAGCCGGCATTGCCCCACGTCGCGAAGCCGTAGAAGAAGACCCAGAACGTCTCCCACGGCCCGAGCGAAAACGCGAGCGAGTTCTGCGCCAGGCTGGTGATCGGGGTGAAGTAGCCAACGAAGGTGAAGCCGGTCCACACCGCCAGCGCCACCCATGCGACATGCTTGGCCGCTTTCGTGGCAAGTTTGCGCGCCGTCCACCGTGCCTGGTCGAGCCGCATGCGCGCGAGGCGATCGCCTTCGATTTTGCGCTCGATCCACATGAAGATCTCGGTGTAGACCGTCTGCGGACAGGCGTAGCCGCACCATAGCCGGCCCGCCACGGTGGTAAACAGAAACAGGGAGAGCGCGGAGAGGATGAGCAGGACGGTTAGATAGATGACGTCCTGCGGCCAGAACACCAGCCCGAAGATATAGAACTTGCGCGCCCCGAGATCGAACAGCACCGCCTGGCGCTCGTTCCATGTGAGCCAGGGCAGACCGTAGTAAATCACCTGCGTGAACCACACCAGAGCCCAACGCCACCCGGCCCACCAGCCGTGGACCGCGCGCGGATAGATCTTCTTGCGTACCTCGTAGAGGTCGGTCTCGAGTTCGCCGCTCACCGATGAGACCTGCGCACCCTGCGCTGGCTGCATTACGAAGAGCCCCTAACACAATGAAACACACGCTGCGCTGTCACGATTTTGGCTGAAGACCTAAGGCAAGTAGTAGAGCAATTGGTTTCAAGGTAAGTCTGTGAGCGCGCTATGGGCCAAAATCGTGCCAGCCCGCAAGGGGTTGCGGCCAAAATCGCCGGCGCGCCGAAGCCTGGAGCAGGGGCCCCGCTTGCGGGGATGCGATCGCGTAGGCGCGTGTGAGTCCCGCGTATGATGGCGCGCTCATGTCCCGCTCCAGGGTCGCATCCAAGCACACAACGCTCGGAACCTGCTCGGCCCTCCGCGGGACGCTTTGTCGCTCGGCTTGCCAATATCGACATATTGACTGCACCTCGCTTCGCGCTATCGACGATTCTGCCTCGCAACGCACGCGCGTTTCATTATGTTAGGGGCTCTTAGCGCTCCGTTTAAAGTTGACACACCGGCCTAATGCAGCGGCCGGCGCGATGCTCGGGCGGACGGAAGGAAAAACATGATACGCCAGCCCCGGTCTCCCGCCAGCGCATGGGCAATCGTCGCACCCACGTGAACGGCGAGGAACGCAGGAATCAGCGTCTCGCCCACTTCGTGAAGTTCCTTCACGAAATCCAGCCACGGCCCGGGCCGTACGCCGGGCTCGAGCGTGAAGAAGAGTACCGAACCCGTGGCGGAGACCCAGGCAAAGATCAGCAGACCGATACTCTGGACGACGCCGGCAAGACCCTGGTGCGGGGCCCGCTCCGGGATCCGGAAGCGGAGCAGCGTGTGCAGATCCTCGACGACGAGCCGCAGCCGGTCACGCGTCACCGGCAGCCATGACGAGAAGCGGGCCGAACGGGGTCCCACGATCCCCCACGCCAGGCGCAGCCCCACCGCGGCGCTTGCACCAATGCCAAGCCAGCTGTGGATGGCAAACCCGAGCGAGACGCCGCGCTCGTATCCATCGGCAAGGTCACCGGTCAGCCACGCCGCCAGCCCGAATACGACGAGTGCGAGATGGAGCAAGCGCGTAACGACGTCGATTTCGCCCGCCCCGCGATCCAGCGCCACCGCAATCTGATCGCTGACAGGCTGCATCGCCCGCTATTGGCCCCCCTCCGCGGACAGACCGTAGACGTAGGCTGCGAGCAGATGAATCTTCGCTTCGTCCAGAAAGTGCTTGTGCGCCGGCATCTCGCCTTTGCGCCCCTTGAGAATGGTTTCGATGATCGCCGTCTCAGAACCACCGTGCAGCCACACGTTATCGGTCAGATTGGGTGCGCCGAGCTGCTTGTTGCCCTTGCCATCCGGTCCGTGACACGCGAAACAGACGGTCTGGAACTTGGCCTTGCCGCGGAATGCGCGCAGGGAATCATGGGTACGCCCCGAGAGCGAGAGCACGTAGTGCGCCACGTCTTTGGCGCCCTCATCGCCACCCACGAGCGCGCCCTGCGGAGGCATCAGTCCGGTGCGGCCCTCCGCGATGCTCGTCTTGATTGCCTCCGGCTCGCCGCCGTAGAGCCAATCGCCGTCCCGCAGGTTGGGGAAGCCCTTTGCCCCGCCCGCATCCGAGCCGTGGCACTGAGCGCAGTAGTTCAGGAACAGCTTCTGTCCTATCGCGCGCGCCGCCGGATCCGCTGCGACCTGCTTGAGATCCTGCGCCTGGTACTTCGCGAAAATCGGGCCATACCGGGCGTTCGCGCGCTTCACTTCATCGGTGTACTGGCCAGTCGAGCTCCAGCCCAGGTAGCCGCGAAAATTGCCGAGCCCAGGGTAGAGCGCGAGATAGACAATGCTGAAAACGATCGTGATGTAGAACAGCCACATCCACCAGCGCGGTAATGGATGGTTCAACTCAGTGAGATCCTCGTCCCAGGTGTGCCCGGTGGTGCCGACCTGCTCGTCCTTCGCGACGCGCCGGGTGCTGAGGGCTTTCAACAGCACCGCGCAGGCGATGATGCTGATCACCGTGATCAGCGCGATGTAGAGGCTCCAGGCGTCGTGGGAAAAATCGCTCATCTCAGCCCCCCCTGCTCTCGCCGCGCCCGAGGTCGGATCCGGCCGTCCCCGCATTCGATTCCGCTTCCGCGTCCTCCAGCGGCAGCCGCGCCGCGGCCTCGAAGCGCTTCCGGCGCGCCCCGCTCCAAGCCCAGACGACGATGCCGATGAACGTGACGAAGGCCGCCAGCGTCACGAGGCTGCGCATCAAGCCCATGTCTATGCCCATGTAGAGTCCCTCACCTCACCTTGCGCAGCGCACCGCCCAGGCTCTGCAGATAGGCGATGATCGCGTCCATTTCTGTCTGGTTCTTCACGCTCTCGGCAGCCCCTGCGATGTCCTCGTCACTGTAGGGCACGCCGATCGTGCGCAGCGCGCGTAGCTTCGCGGGCAGGTCGCCCCCGTTGAGCGAGGCGCTTTCGAGGAACGCATATGCCGGCATGTTCGACTCGGGCACCAGGTCCCGGGGATCGACGAGGTGCACGCGGTGCCACTCGTCCGAATAACGCCCGCCGACACGCGCGAGATCGGGACCGGTGCGCTTCGAGCCCCACAGGAACGGATGTTCGTACACGAACTCGCCGGCCACCGAGTAGTGGCCGTAACGTTCGGTCTCGGCCCGGAACGGCCGGATCATCTGCGAGTGGCAGTTGTTGCAGCCCTCGCGGATGTAGATATCGCGCCCCGCGAGCTGCAACGCGGTGTAGGGCTTGAGGCCAGCAACCGGCTGCGTCGTCGAGCGCTGGAAAAACAGCGGCACGATCTCCACCAGGCCGCCGACGGCCACGACTGCAATCACCAGCGCGATCAACACCCCGACCTTGCGTTCGATCACGTCATGTGCCGCTACGGGGCTCTTGCTCATAATCTATTCCAGATGCGTGAATAGTGAATAGTGAGTGGACCGAATGCCTTCGTTTGCGTTGGCCGTGGGGAGAATCCATTCACCATTCCCCGCTCACCATTCACCGGTTCTCAAGCGGCGACGGCAGCTGGAATCGGCGCATCGACCGCCTTTTGCCCGACCACCGTTTTCCAGACGTTATAGGCCATGACCAGCATCCCGCCGAGGTAAAGCAGGCCGCCCAGCAGGCGGATCGCGTAGAAGGGATAGGTCGCCTTGACGGATTCGACGAAAGTGTAGGTCAGGGTGCCGTCGGGGCTGACCGTCCGCCACATCAGGCCCTGCATGACGCCCGCGATCCACATCGCGGTAATGTAGAGCACGATGCCCACGGTCGCGATCCAGAAGTGCAGGTTAATGAGACGCACACTTGCCATCTCGGTGCGCCCGTAGAGGCGCGGGATCAGGTAGTAGAGGCTGCCGATGGAAATCAGGCCGACCCAGCCCAGGGCCCCGGAATGGACGTGGCCGATGGTCCAGTCGGTGTAGTGCGAGAGCGCATTGACGGTCTTGATCGACATCAACGGCCCCTCGAGCGTGGACATGCCGTAGAACGAGAGCGAGACAATGAGGAACTTGAGGATCGGGTCATCGCGCAGCTTGTGCCACGCGCCCGAGAGCGTCATGACGCCGTTGATCATGCCGCCCCAGGACGGCGCGAGCAGGATCAGCGAAAACAGCATTCCGAGCGTTTGCGTCCAGTCGGGCAGCGCAGTGTAATGCAGGTGATGCGGACCCGCCCACATGTAGGTGAAGATGAGCGCCCAGAAGTGCACCACCGAGAGCCGATACGAGTAGATCGGCCGCCCGACCTGCTTCGGAACGAAGTAATACATCATCCCGAGAAAACCGGCGGTGAGGAAAAAACCGACCGCGTTATGACCGTACCACCACTGCACCATTGCGTCCTGGACGCCGGCGTAGACCGAGTACGACTTGGTCAGCGTGACGGGAATCGCGGCGCTGTTCACGACGTGCAGCAGCGCGACCGTGAGGATGAAGGCGCCGAAGAACCAGTTCGCGACGTAGATATGCGGGGTCTTGCGTTTTACGATCGTGCCAAAGAACACGATTGCGTACGCCACCCACACCAGCGTGATGAGCACGTCGATCGGCCACTCGAGCTCGGCGTACTCTTTCGATGTCGTAATGCCCAGTGGCAGCGTGACGACGGCGGCCACGATCACCGCTTGCCAACCCCAGAAGGTGAAGGATGCCAGCGCATCGCCGAAGAGCCGCGTCTGGCAGGTGCGCTGCACGCAGTAATACGATGTCGCGAACAGCGCCGAGCCGCCGAAGGCGAAAACGACCGCGTTGGTGTGCAGCGGCCGCAGCCGACCGTAGGACAGCCATGGCGCTAAATTGAGGTCCGGCCAGATCAACTGGGCTGCGATCAACACGCCCACCGCCATCCCCACCACACCCCAGATCACGGTCGCCAGGGAAAACTGACGCACGACCTTGTAATTGAACGTATCCTGGGTCTGCATCGGGATTCCTCGGCGACGAAAAACTCGCCGTAGGATACGGTGCCGCCCCAGAAGCCGGGTTGATCTATGTCAACCGCCCCGGGCCGCGTCCGTTACCGCCCACCATCGCGGCCGTCCTGCGATCGTCAACGCGCGCGTCGTTCGGCGGCCTAGCCCGGTCACCCGCTGTGATAAATCTCGCGGCTGCCGACGGTGACGACGCGAACGCCTTGACCTGGATCAAAGCCGGACGCTATCCGGAACGGTAACGTCGCGTGATACAAAGGGAAATCGAGGGGCCACGCATGACGACGATCACCGACCGTATCGACAACGTCACCCGCATCCCGGCGGACTACCTGAAGGCCGCCTTGCCAGCACCCAAAGCGGTGAAGATCGAGATCTCGCCGCGCTGCAACTACCGCTGCGGCTTCTGCGCGCTGCGCACGCGCGAGGTGCAACCGAAATGGGACATGGATTTCGAGCTGTTCAAGCGCGTCACCCGGGAAATGCGCGAGGTGGGGGTGCAGGAGATCGGCGTGTTCTACCTGGGCGAGTCTTTCATGAACCCGCGCCTCCTGGTCGACTGCATCCGCTATCTCAAACGCGACATCGCGATGCCCTACGTTTTTCTCACGTCCAACGCCTCAATGTCGTTTCCGGAAGCCGTCGAGGAATGCATGAAGGCCGGGCTCGATTCACTAAAGTGGTCGGTGAACGCGGCCGACGAATCCCAGTTCGAGCACATCATGGGCGTGTCGGGAAGACTCTTTGGCCGCGCGCTGGATAACATCAAGGCGGCGGCGGGGGTCCGCGCACGCGGCGGCTACAAGACCGGACTCTACGCCTCCTCGATCCGCTACAACGGCGAGCAGCAGGAGAAGATGGAGCAGCTTCTCTCGGAGCGCGTCCGGCCGTATGTCGACCAGCACTACTGGCTGCCGCTCTACTCGATGGGCGCTTTCGCCACGCAGCGCGAAGAGCAACTCGGCTACCGCCCGACAGCCGGCAACCAGGGCCGGCTCGACGCGTTGCGCGAGCCGCTGCCGTGCTGGTCGGCATTCACCGAGGGCCACGTCACGGCGGAAGGCAAGCTTTCCGCGTGCTGTTTCGATGCAACCGCCAATTGGACCATGGGCGATCTCAACCAGGTCTCGTTCATGGACGCCTGGAATTCGAAACCCTTCGTGGCGCTACGGGCCGCGCACCTCAAGAAGGATGTTACCGGCACCGTTTGCGAGAAGTGCGTCGCCTACCAGTGAGGGCCGGACCCGGTTTCCGCCACAGTTGACCCAAATCAATACGCGAAGCGCCTCCTGGAGTAGATTGTTCATGAGGCATTACAAGCTCGGCGTGTTGCGTAAATTTTCACAGGCAAGCGGATTCGCCTATGGGTTAACGCCCTGCAATGCCGGGTGGGCGGCTGGATCCGCGAACCAGGCGCCGGGTTTGGCGTTGACCCAATCACCTGGAGGCTGAAGCCATGTTCAAGAGCATTCTGGTCGCGACCGACGGCTCCGGTCCGTCACGGCGCGCCATCAAACGGGCAGTGCAGCTTGCGAAGCAGCAGAAGGCGCGGTTGACCGGGTTCTACGTCGGCCCACCCTGGCAGCCAGCCGCGTACGCGGAATTCGTGCCGCCGGCAAGCCTGTCGCCGAAAATGCACGAGGCGAGCGTCAAGAAAGCGGCGATGCGTTATCTGGGCGTTGTGAAGAAGGCGGCGGCAGCGGCGCGCGTGCCGTGCAAGACGTTCTACGTCATGGCCGAGTTTCCCTATACGGAGATCGTCAAGGCCGCGAAGCGCAATCGCTGCGACCTGATCGTGATGGGCTCCCACGGGCGCCGCGGCATCTCACGGCTGCTGCTGGGCAGCCAGACGAGCAAGGTGCTCGCACACAGCTCGATTCCCGTACTCGTCATCCGCTAAGAGATCGAAAATGTTTAAGGAATCTGCGCGTTCTGTGCCCATCCATCCCCGCGGCCTCCCGCGCGCAGATTCCTCACCAGTGGCCGACTAGCTCCATCAGGCCATCGACGTCGTTCAGCTCGATATCGCGCTGTTGCACCGCGATGAGGCCGGCACGCTGGAAGCGTGACATCAGCCGGCTGACCGTCTCGAGCGTGACGCCGAGGTAGTTGCCGATCTCCTCGCGCGTCATGCGCAGCACGAAGCAGCTGGCGGCAAAGCCCAGGCGCTGGTAGCGACGTGACAGGCTCAGCAGGAACGCGGCCAGCCGCTGTTCTGCGCTCATGCTTCCCAGCAGGAGCATCAGTCCCTGATCGCGCGAGATGTCGCTGGAGAGCGCGCGGAAGAGCTGGCGCTGCAGTCCGGGAGTCGATGCCGCCATCTGCTCGAGCTGCGCGTAAGGAATCACGCACACCTCGCTGTCCTCGAGCGCGATCGCATCGTAGGGGTGGCGACCGGGACCGATCGAATCCAGCCCGAGCATCTCTCCCGGCAGGTAGAACCCCGTGATCTTCTCGTCGCCCTGCCGCGATATGCCCACGGACTTGAAGGCTCCGCCTCGCACAGCGTACAAGGCTTCGAAAACGTCGCTGTTGCGGTAGATCGCCGCGCCACGCGCCACTTTGCGCTTTTGCGCGACGATTGCATCAAAGCGTTCAAGGTCCCGGCCGCCAAGGCTCGACGGCAGGCACACGCCCCGCAGGCAACACGATGTGCACGCAACGCCGGGCCGGTGTTCCGAGACCAGACGCGGAGAACCATTTGCACGAGCCGTTAGCCGGCTCGCCGGGATCACAGGGGTGATGGCAACGTCTTGCAACATGCTGAACTCCTGGTTGACTGCTCAGTTACGTTCAAACTTTTTTCAGCTCGAAACCTTAGCGATGTCCTTGCGGACCCATCATCTGCTCCAGAATTTCGGTGATGCGCTCGAAATCAACGGACTTGTCCAGAAAGTACTCAGCCCCGGCGTCCGCGCTCGCCCTGAGGTGCTGGGGCGAGTTGTAGTTGGTCAACACGATTCCTCTCAGTCCTGGCAGGCGCGCCTTCACGTGCGCCAGCACGTCGATGCCGTTTCCATCGGCAAGGCTGATGTCGAGTATCGCCACGTCGGGGTGAGTGGACATGATTCCCGCCACGGCTGTCCGGTAGCTGTCCGCCTCGCCGACGATGTCCACTCCGTCGACCTCGCGGATCATCTCGATCAGCCGTTCCCGAACGAGTGCTGAATCCTCTACTACGAAGACTTTCACTTCACCGGGTACCGTAACGTTATTGTTCATGGCCTCAGTATGGGCAGCGGCCCGGCACTAAAGTATCGGCGGATCCTTAAACTGAATGTAGGAATCCTCCTACAAGGCGGGCACGCCTCGAGGTCGAGCGCGCCTGGCGCGCCCGCCTAAGAATGTTCTCTCCCGGAATTACGATACCGTGCCGCCAAAAAAACGCCCGACGGATAGCCGGGGTAAGGAGTTTGTGCGGCGTAAGGCCGGCAAACTCCTAAGCGGACTAGCCCCCGATTTCGTCGAGCAGCTTGTGCTCGATCGCGTAGCGAATGAGCTCCGCCTGGTTGGCGAGCTGCATCTTCCGCATGATCCGGGTCTTGTGTGTGCTGATGGTTTTTACGCTCAGGCTGAGCTGCCTCGCGATTTCGCTCACTGACGTGCCGCCTGCGATCAACCTGAGCACCTGGAACTCGCGGTCGGAAAGCAACGTATGCGGAGCAGCGGTCGCGGCGTTGTTGACGTCGAGGGCGAGCCGTTGCGCAGTTTCCGGAGTAACGAACGCGCCTCCCGCCGCAATCCGCCGGATCGCGGCGACCAGTTGATCGGCAGCGCTCTCCTTCGTCAGGTAGCCCGATGCGCCTGCCTTCAACGCCCGCACCGCGTACTGTTCCTCGCTGTGCATGCTGAGCACGAGGATCGGCAGGCGCGGCTTTTCCTGCTTGACCTGCCTGATGAGCTCGATCCCGCTGCGGCCGGGCATGGACATGTCGAGCACCGCGATGTCGTAGTCGCCTTCGCGAATCCGCGCCAGTGCCTCGGCTCCGTTGTTGGCCTCGCCAGAGACAGCAATGTCACCGGTCTCGGAGAGAAGCTCCTTGAGTCCCGCGCGGACGATCGTGTGGTCGTCCGCGAGCAGCACTCTGATCATCGGCGCACCTGCGCGCCGCGGTACGGGGCAACTGGCATCTCGATTTCGATGAGCGTGCCGCCCTGCGCCCGCGCCCGAATGCTCGCCGAGCCGCCCAAGGTGCGCGCGCGTTCCCTGATTCCCCGGAGACCATACGATTTTTCCTTGTTCAGGGCTTCGGGATCGATGCCTTTGCCGTTGTCCTCGACGGCGACCTTGAGACGTTCCCCGGCCACTCTTACCGACACGCGAGCTTCGGTCGCCTGCGCGTGACGCACCACGTTGGTCAGCGCCTCCTGCACCATCCGGTAGATTGCCGTCACCAGCGGATCCTTGAACTCCAAGGCGCCAGAATCGAGATCCAAGCTAACCACGATGCCGGTGCGTTGCGAGAACTCGTGCACCAGGTGCTCGATCGCCGGCGTGAGACCGAGGTCATCGAGCATCGCCGGCCGCAGGTCGGCAGCGATGCGGCGCACCGCGCCGACCATGGTGTCGACGAGCTGCTTCATCTTCTCCGCCTTGTCGACCAGCTGCTTTTCCGCACGTGGCAAGCGCGCCGCCAGCCAGGAAACATCCATCTTCAATGCGGTCAGCCATTGCGCCAGCTCGTCGTGCAGCTCGCGCGCGATCCGCATGCGCTCGGCCTCGCGCACATCGTGCATGGCAGCGTAGAGCTCGTGCATCTGGCGGTGGGTCTCTTCCAGCGCGTCCTGCGCGCGTTTGCGCGCCGTGATATCGCGCAGAACCACGGTGAGGAGCCCGCGCCTTCCGGTCTCAACACGCGAAATCGACGCCTCGAGCGGAAACTCCTCGCCGTCCGCCCGCAGCCCGTAGAGGACCGTTTCGTCGCCCATCCGGCGGGTAGTCGTCCCCTGCTTGCGAAAGTGCCCGACATGCGCGCGGTGCGCCGTCCTGAAACGCTCCGGGATGAAACGGTCGAGCGTGTGGCCGACCGCCTGGGCGGCGGAGCAACCGAAGATACGTTCGGCGGCGGCGTTGAAGAGCACGATCCTCTGCTGCTCGTCGATGGTGATGATCGCGTCCATCGCCGACTGCAGAATACCGTGCAGCTGCGAACTTTGGTCCGCGCTCTGATGCTGCGTGTCCGGCTGAAACTCCTGCGCCATCAGTAACCATTCCTCGAGGCGCCGCGCGCGCGTTGCGCCATGAACACTGGCCACGAATACAGGAGTCGACACGGGAGCGGCCGCCCGATCGCGGCGTGATTGCGGAAGTATACCGAAAGCGGCCTGCGGGGGCGCTCGAGCCCTCGCCAGTCCGCGGCACGTGCGGGTGCTATGGCACTAAGACGTACTGTCCCGGCGACTCCGCGAGCGGCGCGTACCCGCGTGCGGGCGCGCCCATCGCGGGCGGACGCGCCCGGCCGGTGGAATGGGCAGCAAGCCAGCGCTGCCACTCCGGCCACCACGAGCCCTCGCTGACCGGGGTTGTCGCGCGCCACGTGTCGGGATCGACGTACTTGCCGTTCCGCTTGCGGGTGTCGACCTGGTAGCTGCGATTGGCGTGTCCGGGCTCGCTAACGACGCCGGCATTGTGCCCGCCTGTAGTCAGAAGAAAGGTGATCTCGGTATCGGTAAGAAGATGGATCCGGTACACGGATCGCCACGGAGAGACGTGGTCGCGCACCGTTCCAACGGCGAACAGTGGCACCTCGATATCGCCCAGCGCGATTGGCTTGCCGCCGACTTCGTAGCGGCCCTCGGCGAGATCGTTCCTGAGGTAGAAGTCCCGCAGATACTCCGTGTGCATGCGATACGGCAGGCGCGTGGCGTCGGCATTCCACGCCGTCAGGTCCGTGAGCGGGCGGCGGTGCCCTATGAGGTAATCGCGCACGACCCGCGACCACACGAGGTCCTTGGAATTCAGCAGCGTAAAGGCACCAGTCATCTGCTTGCCGTCCAGATAGCCCTGGTCCCACATCAGATCTTCAAGGTAGGCAACCTGACTCTCGTCGATGAAGAGCGAGAGCTCACCCGGCTCTTCGAAGTCGACCTCCGATGCCAGCAGCGTGACCGAGCGCAGGCACGTGTCGCGGTCCCGCGCCAGGCACGCCGCGGCAATCGCAAGCAACGTGCCTCCGAGGCAATATCCCACCGCGTGGATACGGCGCTTCGGGAGCGCCGCCGACACGGCCTCAAGCGCGGCCATGACGCCTTGCCTCAGGTAGTCCTTCATGCCGAGATCACGGTCCGAGGCATCGGGGTTCTTCCACGAGATCATGAAGACCGTGTGCCCCTGCCGCACGAGATAGCGCACGAGCGAGTTGTGGGGAGAGAGGTCAAGAATGTAATACTTCATGATCCACGAAGGGACGATGAGCACCGGCTCCCGGTAGACGCGTGCCGTCGCGGGCCGATACTGGATAATCTCCATTAGCCGGTTGCGGAAGATGACCTTCCCCCGCGTCACTGCAACCGTCTTGCCGACCTCATAGGCGTCGGCACCTTCCGGGCGGCGCCCCGCCGCGAGCCGCTCCACGTCATCCCACCAATTGGCCGCACCCTGCAGGAGGTTCAAGCCGCCGCTGCGGCTCATCTCGCGCAATACTTCCGGGTTGGTCAGAGGGAAATTGGACGGCGAGAACACGTCCAGCAATTGGCGCGCAATAAAGGTGACAACCTGCTCGTGGTGCGGCGTCACGCCACGCACCTCCGTCGTTGCGTTCCACCACCACTGCTGCAAAAGCAGAAAACTCTGGTAGATGACGTTGAATGGGTACTGCTGCCAGTCGGGATGACGAAAGCGGGTGTCCTGCACGAGGGGCTCGATACACGGCGGGCATTGCGTGTGCGCCGACCGCATGAGGTAGAGCGCCAGCCGGTGCAGCTTGCGCAGCGCCTTTTCCCCGAGCTGCTGCTGCTTGCCGGGCGAGAGCGCAAGGTGCGTCAGCCAATCGCCCATCGCCGCTCCCACCGATGCCGGCGACAGACCGTGCGTTAACCGCGCCATCGCCGCATGCAGCATGCGGTCCTGGTTGTAGCCGTGCCCGCTGATCAGCTCGAAATCCTTGATATCGCTCAGATCCATGCCTCGGCCCCGCCTGTGCCGCACCCCCTGTCGTTTCACTAAAAATTCTCCTCCAATCACGCTGGACGCCATTGACGCAGATCAAGCTAGCGGCCGGCAACTGGCGGGAAAATTGCCCATGATTCCGCGTACATGCCAGACCCAGGCCTCCAACGGGTCGCGGCTCGAGAACCACGGAGTCGCTTTCGCGGCGAAAGTCGCTTACCTCATCCGTCCCGAAAGCTATCCCGAGCGGACCGCGGCGGTGGACGTGGTCCAAACTCATATGTCATTCGTGTTTCTCACGGACCGCCACGCCTACAAGCTCAAGAAGCCGGTCCGTTACGAGTTTCTGGACTTCAGCACCCTCGCAGCCCGTCACGCGGACTGCCGCGAGGAGATGCGGCTGAACCGGCGTCTCGCGGGCGACGTATACCTCGATCTCGTGGCACTGACGCAAGCGGCAGGAGGACAGTTGCAGCTCGCCGGCGACGGCGAAACTGTCGAGTGGCTCGTCAAGATGCGCCGGCTGCCCCGGAAGCGCATGCTCGATCGCGCGATAAGTGCCGGGCGGGTAAGCCGGGACGACGTGCGTCAGTTCATGCTCGTGCTGGCCGATTTCTATGCGCGCGCGGAGCCCGTTGCAATGAGCGCGGACGAATACCGGCAGCGCTTCGAGCGCGATATCCGCGCCAATCATCGCGAGCTTTCGTTTCCCGAATACGGAATCGACGGCGCGCTCAACCAGTCAACCGCCAGCGCTCAACTCGCTCTCCTCGAGATGGCCGGAGAATTGCTCGCTCGCCGCGCGGACGATGGGATGATCGTCGAGGGCCACGGCGACCTGCGGCCCGAGCACGTCTTCCTCGGCCCCGAGCCGCGTTTCATCGATTGCCTTGAGTTCAACCGGGCCTGGCGGCTCCTCGACCCCGTCGAAGAGATCGCCCACCTCTCATTGGAATGCGAGTACGCGGGAGCCCAATGGATCAGCGACGTCGCACTTGACATCTACTGCGAGCGCACCGGCGACGCGCCCGCCGCGCAGCTGGTACGCTTCTACAAGTCCGTCCGCGCAAGCCTGAGAGCCAAGCTCTCGGTCTGGCATCTCCGGGATCACCTCGAACCGGCTGCGCGGGAGAAGTGGATCGGCCGCGCGCGGCGTTATCTCGAGCTGGCTAGTCGCTACGCCTCAACTCCGTGAATCGTATTTCGTGAGTCGTGAATCGAAGAATAGCCGCAGATAAACGCAGAAAAATACAGATTCATATATACAAAAGACGGAAAACCCAGAAGAAGCGCAGGATAATTTAGCCGCCGATGCACGCCGATGCACGTCGATAAACCCCAAAATTGAACCGCCAAGGCGCCAAGAAAATCACATCTCGATTCACCATTTACGGTGGCTAAGATTGGTTTTTATTTTTCGTTATATCTGTGTGTATCTGCGTTTATCTCCGGCTAAATGAACTTGGGGTTGGGCTTCATCGGCGTCCATCGGCGGCTCAAAAGGAGTTCTTAAACGTCCAGCAGATCCACGATCGAGCCGCCCGAGTGCATGCGCCGGATGGCTTCGGCGAAGAGCAGCGCCGTGCCAAGAACCTTGAGCTTGCCGCGCGCCGCGGACGACTCGAGCCGAAACGGGGGAACAGTGTCGGTCACGATGAGCCGCTCGATCGTGCTCGCGCCTAGCACCTCGCCGGCCTTCTGCGCGAAGAGCCCGTGGGACGCTGCGGCGTAGATCCGCCGGGCGCCGCCGCAGGCGGCCGCCGCGCGGGCGAGCGTCGTGCCGCTGCTGATGAGGTCGTCGATGATGATCACGGTCCGGCCGTCCACCTCGCCGACAAGCCGGTCGCCCGAAACCACGCCGCCGCTGCGCTGCTTCTCCATGAAAGCGCGCCCCACCGGCCGGCCCAGCCGCCGCTCCAGCGCCTCGCGAAACGCCTCCGCGCGCTTGACGCCGCCGACGTCCGGAGAGAACACCGCCACGCCCTCGTCCGCGAGCAGCGGACTGAAATAGTCAACGAAAAGCTTCCTTGCCTCGAGATGATCGGTACGGATGCGAAACGCGTTTTCATACGCGGCAAGGTTGTGCACGTCGAGCGTAATCACGTGATCCGTGCCAACCGCCTCCAGCAACGCCGCAATGTAGCGGGTCGACACGGGGTCGCGCGATTTCGTTCTGCGATCCTTGCGCGCGTAGCACAGGTAGGGCAGCACGGCGGTGATCCGGCCCGCCGACGCGTCCCGCAGCGCGCCGATAAAGAACAACAAGCGCACCAGCTTGTCATTGGCGCTCTGCACAGGGTCACCGTAGAGGGACTGCAATACGTAGAGGTCGCGGCCCCGCACGCTCTCGAGCGGCCGGGCCTTGTGCTCGCCGTCTTCGAATTCCCGCTCCTCGTGCGCCGACAACGGCACGCCCAGCGCTTCGGCGACGTGCTGACCGAACTCGCGGCTCGCATTCAGCGCAAAGAGAGCCAGTTCCATGTGGTTGATGGACAGGATTAACAGGATTTACATGATTCTTTCTTGCAATTTAATCCTGTGAATCATGTAAATCCTGTCTATGACTTTCTTGATCTTCATCGGCGTTTATCTGCGTTTATCCGCGGTTAATACCAGGTTTTCAGCGCTTCGATTCGCGATTCACGTTTCACGGCCGCGAGGTGGCGTTGGAACCAATCGCGTGCGTGCCGTGCTACCTGTTCGAGCGCGCCCGGCTCCTCGAACAGGTGGGTCGCGCCCGGCACGATCTCGATGCGGTGCTCGGTGCGCAGCTGCGCGGCGGCTTCGCGATTCATCTCGATGACCGGCGCGTCGCGCCCGCCCACAATGAGCAGCGTGGGCGCATGCACCCGCGGCAAGGCAGCCATCGCGAGATCGGGCCGTCCTCCGCGGGAGACCACAGCCGCAACGCGATCGGGACGCTCCGCGGCTGCACGCAGGGCCGCCGCCGCTCCGGTGCTGGCACCAAAGAGTCCGACTCCAAGGCTGGCGGTATGTGCCCCCGCGGCCAGCCAGTCGATTGCGCCGATCAGGCGACCCGAGAGCAGGTCGATATCGAAGCGCAGCTCGCGAGTCAGCTCGTCGATCTCGTGCTCTTCGGCTGTCAGCAGATCGAAGAGCAGCGTTCCCAGCCCTCCCTCGTTAAGGAAATCGGAAACGTACTGGTTGCGGGGACTGAACCGGCTGCTCCCGCTGCCGTGGGCGAAAACGACGATGCCTGCCGCGCGTTGCGGGAGCACCAGCGTGCCTTCCAGCGCGGCATTCGCCGCTTGTACCGTGACGTCGTTGGTCCCGGGCCGGGCGCCCATGATTAAAGAGCTCCGCGTGCGCCGCACCGCCCGATTGGCCGCAATGCCACGGGGCCTGCCGCCGCAGCGGTCATCGTTTGCGGATCAGAAGGACGGGGACCGCGGCGCGGCGCGCCACTCCTTCGGCAACGCTGCCGAGCACCAGGTGCTCGAGGCCGCGGCGCCCATGCGTCCCCAGGACGATGAGATCGACACCCGCAGTGTTCGCCTCCTCAACGATCGCGCTCGCCACCCGCCGCCCCGCCGCGTCGAGCACCCGGCTGCGCGCTTCGACTCCGGCCTTGCGGGCCTCCTCGAGCGCGCCAGCGACGATTTGGTCACCCTCGTCGCGGATCGCTTGCGTGAGATCGACAAGGCCGTGGGTCGAGGAACTGACAATCGGCTCGTAAACGTACAGCAGCAGGACTTTCGCCCCCTGCTCCCGGGCCAGCTTGAGCGCATCGTCCAGCGCCGAACGCGACGTCTCGCTTCCGTCCACCGCGATCAGAATCTGCTTGTACACTTCACCCCCTCGCTTTCCGGGACGCAGCCGCCGACGGACAGGTCGCGAACTCGCCCCCGAAAGTTGTGACTCGCGTCAATTATGCCTTTAGGGAAGCTTACGGCCGCGCATGGACGCGCGTCTTGACGCAGATCAAGCGCTGCTATCAACCCGTCCGCGTGCCAATGACGGACCGGCGAGCGTCGCCCAGGCGTTTGCCAGCTGCTCCCGCACTGCCTCGTCGCTGAGCTGCGTAAACTCCACGTAGAATTGACCGATCGCCATGAACAGCTCCGGCGCTTCGAGGCAGATCACCTCATCCGCCTCGCTGCGTAACCGCTTGACGGTATCCGGCGGCGCCACTGGAACGGCGACCACGATCTTTGCCGGCGACTGGCGCCGCAACGCCTCGATGGCCGCGCGCATGGTCGCGCCCGTTGCGACGCCGTCGTCCACAAGGATCAGGCACCTGCCCTCAATGACCGGCCGCGGGCGCGCACCGCGATAAGCATGCTCCCGGCGCTCCAGTTCCCGCTGCTCGCGTTTCGCGACTTCCTCGATCGCCGTGTCGCGGATCCCGAGCGACGAAATGACGTGCGGGTTAAGCACGCGAACGCCCCCGCTTGCGATCGCGCCCATCGCAAGCTCCTCATGGCCCGGCGCACCGAGCTTGCGCACGATTATCAGATCGAGCCCGGCGCCCAGGGCTGCGGCCACTTCGGCGGCAACCGGCACGCCTCCCCGCGGCAGAGCGAGCACGAGCACATCGTTTCTGTTCCGGTAGTGCTCCAACGCTGCCGCGAGCGCGCGCCCGGCTGCGACGCGATCGCAGAACGGAAGCAGGCCTTGCTTCATGCGAATCCCCTCCGTCGTGCAATCGCTTTTCAACAAAGAACATATAACCCAGTATCCAGCAGCTGCTGTTGACCTGCGTCAACATGTTTGATGGTAAAAGCTGGTCAGGCCAACGGTTTTCCTTGCGGGACAAGCGCTCCAGCGCGAGATTTGACCTGGATCAACCCGGTTCGCCGTGTTCAAGCGGAAAGTACTTTTGAAACTGTCATCTGGCACCTCGACCAGCGGTGGGTAATGTTGTGCCTGGAAGCCTGGGACCACTCTGGAGAACGCGGCATGCAAGTTCCACTACAAATCACGTTTCACAATCACGATCGTTCCGAAGCAATCGAAGCCAAAGTCCAGGAGCGCGCCGCGAAACTGGAGCGTTACTACGATGGCATTGTCCGTTGCCGCGTCATCGTCGAGGGCGCGCACAAGCACCACCGCAACGGCAATCGTTACCAGGCCCGGGTCTACGTTACCGTTCCCGAGAAGGAGCTGGTGGCAAGCCGCGAGCCCGACCAGCATCACGCTTACACCGACGTCTATGTCGCCATTCGCGATGCGGTTGACTCCATCCGCCGGCAGCTCGAGGACTACGCGCGCAACCGCAGGGGCCAGGTCAAGGCCCACGAGATTCCGGGCCACGGGCGGATCGCGGAAATCAACACGGATGGCGGCTACGGCAGGATCGAATCAGCGGACGGACGGCTCATCTATTTTCATCGCAACAGCGTCGTCGACGCCGACTTCGACAGGCTGCAAGTCGGAGCGGACGTGCGCTTCGACGACGAAATGGGCGAGCGCGGACCGCAGGCGAGCACGGTTTACCTCATCGGCAAGCATCACATCCTCAGCTAGGACTTTGTCGAGGCTACGCGCGACAAAGTCCTTAAAGTTACGATCCACAATTCCCGATTGATGATTCACGATTCACGATTTACGATTTACGATTCACGACTCACGGCCGTCAGGCGGAAACTTCGCGCCGCAGCTCCTCGAGATCCTCCTCGACGAGGCTTTCCTTCTGCAGTAGCACCTTTGATCCGCGCTCGAGCACGGGCTGGTGCTGGTTCAGGATCCCGACCGCCCGCTCGAATGCGCTTTTGACGATTTCCCGGACCGCGCGGTCAATGTCGCGCGCCGTCTCTTCGCTGAATTCGCGCCTGCGCGGCATTTCACCCGGCACCCCGAGAAACGTGGGGTGCTCGCTCTCGTAAGTCACGTGACCGAGCTGCTCGACCATGCCGTAGCGCATGACCATGCTGCGCGCGATGTCGGTCACCTTGGCGAGATCGTCAGCCGCCCCGGTCGAGAGATGCCCGAATACGATTTGCTCAGCCGCGCGTCCGCCGAGCAGAACCGCCATCTTGTTCTCGAGCTCGCCGCGGGTCATGAGATAGCGGTCCTCGGTGGGCCGCTGGATCGTGTAGCCCAGCGCGCCGATCCCGCGCGGAATGATCGAGATCTTGTGCACCGGATCCGTCCCCGGCAGGTTCATCGCCACCAGCGCGTGGCCCATCTCGTGGTTCGCGATCACCTCGCGCTCCTTCGGGTTGAGGACGCGGTTCTTCTTTTCGAGCCCTGCGACGATGCGCTCGATCGCGCGCGTGAAGTCGTCCGCCGTCACCGCGTCCCCGCCGCGGCGCGTCGCCAGGAGCGCCGCTTCGTTGACCAGGTTAGCCAGGTCGGCGCCGGTAAATCCGACGGTGAGGGCAGCGACACTCTCCAGGTCCACCTCCGGCGCGAGCCGTACCTTGCGGATGTGCGTCTTCAGGATCTGCACGCGCCCCGTCCGGTCCGGCCGGTCGACCAGCACCTGCCGGTCGAAGCGTCCTGCCCGCAGCAGCGCCGGATCGAGGATCTCCGGGCGATTCGTGGCAGCGAGCAGCACGAGCCCCGAGCTGGGGTCGAAACCGTCCATTTCCGAAAGCAGCTGATTGAGCGTCTGCTCCTTCTCGTCGTGGCCTCCGAACGGAAATGCGCCCCGTGCGCGGCCCAGTGCGTCGAGCTCATCGATGAAGATGATGGCTGGCGCTTTCTGTCGCGCTTGCTCGAACAGATCCCTCACGCGGGCCGCGCCCACGCCGACGAACATCTCGACGAATTCCGCGCCGCTGATGGAATAGAACGGGACCTCCGCCTCCCCGGCAACCGCCCGCGCGAGCAAAGTCTTTCCGGTGCCCGGCGGACCGACCAGGAGCACGCCCTTGGGAATGCGGGCGCCGAGACGACCGTAACTTTTCGGGTTCTTCAAGAACGTGATGATCTCCTTCAGCTCCTCCTTGGCTTCGTCGACGCCCGCCACATCGTCGAAGGTAACCCTGGTGTCCTTTTCCATGTACACCTTGGCCTTGCTCTTGCCGATGGTGAGGAAGCCGCCGCCCATGCCCTGGCTCTGGGCAAACCGGCGCACGATGAACATCCAGATGCCGATGAAGATGAGTGCCGGAATCGTCCAGGACAGGATGTCCCGGACGAACGTCTGCTCGATCGCCCCGCCGTACTTGACGTTGTAGCCTTCGAGGTCCTTCGCGAGGTCCGGATCGACGCGGATGGTGACGAAACGCGTGCGCCCGTCGGGGGTGGGTTGGCTGAAGGCCCCCTCGATACGGTTCTCGTAGACCACGATTTCCTTGACCCGGCCCGCCTTCAGCTGCTGCTGAAACTCGCTATAGGAAAGCCGCTCGACCTGCTGCGACTGGACCCACAGGCTCTGCAGCCACAGGACCGCGAACACCGCCAGGATGAAATAAGCGAGATTGATGCGGTATTGCCGGTTCATGAAGCTGGGCTTGTCGGCGTCCATCTCCGTTTGAACCCGGGTTTGGTGTCTGGTCACATGCTAGGGGCACGCATCGCGCGCAGTGTTGATGTACGTCAAGAAGCGCGCCGCTTTCACCCGCGTTTTCCGATAGCTAGCGGCGGATGCGGGACGGCGCGCTGCCGGGCCGTTACCACGTCCGACGTTGCGCGGCTAAGGTTTGACCTAAATCAAGCGGCTTCTGCCCGGCGGGCCTTATCGTGCTTATAATTACCGCAGGCCGGTCAATCTGAGGACTCCGTGACCACGACGCCCAGGAGCCTTATCGCCTACGCTCCGTATGGAGTGGGTCTCATGTGCGCCTTGGTCTACTTCGAGCGCGGCGTTGATGTGTATGGATGGTGGATCGGCGCCCGCGACTCGGAGTATCTCTCCGCCTACTTCACGCTGGAGCGCTTCTTTTCCAGCAAGCCGACCCGCTTTTACGCGAGCGAGGGATCAGACCTCTACGGCGGGTGGAAGCACCTCTACTCGGCACGCACGACCGAGCTCGACAAGCCTGTGCGCGTCGAGGACGCGGTATCGCACGAACTGGAGCGCGTCCAGAATATGTTCGTGACCGAATGGCTCTTTTTCGACGACGATCCCGAAATTGCAGCTGAGCGTGCCGCATACGACCGCTACAACATGCCCCTCGGTCAGGTCAACATGCGGGCCCAACGGCTGAACAAGCTCGACAAGCATCAGGCGGTCTGGCTCTACCGCTCGCATGAATTCCAGGCCGATGTCCTGGAGTATCTTCAGCGCTTCTGGCCCCTCGACTACCGCAGCACATAGCCAAACACCGCGATCGGTGAACGGCGTTAAGACGTGTTACAGGAAATACGAGCGAGATGGCTGTTACCGTTTACCGTTCACTCGAGATGAAGGAGGCATCATGACCGGACCCGGCAACTTTCGTACCGGCTTCCGCCCAGTGCGGCGCGACAAGCTGATCCAGGAGCGAGTCCACGACACCTACCGCAGCCGCGGCAAACTGCCGGAACCGACGGTCTGCCCGGACTGCGGCGCCGTCCATCACAAGGGCCGCTGGCAATGGCTGCCGCGGCCCGACCAGGCTCATCAGCGGCCGTGCCCCGCCTGCCATCGTATTCGCGATCGCCTGCCGGCCGGCTACGTCACGTTGAGTGGCGGTTTCCTCGGCCAGCACCGCGACGAAATCCTGAATCTCGTGCGCCATCATGGCGAAAGAGAGAAAGCTGGACACCCGCTCGAGCGCATCATCGCGGTCGAGCCTTACAACGGCGGCGTCATCGTTACGACGACGGGCATTCATCTGGCGCGCAGCCTCGGCGAGGCTCTCGAACATGCCTATCAGGGCCTCCTCGAGTTCCATTACAACGACGGCGAGAATCTGCTGCGCGTGGACTGGACGCGCGACGAGAAAACAGCGGATCGAAAGCGCTAACGACAGCGCGACACGGCTGTCAGATCACCGCGCGCCGGAAACGCGCGGGGGGATCATGCGGTTGAGCGCCAGGTGCTCGCGCAGCTCCGCGGCCGTAAGGTGCGAATAGTCCTTTGCCAGTTCTTTCAGCTCGACATCCCGATGCAGTGCCTTGTGCAGCGGTTCCCTCACGAGGCCCAGCAGTCGCGGCTCGGCTACCAAAACGACGCTGCCGTGATTCCATCCCCGCGTAAACTGCGCCAGATGCTGCGCGATCTCCCGGGCGAAACGCCGTTCCAGCTCGAGCCGGTGCTGGTCGCGGCGCGCATCGATGGGGTGGACGTCCCCGGCCTGCCGATTGGTCATGCGCTCGCTCTTCGTGCGCGCGGGCGAATCCCCGCCGTGCGCCCGGTAGTCGGAATTCACGAGACACTCACGCTCGACGAGATTCATCCGGTCCTGCGCCGCGTCATCCACCACGGCGACAAACAGCCGTGCCCGCCCCCCGTCGGCGACGACAATGCAGGCGTTAGTCTTTTGCAACGGTCGGCTCCTGGGGCGCGGCAGCGCGGGCGGCCCAACTCTCCGTCTCGGCGCCGTGTCGCCTGCGCGCGTACTCGCCCAGCTGCCGCCGGGCGGCGCGGAACGCGTCGCGCACCGCGACGTAGATTTCCTCGTGGTGGTCGCGACTTACGACGATCTCGCTTCTCGGCATGGTGATATCGAGCCGCACCACGAACTGGTTGCCGTGAATGTGACGCTGGTGCGGTACCTCCGCCACCACCCGAACGCCCATCAGCGCAGGGAAGATTTGCGCGAGTTTTTTGACCTTATCCCGTATGCGCGCCTCGAGTGCGTCCGAATGTGAAATACCGCGCAGGGTGATCTGGACCGAATCAGCAATGATCATTCTTGCCTCCTCTTGAGCTACCTACCGTCCGCAACCGAAACACCCAAACCCGTCGAGCCGACGGTGGGCACCGACCAGACCGGTGACCATTGAACGGTAAACGGTGATCACCAACAAGAACACCCCTTACCGAATGAGTCCGCTCGATCGATTCGCGATTTACCATTCACGATTCACGGTTCCTCATCGGCGCTTTTCTTTGGCTAATCTTTTTTAGCTTGTTACGGATGCTTACTTGCGTGCCTGCACCTCGTGCACTCGCTCGCGCGTGACGATCTTCGCGAGCTCGGTCATCTCCTCGGCGAGCACCTCGAGGAGATCATCGATCGAAGCAATGCCGATCAACTGTCCCGCGCTGTCGACCACCGGAATCCTGCGAACGCCCTTGTAGCGCATGATTTCCATGGTCTCGAGCAGGCCTTCGCTCTCACGCGCCGTCACGAGTTCAGTCGTCATGATGTCGCCTACCGTGATCGTCTCGGTATCGAGCTCCGGCGCGACGACTTCGACGACGATATCGCGATCGGTAACGATACCCAACGGAAGACGCTTGCCCCCGTTCATCTGCTCGACCACCACGATGCTCCCAACGTGATGCTCGCGCATTAGCTTCGCTCCGGCCGATACTGTCGTATCGCGCGTGGTAAACACGACATCCCGACTGCAGATCCCACCTATGGTTGTCATGGCGCCCTTCCTTTCTGCGTCGCCGCGCCTGTTCCTCAGCTGTCGTACTCGTCAGCTGCGAACACCGCGTCGTGCACCGACACGAAATCCCTGATGATCCGTTCGTACTCGACTCGGTCGTCGAGGCGGTCGGAAAACATCTCGAATGCATGCGGCTCCATACCTGGAATCGACCACGGAGCTATCCGGCCCAGCGTCACCCGCTGGCTGTTACGCTTGCTCGGGCGCCCGCGCCTGGCCGGTTGGTGCGTCTGGGCTCTCATCGCTTTCTCCGGTTGGCCTTCAACGTCCATGATAGGTCGGGCGAGGACGTATTCTTTGACCTAGATCAATAGACAAAGCGGCATGAGGTAAGCAGGAAAATAGCTGGCCCGAACTTGACTTGCGTCAATGATCCGGTCTTCAACCCTTGATGCAGACCTTTGGCCGCAGGAACGCGACGCGGCGCGCGAGTCCGGCCCGCTCGGTCGCCTCGGCCACGACATCGACGTCCTTGTAGGCCCCGGGCGCCTCTTCCGCCACCCCCCGCATCGAGCGCGTGCGGATGAGGATTCCCTTCGCTGCCAGATCGTCGACGAGTTGACGCCCACGCCATTGCTTGAGCGCCTGGCGGCGGCTCATCGCGCGGCCAGCTCCATGGCTCGCCGAGCCAAATGCGCGCTGCTCGCTCTCGGCGTTCCCCGCGAGGATATAGGAGCCGGTGCCCATGCTCCCGCCGATGATCACCGGCTGCCCGATCTCACGGTAGCGCGCGGGCACCTCCGGATGCCCTGGCCCGAACGCGCGCGTCGCGCCCTTGCGGTGAACGTAGAGGAGCCGCTCCTGCCCATCGACCCGGTGGCGTTCCGCCTTGCACGTGTTATGCGACACGTCGAACAGAGTCTCCAGGCCGGCGCCTCGGACGATGCGCGCGAACGCCGTGCGCGTCAAATGCGTGAGGATCTGGCGGTTCGCGAGCGCGCAGTTCATGCCCGCGTTCATGGCGCCGATGTATTGCTGGCCCTCCGGCGAATTGATCGGCGCGCACGCGAGCTCGCGGTCCGGCAACGTGATACCCAGGCGGCTCGCCGCCTTCGCGAGGCTCACCAGGTAGTCGGTACCGATCTGGTGCCCGAGCCCGCGCGAGCCGCAGTGGATCGAGACGATGATCTGGCCCTCGTGCAGGCCATATGCGCCCGCCGCCGCCGCGTCATAAATGCGGTCGACGACCTGCACTTCGAGATAATGATTGCCCGATCCGAGCGTTCCCATCTCGCCGCGCTGGCGCTTTTTCGCGAGTGCCGAAACGTTCTCGGGCACCGGTCCAGCCATGCACCCGCACTCCTCGATGAACTCGAGATCGGCAGGGTCACCGTAACCGCGCTTCACTGCCCAGCGGGCGCCGCCCGTCAGCACCTTGTCCAGCTCGGCGGTACCGAGCTTCAGGTCGCCTTCCTCACCCATGCCGGCGGGAATCTTCTCGGACAGCTCGCGTGCCAGCGAGGGAAGGAACTCCGCGATCTGCGGCAAGTCGAGATTGCCGCGCAAGCACCGGATGCCACAGGAAATGTCGAAGCCCACCCCGCCGGCCGAGATAATGCCGCCGTGCTCGGGATCGAATGCGGCGACCCCGCCGATCGGGAAACCGTAGCCCCAGTGCGCATCGGGCATCGTCATTGCCGGCCCCACCAGGCCGGGCAACCGCGCGACATTGGTGAGCTGCTCGAGCACCTTGTTGTCCATGGTCTCGAGCAGCTCACGGTTGCCGTAGAGCTTGACCTCGCTGCGTATCTCTCCCGCCACGCGCGGCACGGTCCACGACCAGTCATCGATTTGCTTCAGGCGTGAGATATCCATCCCTAGAACCGGCGTGCTCTCAAAACTCCGGAGAAACGCGAAAATCATTGGCCACGGAATCACACGGAAGCACACGGAACAAGACAAGAATAACGGTCACGGGGTCTTCTATGACATTCCGTGTGTTTCCGTGGTTATCGATCTTTCGATTCACGATTCACGGCCTCCTCAGACATCGACGACGCAGCGCGCTTCCCAGCCGGCACTGGCTTCCTTGACCTCGAGCATGGTGAGGGTTGCGCCCTTTACCTCGACGCCGCGCTCGAGCCCCGGCCGCCACGGCTCGCCGCTCGCGCCGCCACGCCAGTGCACGCCGTCACGCTCGATCCAGAAACGGCCAAATACGAGCCCCTCCTCGTGTGAGAGCCCGAGCAGCTGATTGAGCCAACGCACCAGCGCCAGCTCGGCGTCGGCCTCTTCGAACTCGAGCGCGACTGACCGCTCAGTCCGCACTGCCCCAATGTCGGTCATGATCGCGAATGTCGCCTGCGCGGCCGCCTCGAACGCTTCCTCCAGGGTCGTGCCACGCCCGACGATCCCGACGTCGGCATCGTGCTCGAAATACGCGTCGCCTGCAGGCCGTGCGGTTTCCATTACGATCATTCCCGGATTACTAATACATGTTAATCCCCAGATTGCGCGGACGGTTGATCTGAGTCAAAAAGGCCTCGCGCAGCGCCGCGCTCAGCCCATCGTTCGCTTCAGCATGGGCCTTAGCCGCGCCAGCGTGCGCGTGTTGAGGATGTCATCCGGTGCGAGCCAGCCGCGGCGCGCCTGCCCGATGCCGAACCGCAGTTGGGCGAACTCGAACGTGCTGTGCGCGTCGGAGTTGACGGCGACGAGCACACCCTCCTCGCGCGCCATCTGACAGTGGACATCCGTGAGATCGAGCCGGGCTGGCTGTGCGTTTAGCTCGAGGAAGCAGCCACGCTTCTTCGCGGCGCGCACGATGCGCAGCATGTCCACGTCGACGGGCTCGCGCTCGCCGATCAGACGCGATGAGGGATGGGCCAGCAGCGTGAAATACCGGTTATCCAGCGCCCGCAGGAGCCGGTCGATCTGCTTGCGCCGCGGCAGCTGGAAAGCGCTGTGCACTGCGCCGACCACGAGATCGAGCCGCGACAGGACCGAGTCGGGAAGATCCAGGCCGCCGTCCTCGAGGATGTCCACTTCGATGCCCTTCAGCACGGTGAAGCCGGGGAGCGCGCCATTCAGCCGGTCGATCTCGTCGATCTGCTTCAGCAGCCGCTGCGGGTCCAGCCCGCGCGCCACGGTGAGCCGACGCGAGTGCTCGGTGATGGCGAGATAGGACAGGCCGGCGGCCTTTGCCGCGGCCGCCATCTCGCGAAGGGTGTGGTGCCCGTCGGTCGCCTTGGTATGCGCATGCAAATCCCCCTTGAGGTCGGCCAGCTCGACCAGCCGCGGCAGGCCTGTGGCGCGCGCCGCCTCGATCTCGCCGCGGTCCTCGCGCAATTCCGGCGGAATCCAGGGCAGGCCCACCGCAGAAAAAACGGACTCCTCCGTGTCGCCTGCCACCCGCTGCTTCCGCCGGAATACGCCGTATTCATTGATCTTCAGGCCGCGCGCCTGCGCCAGGCGCCGAACCGCGATGTTGTGCGCCTTCGATCCCGTAAAGTAATGCAGCGCTGCACCGTAGCTCTCCGGTGCGACAAGCCGCAGATCAACTTGCAGGCCACTCTTCAGCGTCACGCTCGAGCGCGTCTCTCCGCGCGCCAAAACATTCTTGACCTCGTCGTAGCCGGTGAAGCGCTCCATCACGGGACTGCCCGCACGCGCGGTAACGAGCACGTCCAGATCACCCACGGTCTCGCGCCTGCGGCGGAAGCTTCCCGACACCGTTACTTTCTGCACGCGGGGCACCTTGGTGAGGTAGGCTTCCAGCGCCGCCGCATACTGCGCGGCGACCGCGAGCTTGCAGCGTTGGGGCCCCGTGCTTCGCTCGGCTAGCGCCTGCCGGATGCGGGACTCGGTCTTTTCCCCGAAACCGGCGAGCGCGCGGATGCGGCCCGCGCCCGCGGCGCGCCTTAGGTCCTCGATCGTATCGATCTCGAGCTCGCCATGCAGGAGACGAACCCGCTTGGGCCCGAGCCCCGGAATCTTGAGCAGCTCGCTGATGGCCGGCGGCATCTCCCGGTGCAGCTTCTCGAGCAGCTTGCAGGTGCCGGTCTTGCCGATCTCGCGGATCTTCGCTGCGAGATCGGCGCCGATGCCCGGAAGCTTCGGCAGATCCCGCCCCTCGTCGACCAGCGTCTTGAGGTCCTGGCCGAGTTCGGCCACCATGCGCGCGGCACTGCGGTACGCGCGCACCCGGAACGGGTTGTCTCCTCGAATCTCGAGGAGATCCGCGATCGCCTCGAAAATGGCGCCAATATCGGCATTCTGAACCGGCATGCCTGCGACCTTAGGCCACGGACCCGGCAGCCTCGTTGACCCAGATCAATGAGGCCGCTATGTTGGTGAGATTTAATGTTTCGTGGGCAGATCTTCCCGTGCCTTGCGACCACCGCGGAACGACACCATGAAGCCGGCCGAGCTCGAGCGGCAGGATAGCGCGGCATTTCTCCCCGCCGCCCTGCTGCATCCGGAATGTTATCCGCACCCGGTGCGCGAAGCGCGACTGCTCGAGACTCATATTTCCTGGGTGCTCCTGACGGGCGACTACGCTTACAAGATCAAGAAGCCCGTCAATCTCGGTTTCCTCGATTTCTCGACGCTCGGGATGCGCGGCCACTACTGCGACGAGGAGCTGCGCCTCAACCGGCGGCTTGCGCCCGAATTCTATCTCGAGGTAGTGCCCGTTCGCGGCACCACCGCAGCGCCGCATATCGGGGGCGAGGGTCCCCTCCTCGACTATGCGGTAAAGATGCGCGAGTTTCCCCAGGACGCGCTCGCCTCGCGGATGCTCGAGCGCGGCCAGTTCGGCGCCAGCGAAGTCGATGCGCTGGCCGCGGTGATCGCGGATTTTCACGCCGCGGCGGCGCCGGCGAGAGCCGCCGACCGGTTCGGCGCGCCCGAGATCCTGTACGCGGCAGCAATGCAGAATTTTGAGCAGATCCTGCCGCGCCTGCGACTCGCCCGCGACAAGGAAGCCGTCCAGCTTTTGCGCGAATGGACCGAGCGCGAGTTTCGAGCCCGGCACGACGAGTTCGCGGCGCGTAAGCGTGCGGGCCACGTGCGCGAATGCCACGGCGACCTCCATCTCGGCAATATCGTGGTGAGCGATGGCCGTCCGGTTCCCTTCGATTGCATCGAGTTCAACGACGAGTTGCGCTGGATCGACATCCTCAGCGAGGTCGCTTTCGTCGTGATGGACCTTCATGATCGCGGCCGGGCGGACCTCGGGTGGCGCTTCCTCAACCGTTATCTGGAGGCAAGCGGCGACTACGACGGCCTGGCGGTGCTGCGCTTCTATCTCGTTTACCGCGCGCTGGTGCGGGCCAAGGTGCATCTCATCCGCTCACAGCAGCCCGGCCTGCTAGCCAGCGACAAGTCGCGCCTCAAGATCGCGTTTCACGGCTATCTCGGGCTCGCCTCGCGGCTTTCCGCAAAGGGGACCCTTTCCCTCCTTATCACGCATGGACTGTCGGGCTCAGGCAAGACCACCGCCACGCAAACGCTCGTCGAGCTGCTGGGCGCCGTCCGCGTGCGCTCCGATGTAGAGCGCAAACGCCTGTACGGAATGGCGCCGCTCGCGCGCAGTCAATCGGGGCCGGATGCCGGCATCTACACGGCGGCCGCGACGGCAGCCACGTACGACCGCCTGATCACCGGCGCGGAATGCGCCATCAAGGCGGGCTATCCCGCGGTCGTCGACGCGGCATTTCTGAAGCTGGCCGAGCGAGAGCGCTTTCGCGCGCTTGCGTACCGGCATGCCGTCCCTTTCGTCGTGCTTCATTTCGATGCGCCGGAAAAAGTGCTGCGCGAACGGGTTACGCGACGCGCCGCAAGCGGCTCCGACGCGTCCGAGGCCGACCTCTCGGTGCTCGAGCGCCAAATGGAATTCACGGAACCGCTTTCTCCAGAGGAAAGATTGGCCGCGATCACGATCGATACCCGCGGAACGGATCACACGCCGGCCTGGCGCGCCGTGATGCGCAAGATCAGCCGCTCGCGCCGCGCCTAGCTGACGAGCACCAACGGGCAGCCCAGTTCCGAGAGCAGGCTGCGCAGCAGGCGCCGGTCGTTGGGCGTGACATGTTCGTGCAAGAGCAAAGCGGAGGCGTTCTCGGCGCCCACCGCCCGTGCGACACTCTCCACATCACGGCTTTTGAGCCAGACGTATCGCGCCACAGCGCTCCGTTCTACCAGCCACGAACGCGCCTGTTGCCGGCGGCGATCGAACTCCTCCGCCGAATCCGCGGTGACGAGCAGGGTTAACCGCGTCCCGGCTCGCACGGCGAGGGAATGCCCCGCCGCGAGGGCGCGCATCCCGCGCTCCGACCCGTCGAAGAGCAGGACGACCGGTCGCGCGCTGAGATATCGAAGGGCCTGAAGCTCAGAAACGGAACGCCTTGCCGGGCCGACGCCAGACAACTCGACACTCCGGGCAACCACGCCCGCGGATGCAGCGCCCAGAATCATCAGCGCACAACCCTCGCCGTATTCGAACACCGCGTTGACGGACTGCCCCCGCACGACCTGAAAAGACCAGCGCAGGTTGAGCGCCGCCGCAGCGGCCGCAAGCCATGCGCGGGATTGCTCCGCCTGCAGCCTCAGCGCGCGCTCGATGTCCGTCGTGTCGATCGAACGCAGGACTGCCGACGTAAGACCGAGCTCGCGCGTGAATGGCAGCTCCGCCATGCGCACGAGTCCGATATCCTCGACAAACAACCCTGCAATCTCTGCGTCCCAAATCGCCGCAAGGCTTAACGCCGTCTCGAGCGCCGCCTCGCCGACCGGCGTCGTGTCAAAAGAGACGACGATCCGCGGGGCAGCGGGTGCGCGTTCGGAATCGCTCACGGCTTTTTCCTTTTCCGCGGGGCCTCGCGGGCGGGACCGAGCTTGCGCTGAAGCTCGGACAGCCCGCGCACGCGCCTTGCGGCCCGGCCGTTCACGGTTCCGGGTGCAAACCCGCCCGTGGCAACCGGCTCACCGGCCGGGATGCCGGTGAGCAGCTCGATCGCCTGGTCGACATGCACCACGGGATAAACATGGAAGCGGCCGGCGGCCACGGCCTCGACCACATCGGCGCGCAACATCAGATCGTCCACGTTGGCCGCCGGAATGAGCACGCCCTGCTTGCCATCGAGGCCGCGCGCGTTGCAGATGTCGAAGAAGCCTTCGATCTTCTCGTTCACCGCTCCGATCGCCTGGACTTCGCCAAGCTGATTCACCGATCCCGTCACGGCAAACGATTGCCGGATGGGAGCGTCCGCAAGCGACGATAGCAGGACACTCAGCTCCGCAAGCGAGGCGCTGTCGCCCTCCACCAGCCCATAGGTCTGTTCAAAAACAAGACTCGCCGCCAGCGAGAGCGGCCGGTTGATCGAGAAGCGCGCCGCGAGAAAGGCCGACAGAATCAGCACGCCCTTCGAATGGATCGCCCCGCCCAGCTCCACCTCGCGCTGTACGTCGATCACCTTGCCCTCGCCCAGCCGCGTCGTGGCAGTGATGCGCGTCGGTTCCGCGAATGCATAGTCGCCGAGTTGCAGCACCGAGAGCCCGTTGATCTGTCCCACACGTTCGCCAGTGGTGTCGATCAGCACCGTCCCGCGCAGGATCTGCTCGTGCATGAGTTCGCGCAAGCGGTCGGCCCGGTGACGCTGCTCCGAGATCGCCCGCTCGATGTCGGCCGTGATCACCCGGTCCCGTTTGCTTTCGTGCGCCCAGTAGTCCGCCTCGCACAGCAGATCGGACACGGCTTCGAGGTTGGCGGAAAGTTTGCGCGCGTCGCCGGCGAGGCGCGCGCTGTGCTCGATCACGCGGGCGACCGCGCCGCGCTCGAACGGCGCGAGCTTCTTCTCGGCGGCAAGGGTGGCCACCAGCTGCGCGAACAAGCGATCGTTCTCGGGTGTGCGCTCGAACCGTTCCTCGAAATCGGCGGCGACCTTGAACAGCTGCCGGAAATCGGGATCGTAGGCTTGCAGCAGGTAATAGATGAAGCGGTCGCCGAAGAGGACCACCTTGATGTTGAGTGGGATGGGCTCGGGCGACAGCGACACCGTGCTGACGAGGCTGTACAGGTCGGCAAGCGACTCGATGCGAATCTCTCCGGTCGAGAGCGCGCGTTTCAACCCCTCCCAGGAGAAGGGCTGCATCAGCAGCTTGCGCGCATCGAGCAGGAGGTAGCCCCCGTTGGCACGATGCAGCGCGCCCGGTTTGATCAGGGCGAAATCGGTTACCAGCGTCCCGAACTGCGCGATGTGATCGACACGGCCGACGAGGTTCTGGTAAGTAGGATGATCCTCGTTCACGATCAGCGAGTGCTCGCGGTCGCCGTGATCGACCATGAGATTGATCTGGTAGCGGCGGAACGAGGGTGCCTCCGTTGGCGCGCCCATGACGCCCGCCTGCGGCTCGCGCGCCTTGATGAAATCCTCGGCGTTTTCGATCACGTCCTGCTGGACTGCATCGACATAGTCGAGCACGCGCTGTAGATCGCGGTACTTCTCCTTCAGCTCGGCCACGTGCTGCCCTACCGCGAACAGGGTCATCTCCCGGTTGAGCTGCTTGACCCGGTCGCGCTGCTCGCGGCGCCAGCGCACGACGTTGCGGACGATGCCCTCGAGCTTGCCCTGGAGCTCCTCGATGCGTTGCGCGATGCGCGAACGCTCTTCCTCGCTCAACTTCGCGAAATCCTCCGGGGAAATCACCTCCCCGTCCTTGAGCGGCGCGAAGGTGAAGCCCGCGGGCGTCCGCAGCAGTGCGATGTTGTCCTTTGCGGCCTCGCGTCCAAGCTCGGTGAAGGCCTTCTCGTGACGCTCCGTGAATTCCGCTTCGATCTGCCCGGCGCGCGCGCGATACTCGTCGCTTTCGAATGCCGCCGGAATGGCGATACGGAGCTCTTCGACGAGCGTGCGCATGTCCTCACGCAACGCCGCTCCGCGTCCCGCCGGCAGCTCGAGGGCGATCGGTTTCGACGGCTCCCGGAAGTTGTTGACGTACGCCCAATCGCTGGCCGCGGGCTGTTCCGCCACCTTGCGCGCGAGCTGCTGCTTGACCAGCGTGCGCTTACCAGTGCCCGGCGAACCCATCACGAACAGGTTATAGCCTCCGCGCGCAATCCCGATTCCGAATTCGACCGCGCTGGACGCACGGGGCTGGCCGAAGAGCTTTGCCAGCGGTTCGAGCTCCGCGCTCGTATCAAAGAGAAGCTGCGCCGGATCGCAGCGACGGTAGAGTGCTTCAGGCGGCAGACGATCGATGCTCACGTTAACCTCGCTTGAACCCCGAATTCAACCGCAGATAGACACAGATACACGCAGATACCTATAAGAAAGTCAAAAGCCTTTCTTGAGCTAATCGGCGTGTATCGGCGGCCACATAACGGGGTCCGGGCTGTTGCACAGGTACATCCGCGTTTATCTGGGTTCATCTACGGTTAAAATATTCTACAGACCCTGTGACACGCGCTCCGTGGGCTCTGCTGTTGCGCGATCTACCTCCTCGGCCAGCCGCCGCAGCGCAGGCGCGATGTCCACGCGGTAGGGCTCCGACGCTGTCTCGAGGTCGGCCACGCGCCGCGGCAGCCGCGCGAGTTCCGCTGCGGCATGCGCCCGAATCCGGTCCAGCGGCTCGGAATCGCCAAGACGCCTGCCTTGCTGCATCACCGGAATCAACAGCGGCTCGCCGTCCTGCGTGTCCCCTTCAACCGTGACGATGTCGTGCCCTAAAAGGCCGCTACGATCGCTCACCCTGAACACCTGCTTGCGGCCGGGCCAGGTGGCCTTGGCCGTGGAGCGCTTGCGGCGCGGCCGGCCGGCGTACTCCTGCAGCTTGTAGACCGCGTCCAGGTACGGTGCGTCCGCGGATGTCACGAGGCTTGTGCCCACGCCAAAGCCATCGATCGGCGCGCCGGCTTCCAGGAGTTCGCGCAGCCGGTACTCGTCGAGATTACCGCTCGCGAAGATGACCGTGTCGCGCAGCCCCGCGTCGTCCAGAATCCGGCGCGCACTTCGCGCAAGAGACAAGAGGTCGCCGCTGTCCAGCCGCACGCCCTGGACCGCGATGCCCTCGCGCCCCAGCTGCGGGGCCAGTGCGGCGACCTTGCGCACGCCGGCTTCCGTGTCATAGGTATCGACCAGAAATACCGTGCCCTTTGGAAACGCACGCGCAAAATCAAGAAAGGCCTGTGCCTCGTCGTCGTGCGCCTGCACGAAGGAGTGCGCCATGGTGCCGACCACGGGAATGCCGAACCGGGATCCTGCCAGGACGGTCGCAGTGCTCGCGTATCCGGCGATGTAGGCCGCGCGCGCCGCGAGCAACCCTGCTTCCGCACCATGCGCGCGGCGCAGCCCGAAATCCACCAGCTTCTTGCCCGGCGCGACCAGCACGCCGCGCGCGGCTTTCGTGGCGACGAGGGATTCGAAATGGATCAGGTTTATCAGCCGCGATTCGACGAGCTGCGCCTGGGGCATGGGCGCGGTGACGCGCAGGATGGGCTCGTCGGGGAAGAAAACCGTGCCCTCGGGCATGGCGTGCACGTCCCCGGCGAAGCGCCATTGTTCGAGATGTTTCACGAATTCCAGCGTGAAGAGCCCGCTGCGCGCGACCCAGTCGAGCTCCTCCGGCCCGAAGCGCGCCTGCTCCAGGAAATCCAGCACCTGCTCGAGCCCGGCGGCCATCATGAAGTTCCGGTTCGACGGCAGCTTCCGCACGAAGAACTCGAAGACGGCAATCGCTTCCATGCGCTGGCGGTAGTACGTGTGCAGCATGGTTAGCTGGTACAAGTCCGTCAGCAATGGCGAGCGTAGCGGATCCATCAGGAAAGCTCTTCGTAGTTGACCGCAACCGCGCCGGCGGCGCGCATCTCGTCCTTGGCGCGCTCACCATCACCCGGCTTCACATCGACCGCGCGAATCGCATCCTCGAGCAGCAACACCTCGAAATTGGATTTGAGCGCGTCGAGCACGGTGTTGAGCACACAATAGTCGGTCGCGAGGCCACCAATCAACAAGCGCCTTATCCCGCCCTTGTGCAGCCGATCCGCGAGACCTGTACCGTCGAATGCGGAGTACGCGTCGGCCTCCTCGCGCGTGGCCTTGCTGATGACCGGCGTGTCGGCGGGCAAGGTCAGCGCCGAGGAAAAGACCGCGCCCGGCGTATCCTGTACGCAATGCACCGGCCAGATGCCGCCCTGGTCGTGGAACGAGCAATGTTTCCCGGGATGCCAATCGCGGCTGGCGATCACCGGCAAACCCTTGCGTTGCGCGAGACCGATGTAGCGGTTGAGAACCGGCACGACCTCGTTGCCCTCGCGCACCGCAAGACTCCCGCCCGGCAGGAAATCACGCTGCACGTCGACAATGAGTAGCGCGTCGCGCTGCCCGATAGGGATACTCATCACGGCATCCTTTCTTGAATGCTATGACGGGGCGCGGGGTTTCGGTTTGATGCGGATCAAACCGGCACCGCACGCGGGCCGCTCGGCGGCCAGCAGCTACCTTAAACCAATGGGAAATTAGGGTTTCTGGGGCCCTGCCAGTGGGTCCCGAACCCGCGTGAGGCTCTTAGCGTATCGAGGTCAGTCGGGGCTGACGCTGCGGCGATGCGCCATTTGGGTCCCCATCGCCGTGAGATCCTCGTTGGAAAGCAGCATCTCCGCCAGCGGATACACCGCCGCTTCTTCCATGAGGATGTGGGTCCGGTACAGTTTGACGAAGCGGTCGACCGCCAGCACATTGAGCGACTTGCGATCGCCGGCCGCGAGCTCCTGCAGATCGGCACGCAGTTCTGTCCATGCGCGCTGCAGGACCTGGTGCTCCGTACCTATATCCGTCACCATGCGGGTCAGTGCTGATCCCCGCCCCCGGGTGGCTGCGGCCATCATGCGTGGAAGCAGATCCTGCTCTTCGTCTTCCTTGTGGTGGTACGTGACGGCGTCTAGCTTGCGGACCACGCGCGCGGAGATTTCGCGTGCCGCGCTATCGCATCCACGCTCTTTGAGATTGGAAATAAGGTGTCTCAACGCATCGCACTCGCGCTGGATGCGCTGATGGCCCACGCGCAGAAGCTCCAGCGGGCGCGTGAAGTCAAGGGTGGGGTCAAAGGCAGAAGTCACGGTTTGGATCATAGGCCAAAGTCGGTTTTTCGGTCAGGCAGCTTTTCACAAAACCTGTCGCCTTATGGCGACATACGGGGTCCGAAACGAAAACATTTCCCGTGACCGTGACAAAAATCACGCGGAACCTCCAGGACGTGTCCCGATAGAAGCGGGCGCAACGAACCTATCACCGCATTACGGATGCCGCGATACTTTTATCAGATTGCAGAGATGTGAAACTTGACTTGGGTCAAGCCGGCCGAGTACGGGATTTTTTCACGCCCGCGAGCAGCAGCCGGAGAGCGCGGTGCGCCTTGGGCCCGAAACCCTTTACCCCGCCCACGGCAGGGCGCTCTGCGTCAATGCCACGACGACGATGTAGAAAAAAGCAAGCTGGGCCGCGGCCCAGGCGGCAATGCGTGCCTGCATCGTCCTCCCGTAACGCAGAGCAACCATGCCAAGACCGATGTAGGTCACGAGCGCGATCACTTTGGCGGTGAGCCAGGGCTCGATGAAGGGGTACTGCCGCGACATCGCGGACAGCGCGATCGCGCTGCCAAGTAGCACCGTGTCCACGAGGTGTGGCACGATCCGCACCCAGCGTGCCTGAAGCAGCTGCGCCGCGCGGATCATCAGTACGCCGCGCGCGAAGAAGCCGGCATAAGACAGGGCGACACAGCTTACGTGAAGGTATTTGACGACCGTATAATCCATAATACGGCCTTTTGCCGAGAGGAGTGGCCGGCACTGACCGGCGCGCATTGTGTCGCAATCGCAGATCAAAATCCAGTCGTTTCTCGCGAACCTGCCGCTGTTCCGGGAATTGGGCCCGCAGGAGGTCGAGCGGATCGCCGCCGGCTCGCGCACGCTCCATGCCGCCCGCGGCGAGACGCTGT
The DNA here is from genome assembly GCA_029863175.1 of Betaproteobacteria bacterium. The sequence continues at coordinate 83,410 of JAOTVX010000006.1, read as the reverse complement.
TCCGCAAGGGCGATCGGGTTGACGGCTTCCACACGATCGTGTTCGGCCAGATCAAGCTTGCGTTTACTGCGCCCAATGGTGCCGAGAAGGTCGTCGAGTTGCTGGGTCCAAACCAGACCTTTGGCGAAGCAGTCATGTTCATGGAGCGGCCGTATCCCGTGTATGCGCAGGCGCTTGCGGACTCGCTGCTGTTGCATGTCTCGAAGTCCGTCGTCTTTGAAGAGATCGAGCGCGATCCGAAATTCGCTCGAAAAATGATCGGTGGACTGAGCCGCCGCCTGCACGGCCTGGTGACGGACCTCGAGGCCTACACGTTGCACTCCGGCACGCAGCGAGTGCTGGGCTACCTGCTGCGAGGCATGCCCGAGGGCGAGCCCGAAAGCAAACCAGTGGAAATTTCACTCTCCACGAGCAAGAGCATCCTGGCTTCGCGCCTGAATCTCACGCCCGAACACTTTTCCAGGATCTTGCACGATCTCACCGAAGCCGGCTTGGTCCGGGTCGAGGGGCGCAGCGTCAGGATCCTCGACCCGGAAGCGCTACGCCGCTACGACGGCTAATTTCGTGAGTCGTGATTCGTGATTCGAGAGCCGGTAAAGCTTTGACACGAAGGACGCGACGGACACGAAGGAATACATGAACTAGTACGCACGGCGAGCGCCGTACGTTCTTTCTGGTTAATTTTAATTATTCTTTGTGGCCTTGGTGTCCTTGGTGTCAAAACTTTTCTGCAGCTCGGCGCTCTAGCAACGATTCACGAACACCGATCGGCGTCCATCGGCGGCTAATAGTTCTTGGTTTTCCGATTCACATTTCACGATTCACAGCTTTTTCAAGTAGCGGCGCGACTTCTACCGGCGCCCGGATCAGATCCTGTGCGGCCCAACGTCCCTCGGGCGACATCTTGCGCAGCGTCTTGCCCAGTATGTCGAGCAGCTTCGCCTCGTCGTAGCCCTCATGCTGGCGCGCGAAATCGGCGAGGTAGTGCTCGAGAAAGACCAGGGCGGCCACGTCCTCCAGGAGTTGCACCTCCGTATCACGCTTGATCCCCTCCTTCCGAAGCAATTTCGCGACCCGGCTGACCATGCTCTCGTCGTAGCCGGCCTCACGCAGGATTCCGGAGGCTACCTCGGCGTGCAGGACTAGCAGCCGCGCCCGCCATTCCTTGTAGCCGGCGGGCGTGGGCGAGTAACTCGTTCGCGGAATCTCCCAGCGACGGATGTGCTGGCAGCGCACCGCAAGCCTGACCGCTTCGGGCGCGCCGGGTGCGAGCCGGTCGAGCATCTCGGTCATGTGCCGTGTGTAGACGAGCTCCTTCGGCTGGGCGACGCCGTCCACGACGTCCCGGTTGGGATCCTCGGCATGGATGGAATCGATGCGAGCGATCGCACGCTCGAAGCGCTGATCTTCCGGCTCCTTGTCCATGTCTGGAGTCACCTCCAGAGGCCTTTGCGCGCGTTGTCCGAGTTCAATGACTGGTGCCGGCCGACAGCGTGATTTTGTTGTACACGTTGTACTTTCCAGAGGGCCGCTTCATCGGGATGCGCTTGACCTCTTTGAGCGTCCGGGAATCGTACACCACCAGCGCGCCGTCCATATCCCAAACACTGACGAGCGCGTAACGGCCGTCGCGCGAAAACTCGACGTGCGCCGCCGTCTTCCCCGGGGCGGGCGTGATCCGATGCGCGACCTCGAGCGTCCTCTTGTCGATCAGCTGCATGGTGTCGCGGTGCTTGCTGTTGAAAGCATCGACCCAGGCGTAAGGCGTGTTCTCGTGGCTGCGCATGAAGAAACCGGGGCCGAGCGTTGGAATCTGGCGGATGATCTTCCAGTCCTTCATGTCGATCACGCTCACCACGCCTTCCCTGAGGTTGGGCGTCGCCAGCACGGTGCGCCCCCGGTAGGTCCAGCTGATCCCGGAGCCAAGATGCGGCAGCCCCGGTAGATCGACCGTGGCGATGCGGCGCCGCACGTTCAGATTCACGACCTGGCCTTTGACGCCGTCACGCGCGGCGCCGACGAGCTCCGAATAGTCCGGGACGAAAAAGAAATCGTCGAGATAGTCGTCGAGAAGAATTCGCCGCGGCGGGAATGGCCCCTTAACGGGAACGCCCTCGCCCATGCGGAAATCGTGCACCAGGCCCTGGTAGACGGGTGGCGCATGCTCGTCGTAAGTGAGCTCCCACACCTCCTTGATATCCTTCAGCGCCGCGATAAACGACTTGCGCGGGCGCGCGTCGTACACCGCAGAGACGCGCGACGTGCGGCCCTTGTCATCCTTGACCGCGAGCACACGGATCGGCGTCAGGTCGCGTGCGTTAAGCGCAACGAGAGTATGCGGCAGGTAGTTGCCGACCATGATGAAACGCCCGTCGCTCGAGACCGCGAGATTGCGCGTGTTGATGCCGGCGCGTACCTCGGCGATCATCTTCAGGTTCCAGATGTCGTACTTGCTCACCCAGCCGTCGCGCGAGGCAAAGTAGACGAAGCGCCCGTCCGGCGAGAACTTGGGGCCGCCATGCAGCGCGAAGCGCGAGGCAAAGCGTGCCAGGGGCTCGAAGCGGTCGCCGTCCAAAATCGTGACGTGACGGTCACCCGTCTCCACCACGACGAATATATTCAGCGGATCGGCCTTGAACATGGGCCTGGACGGAAGTTGCGCGGCGTCGTTGTGCACGACCCGTGAGCCTCTGATCTCGGCCATATCCCATACGGGGATCCTTGGCAGCGGCGAGTAGATGTAGTCCCTAACCGCCCGCACCTCTTCATCCGACAGCTTGTCGGCAAAGCCGGGCATCTGCGTGGCGAGCCGGCCTTTGCGGATGGTCGCAAGAGCCAGGGGCCGACGCAGGCGCGCGAGATTCTGGGGTAGCAGCGCGGGACCGCTATTGCCGAGCCGGTCGGCGCCATGACACGCCGCGCAGTGCTGCGCGTAAACCTTCTCGCCCGTTCCCTGCGCTCCAACGTCACTGCTCAGCACGAGCAGCGCGCAAAGGGCGAAAACCTGGAAACCGCAGATGAACGCAAATGAACGCAGATTATTCACAACCAAGACCGCGCTTAGCAGGAGATTTCATCTGCGTATATCGGCGTATATCTGCGGCTAGTTTTTGTATTGTATTCTTGCGGTTCTAGAGCTTCGCTCGCGCACGGCTGTAGGGCGTCACCGCGATCCGGTCGCGCGGCTGCGAGAGCCCGATCTCCTCGTCGGTCAGGTAGCACGCGGGATCCTCTTCCCAGGGATCGCCCGTCAGCTGCTGCGCGCGCACGCGCGTGTTGCCGCCGCAGACGTCGAAATACGCGCATTCGCCGCACCGGCCCTTGATCCGGCGGGGGCTCGCCTTGAGCCCCGCCATCAGTGGATCGGTCGTATCCTTCCAGATCGCCGAGAACGGGCGCTCGCGGACGTTTCCCAGAGAATAATGCCACCACATCGTGTCGGGGTGGACGTTGCCGACGTTGTCGATATTGGCCACATTCACGCCCGATGAGTTTCCGCCCCATTGCGCGAGCTTCGCGCGCAGGTGACCTTCCATCTCCGGGAAACGCGCCCGCACCCAGTGCAGGAGATAGACCCCATCGGCATCGTTGTTGCCTGTCACGAATTCCTTGGACGCGCCCCGTTCGAGATGGTCCCAGCACGCGTCGAAGATCACGTCCATGACGCGACGCGAGGTCGCCAGAACGGCATCGTGCTTGCGGTTCACGTTGCCGCGCCCCGCGTAATTGAGATGGGAGAGGTAGAACCTGTCGATGCCCTCCTCGTCCACCAGCGCGAGCAGCCCCGGCAGGTCGTGCGCGTTGTCTTGCGTGGCCGTGAACCGAACGCCGATCTTGATGCCGGCATCACGGCAGAGCCGGATCCCGGCAAGGGAAGCCTCGAACGCCCCGCGCTTGCGGCGAAAACGGTCGTGCGTCTCCCGGATGCCGTCGAGACTCACGCCGACGTAGTCGAAGCCGATGGCGGCAATGCGGTCGATATTTTCCGCGCCGATCAGCGTGCCGTTCGATGACAATCCGACGTAGAAGCCCATTGCTTTCGCGCGCCGGGCGATGTCGAACACGTCGGGCCGCAGCAGCGGCTCGCCGCCGGAGAGGATCAGCACCGGAACGCCGAAACGCTTCAGGTCGTCCATGACGGTATGGATCTCGGCGGTCGAGAGCTCACCGGGAAAATCCCGGTCCGCCGAAATGGAGTAGCAATGCTGGCAGGTGAGATTGCAGCGGCGAATCAGGTTCCAGATCACGACGGGCCCCGGCGGAGTCCGCTTCGGTCCGAGCGGCGTCGGGTCCCGCAGCTCCTGCATGAATTGCGTCACTCTAAACATGGCACGCCAGATCGCTCTTTACTCATCACTTATCATTTGAACCAAGAAGTGATGATTAATGGTGATGAACGATGGTGATGGAAAATGGTGATGGAAAATGGTGATGGAAAATCAGTTAAGCAGTTAAGCGGTTACATTACCAGCACTCATCACCAGTTCCTATCACCAGTACTCATCACCAGTTTCCATCACTCGTCAATGTTCTTGAGGCGCAGCCCCGTTTTCTTCAGGATGCGGGTGCTGTAGAGCACCTCGTGGCCGCAATCGGCGTCGCCCGCAAGCGCCGCGATTTCCTGCACCTTGGCCTCGACGTCTGCACGGCTCCTGCCATGCACCATGGCAAAGAGGTTGTACGGCCAATCCGGCAGGTGCCTGACGCGCAGATAGCAGTGGGTCACGAACGGCAACGCCCCGATTCGGCGCCCGAGCTCGTCCGCTTGATCGTCCGGCACGTCCCAAACGCTCATCCCATTGGAGCGGTAACCGAGCGCGTAGTGATTCGGCACGACGCCGATCCGTCGAATCGCGCCTGCGGCGAGCATTTTGCGGATACGGGACATCACCTCCTCCGCGGAGACGCCGACCTGCTCGGCCACCGCATCGTAGGGACACGGCACCAGCGGCAGGCCGGCCTGGGTCGCAACGACGATGCGCCGGTCCACAGCGTCCGGAACGAAGGGTTCGACGGGGGCGTTCATGCGGCGAGCGTCAGGCCGACGAAATATTCCTCGGCCTTGGGCATGAGGTAGACACGATGGCCGGTCTCCCGCTCGATGCGGGCAGCCGCGTCGTCGAGCGCCGCCGGCGTTTCAGTGGCCAGCACGAACCACATGTTGAACGCATGCTCGCGCTCGTAGTTGTGCGCAACCTCGGGCAAGGCGTTCACTTTCTCCGCCACCCGCTCGAATTCGGCGCGTGGAACCTTCATGGCCGCCAGCGCATACGCGCCCCCCAGGCGCTCGACCTGCCACAATGGCCCGAAGCGCGTCAGCACACGCTGGTCGAGCAGTCGCCGAATGCGTTCGATGAGCTCTTCCTCGCTCATGCCGAGCCGGGCCGCCGCATCGCGGAACGGCTGCTGCGTCACCGGAAAGTCGCCTTGGAACGCGTTCACGACAGCGCGGTCGAGCTCATCCATGAGCCGCTTCCTCCACGTAACGGGCGCCGCGTTGCTTGAAGCGGCGGCAGCTGAAGAGAACCTCCCGCGGATAATCCGCAAGCCCGCCGCGCTCGCACAGCGGCGCGAGCTGTGCCAGAACCGCCTCGCGGCTGCGGCCGTGGATCATGCAGAACAGGTTGTAGCGCCATTGCGGCAGCGCGCGCGGACGCCGGTAGCAAAGCGTGACCCCGTGCGCCGCGGCCAGACGGCGCCCGGCGCGCCCCACCTCTGGATCGGGGACATCCAGCACGACCATTGCATTGGCGCCGAAACCGAGCTCGTGATGCCGGACCACGACCCCGAAGCGCCGGATGACGCCCGCCCCGAGCCAGCGCTGAAGCTGCGCAATCGTTCCGGACTCGGTCATGCCCGCGCGACGCCCCAGCTCCGCGTACGGCCGCGGAGCCACCGGGATTCCCGGCTGCAGGGCGGCCACAAGCGCGGACTCGTCGGCAGTCAGCTCGAGAGGCCCTACGGCGGGCCGCGAGCCTCGCGCCGGCACCGTGCCGTCGCGCAGGTCGAAGCCAAGATCGATGTGAAAGTCCTCCTCGAGCGGCAATGACATGACCCCCAGGCCGCACTCCCGCTCGATTTCCGCCAACACGTCGGTCAGCCGCGCCTTGTCCGGCGCAGTCACGACAAACCAGAGATTCCAGTCGTGCTCGCGTTCGTAATTGTGATTGACCTCGTGGTACGCGCTGACGCATTGCGCAACCTCCGAAAGGCGCTCTTGGGGCACCCGCATCGCGGCCAGCGTGCTCGCCCCGACGCAGTTAGGCGCGAACACCGCACCGATGCGGCTCACGGCACCTTCCGCCGCAAGCTTCCTGTACGCCCCGATGACCTTCGCCGGGTCGATGTTACAGCGCCGCGCGATTTCGCCGAACGGCTCCGGGCACAGCGGAAAGCCGCGCTGAAAGTCGTTCAGCAACTGCAGCTCGAGCCCATCCATGTCACAGCCCCATCCGGAAAGCACGCGAGGTAAAGAAGATTCCGCTCGGGTTGTCGGCGAGTAGCAGCGCGCGGTGCTCGAGCGTCGCCGTGTCGTAGACCAGGACACGGCCCTCGTCGCGGGCCGAGATCCACACCGCCTCGCCGCGCGGCGTGAATTCCATGTGCAACACCGCTTTCCCCGGAACGAGCGTCTTCACGATCCTGCGCGTCTCGGTATCGATCACCTGGACCTTATCGTTGTCCGGAAACGCGAAGTTGACCCAGACCTGGCGCCCGTCGGGCCGCGCCATGACGAACACCGGCTGGCCGGCGACCTTGATCCGTCCGGCTTCGCCCCAGGTCGCGGTATCGACGACCAGCACCTCATGGCGGCCGACGGCAGGCAGGAACGCCAGGCTGCCAGCCATCGCCCAGCCTTCCAAGTGCGGCATCTTGTAGACCGGAAGCGGCTGCTCGCCCCTGCCATAGCCGGCAAGCACGCGCTTCACGCCGCGCTCGGGATGCCACAGATCGAGCATCGCGACGCCGTCCTCACCGAAGAGGCCCGCGATGTAGTAGCGCCCGTCGGGCGTGACCAGCGCGTCGTAGGGCTGCCGGCCGATGTCCCTGAACTTCCTCACTTGTGGCGCGCGCGGCGCCGAGAGGTCGGCCACCCAGATTTCCCCGGCCTCGAACAGGCTGAAGGCGAAGCGGTTCCCGGACGTGTCCTCGAGGCCGACGACCTTCGCGCGCTGGCTGCCGTCCCCGTAGGTGGCGGGGATGTCGGCGAGCAGCTCGAGCGTTTCCGCGTCGAAGACGCGCACGCCACCGGGCGTGTAGTTCGCAGCGGCGATGAGCCTTCCGTCCTGCGAAATGGCGCCGCCGATGCTGTTGCCGGATTGCATCACGCGCCGATCGATGCGTATGCGCAGGAGATCCACTTTGGTGAGTCCGCCATCGCGCCCGAACACGTAGGCATAGCGTCCGTCCCGCGAAAAGACGACCGAGGCGTGCGACAGATCGCCCAGCCCCTCGACGGTTCCCAGTTTGGTCTCCCGGGTCGTGTCCACGATCTGCACGCGGCCCGCCGCGCGTTCGATGATGACACCGAGATCGCCCGTGCCGCGCAGCTCCATCTGCGCGCAGCTAGCAAGCACAAGCGCCGCGCCGATCAGGAGCAATCTGGGATCTTTCATTTTGCGCTCGCTGTTTTGCCGCAAACCGTCCCACATTAGGAATGTGTCGGACGATAGTTCGACAAATTCCTAGCGTTCAACCGGGAATCCTTTGAGCAATTCGTTCACGATCCAATCGACATCCGCCTCGTTCATGAACCCGCGCCACGGCGGCATCGGCGTGCCGGGCCGTCCTCCTAGAATGGTCGCCCTCAGGCCCTCGGCCGACTTCTCCTTCAGCGCCTGCGCTGTGAGCGGCGGCCCGAGCCCGCCTTTGAGCGTCATGCCGTGACAGGAACCGCAGTCCTGGCGCACGAGGCGGACCAACTCCTTCTGCCGAGTCGCGCCGACCGTCTGTCCTGCCGCAACGCTCGCCGTGCACATCAGGGCAGGCACCAACCACAGCGCTCGATGGAAAAAAGACATGCACAGAACATGCGGGAGTCAGAGCCCGGACGTGTTGATTTGGATCAAGAATTTGTCGGGCATTCACCCGACAAATTCTCAAGGAACCTGCATCGGGTCAGACGCCAGGGGCGCCCAGTCGCACGCCGCGGGTCTCCGCGCGAGAGATGATGCCTGGTGCGACCGCGAAATCTTGCATCAGGATTTTGGCGGGATTTACCCCGCCAAAATCCTAGAGCGCGAGGATGTAATCCGCCATCTTCTTCAGATCGGCGTCGGGGACCGCTGCATTGGGCGGCATCGGTATGGGCCCCCACACGCCCGACCCGCCCTTTTTCACCTTTGCGGCGAGCTTGGCAGCGGCGTCCTTCTGACCCTTGTATTTTTTCGCCACGTCCTTGTACGCGGGACCGACGAGCTTCTTGTCGACCGCGTGGCACGCCGTGCAGTTGTACTTCTTGAGCAGGGTCTCGCTGGCCTGCGCCGCCGGCATCGCGCTGACGCCGGCAGTGACCAGGAAAGTTACGAACAGGATACGACCGCGCATTGCAGCTCCTTTTTCAGTAAACGTCATGCTGCGTATTATATACATTGAACTTGCCGGTCGGGGTGATCAAGCGCTTGTCCTTGATGACGTGCTTCAACTTGAGCGTCTTGTCGTCGACGATCACGATCGCCGATTCCTGCTCCTTGCCGTTCCACACCGCGAACCAGACTTCGTTTCCGGCCTTGTTGTACTCGGGCTGGACCACGCGCCGCGGGCCTTCCTTAACGCCGGACCACTCGGCAATCGGCAGCACCACGTACGGCTTTTCGAGGTTCTTGATATCGAACACGGCCACGCTCTGGCTAATCTTGGGATCGGGGTTGAGCGGCGTGTCGACGTAAAGATTGCTCGATTTCGGGTGAGTCTTGATGAAAAGCGAGCCGCCACCCTGGCCCTTGAGTGTGCGCACGACCTTCCATGCGCTTGCGGGGTGTCCCTTGTAGTGCACCTGCGGATTTGCCGGGTCCGTGCCGATGAGCGCGATCGTCTCGTCCCCAAGGTGTCCGGTAGCCCACACCGGCCCGAATTTCGGGTCGACGAAATTGGCGCCGCGTCCGGGGTGCGGGATCTTGCCGACCTGGATCAACGTGACCAGCTTGTTATCCTTGGCATCGACCACCGCGATCTTGTGAGACTGATTGGCCGCCACGAGGAAATAGCGTTTGGTCGAGTCCCACCCGCCGTCGTGCAGGTATCTCGCTGTGCCGATCGAGGTGACCTTCAGGTTGTTGATGTCCGAATAGTTGACCATCAGCGTTTGGCCCGTCTCCTTCACGTTCACGACGAACTCGGGATGGAAGTGCGAGGATACGATCGAGGCGACGCGCGGCTCGGGATGGTACTCCTGCGTGTCCACCGTCATGCCGCGAGTGGCGACGACTTTGAGCGGCTCGAGCGTGTCGCCCTTCATGATCGTGTACTGCGGCGGCCAGTAGGAACCGGCGATCGCGTACTTGTCCTCGTAGCCCTTGTACTTGGACGTGTCGACCGAGCGCGCCTCGAGCCCGATCTTGATCTCGGCAACGTTTTCGGGCTTCTCCATCCAAAGGTCGATCATATTGATCTTGGCGTCGCGCCCGATCACGTAGATGTAGCGCCCCGATGCCGAAGTGCGCGAGATGTGCACCGCGTAACCGGTCTTGACGATGTTGATGATCTTCTTCGTGTCGCCGTCGATCAACGCCACTTCACCTGAGTCGCGCAGCGTGACGGAGAAGATGTTATCGATGTTGTACTTGTTCATCTTCTTCTTTGGGCGTTGCTCCGGCGGCACGATCAGTTTCCACGACTTCTTCATCTCGGCCATACCGAATTCAGGCGGAGTCGGCGGGGTCTGCTGCACGTACCGCGCCATCATGTCGACTTCTTTATCGGTGAGCTCACCGGAAGTGCCCCAATTCGGCATGCCGGCGGGAGAGCCGTAGTTGATGAACACCTTGAGGTAGTCCGTGCCCCGGGGAATCGTGATATCGGGTGTCAACGGCTTCCCGGTCGCGCCCTTGCGCAGCACGCCGTGACAACCGGCACAGCGCTCAAAGTAGACCTGGCGCGCGCGGTCGAATTCCGGCTTCGTCATCTTCGGCGCCTTGGGATTGACGTCCTGGTGCATGTCCATGCCGGCCAGAGGCGAACCGCCAGCCTGATAGCGCACCTCCTCTTCCGTGACCCCGGGGGGCATTTTGGGCTGCGCCTTCGGCTTTTCCTGTGCAACGGCAAGCCCGGCTGCCAGGAACGCTGCAGTTATCGCGGAAACGGTCGCCGCTGCAAAGCCTGGATGAATCGTGGTCATGGCTAACTCCCGGTCTTCGAAATGAAATAAGAAATGCGCGAAATCTCGCGACGCAGTATCCCTCCCCGGCGCGACCCCATCATTGATATGGATCAAGGTTCCCGGTTGCCTTCGTCTCGTAAACTCCCTCTGAAGTCAGTCTGTCACACGTTTTTGCAAGGAGGCGATTCGTGCAAGTTCAGGGCATACCCAGCTCGCTCCCGAATCACGGTGGCACGGGTACCGTTTACCTGATCGGCGCCGGACCCGGTGATCCCGAGTTGTTGACGTTGCGCGCCCTGCGGCGGCTGCAGCAGGCGGACGTCGTGGTCTACGACAACCTGATTGGCGATGGCATCCTAGCGCTCGCTCGGCGCAGCGCCGAACGCATCTATGCCGGCAAACGCTGCAGCCGTCATTCGATGCCGCAGGAGGAGATCAACAAACTGCTGGTCAGCCTCGCGCTCGCGGGCAAATGCGTGGCGCGGCTGAAAGGCGGTGACCCATTCTTTTTCGGGCGCGGGGGGGAGGAACTCGAGGCGCTCGCGAGCTGCGGCATACCGTACGAGGTGGTGCCGGGTGTTACTGCGGCAAACGGCATTGCCAGCTACGCGGGCATCCCGCTCACCCACCGCGACTACGCGCAGTCCTGCATTTTCGCGACCGGGCATCTGAAGGACGGCACGGTCAACCTCGACTGGGAAGCGCTCGCACGCCCGCACCAGACCGCCGTCATCTACATGGGCCTCGGCGGGCTGCCGGAGATTTGCCGCCAGCTCGTACGGCACGGCCTGCCCGTGACAACGCCGGCGGCAGCGGTGCAGTCGGGCACCACGCAAGAGCAGCGTGTAGTTCCCGGCACCCTCGAAACCCTGCCCGATCTCGTGGCCGCCGTTGGCCTCAAGTCGCCCGTGCTGCTGATCGTGGGAAAAGTCGTCAAGCTTCATCGCCGTCTGGCGTGGTTCGCGCCGGGGCCGCTGGATCGGCCCGCTTCGATTTCGAACAAGCCGCCCAACGAACTGCACTACCTCGATCCAGTCATGCTCGCATTGATGCAGCGCCATAACACGTGACCGTCCGACTGCTGCTGGTCAATCCCCGCTTCAACGAAAGCTTCTGGAGCTTCCGCTGGGCGCTGCGCGAGATCCTCTCGGGCAAGCGCGCGGTCAATCCCCCGCTCGGTCTCGCCACGCTCGCCGCACTGTGCCCGCCGGACTGGGAGGTGCGGATCATCGACGAGAACATCGAACCCGTGCCGCTGAAACCTGACGCCGATATCGTCGGCGTGTGCGGGATGGGCGCGCAGCACCGCCGCCAGGCGGAGCTCTTGCGCCATTTCCGCAGGCAGGGCTACTACACCGTCGCGGGCGGCAGCTACGCGTCACTTTGTCCCGAGCGCTACGCGGCCCTTGCCGATACCGTGGTGTCCGGCGAGGCGGAGTACATCTGGAAGGCGTTCTGCTGCGACTATACCGCCGGCCGGCCCCGCCCGCTCTACCGCGAAACGGGTACGGTCGCGCTGGCCGACTCACCGGTGCCGCGTTTCGACCTGCTCAAGCTCCGGCACTACACAACGGCGACGCTGCAGTTCTCGCGCGGCTGCCCGTTCCGTTGCGAGTTTTGCGACATCATCGTGATGTTCGGGCGCCGGCCGCGCTGGAAGACCCTGCCGCAGGTCGAGCGCGAGCTCGACGCGTTGCGGGCGCTTCATGTGCGCAACGCGTTTTTCGTGGACGACAACCTGATCGGACACAAGGCGGTCGCCAAGGAGCTCCTGCGTTTTCTCCGAGATTACCAGCTGCGTCACGACTACCGGTTCAACTTCGGCACGGAGGCCTCCCTCAATCTCGCGCAGGACACCGAGCTGCTGCAGCTCATGCGCGAGGCCAACTTCGAGTGGGTGTTCATCGGCATCGAATCCCCCGACGAGGCGACCCTCAAGGAAACCCGCAAGACGCAGAACACCCATGAGGACGTCCTGACCTCGATCCGGCGCATCTTCGCGCATGGCATCGACGTGCTGGGGGGATTCATTGTCGGCTTCGACAACGACACGCCGGCAACCTTCGAGCGGCAGCAACGCTTCATCTCGAGCTCAGGGATCCAGGTCGCGATGATCGGGCTGCTCACGGCCCTGCCCAAGACGCCCCTCCACGAGCGGCTGCGCAAGGAGGGACGGCTGCTCGGGGAAGCCGATGCCAGCGATAACACGCAGCTTGCGACCAATGTCGTGCCGAAACGCATGAGCTACGAGGAGATGATTGCCGGCTATCAGAGGCTCTACCGGCGCCTGCTGAGCGACCGCGGCATCGCGCGGCGCGTTCGCAACAAGGCACGCCATATGCGCGCGCCGATTTATCGCGGCAATTACACGCTGGGTGAGCGCGTCTCGATCTTAACCCGCCTTCTCGTGAAGGGACTCCTGCCGGGCGGCGTGCCGCGCGTTCTTCAGTTTCTGCGCAGCCTGCCCTGGACAGCACCCACCAAGATCCCGCTCGCGGTGATGGACTGGATCGCGGCGCTGTCAATGCGGGACTTTGTCGAGCGGCATTTTCGGGGAGCGTTCACAACCGACGGCGCCGCGGCCACGCGGTGGTTCGTCGCGCTCCAGCGCGCCGTCGGGCGGCACCTGGCGCGGGCCGGCGCCGCGGTCGAGCTGAAACTCGAACAAGGGCTGGCACCGCAGCTGGAGATCCGGTTAAAGGGAGCGCTGGGGCGCGCGTTCTACGCGCGATGCGCACGTAGGCTGCCCCGACTGCTGCGGGGAACCCAGGCCCGCGTGACGCTGATTGTCGAGGAAGCGCAACAACAGCAGCTGCTCTACCTGGAACGCATGCTCGCCCGGCTGGCGCGCTATGGCGACCGTATTTACATCTCGGTGGCCGAGCCGCTGCGCGCGCGCCTGGCCATCGACTTGTCGGTGTTCCACCTCGTGCTCGAGCCTTGGAGCGAAGCACGCGCGCAGTCCTGAGCCCCGAAAGCGGGGCTTCCCCTTTCCATTTCTTGATGGGTATCAAGGCAGCACCCCGGGGGCCTGCCTATTCTGACCGCGGCATGCCAGGTCTTGCGGGCAAGCGGATTCCCGTGAAACCCGGCTGAATACGTTCGCAGCAGACGGGCCACGCCATGAGTGAAGGCACCGAGCGCAAAATACTCGAGCTGTTTCGAAACATCGATGCGCGGGGGTGGGAGCCACCGCGGCCGTTCGAATGCATGCTCGAAACGCTCGAAGCGCTCCCACGCGGGTCGAAAGTGGTCATGCTCGTGCCCTGCGAACCGCGTCCGCTGTTCAGAACCCTCAAGGCGAACGGCTTCGATTACCGGTGCCGGTTCGATCCCGCGGGTCACTTCGAGGTGACGGTCTGGCACGCGGCGGACACGCTCGCTTCCTCCGCCAGCCTCGACTGACACGCTGCACGAACCGCCGTCAGCATCGTCAGGGCCGCCCAGGCGTTGTGGGCGACCGCGGCCAGAATGGCGGAGGTGCCCACCACGGCGAAGCCGAGCACCGCTTCCGCGATCAGCATCAACGTGACCACCGCGCTGGCTTTCGCGATTGCCAGGCTCCGCGCACGCAGGATGACAGCGAGGATGGACCAGTATGCCAACACCACCACCGCGCCGAATCGGTGCAGCATGTGCAGCGCCTGGCGCCGCGTTTCCGTGCCGGGAGCGGCGTCCGACAGCGGTTCGAATATCTGCCCGGGATCGAGGGCCGCAAGCGGCGCATCGGCGGGCCACCAGAAGCCGTGGCAGTCGGGGAACGTGGTGCAGCTTCCCGCCGCGTGGCTGGCGCTGACGAGCGCACCCAGCGCCAGCTGGATCGCCAGCAGCGCGACTCCCATCCAGCAGAATGCGGACGCGGCGGCAACCGGCGGCAATCGGGTCTCCCGCGCACCGAGGCGAAGCCACCACAACAGGCCCATCATCGCCATACCGCCCAAAAGGTTGCCCAGCGTCACCGCCGGCAGCTCGCTGCCGGGCGTCGCACGACCGAGCACTGAGAGAAAAATCGTGAGGGCCACCAGACCGGCAGCCACCATCGCCTCTCCGGGCTGCCGCCTTCGCACGCTCCAGCACACGACCGCGATCACCAGGACCAGGAATCCCACACCGGCCGCCGCGATGCGATGAGCGAATCGCACGACGACGATCGCGTCCGGCCACGCCTCGGCAGCCTGCGCCAGCCGCAAGAACGCGCTCGCAACGAGCACGATGAACACGAGGACGGCGCCTGCCGTCGCGCTGCGCGCGAGCACCCGCGCCGCGCGCGCCACAGTCTCCCGCGGGTCCGCTTCAGCCACCGCCGCCGCCCCTGCGCCCGCGTCGCGCACGCCATACCGCCTGCAATACCACCACGACGAACAGCAGCCCACCGCGCCACAACCCCCAAGCGACTGCGGCGCCGAGCGGCACGATCGCCAGCCCGCCGCCGAACTGCATCAGCCAGGTCAGCAGATGCCCGTGCTCGACCGAAGTTGCGCCATATGCGAGGTAGATCAGCGGGATCGAAAACACGCTGACCAGGCCGATCGCCAGCAGCAGCACCGTTAGCTGCAACCAGAGCATAAGTCCGAGTTTTATTTGGATGAATTCTCCGTGGAGCGGTTTGTCATAACACGCAATCGCATCCCGAGGATGATTGTCGCGATGCGCATCAATCAGCAACCCGATGGCAAGCGGGCGTCGGAGAAGCAATACTCTTCGGCGAGTCCCCGTTGGAGGAACGCGGGGAATGCGGTGTCTACCATTTTCACCGAGCCGCAGACATAGACTTCGTAGCCGCTAAGGTCCGGAAAGTCACCCAGAATGGCCTTATGCACGAGTCCGCTGCGGCCCTGCCATTGATCTTCCGGCTTGGGCTCCGACAGCACCGGCACGAACTTGAAATTGTCGTGCTCCTGCTGCCAGCGCTGAGCGAGTTCCATCATGTAGAGATCCTTGCGTCGTCGCACCCCCCAATACAGCAGCATCGGTCGACGCATGCCCCGATGAAACGCGTCCTCTACGATACTCTTGACCGGCGCGAAGCCGGTCGCACCGGCGATGAATATGATCGGCCGCGCGCTCTCACGCAAGCTGAACAAACCCAGCGGTCCTTCGAAGCGCAAATCATCGCCGACTTTCATTTGAGTAAACACGTAGGTCGTGAACCGGCCTCCGGCGATCAGACGGACATGCAATTCGATGTATTCGCTTTGATGCGGCGGATTGGCGAACGAAAAAGCGCGCCGTTGTCCGTCCGCGAGCAGGATGTTGATGTACTGGCCGGCGACGAAGCGCAGAGTCTCGCCCGCAGGCAAAGAAATCATGAGCCGCATGACCTCGTCGGACAGGCGCTCCATGCTGTGCACGCGTCCGATACAGGTCTGCACGGTTGCAGCCGTGGCCGCATCGCCCGACTCGTATTCGATTTCCAGGTCGGATCGGGGAACAGCGCAACACATGAGCGCCTTGCCCAGCGCTTTCTCGGTCTCGGTCAGCGCACTCGCTTGATAGACTCCGTAGTCGACGCTGCCATGGAGGAGGGTGCATTTGCATTTGCCGCAGGCGCCGTTGCGGCACTCGAACGGCAAGCCGATCCCGGCGCGCAGGCCTGCTTCGAGAACGGTCTCGCCCCCGCGTATCGCGACATTGCGCCGGTCAGGGTGCAGCCACATCTGGAATTGACGTTTTGCGTCGCGGCGGAATTTGGGTGGCAGCCAAGGCAGGGCGGCGAAGACTGCGGTCGCCGCGGAGAGCAGCAGCCAGACTCGGCCCAACGGCCAGATGTACAGCAGCGGAAACACCATCAGATAGAACCAATCGAACGCAAGCTTGCTTGGCGCCGTACCGAAATCCGCCGCGCCGCCCTGGCTCAGCGCCGGCTCGAACAAGGCCAATGCAAGCAGGGTAAGCAGCAGGCAGCACATGATAGGCGGCGGCGGATTGGTGCTCGCCTTGGGCACGCGCTGCACATGGATCCACATCAGCAGCAGCACCAGCAGGGGCAGGCCGAGGTGAATAAAGGAAAGCAGCGAGAAAAAGCGGTCGTTGACGCTCGACTGATAGATAAAGTTTCGGATCAGGGCGCCGTTGAATATCGGCAGCCAGTCGAGCCATTCGAAGCTGGCGACGACCACGAATTGCGCCAGCTTGTCCCAGGCGAGCATATAGCCGTTGACTCCCGAAACATAGACCAGCCATATGAGCATCACGCCCGTCATCCAGGAAAACCAGCGAAAGCCGCGAAACCGGTCGAAGGCGAAGTTGCGCAGCATGTGCACGAGCATGGTCAGCACCATGGCGTCGGAGGCGTAGCGATGAACGCTGCGCATGATGCCGCCGGCATACCATTGCCCCTCGGTCAGGGCTTGAACCGATGCATAGGCGTCAGCTACGCCAGTCTTGAAGAAGATGTAAAGGTAAAGCCCGCTGATTGCGACGATCCAGAACAGGAAGAAGCTGATGGCGCCGAGGTGATAGAGCGGATTGAGCCTGTCGCCGAAGGCGGCATTGAACAGCGCCTCGACGCCCATGAACAGCCACTGCATGCCGCGCTGCAGGCGTTTGATCATCGCCCGGTCTCGCTCCTGCCGTTGCGCACGGCGCGGATCACCACCACCACGAAAAGCAGGCCGCCGATGATGGCGACGAGTCCACCCAGGCCCATTAGTCCCATCCCGGCGATTTCACCGCTGGTCCTGAGCGCCTGCTCGGCGCCGGCCACCTTGCGCTGTACACCATAGCCCCCCGACCATAGCAGGCCGGCGATGTGCATCAATTGTCCCACGCCGTAAACGACGGGCTGCCAGTTGGCCAGCCTGCCGACGGGCGTGGCATAGCCTAGTTGCGGCAGCAGGTGGTAGACCAGCCCCATCAAGGCAAGGGTCACGCCGACGATAGAACCGTGGTAATGGGCGGGAATCTTGACATTGTTGCCGCTGATGAAGATGCCAATTACACCGCCGACCGCAAACAACACGACCGAAAAAATGAGTGCCGCGCGCAGCGGCCTTGCGTCCTCGCGCATATCCGAGGCCAGGCGCAGCGCCACCAGCACCGCCAAGCTCATCGGCAGGATCGCCAGTGCGCCGCCAAAACGCATGGCCCAGGTCAACAGATTGCGGTGTTCGACCGAGGCGACGCCATACGCCAGATAGGCGTAGGGGGTGACGAATACGCACACCAGGGCCAGCAGGAACATCAGCACTGCCACCCGTGGACTCAGCGGCACGCGCGCGCCGCAGGCGCTGATGAGCCAGATCCATGCCACCAGCATCAGCAGTGTCCAGGTGAATTGCAGCGCGTGGCCGCCACCCCAGAACAGGATTTCGTAATACGCCTTGCTGTCCAGCGATGCCGGGACCACGGCATAGGACCATGCGAACGCCAGTATTGCCACGGCGGCAGAGACGGCAGCCGCATTCAGGCCAAAGCGGAGGGCGCCGCCACCGTCGAAACTAAGTCCCAGGGCCGGGGCAAGAACGAGGCTGCGCAGCACCAGTGCGGTGAAACCGGCACCGAACGCGAGCAGTCCCGAGATAAAGATCGGGTCTCTCAGTACCGGAATGTAATTCGCCAGTATGGGTTCGCCGCGGCCGATGAACGGCGCGAGCGACATCAGCGCCACGCCGAGCGCGCAGCCCCATAGGGCAAGCCAGCCCGAGCTCATGGCCTGTGCAGAGCTGTTGATGCTCCACAGCATTCCGGCAATGGCGGTGAACCACACCAGCACCGACAGGTCGACATGGGCCACCAGCGCGACGCGGAAAAAATCCGCGACGGGAAAAAGGTTATGCAAAACCGAGGTGCGCGATAGCACCAGCAACACCGCGAACACGCCCGACCCGATCAGCGAAAGCAGGCCCAGCCACAGCCAGGCTCGGGCCAGCGCTTGCCTGGCGCTGTCCGGCGGCGGCAGTGCATACGCGGGCAGAGGAATCGTCGGCGCGATCATTTCAGGGTGATCCCGCCTGCTTCCTGGTTGAAGTCGATCACCAGCACCTTGCCGGGTTTCAGTGTCACCATTTCCTCGCGCCGGTAGTTGAAACCACTGGTGCGTGCGTCGTCGTTCAGGCGAATTGCGAGGCGATGTTCCCCCGCCAGCAAGGCGAATCGGTGATAGACGGTCGAGGGGCCATCCCTGGACAGACCGGAGGGCGTCGCCACATGCCGGTAGGCGGGGGCGCCGTCCAGATCGATTTCGACGGTGACCGGCGAGCGCTCGCGCGGGCAGTCCATGGGCGCGCGCATGTTCGGTGCCAGTTTTGCGAGTTCTTCTGCCGTGCGCTGGCGACATGCCGAGACCAGCTTGCCTTCATGACTGAAACTCAGCTTGATCAGCGCTTGGTCGGCCGGCAAATGCCGGTAAGGCGGCGAACTGGAGAAATAGCCGATGATCAGCGCGAACAGTCCGTAGAGCAGCGCCTGGCCTATCCAGGAAATCGGTCTAGCCATGGGCTGTCATCTTAGTCGATGGAACGATCGGATCCGCGATTGGATCCTTATTGTGCAAGCGTTCTGCCGCCAGCGACTGCCGCAAATCATCGACCGCGGCGGCAAGCTCGGCCTCCTCTCCGCGGTCGGCCCACGCGAGGCGCAGGACATTGCCCGGTGGGCGGGCGCGCAAATGCGGTACACGCGATCCGGCGAGACGCTCCTCGGCCCAGCGATTCCCGAGGCGGAAGGCGCAGCCGCCGGCGCGGCAGCCAGTCACCAGCACACCCGCGGCTCCGCCGCGCAGAGCGTATTCGATGAAGGAGGGCGGCAGCATGCCGGTGCAGATCAGGCTGAAACTTGCGAGATCCTTGCCAGCCAGGCTCGACACATTCGCACCTTGATCGCAGCCGAACACGACCATGCCGTTTTTGCCCTCGAGCTGCGCCAGTCCCCGGTCTAGTGACCGTCTCAGCCTGCCGATCGGCATTTGCGGCATGTCGATGCCGGTAACCAGTTCGGCTGTGCTGCGGAAAGGGGTGGAGGACGGGCAGGAGCCGGCGCAGATGCCGCAACCTG
Organism: Betaproteobacteria bacterium; assembly: GCA_029863175.1. The sequence goes on along the minus strand of JAOTVX010000006.1, from coordinate 64,098 downwards.
CGCAGAGATCGGGAATCACCTGGGCGAGCTGCCGGCCCGGAATTCCACCCGGATGCGGCACCATAACGATGGCGGTGTAGGGGCAATCCTCGAAGCAGCGGCGGCAGCCGTTGCAGTTTTCCGGGTGCACCTCTGCGACGGGCGCGGCAGCACCATGCGGCAGGGCCGGAAGGGCGAACAGGAGCAAAGTCGCGCCGGTTAGGAACGCCCACACGGCGGCGGCCGAGGTGGCGTACATCAGCGGCTGCCAGAACAGGTAGAACCAGTCGAGTGCGAGCGGACCCGGAACCAGGGAAAGGTCGGCCGCCGCCTGACTCACGACCGGCAACGCCAGAGACAACGCCAACAGCGCAAGCAGCGAGCCCGCGGCAAGCGCAGGGGGAGGAAACACTTCGGCGCGGCTGATGCGCTGGAGGTGAAACCACAGGCCGAAAATCAGCAACAATGGCACCCCGATATGAACGAATACGAACAGCGAGAACAGCCGGTCGCTGACCGCGTTTGCGCTCAGGAAGTTGCGTATCAGCGGCGTGGCGAAGACAGGCAACGCATCGAGCCATTCGGCGGTAGTGGCCGCGGAGAATTGTGCCAGCTGGTCCCATCTCAGCCAAATGCCGACGACGCCCGATATATAGATGAACCACAGCAGCGCTACGCCGGTGAGCCAGGAAAAGTGGCGAAATCCGGTGTAGCGCCCGAGCAGGAATTCGCGCAGCAGATGCAGCAGCGTCACCAGGAGGAAGGCGTCGGCGGCGTAGCGGTGCAGGCTGCGCAGCACCCCGCCGAGGTACCACTGCTCGCGCGAGAGCCAGTTTATGGAACGATAAACGCCGTCGACCGAGGTGTCGAGCACGGCGTAAAGATACAGTCCGGTGACGGCGATAATCCAGAAGAACAGGAAAGCGAGTGCGCCGAGATGGCGCCAGGGATTGAGCGCAGCGCCGAATACCTTATCAAAACCGTGCTCGATGCGATGGTAGGCTAGCAGAGCGCCGTTACGTGTTGAGCTGAGAACGTTGATATTCATTTGATGCCGCTTCTGCAACGATGGGTCGCGCAGCCGCTGGCAGTGCCAATCGGATCGACGCGCATCAAGTGATCGAGCGCCTAGCCGAGCGCCTGCGCGTCAACCATTCGTTGAAGAAGAACCAGATGATCCAAAGCAGGAAGGTCGCGCCGCCGGCGATCTCGAGGACGAGTCCGTAATCTACGCGATACTTGCCGGTGCGCGGGTCGTATACCGAGCACAGTATTCGCACCTGATCGAGGATCGCGGAGAGGCTGACAGCGTCGGCAATGGGAGTGCCGGTGATGAGCTGCCTGAGCGGTTCGATTAGATAGTCGGCAGAGTAGTCCTCGCCGTAAATCTGGCGATAGATGCGCCCGTCGGCGTCAACCACGCTGACCTGCAGCAAGTGGTCGAAGCCTGCCGCGGTGGTGACAAAGCCGAAGCCGAAGTCGCGCGCCAGATCCGGCACGATGGCAGCGGGCGGGCTGAGAAATTCCCAGTTGGGCGAGTTGATGCCGTACTGGGCAGCGAAGGATTTGAGCGCCTGCGGCGAATCGGCCGGCTGGTTGAAACCAATGCTGATCACATTGAACCGGCCGTGGCCGAGGGCCTCCCGCGCGACCGCAACCGCCTGTTGCAGCACCCGGGTGGTCGTTGGGCAGACCTGAAAACAGCCGGTGTAAATGAAGTTCACTAGCAGCGGTTTGCCGCGGTAGCTCGACAGGCGAACGGCTCCCCCCTCGCGGTCCTGCAGAGCGTAGTCGCCGATGGCGCGCCCCACTACGGCCTGACTGGCACGCAAGGCGGCAGCCTGGTCCAGGGCGGGGAATAACGGCGGCGCGACAGCCGCGCCCGGCGCAGCGCCTTCCAACGCCAGGGCAGGGACGGCCACGCAGCAGAACACGGCCAGCAGCACCTGGGCATAACACCGGCGCCGGCGGCCGCGGAACGCCGCGTCGCAACCGCTGTATACCATCAGAAATTTTGGTCGACTAAGTCGCATATGATGACGAAACCAGCGCTTGCCGGGGCTCGGCCGCGGCACGCGGGCGAAAGCTGTTCCCGCTCAGGATAGCAGCGCGTCGGTCATCGCCGCCAGGAGCAACAGGCTCAGTTGAGCCAGCGAAGCGTGGAACGAGCACATCGCCGTTTCGCGGCCGGGCGCGCGCGCCAGTAGCCACGATTTGCGAATGAAATAGGCACCGCCGCTCAGGGCGCCAGCGAAATAGATCAGGCCCGCGCCGAAGAAGACAGGGAGCAGCGAAACGCCGACCAGCGCGAGGGTGCTGGCGAATACGATTTGCGCGGCGCGTGCATTCCCGACGACCACCGGTAGCATCGGCACGCCCGCCGCTGCGTAGTCGGAACTGTTGGCGATGGCAAGGCTCCAGAAATGGGGTGGTGTCCACAGGAACAGCACCAGCGCGAGCAGCAGCGGCACCGCGCCCAGTTCCGGATTCGCCGCCGCGGCGCCTGCGAGCACGGAAAAACTCCCGGCCAGCCCGCCGACGACGATGTTGAGCCAGGTGCGGCGCTTGAGCCAGACGGTATAGACGACGGCGTAGAAAAATGCGCCGAGAAAAACGTACATTGCGGCGAGCGGATTGGTCGCATACCACGCCGCCGCGACCGATCCTGCAAGCAGGATGACCATCAGCGCCAGCCATGCCCGCGTATGGCGCAGTTCGCCGGTAGCGAAGGCGCGGCCGCGGGTACGCGGCATCAAGCGGTCGGTCTCGTACTCAACATATTGATTGAACGCGCCTGCACTCGCCGAGGAGATCAGCACGGCGAGCGCGAGCACCGCGAGCGGGATTCCGCCAGGCCCGGCCCCGGGGGTGACGGCGAAGCCGGCCAAGGCGGTGATCATGATGACAAAACCGATGCGAAGCTTGAACACCCCCAGGACCTTGCGCGCGAGGTGCGCGGCGTCATTGAGGCGTAGCGTCGTGTCCATGTCTGCCTGTATTTGATCTGCGTGTTGCGGCAGCGGATACCATCGGCCGAGGCGTCGTTGTCCGGGCCAGTGCATTAGTGCGCACGTCCGCGGCAGGGCATCAGCTTAGTCCCCAGACCTGAGACAGATATTTCCAGTTGATGAAGTAGTACAGAACAAATGCCACCAGGAACACTGTCGCAAGGGCGAATGTGCCCGGCGCAGCGAAACCGGCCGATCCATGCGCCTGGAGCGTGACCGTGGAGGGGACAACCGGAATCGGCACCGTCTTCTGGCTGAGCGCACCGACGTCCAGTTTCTTGCCCCACAGCAGCGAGCCGACGGTAATGTAGATATAGAGCGCGCCGCCGACAATCGCCGCGATGCCCGCGATCCCGACCAGGCCCATCATCAGGTAGGCGGCGCCGGGAAACTCGTAGGCAAGCGGCGAACCGCCCATGGCCATATCCCAATGACGGCGAGACACGCCCAGGGTTCCCGCGCCCATCATCACCAGAACGAAGAAGTACATCGACAGGCCGAACAGGTAAGGCTGCAGCTTCGCCAGCCCCGGGCTGATCATTTCGCGCTTGAACAATACCGGTATCAGGAAATAGGTCAAAGCCATGAACGAAAGCGTGGTGCCGATCACCACCGTGGCATGAAAATGGCCGGGCACGTAGATGGTGTTGTGGATGATCATGTTCAGTTGTTCCGTGCCCATCATCACGCCGGAGATGCCACCGAGAAAACCGAAGCCGATCAGGGAAATGAACATCCCGGAGAACACCGGATTGCCCCAGGGCGCTTTTCTGAGCCATTCGAATAGGCCTTTGGTATACCCTTTTTCGCGCTGTGCGACCTCGATGGCGCCCGGAATGGTAAGGCCGTGGATCATCGAAGCCAGCACCGCGAAGTACATGAAGTAGCTGGTATTGACCACTTTCCATTCGGTGCTCAGTCCGGGGTCCGCCAACAGGTGATGCGCGCTCGCCAGCTGCAGGAACAGGATGTAGAGCAGGAAGGCGCCGCGGCTCACACGCTCGGACATCGGTTTGGCGCCGAAGCAGATGGCCGCGATGGCATACCAGATCGAAATGTGCGCGGCGACGTTGATCTGCTGCGAGGAATGGCCGAAGGCCCACCAGATCGTACGATAAATCAGCGGATCAACCTCCTTGACCATGCCCACTGACATGAGAAAAGTCGGGATCAGGATGATCGCGCCCGAGACGATGGTGAACACCGCGATGATGGCGGCGGTGATCGCGCCGAAGGTGACCAGCGGCACCGAGCCCTGGTAGGTTTTCTCGTTCTTGGCCACGACGAGAGTGCCGAAAAAGACGAAGCAGCCGACCAGCGCGCCCACCGCGAACAGGATCAGGCCGAGATAGAACGCCGGCTCAGCCATCATCGGCACGTAGGAGGTCATCATCACGCTCGATCCACCCCTGAACACCGCAACGTTGGTCGTGACAGAACCGATCAGCATCAGGGCGAAGCCCAGCCAGGCAATGCGGGGTGTGGCGATGCGGCAGCGCAGCAGGGTCGAGGAACAGAAATAGAGGACAGCGATCTCGAAGAAGATAATCCAGAAGATCAGCATGTCGATGCCGTGGGCGGTCAGCACCATGTAAAAGGTATCGGCGGCGAGCCAGTGCACTGCAGGCCAGCGGGTCAGCACCACGCCGATCGCGAGGACGCCGCCGAGCAGCAGGAAAACCACGCCGGCAACGGCATTGGCCAGTATCAGCTTCTCTGCCTGGCTGTCGAACTGCAGCCCGGAGCGCGGGCAGGTGCGATAGGTAGTCATTGGCGCCCCCCCTATTTGACGTAGATGCGGCCGGCCATGTTGGCATGGCCGATCCCGCAGTATTCGTTGCAGACAATAGAGAAGGTTCCAGTCTGGTTTGGCGTCACCTTCACCACATGCTCATAGCCCGGCACGACCTGTATATTAATGTTGACGGGTTGCAGCGAAAAACCGTGGTTGTAGTCCATCGAGGTCAGATGCAGGCGATAGGTCTTGTCCTTCTCGAGTTCCAGGATCGGCCAAAAATCCCAGAGACGCGCGATTAGATAAACATCGCTGCCTGCAGGCGGATGCACCACCGGAATTTCCTTGTCGGTTTCCTTGCGTACGGTGTACTTGTCCACCACGGCCTGCGTCTTCGCCGCGAACAACTCGGGGGTGGTCTTGTAGGTTTCGGTTGACAGGTTCTGCTTGCCGTAGATGTGCCAGCCAACCATCATGGAAAACATGATCATGCACCAGATAAAGGCAAGCAGAATCCACGTCCCCTCGACGCGATCCAAAGGCTGTTTCCACCAGAGTCGATCTGACGGCGGCAGAATTGCGCTCATATCCACACTCCTCGTTCAAACGACGCGCGACGCATCAACCGATAGTTATTTGGCAAGGGGAACCGTCAGAATTTCTATGACACCCCAGAGGGTGTAGACCAGCATAGGAACCATGACGCCGAAAAACAGCAGCAGGAACGGGTTATCGAGCAGCTGCTGCATGAAGGGAACGCCGTCTTCGCGCTCCTGCAGATCGTCCGCCGGCGGTAGATTGCGCGTGTCAGCCATGTCGCCTCCTTGAGTCATTCGGGCGGGATGCCCCCGCATTAGCGGGCAAATCTATCCCAGGGAAAATGGCCCTCCCATGATTTAGATCAAGCTTCCGCGAGTCGGGCCTGGCGCACGGGCGCGATGCCGCAGCGCAAGAATTCTTGCCTTGAATCAACTGCAACGGACCCGAGTTCAGTACTATTGGGGATCCGCTACAATTCGCGTGGACGCAACGCGGGCCGATTCCGCGCGTCGCGCCTGCCGGTACTGCTCATGACAAATATCCATCACAGAGCCGTCGCAGCCTGGCTCCTCGTCTGCTGCGCGCTGATCTTCGCCATGGTGGTACTGGGCGGCGTCACGCGGCTAACCCATTCAGGTCTTTCCATCGCGGAGTGGCAGCCGCTGGTCGGCACCGTGCCCCCTTTGAGCGACCACGACTGGCAGGAGCTGTTTGAGAAATACCGTCAGACGCCGGAATACCGGCAGGTCAACAAGGGCATGAGCGTGGACGAGTTCAAGGGTATCTTCTGGCTCGAGTACTTCCATCGCCTGCTCGGCCGGTTGATCGGCATCGCGTTCTTCGTTCCGCTGGTCTACTTCTGGCTGCGCCGGCGGCTCGACCGGCAGCTCGCGATGCGCCTCGGCGGCATATTCCTGCTAGGAGCGCTGCAAGGGGCGATGGGCTGGTACATGGTGGCCAGCGGGCTGGTCGACGAGCCGCGCGTGAGTCACTACCGCCTGACGGCGCATCTTTCGCTCGCCTTCCTGATCTACGCGGCAACGTTGTGGATCGCGCTCGATCTGCTGTGGCCCCGCGCAACCGCGTTCGCTGAAGAAAGCGTTGGACGGCTGCGGCGCATGGCATGGTGGATCACCGCCGTGGTTTGCCTGATGGCGATCACCGGTGCGTTCGTGGCAGGAATCAGGGCCGGCAAGGCCTATAACACGTTTCCCCTCATGAACGGCCACCTCGTTCCGCCGGAGGTTTTCATGCTCGATCCGTGGTATGCGAATTTCTTCAACAACATGGCGACGGTGCAGTTCGATCACCGCCTGTTCGCGTGGGTGCTGGCCGTCCTGGTGCCAATTTTCTGGGTGAAAGTCATGCGTAGCAATGTCGGCGGCCGCGTGCGAACGCTCGCGCATTTGCTGCTGGCCGCGCTCCCGACGCAGATCGCGTTGGGAATCAGCACGCTGCTGCTTGCGGTTCCGGTCGCGCTTGGCGCAGCACACCAGGGTGGCGCCCTCGCTGTTTTCACCGTCGCGATCGCGCTCAATCACGCGTTGCGCCGACAGGGATCAATTCCGTGAAACGTGAATCGTAATTCGAAACTTAGCCGCAGATAAACGCAGATACACGCAGATTTACATTTACCGGAAACGCGGAACCCCAAACCCCGAACAGACTTTATTAGCCGCCGATGAACGCCGATAACGAAGAAGTGTATTGATTGACGCGGGTTTTTGTGTCCGCGTTAATCTGCGTTTATCTGCGGCTAATAGTGTTTCTTGGTTTTCGCTTTACTCGCCTTCCGGGCGCAACAGCGACTGCAGCTTCCGGGGAACGAGACTCGTGATGCGCCGGCGCAGCCGCCGCATCTCCTCGCTGGCCTCCTCCCCGAACAGCGGATCGCGGTTCTCCGTGAAGGCCGCAGCCATTGCCGCCCAGTCCGATTCCGTGAGATGCGCGTCGGCAAGGGGCAGGATGACGTCCTCCTCCCTGCGCATGTGATCGCCCAGCAGCGCCGCGTACGCGTCCACCGCCGCGGCGAAGGCGGCAAGCCCGTCGGGCGCGCCGCCCTGGTAGCGCACCAGCGTCTGGGCAAGGTAGGCCATCATCTGCCCGCCGCGAACGTGCTCGCCCTGCAATTCGTCGAGCAGCGCCGAGCCCTCCCGCGTCCGCGCGCGCAGCGCCTTGAACAGGTAATCGTCTTCCTTCGGGTGATGTTCGCGTTCGGGAAAAGACTCAATGTAATAGAGCATCGCGGCGAGAAGCCTGCAGTCGGGCTCGACCAGTCCCTGCTGCACGTCACTCAGCACGCGTTGCAGCACCGCCGTCACCATTTCGAGCGCGCGGTGCTCGGCCTGAATCACCGCGACGGCCCGGTCACGGCTCGCTTTGGGCGGGCGCGCATCAGCGCTGGTCATATTCGTTCCTCCGCGTTTCGCGGCGCCCAGCGCAGGTGGGAGAATCCGGCGCCTGCGGCGGCGCATCGTCGTCCATCAGGATGCGGTGTGCTGGCCCTTCGAGATCTTCGAATTGGCCGCTCTCCAAGGCCCACCAGAACACGGCGCCAATGGCGAACACCAGCACCACGCTCAGCGGGATCAACATGTAGAGGATATCCATGATCAAGCCGGCGCCGGGGTAAAGTCAGCATGCGGCGACATCCGCTCTACCGCAGCGGGCGAGCGCAACAGGCGCAAGGCGTTCAGGACCACCAACAGCGAGCTCCCCGACATGCCGATCGCCGCGACCAGAGGCGTTACCCAACCGGCCAGCGCGAGCGGCACCGCGACTGCGTTATAGGCGATCGCCCACGCGAAGTTCTGGCGCACGACGCGCAGGGTTCGCGCCGCCGTGTCGAACGCATCGGCGAGCCCGTATAGGCTATCCGACAGCATCACCATGTCGGCGTTGACCTGCGCGAGCTCGGCGCCGCTACCCATCGCGATCGAGACCTGGGCCTGCGCCAGCACCGGCGCGTCGTTGATGCCGTCACCGACCATTGCCACCACGGCGCCGCGCGACTGCAGCTCGCGGACGAACTCGACCTTCGCCTCGGGCGTTGCGGCACCACGCATGATCTCGATGCCCAGCTCGCGCGCGACGTGCTCGACGTGATGCACCCGGTCTCCCGACAGCAGGCACACCTGCCGGCCGCGCGCCTGCAGGTCGCGCACCAATTGCCGCGCACCGGGCCTCACTGCATCGCTGAAAGTGAAGCGCGCAAGCCAGCCGCGTTCGTCACCCAGCGCGACGACCGACACATCGTCCGCTGTGATCATCAGTTCCGCGGGCGGGGGCTGGCCGTGCAGCGCGGCGACAAACGCGAGGCTGCCAATTCGATAACGCGCGGCCTCGACGCTCGCCTCCATCCCTTGTCCGGGGAAGTTGCGAGCCGCCTCGGCGGCCGCGCCCGTGCGGCCCAGCTCACTAGCAGCCGCAGCCAGTGCACGTGCGACGGGATGCTCGGAACCGTGCTCCACGGCCGCTCCGAGCGCAAGGCACTGCTGGGCACTGAGACCGCCAACGGGCAGCACGCCGATCAGGGCCAGTTGCCCACCCGTCAGCGTGCCGGTCTTATCGAAGATCACGTGGGTCGCCCGTGCCAACGTTTCCAGGGCGTGCCCGCGTGTCACGAGCATGCCGGCGGCGTAGAGCCGCCCGGTCGCGGCCGTCAGAGCGGCGGGCGTCGCGAGCGAGAGCGCGCACGGACATGTCACGATCAGCACGGCAACGACGATCCAGATGGCGCGCGGCGGGTCGATCGCTTGCCAGGCGATGCCGGCGGCCAAGGCCAGTACGAGTAGCGCCGCCACAAACCACTGCGCGGCAGCATCCGCAAGCTGCGCGATACGCGGCTTTTCCGCTTGGGCGCGCTCGATCAATCGCAGAATTCCGGCCAGTACTGTCGCCTCGCCCACCCGGCCCACTTCCATCACCAACGGGCTCCGGACGTTGAGCGCACCGCCCACCAGGGCCTCACCGGGGCGTTTGCCAATCGACCGCGACTCGCCGGTCAGCACCGATTCGTTCAGCGTGCTCTCGCCTTCTAGAACGACACCATCCGCGGGCACCGTCGCGCCCGGCCGCACCAGCACGCGGTCCCCAGGCCGGAGGCTCGCCACCGCCACCGGCTCCGTGCTGCCGCGCCGGTCGATGACACGCTCGGCCACTGCGGGCACGAGCCTGACGAGCCGCTGCTGCGCCCGCACCGCCCGCACCCGCATGCTCATCTCGAGGTAGCGTGCGCCAAGCAGCAGGAAGACGAACATCGCGATCGAGTCATAGTAGACATCGCCCGCACCCCGCATCGTCGCGACGAGGCTGACCGTAAATGCGATCACAATGGCAATCGCGATCGGAACTTCCATACCGACTCGGCCGGCCGCGATGCTGCGCCACGCGCCCCGATAGAATGGTAGGGCCGCCCAGAGCACGACCGGCAGCGTCAGCACGAGACTCGCGACGCGCAGCAGCTGCTCGATATCCGCGCTCATGTCGCCGTCGGCGACATAGGCAGGAATCGCATACATCATGACCTGCATCATGCCCAGCCCGGCGACGAAGAGCCGGGCGAGCTGGCTACGCCGCTCGCGGCGCTCCAGTGCTTCGCTGCCCACGGCATCGAAGGGATAGGCGCGGTAGCCGATCTCGGCCACCGCACGCAGGATATCGCTCAGCTGCACCCGACGCGCGTCCCATTTCACCCGCGCTCGACCCGTCGCGTAATTCACGGTGGTACTTTCAATGCCGGGAACGCGCCCGAGCCGGCGCTCGATCAGCCAGGTGCAGGCCGCGCAGGCGACACCTTCGAGCAGTAACGAAGCTTGCTTGCCCTGCGGCTCGGTGGTGTCGACGAACCTTGCCTCGACGGCCGGCAGGTCGTACTGGCGCAACTCGTCAGGCACGATTGCGGCTGTGCGTGCCGGCAACGCCCGCCGCTGCCGATAGTAGTCGCCGAGACCGTTCTCAACGATCGTTCTCGCCACCGCTTCGCAACCCGAGCAGCACATCATACGGCGCTCGCCATCCATCACGACCCCGTGGTGACCGTCGGGCGGCACCGGTTCGCCGCAATGGAAACAAGCAGACGCCCCATCCACGGCGGCACCGTGTCCGTGATACGGGGAATCAGCAACTGTTGTCATGCGCTCAAGGCCCTGGTTCAGGGCATCGTAAAGCCCGCGCGGTGTGCCGAATTTGATCTAGGTCAAGAGCACCAACTCTCTGTCACAGCGGCGAAAAGCACAAGCATCCTTTTGGACGCGACCCCAGGCGACCGTACAATCCCCCCATGATCCCGTGGCTTGGCGTGCACGACCCCTTTCCCCCGGTGGAGCACGCGCTTGCGGAGCCAAACGGACTGCTAGCCGCGGGCGCCGATCTCGCGGTGGCGCGCCTGGTCGCGGCCTATCGCAACGGCATCTTCCCGTGGTACAGCGAAGGCCAACCGGTGCTCTGGTGGAGCCCCGACCCGCGCATGGTGCTCCTCCCGCACGAATTCAAACTCTCGCGCTCACTGAGCAAGCGCATCGCCAGGCGCGATTACGAAGTGTGGGCCGACTCGGCCTTCGACGCCGTGATCCGGCGCTGCGCTGCCCCACGCCCCGGCCAGGAGGGCACCTGGATCACGGAGGACATGATCGCGGCCTACAACGCACTGCATCGCGCGGGGCACGCGCACTGTGTCGAGACCTGGATCGGCGGGACGCTTGCCGGCGGCCTTTATGGTGTCGCCATCGGTCGCATGTTCTACGGCGAATCGATGTTCACCGAAGTTTCGGACGCCTCCAAGATCGCGCTCGCACATCTCGTGCGTCAACTCGAACGCTGGAGCTTCGACATGATCGACTGCCAGATGACGACGGCACACCTCGCGCGCTTCGGTGCCTGCGAGATTCCGCGCGGCGAATTTATGCGAAAACTCTCAACCTTGGTAAACTACCCGGATACGGCATCGAAGTGGCGCCTCGACGATGACTTATTTGACTGATTTCCCGCTTTCGGTACTGCAGTTCTATGCAACGGCGCCCTACCCGTGCAGCTATCTTCCCGACCGCATGGCGCGCTCGCAGGTGGCGACGCCGAGCCACCTGATCGACGGTCCCATCTACAGTGAGTTGGTGCGCGCCGGCTTCCGGCGCAGCGGGGCGTTCACCTACCGGCCGTTCTGCGACCACTGCCGCGCCTGCGTCCCAGTGCGCATCCTGGCGGAGGATTTCGAGCCATCGCGCTCACAGCGCCGCACGCTCAAGCGCCACGCAGACCTCAAATCCGAGATGCTGGACCTTAAGTACAGCCCCGAGCACTACGCGCTCTATTTACGCTACCAGTCGCGCCGGCACGCGGGCGGCGGAATGGACCAGGACAGCCGCGAGCAGTACCGCCACTTCCTTCTGCAGAGCAATGTCGAAACACGCCTGATCGAGTTCCGCGAGAACGGCGCGCTGCGCATGGTCTCGATCCTCGATCAGCTCCAGGACGGCCTCTCCTCGGTTTACACGTTCTTCGAGCCCGACGTGGAAGGCGCGAGCTTCGGCACCTATAACATCCTGTGGCAGATCGAGTTGTGCCGGAAGCTGGACCTGCCCTACCTCTATCTCGGCTACTGGATCGCGCAAAGCCGCAAGATGGCCTACAAGATCCAGTTCCAGCCGATGCAGGGCCTTGTCAACGGGCGCTGGCAGGCCGTAACGCCCTAAGTCGGTCCGCCGGCCGGTGTCGCGCCAAAACGCGGTACCGCGGGCCAGCCCCAAGACACTCGTTCGCGGCCCGCTGATTGCCCCTCGCGTAAAATGGCAGCATGTCCTACGCGCTGCTGCGCCCACTTCTGTTCGCGCTCGAGGCCGAAACGGCTCATCGGGTCACGCTTCGTATCTTGGAGGTGTTGGGGCGCACAGGCCTGCCCCGTCCGGCCCCGCCAGCGCCCGCAAACTGCGCGCGCCAGGTGATGGGCATCTCGTTTCCCAACCCGGTCGGCCTCGCGGCGGGGCTCGACAAGAATGGCGAGTTCATCGACGCTCTTTTCAGACTCGGATTCGGATTCATCGAGATCGGCACCGTGACCCCGCGCCCCCAGCCTGGCAACCCGCGACCGCGGGTTTTTCGATTGCCGCAGGCTCGAGCCGTGATCAATCGGCTCGGCTTTAATAACGACGGCGTAGACCGGCTGGTCAACAACGTACGTAGAACACGCTACCGCGGCGTGCTCGGAATCAACATCGGAAAGAACGCCGACACCCCGATCGAGCGCGCGGCTGATGACTACATCGCGTGCCTGCGCAAGGTTTATTCGCTGGCGAGCTACGTCACGATCAACATTTCCTCGCCCAACACCAAGGACCTGCGGGCATTGCAGGGGACCGGCGAGCTCGATCAGCTGGTCGGCGCGCTGAAGTCAGAGCAACGGCGGCTGGCGGATGCGCATGGCAAAAAGGTGCCGCTCGCGGTGAAGATCGCGCCGGATCTCGACGCCGCCCAGATCCAGGCGATCGCCGATACGCTGCGGCGGCACGCTATTGAAGCCGCGATCGCGACGAACACGACCACAGCGCGCGATGAGATCGCGGGTCAGCGTTACGCGGACGAGACCGGCGGCCTGAGCGGCGCGCCGCTCGCGGCGCGCGCGACCGCCGTGATCGAGCAGCTCTCACGCGCTTTGGCCGGCGAAGTGCCGGTCATTGGCGTTGGAGGAATCCTCGGCGCGGACGATGCGCGGCGCAAGATCGAAGCCGGCGCGCAGCTCGTGCAGCTCTACACCGGCCTCATCTACCGCGGACCGGCACTGGTCGCCGAGTGCGTGAACGCACTGTGCGAGAACCCTATTGAAACCGCCGATAAACGCAGATAAACACGGATATAGAACCTACATTAATCAGGCCGATCGGTTTTGTGTCTCGGCCTTTCGGCGTTCATCGGCGTTTATCGGCGGCGAATAAAGCTTGTTCGGGGTTCGGGGTTTCCTGTGTATATAGATCTGTGTTTATCTGCGTTTATCTGCGGCTAGTATCTGGTTCTTGAAGATGGATTCCATCGCCGATCGTATTGATGCCCTCCTGCCGCAGACGCAGTGCCGCCAGTGCGGCTATCCCGGGTGTCGCCCTTATGCGGACGCAATCGCCGCCGGTCATGCGGATCTCAACCGCTGTCCACCGGGCGGGTCGGGGACGCTGCGCGCGCTCTCGGAGTTGACGGGACGGCCGGTCAAGCCGCTCGAAGGATTACACAAGCCCCCCGCAGTGGCGAGAATCGACGAGCCCGCTTGCATCGGCTGCACCTTGTGCATCCAGGCGTGCCCCGTCGATGCGATCGTTGGCGCGGCGAACGTCATGCACACGGTGATCACCGCCGAATGCAGCGGGTGCGAGCTATGCCCGCCAGCCTGTCCTGTGGACTGCATCACAATAATCGATACGGGGGCACCCACGACACACCAAGATCGTTTGCGGCATGCCGCGCACTACAAACGGCGGTTTATGGCGCGGGACGGACGGCTCGAACGTGACCGGGTGGAGCATCTCGCCGCTTCGCGCGCAAAGGCCGACGAGCGCCGCAAGCGCGCGACGATTACGAGAGTGATGGAACGCGCGCGCCAGCGCTTGCGCGAGCGCCGATGAAGCGTGAACGGTGACGGGTGCCCTTATACGGCAGTAGTTTCGCTGCGGAAAACCAGCCCCCTTGTATCCGGCCGAAAGCCAGTAGAATTCGCAGCCGGCCCGCCGAAAGCACCCGTCACGTGAAGCCCGGTGAAATCCAGAGTCTGTTCGAGCGCCTTAGGGCAGCAAACCCGGCCCCGCGCACCGAACTCGCATTCGAGTCCCCCTTCGAGCTGCTGGTGGCGGTCGCGCTCTCGGCGCAGGCAACCGACAAGAGCGTAAATCTCGCGACACCGGGACTGTTCAACGCGGCCAACACACCGGCGGGCATGCTCAAGCTGGGACGCAAGGGAATCGAGCGCCACATCCGGCGCATCGGGCTCTACCGAACGAAGGCGAAGAACCTTGCTGCGGCGTGCAAACAGCTCGTCGAGCAGCATGGCGGTGAGGTGCCCCGGACGCGCGAGGCGTTGGAGCGCCTTCCCGGCGTCGGGCGCAAAACCGCCAATGTCATCCTCAACACCGCATTCGGCGAGCCGACGATCGCGGTTGACACCCATATTTTCCGCGTGGCCAACCGCACCGGCCTCGCCCCCGGCAAGGATGTGCTTGCGGTCGAGCGCAAGCTAGTCGAGCGGGTGCCCGGGGAATTCCGGCACGACGCTCACCACTGGCTGATCCTGCACGGGCGTTACGTATGCAAGGCGCGCCAGCCGGAATGCGGGAAGTGCTTGATTCGTGATTTGTGCGAATTCAAGCACAAGACTTCGTGAGTGGAAAGTGGTGAATGGTGAGTGGACGAAAAAAAAGCGCGGCACTGCCGCGCCTGCCCATCACCCATCACCCATCACCCATCACGCATCACGCGTCACTAGTACTTGGTGAGGAGCCCCTGCTGCTGGGAGTAGTACGCCGCAAGGTCCTCGATGTCACGCCGCGAAAGATTTGCCGCTTGCGGAGCCATGATCGCGTTCTTGCGCTCCCCGGCCTTGTAACGCGTCAGTGCTTTCACCAGGTAGTCGTAGTGCTGTCCCGCGATCCTTGGAAATTCCGGTGACACGCTGTTGCCGTCCGGCCCGTGGCACGCCGCGCAGGTCTTCGACTTCGTCTTGCCGGCCGCCGCGTCGCCCGCGAGAGCCGGTGCGCTTGCCATCAGCAGCACACTGATTGAAATCAGTAGGAGCTTGTTCATCAACGGGTTCCTTGTCGCACTCGGGTTACTTGGCAGCGGTTTTCGCCGCGCCGCCACCGTAATAGGCCGCCAGGTCGGCCATGTCCTTTTCCGAAAGACCTGACGCGATCGCGCGCATCGATGGGTGGCTGCGTTCGCCCGACTGGTATGCCTTGAGCGCCTTCACGATGTACGCCGCATGCTGCCCGCCCAGCTTGGGCACCCTGTAGACCTCGGGGTAAGCCGTGTGGTAACCGGGGATGCCGTGACAGCCCGCGCACATCGATTTCTTGCCCTTGCCCGCAGCCGCGTCCCCGCCTTCTGCCGCAAGCAGCGGTGCGGCGAACGCAACCGCTGCCGCAGCGAGCGCCGCTGGAATCAGTGTGAAAAATCTCATTGTCGGACCTTCTTATCGTCAGATCTTCGCGCCGGATTATAACCCACAAGAACAGGGCTGCGCGTTGCCACCAGGGTGCGGGCTGCTGGATAATCGAATGATGGGTCCATCGCCGGTCGCAACGTGACGCCGTCATCCCGCGTGGCCCGCGACTGGGCGTTCCGCCTGTTCCCATTGCTGCGCTGGTGGCCGCGCGTAGACCGCGTGACCCTGCGCGCCGACGCGCTTGCCGGAGTCATTGGCGCAATCGTTGTGCTGCCGCAGGGCGTGGCGTTCGCGACCCTGGCCGGCATGCCGCCGCAATACGGCCTCTACGCGGCCATCGTGCCGGCCATCATTGCGGCGCTGTTTGGCTCGTCCTGGCACCTCGTGTCGGGGCCCACCAACATCATATCGATCTTCGTTTTTGCCAGCATCAGCGCTCTGGCGATACCCGGCTCGCCCGAGTACATCAAGCTGGTGCTGACCCTGACGTTTCTGACCGGCCTGTTCCAGCTCGCGATGGGTCTGGCGCGGATGGGCGCGCTCGTTAACTTCATCTCGCATACCGTCGTGGTGAGCTTCACCGCGGGCGCCGCGTGCCTAATTTTTGCGGCGCAGGTGAAGAACTTCTTTGGCGTGGATATTCCGCGCGGTGCGTCCTTTACCGATACCTGGTATCACTTCGCGCTGGCGGCCGATGCGATCAATCCCTACGTCACCACGGTGGGCGTAGTGACGCTCATCGTGGCAATCGTATCCCGCCGCTTTTTCCCGCAGTTTCCCTACATGATCGCGGCGATGATCGCCGGCACGGCCTGCGCTGTAGCACTCGATACGATCTTCGGCAAGGCAGCTACGGGAATCGCCACGGTCGGCGCACTCCCTGGCAGCTTGCCCGAGCTGTCGCGCCCCGATTTTTCAGCCGACACGCTCAAGAAGATCCTGCCGGTCGCTTTTGCCGTGACCATACTGGCGCTCACTGAGGCGGTCTCCATCGCACGCGCCATTGCCGTCAAATCCGGCCAGCGCATCGACGGCAGCCAGGAGTTCATCGGCCAGGGGCTGTCGAACGTGGTGGGCAGCTTCTTCTCCGCGTACGCGAGCAGCGGCTCGTTCAACCGCAGTGGTCTCAACTACGAGGCCGGCGCGCGCACGCCGCTGGCGGCCATCCTGGCCGCCGTTCTCCTCGTTGTCGTCCTGCTCCTGGTGGCGCCCCTTGTCTCCTACCTGCCACTTGCCGTCATGGCTGCGATCCTGTTCATGGTCGCCTATAGCCTGATCGATGCGCACTACATCCGCGCCGTAGTGCGCACCAGCCGACAGGAGACGGTGGTCATGGCGCTAACGTTCTCCGCCGCGCTGTTCGCTGACCTCGAGTTTGCGATCTATGCCGGCGTGCTCATGTCGGTCATGCTTTATCTCACCCGGACCTCACGGCCGCAGCTGCTCGACGTCAAGCCCGATCCGGCGCCCGACAGCTACCACTTTACGGCTGACGGCGGATTGCCCGATTGCCCGCAGCTCAAGATGGTGCGGGTGAACGGCTCGCTCTTTTTCGGGGCGATCGACCACGTGCAGGGCCATCTCGAGGCAATCGATGCGCGCGATCCGCGGCAAAAGCACGTGCTCATCGCGGCAAGCGGCATCAATTTCGTGGATATGGCGGGCGCAGAAATGCTCGCGCAGGAAGCGCGGCGCCGCAAGCGGATGGGTGGCGGGCTTTATTTCTATCGCATGAAGGACGCCGTCCATGCGTTCCTGAAGCGCGGCGGTTATCTCGAGGACATCCCGGAGGGACACCTGTTCCCCGTCAAGAGCCGGCCGGTCTCGACAATCTACCGCCAGCTGGATTCAGAGATTTGCCGGCACTGCACCCTGCGCATTTTCCGGGAGTGTCACGCCGCCCTGCCCAATGGCGAGCCCCGGGCCACGACCGCATCCACGGAGTAGCGAGCTCCGTACCGTCTCACACGAGCGGCTCCCGGTACGCGCATCACCCGCAAGCACGTTTTGTTGGATCAGCGTTTCCTGGTGTTTAGTCGAGGCCCACGGCTAGAGCCCGTAAAGCAGCGCGAGCGCCGCGGACAGCGCCACCCACATGATGACGGTGAGCGGGACGCCAGCGCGGAGGAAATCAGAGAACGTGTAGCCGCCAGCTGAAAGAATCAGCAGGTTGGTCTTGTAAGCCATGGGCGTCGCGAAGCTCAGATTCGCGCCGAACAGGACCGCGAGCACGAAAGGTTCGAGCGGCAAATCAAGCTGCTGGGCAATGCTCACTGCAATGGGCGTGCCGATTACCGCAGCCGCGTTGTTCGAAATGATATTGGTTAGCACTGCTATGACGGCCATGAGCCCGCTCATCACGATCGTGGGGGGCAGGCCTGCCGAGACGGCCACATAGAGCCGCGCCACATAGTCCGCCCCGCCGGTGCGCATGAGAGCGAGCCCGAGCGCCAGGCTCGCCACGACGATCATCACCACCTGTGCGCTGAGAGCGGACGTGAGGTCATCCCATTCGAGGCAGCGCGTCGCCAGCATCAGGATTACACCAATCAGCGCGCTGACCGCGATCGGAACGATGCCGAGGGCCGCCACGGCCACGACACCGAACATGATCGCGAGCGCGAGCGGCGCGCGCCGTGTGCGCGGCAAATCGACCGTCGCATCGAGCACGAGCAGCCGACCCGTCGTGCGCAGAGCCGCGATATTTTCCTCGGGACCTTGCACGAGCAGGACGTCCCCGCCCTGCAGGCGAACATCGGAGAGGTCGGCCGCGCGCGGGCTCCCCGCACCCGGGCGATGAATGGCCAGGGCAATCAGGTTGTAGCGCTCGACAAAACGCAGCTCCGCGAGGGTGCGCCGGTGCAGGGGCGAACTCTCGGTAATCACGATCTCGGCAATCTGCTGATCCTCTGCCGATAGCGGGTGCTCCTCGGTGACGGGCTCCTCCTCGCCGATGTTGTGCAACTTCGCGCCCAGCTGGCGCTCGAATTCCTTCAGATTGTCCGGCGTGTCCTGAACGCGCAACCGGTCTCCGGCGCACACGGTAAGTGCAGCCACCGGAGACAGCACCAGTCCGCCGCCGCGCTCGACCGACCGGATCCGGATGTTGCCGCCCGTCTTCTCGCGCACCTGCTCGATGGTCATGCCTTTCGCCGCGCTCTCCTCGTCCACATACAGCAGAGCCTCGAATACGCGCGGCGAAGTGTCCCTGAGCGGCGGTGTGCGCTCTGGCAGCAGCCGGGGCGCCACGAGCCACAAATACACGAATGCCGGAACGCTGGCCGCGAGGACGGGCAATGCGAAGTCGAACATTTCGAAGCGCTTCACCCCGAGGTCCGCTGCCACCGAGACCACGAGAAGGTTGGTCGAGGTGCCGATCGTGGTGGCCATGCCGCCGACCAGGGTCGCGAAGCCCATGGGCATCAACACAGCGGAAGCCCGTGTCTCGCTGCGCAGCGAGACGCCGACGAGAATGGGCAGCAGCAGCACGACGATCGGCGTGTTATTGACGAAAGCACTGAAGAATGCGGCACACACCAAAGTGGCCAGGAACGAAAATGCGGGAGAGCGTGTCCAAAGGCGCGCAAGGCCCGTTGCGAGTGGTTGCAACGCACCGGTCGACTCGAGCCCGCGGCCAAGAATCATCAGCGCGCACACCGCGACCAAGGCCTCATGACCGAAGCCGTAAAAGAATTCGCTCGAGTGGAGCGTTGCACCATCAACGGTATAGGGGAAGAGCTCGAATCCGACCACCAACAGGCCGACGATCACCAGCGAAGAGGTTTCGAGGGGGATCCGGCCGGACGCGAACATGACGAGGGCGATAACGACAAGCGCCATCACGGCCACGCCATGGGGATCCGGAATTGGAGGAAATGACATTGGGCACCAGAACCGTATGGGCTACATGATAAAGCAACGAGACCGACGCTATTCGCGGGCCGGCATAGGCCCGCACAGGCGCTCGGCGCAACTCGTGTCGCGCCCCGCTATAATTGGAAAAGGTGTTCCGCATGGCCAATCGGCTTACCAAAATCTATACGCGCACCGGCGACAGCGGCACGACCGGCCTCGCCGACGGCTCGCGAGTTGCGAAGGACGCGCCGCGCATCGAGGCAATCGGTGCGGTGGACGAGCTGAACAGTGCCCTCGGCGTGCTACTCGCGGAAATCCTGCCTGATAGGGTCAGCGCCGGCCTGCACGATGCGCAACACGACCTTTTCGACTTGGGTGGCGAACTCAGCATCCCGGGTCATGCCCTGATGAGCGAAAGCCACGTTGCCCGGCTGGAGCAGCTGCTCGAGCAGTTCAATGCCGGGCTGCCGCCGCTAAGGGACTTCGTGCTGCCCGGTGGCGCACGCTCCGCCGCCCTCGCCCACGTTGCGCGGGCCGTCTGTCGCCGGGCCGAAACCCGGGTAGTCGCGCTGGCCGCAAGGGAAACCGTGCCGGCGTTCGCGGTGCACTATCTGAACCGCCTCTCCGACCTCTTGTTCGTCGTTGCCCGAGTGCTCAATCGCGAAGCGGGGCGCCCGGACGTACTGTGGCAGCAGGGGAAGAATCGATGAGCGAGCCGCTCCGTGATGCCCAGGCCAGCCGGCTGGCCGAGCTCCTGTCCCAGTCCGCGCTTAGAAATCAGAGCGCATTCAGTGAGTTATATTCACTCACCGCGCCGAAACTGTTTGGCGTTGCGCTACGTATATTGAGAAGACAGGACTGGGCTGAAGAGGTGCTGCAGGAGTGCTATATGAACATCTGGAACCACGCCGCCGACTACGCCGTCGCCAAGAGCGCGCCGCTCACTTGGATGACTAGTATCGTGCGCAACCGGTGTCTGGACTGGCTGCGCCGGCCGCAGCAGGAAGCGACCGGCGATGAGTACGAGATCGCCGTGGAAGCGTGGCAGGACGAGAATCCCGGGCCGGTCGAACAGCTGATGGCGGCCGGCGATGCAGCAGCGCTGGGGCATTGCCTCGAGGGCCTCGAAGCCCGGCAGCGCCAGAGCATCATGCTTGCCTTCTTTCACGGGATGAGTCATTCGGAAGTGGCGGGTCACATGAAACAGCCCCTGGGCACCGTGAAGACCTGGGTGCGGCGCGGCCTGGAGCGTCTGAAGGGCTGCCTCGAGAAGGGTGAGAATCCATGAGATACCGCAATCCTGAACTGGGCGAGAAGCTCGCCGCGGAATACGTGCTCGGAACGCTCCGCGGCCGGGCACGGGCGCGCTTCGAGGCGCTCATGCGCTACGACCCCGCGCTGCGCAGCCGGGTCACGGATTGGGAAGCTAAACTCACCCCGCTGGCGCGCGCCGGTACCGATATCGCGCCCCCGACACGCGTATGGAACGCGCTCTCGCAACGCATCGCCGGCGAAGCACGCAAGCCGCGCTGGTGGCAGAGCCTTGCCCTGTGGCGTGGGCTCGCCGCCTCCGGGGCCGCCTTCGCGCTCGTGCTCGCCATCGTCATCGGCGTAGCCCCCGAAGCCCAGCCGCCCATGTCGATGGTCGCGGTCATGAACGACACGCAGGGACAACCGGCAATGACCGTGTCCTGGCCCTCGATGCAGGCAGTGCGCGAGCCTTACATCCGGATCAAGGTGACGCAGCAACATCCGACCATGGCCCCCGGCACGGAATGGGAGCTGTGGATGCTGCCGCCTGGCAAGGATAATCCGGTCTCCCTCGGGCTGATCACGACCGATGTCGACCAGGTGATGAAACTGACCCCGGAGCTGGCCTCGCGCATCGAAGGCGCGTGGGGCATTGCCATGAGTATCGAACCCAAGGGCGGTTCGCCGAGCGGCACGCCCACCGGACCGGTGGTTATGAAAGGACCGTGCGTCAAGCTCCTGTGAGGCGTGACTGGTGACTCGTAAGGGGTGAACGGTCGCGGCTCTCCGCTGGCAGTGCAGGGAAACGGGCACAGGTCGTGCCCGTTTTGCTTTGCAGCTGCGCGAGTATTGCGTTAGCGTATGATTCCGGCTGGAAGCTTTCTCAAAAAAACAGCACGGCCACGGAAACACACGGAAATTGTCGTAGCAATACAGCGGATATGACGGTTCAGGTCTTCGTTGGTGTGATTCCGTGCAATCCTGTGGCGAATGATCTTCTGGTTCCCGGTTTTTGAGATCGGCTACAGTGATCTGCCCCGCGGGAAGCAGGCGGGGCGCGCTTTTGCCCAAATGGGCACGGAGGTTGGCATGAAATATTTGTTGGCGCTTGTCGCATTGATGCTGGCAGTGTCGCCTGCCCTCGCGAAGAGAAAGCCCTGCGAGGAGCTCAAGGCCGAGATCGAGGCGAAGGTCCGGAACAACGGGGTGAAGCACTTCACGTTGACCATCGTTCCGAACGCGCAGGTCAAGGACCAACAGGTCGTCGGCAGCTGCGATGGTGGCACCAAGAAAATCACCTACGAAAGCGGCGCATCCGCCGCCGCGAAATAACGCACCCCGCGCGGCGCCAGCCCCTCGGCGAGCGGGCGCGCAGGCCCGTCGAATCGGTTCGTGAACATCGATCAGCTGCTGACATCACCGCTCTTCATCATTGCGGCCGCGTGCGGAGTGCTCGGCGCGCTCCTGATCCTCGCGGGCCTCGCCGCGCTCTGGCGGGCGCACCTGCTGCGGTTCGCGGGCCGCACGCTTTTCGGGCTGCTGCTGCTCGCTCTGGGCGCGCTCGCCGGCACCATCACGCTGGGCATTCAAGGTTATCGCGCCCTCACACATGAGGAGGTCGCGGCCCGGATCCTGGTCAGGCCGGCCGGCGCGCAACGTTTCACCGCGACGTTCCGCTACCCCAACGGGCTCGAGGCCACCTTCGAGCTGGCGGGAGACGAGATCTACGTTGACGCGCACATCTTGAAGTGGAAGCCGCTCGCGAACCTGCTCGGGCTGCACACGGCCTACGAGCTTGATCGCGTAGCCGGACGCTACCACGCGATTAACGAAGAGCGCGCGGGAACTCGCACCGTGCATTCACTCGGCCGTGACCGGCCGGTGGACCTGTACGGGCTCCGCCGGCGCCATGAATTCCTCGCACCGCTGCTCGACGCCGAGTACGGCTCAGCCACCTTCGTCCCGGTAACCGGCCCGGCGGAGTTCGAGCTTCGCGTCTCCACCACGGGACTTCTCATTCGTGAGGTGAAGCCACCTTCCTGAGAAACCCGGTGACCGGCAATCCTTCACAAGGAATTGGTGATGAGTACTGGTGATGACACATGGTGATGATTAATAGTGATGTACCGACGCTTCGACGGGGTTCATCACCATTTTCCATCACGTCTTCCGGAGTACCAGCGTTCATCTGCGTTTATCTGAGGTTGCATTGCTTCTCACGGTGTCCAGCGCGGCGCAGACGACGCGGGTGCCTTCCAGGATGCGTGGCGTCTGGCGCTGGATAAGGTCCGGATCGACGTAAAATGCAGGCAACGACCGCAAGACGGCGAGCGGTGCCTGGCGCCATTGGCGCCTGAAGTCGGCTTCGCTCCTCGAGCGGGCGCCGCCAAGGACGGCTTCCGCGCCGGCCACTACGACCGCTTCCAGCGAGACCGTCGGCGTCAATCCTGGAGCGTCAGCGAATACATTTTGTCCGCCGCAGAGGCTGATGACGTCGCCGATCATGTGGCGATCACTCACGGTGATGAGCGGGCGATGCCAGACTTCGTAGAAGGCGCGAACCTTGCGCGCCCGGGTGTAGCGCGTACGTAGCGACTGGACACCTTCCTTGAACGCCCGCGCGGCACGCTCCGCGGCAGGCGCGGTCCCGGCCAGCGCGCCAATGGTGCGTAGCAGGCGCGGAATGTCGGCCAGTCGCACCGGCTCGGTCACGAAGACGGCATAACCCAGCCGCGCCAGCTTGTCGATGTCGCCCGCCTGGTTCCCGCTCTTCCAGGCCAGCACCAGATCCGGTTTTAGCGAAACGATGCGCTCGATGTCCACCCGGGCGGCGTCACCCACGTGCGTCACGCGTCGCGCCGCTGCGGGGTAGTCGCTGAAGCTCGCGACTCCGACGAGGCGTTGACCGGCACCGGCAGCATAAGCGAGCTCAGTGAGATTAGGGGCCAGCGCGACGATCCGCTGCGCGGGGGCCGGGAGGCGCACGAGGGTATCCCGATCGTCGCGCAACTCGACCGCGGCCCTCGCGAAAAATGGCCACAACGCCACGCCGATCGCTAAAGCCAGCGCAGCGAAAAATCGGGGACAGGGTGTGGCAAACAGTTGGCGGCGACGCGGGACGGGAAAAACGTCCCACCTACGATTCACGATTCACGACCTGTTAATACTTTTCCATCAACTGCAGCAGCTTGGCGCTGGTCTGGCGCAGCCGCGCGGACAGCATGGAAACCAGCTTAACCAGGATCTTGGAGCCCAGGCTGGGATGGTCGACAATGATCTTTGCCATGTCGTCCCGGTGCAGCACCGCGAACACGACGGGCTCGGTCGCGACACAGTTTGCAAACCGGGGCTCGCCATCGATCATCGACATCTCGCCCAGCGTCATGCCAGGGCCCACGGTCGTCATGTGCTGCAACTCATCGCGCATGGTGCGCTTGTAGATGTCGACGTAGCCTTCTACGACCAGCAGCATGAAATCGCCGCCATCGCGCTCGCGGATGACGGTGCGGCCCGATTCGGCACGATAGACGTCCATGTAGCTCGCAAGGATCGAGATGTCCTCGCGCGAGAACTCGGCGAAAAAGGGCGATTTGCCGACCAGGCCGAAGATGGTCTCGGCGATCGCGGTACCCTTGCCAACCCGCTCGAGATTCTCAAGATTGCCCCGGCCGGTTGCGGTGTCCGTGTCGTTCTGAGCCATCGTTATCGTTCCGCCGTCTTCCCTCCGGAGGACCCGACGCGCATTATCCCATGATAAGCGTGGGCCCGTTCCCGGCTGCCGCGGGCAAACCGGTCATTGTTCCGCCTCTACCTTTAAGCGCCGGCCGCGCACGGCGGCGGCCAATACGTCGAGCAGCTTGCGGCTCCCCTCCCACCCGATGCAGCCATCGGTAATGCTCACGCCGTAGAGGAGCTCTTTGCCGGGCACGAGGTCCTGGCGCCCCGCCTTGAGATGGCTCTCCACCATCACGCCGATGATCCGGTCCTCGCCGCCCGCGATCTGGCGCCCAACCTCGTGTCCGACCTCGATCTGGTTCTCCGGCTTCTTGCTCGAGTTGCCGTGGCTGAAGTCGATCATGAGCCGCGCCGGCATGCCGGCCTCGGCCAGCGTGCGCGCGGCCGCGTCGACGCTCGCAGCGTCGTAGTTGGGCTTGCTGCCCCCGCGCAGAATGATGTGACCGTCCTCGTTGCCTAGCGTGGAGACGATCGCCGAGTGGCCGCCCTTGGTGACCGACAGGAAATGGTGCGGGGCCTGGGCCGCGCGAATGGCGTCAACCGCGATCTTCACGTTGCCATCCGTGCCGTTCTTGAATCCCACCGGGCATGACAGGCCAGACGCCAGCTCGCGATGAACCTGGCTCTCCGTCGTGCGCGCCCCGATCGCACCCCACGCGACCAGGTCCGCAACGTATTGGGGCGTGATCATGTCAAGGAACTCGCACGCCACCGGCATGCCGCTCTCGTTCAGTTCGAGAAGCAGCCTGCGACCGATGCGAAGCCCCTCGTTGATGCCAAAACTGCCGTCGAGCCGGGGGTCGTTGATCAGCCCCTTCCATCCCACCGTCGTGCGCGGTTTCTCGAAATAGACCCGCATCACGACCAGCAAATCGTTGGCGAGCTGATCGCGGGCTTCGTGCAGCTTTTCGGCATACTCCTTCGCGGCCTTGACGTCGTGGATGGAGCACGGCCCCATGATCACGATCAGGCGGTCATCGGCTCCGTGTAGCACGCGGTGGATCGCCTGTCGTGCCTCGTAGGTCGTCTTGGCGGCTGCCTCCGTGAGCGGCAGCTCGCGCAGCACGTGCGAAGGAGTGACGAGCTCCTTGACCTCTTTGATGCGGATGTCGTCAGTCTGGTATTGCATGTCTTCTAATTCCAAAAAATCAAGGCATAATAGCAGGACAACCGCTCGTGAGCGGTAAGCGGTGAAGGGAGTTAACGCAAGAAAAACCGGAAAATTAATTCAAAGCGATTGCGCGAAAAACGGCCAATGTGGATTACCGGCTACCGTTTACCGTTTACCGTTTACCGTTTACCAGTTTTAGACGGTGCCGCCCACCGTCAGCCCGTCAATGCGCAGGGTCGGTTGACCGACGCCGACCGGGACACTCTGTCCCTCCTTCCCGCAGGTACCGACCCCGGGGTCGAGCGCCATGTCGTTGCCGATCAGCGAGACCCGGGTCAACGCCTCGGGACCGTTGCCGATGAGAGTTGCCCCCTTGACCGGATAGGCGAGCTTTCCGTTTTCAATGACGTAGGCCTCCGAGGCCGAGAATACGAATTTGCCGCTCGTGATATCCACCTGGCCGCCGCCGAAGTTCACGGCGTAGAGGCCGTGCTTCACGGAGGCAATGATCTCGCCCGAGGGCGTCGCCCCGTTCAGCATGTACGTGTTCGTCATGCGCGGCATCGGGATGTGCGCATACGACTCGCGGCGCCCGTTGCCGGTCGGCGCCACCTTCGTCAGCCGCGCATTCAAGCTGTCCTGCATGTAGCGCTTGAGCACGCCATCCTCGATCAGCACGTTACGCTGCGTGGGCTGGCCTTCGTCGTCGATATTGAGTGAGCCACGGCGGCGAGCGATGGTTCCGTCATCCACGACCGTGACGCCGGGCGCCGCCACGCGCTCGCCCACGCGCCCGCTGAAGGTTGAGGTGCCCTTGCGGTTGAAATCGCCCTCGAGGCCGTGCCCGACAGCCTCGTGCAGCAGCACGCCCGGCCACCCGGGTCCTAGAACAACGGTCAGGGTTCCCGCCGGCGCCGGCCGCGCTTCCAGATTGATGAGCGCCTGGTCCACGGCCTTCCTGGCATAGTCGGCGAGCACGTCATCAGTGAAATAGCCGTAATCGAAGCGGCCACCGCCGCCCGCGCTGCCCTGCTCGCGCCGGCCGTTCGCTTCGACGATCACTTGCAGCGACAGCCGCACCAGCGGGCGCACGTCGGCGCCAAGCATCCCGTCCGCGCGCGCGACAAGCACGACCTCGTACTCGCCCGCCAAGTAGGCCATGACCTGCGAGATGCGCGGATCGAGCGCGCGGGTCTGGTGCTCGAGACGCTCGAGCAGCGTCACCTTCTGCTTGTCGTCCAGGCTCGTCAACGGGTCGTGCGGGGTGTAGAGGTTGTGGCCCGCGGCGCGCGTCGCTACGCAGGCGCGGGCACTCTCTCCCTGGCGCGCGATGGCGCGCGTGGCACGCGCTGCGGCCTCCAGCGCCGAAAGGCTGATATCGTCCGAATAGGCAAAGGCAGTTTTCTCGCCACTCACGGAACGCACACCCACGCCCTGGCCGATATTAAAGCTTCCCGATTTGACGATGCCCTCTTCGAGGCCCCAGCTCTCGCTGCGGCTGTACTGAAAGTAGATGTCGGCGTAATCGACGCGGTGCGCCATGATCTCGCCGAACACGCCCTGCAGCCGCTGGCTGTCGAGGGCATACGGCGCGAGCAGGATTTCGTTCGCTGCCGCGAATGACGTCTCGAGTTCCGGGTTCCGGTTTCCGCGTTCCGGGTTCTGTGTTCTGCGTTCCGGGTTCTGAGTTCCGGCTTTGGGCTTTTTCATCCTGATTTGCGCCTCGTCAGTCATGTAGTCTCACGTGGACGTCCCGTCCGAGAAGAGTAAATAGGCTCCGCCAACGGTTTCTCAACATTGCGTGTGCGGCAAATGCGGAACGCGGAACCTCGAACTCCGAACTTCGAACACTAAACTCTGAACACTGAACCCAAGAGCTAGCACCGGTCGAGCGTCCGGTGTGACAGGGCCGGCAGGCTCTGCCGGAGATGCTGGAGGCGCCGGAGGTTGATCCCCGCTGCCACCACGCCCGAGCCTCGGGGCAGCCGGTCGAGCACGACGCCCCAAGGATCGACGATCATGCTGTCGCCATGCGTCTCGCGTCCATTTACGTGATAGCCCCCCTGCGCGGGCGCGACCACGTAGGCCAGGTTCTCGATCGCACGCGCGCGGATGAGCGTCTCCCAATGCGCACGCCCGGTGGTCTCGGTGAAAGCGGAAGGCACGAGAATGATATCGACCTCCTTCATGGCGCGATAGAGCTCGGGGAAGCGGAGGTCGTAGCAAACCGACAGGCCGATACGCCCGAAGGGCGAATCTACGGTGACAACGCTGTTGCCCGGTTCGATCGTGCGCGGTTCGGAGTAACGCTCCTCGCCCATCTCGAAACCGAAGAGGTGGATCTTGTCATATCGTGCCACGAGCCTGCCGCTGTCGTCGTAGACCATCGAGCTGTTGCGCACCTTGTCGGGCGCGCTGCACTCGAGCGGCACAGACCCCCCGACCAGCCAGATCCCGTGCTTCTTCGCGGTTTCCGCGAGAAAAGCCTGGATCGGACCACTGCCTACCTTCTCGCGCAAGGTAACCTTGTCTTCCTCGCGCAGGCCCATGATCCCGAAGTATTCGGGCAGTGTCACGAGTTGCGCCCCCTGCTCGACCGCCCGCTCGATGAGCCGCGCGGCCTCGCGCAGATTCCCCTCGACGTTGGGGCCCGACGCCATCTGCACCGCCGCAACCCGCGTAACCGACGTTTGCGCCGCGGGCGTTACGCCCGGCGGTGCCACTTTTTCGAAAGAAGATTGCGCGCTCATGAGTGGCAAATGGTAAATGGGGAGTCGGGAACGGGGAAGACGGGGCGCGTTGCGCCGCTCTGTCCTGTTTCCTGTATTCCATTTCCCATTTCCTATTTCCTATTTCCCCGGATTTCGAGGCGCAGCGCCTCGCCCAGTTTGAGGTCGCTTTGCAGCGTCACCCGCGCCGACTCGAGCGCCAATGCCATGAGCCAGGCGCGCAACTCCTCGGCGAGCAAGCGCGATTCCTGCGTGGGGCCGTGATGCACCACAAGGCGCGATCCCTGCTGCCCGAGGTGTGTCTTGACCGCTTCACGGATCGCGGGCTGCTCGAGCATTGTCCGGCCCGTGCGCGGACGATCCCACAGCTCCGGGGACACGACGAAGCTTTGCGCCATTGCGCCACCGGCCGTGCCCGCCAGCGCTGCAGCCACCGACCACCTCAGCAGCGTGATCATGACCCGGCCTCCGGTTCATTACCCGCGGGCTGGCGCTCGACTTTTGCGACCTGGGGTTCCTTCCACGTACCGGTCACGTCGTACTCGAAGGCGCCCATCTCGTTAATCGGATCCTTCAGCATTTTCTGAGCGAGAAACGTCGCGACGCCCGCCAACGGACCGCCAATCAGTGCGCCCGCGATTGCTACGCTTTCGCTGAGGTAAGGCGTTATCCGTACGCGCAGCTCTTGGGTCTCACGGGCGAGATCGACCTTTCCTTTCATAAGCACGCGCGCTGACGGTCCCTGAATCCGAAAATTCTCGGTAATCGCGATACCCCGATCGATCTTGACCGGCCCGACGATCTCATCGAACGCAAAGCCTTCGCTGAAGACGTCGCGGAAATCGAGGGAGACACGCCGCGGCAGTGCCTGCAGGCTCATGACCCCGAGCAGCTTGCCCACCCCTGTATCGATCTTGTTGAATTGGCCCTTGGCGGCGTCAAGCACCAGGTTTCCCGACAGCGAGGGGTAATCGATCTCGTACGGGGTTCCCCGCCAGGTGAGTGCGCCCTCGATCTTGGCCGTCCCCCGCTTCAGACCATCGGAGTAGCCGAGACGGTCGAGGAGCTTTCCGGCATCACGCGCGTCGAGTCGGATGTTTACCCGCGTCCGCGGCGCGGCGAGCCACCCCTCCCAGAACCCCTCGAGCGTAAACGTGGCCTCCGGATTGGCGATGCTCAACCGTTCGATGCGCCAATCAGCGCCCTGGGGCGTCGCTGCGACCTCGAGACCGCCGAGCACTTTGCCACCCAGCGAGAACTGCTCGGCGGTGATGTCGAGCGCGGGTAGATCGAGCTGCCTCCGGTTGCGGGCCGCGGTTGTCGGCGCCTGCAGCGTCGCGGGGGAAGGCCCTGGGATCGAAAGCGTTTTCATGCGCGCGGTAAGGCGGCCGCGGCCCTGCGGTTGCCACAGCAACGTCCCCTCGAATTCCTTGCCGACCACACTGCTTCGCCACTTTCCATCCGGCTGGGCCACGGCATGGATGACAAGGTCGCGATAGCGGCGGCCCAGCGCATCCAAGGTGCCGAGCTTGAGATCGATGCCGCCCCAATCGACGCGTACGGGCTCACCCGATTGCCGGAACATCGCAAGCCAGCGGTCGAGGTCGAGGCTGCCGATGTTTCCGCTCAGCCACACCCCTGCCCGATCAGACTCGGACGCTGCGCCGCCGAAGCGCACAACTCCTCGTGGAATCGCAACTTTTTCCCCATCCATTTGACGGACGAGCTTCATACCGACGATATCGCCCACGGCGACGCCGATGCGGTCCTCGGTGGTGCTGATTACACGGCGCTCGATGCGAACGCGCAACGCCTGCCCCGCCGGCTTCAACAAGGGCGGGGGAAGGTATACCGCCAGGCCCTTCAGACTCGACTCCAATACGACATCCGCCGTGCCCTTGCGCGCCGTGATGACCGCGTGCCAGTCAGTGGCGCCGCGGACGTGTTGCATCCATGCCGGCTGAGCGGAAGGGTCCTGCAGGTTGTCCGTGTCGATGCGCCCCTGCACTGTAATGGTCTCCGTCGCTTCTCCCCGAATATCGGCCGTAATCGACACGGGGCCGCCAAGCACGGTGCCCGTTACGCCCTTCGCCCATACCGAGGAATCAGTAAACTCGACGCGGCCGCTCGCCCGCTCGACTGCGGGTGCCTCCGGGTGAACAACCACTGTATTTCCGGCAATCTCGTAGGCGCCCGCCAGCTTTATCTTGTGCTCGGCGCGCAGCGGAATATTAAGTTTCAGCGTCAGCCGCCCGGCCCCCCGGGCTTCCCATCCTTCCGTGAAGTGATCGATCGCGTCGAGAACCGGGCTCTTCTCGATGAAGATCAAGAACTCGCTGGTCGGTCCTGTGGCCTCCCCCGTGACGTTCAGCACTTCTTCATTGCCGGCAAGGTCGAGGATCTCCCCATGAACCTTGGAAAGTCGCGTTCCGAACACGGTCGCGTGGTGCCAATAGATGTTCAGCCGCTGACCGCGAAACACTACGTCCCCCGAGATATTTTCGATCACGGGCCAGCCCCTGGCGTAATGGAGCGTTGCGCCGGTCACCTTCGCCGTCGCCTGAAACACGCCACTCGTGCCGTCGGGAAAGGGGAAATCATCGAGGTTCCCCTTGATGCGAAGCGATCCGTCAGTTACCTGGCCGGCGCGGAACGCACTGTCCAGCCACTCGCGCTCGGCTTCGGCGACCGCCAGCGGAACATAGCGGTGCACGTAGCGCCCGTCCACGCGCGTAAGTTTGCCGGTGAGATCGATATGCCCGAGCGCGGACTGCCCCGTGCGAAACCTCCCGAAGACCGTGCCGGCAAAGTGCGCGTTTGAGAACGAGACGTTGTTGAGGCGGATTTCGGCTTCACCGCCGTCCAGGCTCCAATTCATTTGAGCCGTCAGCACTTCGAACTCGAGCGGGTCACGGAACCAAAGTGGCATCTCGACGGCCGCTTTCTGGGTGTTCAGGTAGAGCGTCCCGCCGTCTTCCGTAGCATCCACACTTCCGCTCACTCCCTTGAAACCGGGGATTTTTTCCGTGTGGCGGAGAGCAAGCCGTTCAAAGCGCCCCCTGATGCTGTATCCGCTCGGCTTCTGCCAGTCTCCGTGCCACCGTACCGCGACGTCGCGAAGACCGCCCTGCGGCGAGAACCGTGCAAGCTGATCGCGCGCTTTCTGCGCCAACGGCAGGCGGTCGGCGAGCATCACGAGCGGTTCCAACTCCAGCGCGTCGACCTGAAGCTCCCCGCGAGCCGGCGCTCGCTTCGCGCCGGTAACCACCCGGACGCGGAAATCCGCCGGCTGTAGCGTGAAGCCGCCCGCTGTCGTCAGACCGAGCTTCGCGGTGGTGAACTCGAAACCCGCCTGCGACGATTTCCAGCCAACACGCCCGGACAGCTCGGCGAGGTCGAGCTCAGGCAACTCCGCCGCGAGCCGCGTCTGCACGTCGGCAAGGCGCACATCGACGGTTGCGCCCGTAAGGTGGTGCTCACTGAAGGTCAACCAGGCCCGGACCGCCCCCTTGCCGCGGGGAAAGTCGACCGGAAAAAGGATCCACTGACGCCATGCGGCGATGTCCGTGTAATCAAGCTGCAGGAAGAGCCTTCCGTTCCACTCGGCAAGTGCTTCGATACTGTCGCCTGTCAGATCACCGCGCAGGTCGATGGGCGCGGCAAGCTCGCCCGGCGGGATCGCATGCAGACCAAAACGGTGGCGCGTTCCGCGATTGATGAGGTGCAGGTTGACGTGCTTGAACTCGAGACGCGGCGCCCTCCGCAGCTCGTCGGTCCAGGCGATGGTGGCGTCGATTAGCTCAATGTCACGCTGCTGCAGCAGCCAATTCGCAAAAGCGCCACCGTCCTCCTGGCCCGACACTTCGAGGCCGGCAATGGAGATTTGGCCCATAGCATCGCGGCGTATTTCGAGCGCGGGGCGATGAATGTCAAGCGCATGGAAGCGCAACTGCAGCGTTAACAGGGACAGCCACGACAGCGTGTTGTCGACCCTGGAGAATTCCAGCGCGGGCCGGCCTTCGGCATCCAGCACGCGAACCTGCTCCAGCACTAGTTGGGGCCGCAAACCCTCCCAGTTGGCGCGAATATAGCCGATCTCGATCTTCTGATGTGCCGTCTCGCTGACGATGCGCGCGATGTCCTCGCGATACTGCGCGATATTGGGCAGGATCCAGTAGCGCAGACTGAGCACGGCCGCGGCAAACGTCAATCCGACCGCGAGCACGCTCCACGTGAGCACGTGATAAATCCACAGCGAGCTGCCTTTGACCCACCTAACCCGTTTACGAGATGCCACTCTTTGCCTGAGGATGGAAAAAATGCGATATTGCTTCAAGGATTTACGTATTTTAGCCTCAATCGCGGATGGAATCCCATAACGCACGCGCCGAACGCGCCCCCGACCCGCTGCTCGAGCGCGCTGCGCGACTCAGCCACTACGCGCGGCGCCTCATCGAATCGGAGCCCGCTCTGACTTTGGACGCCGGTCTCGACCGGGCGTTCAGTGCCGACGAGATGCGAACCGCGCTCGCGGCCCATCCGGCAAGAGACGAGAAAAGTCTGTGGCGGGCGCTTCGCTTGCTGCGCCGACGGA
Organism: Betaproteobacteria bacterium; assembly: GCA_029863175.1. The sequence goes on along the minus strand of JAOTVX010000006.1, from coordinate 31,426 downwards.
CCCTGCTGCGGCTTATTGCCCGCGATCTGGGAGGTCTTGCGCCGCTGACCGAGGTGGTGCAGACGATGACCGTACTCGCTGAGATCACAATCGAGCACGCCCTCGGCTATCTGCATCAGTGGCTCGTCGCGCGCCACGGCCAGCCGGTGGGCGAAGCAAGCGGTGCCCACCAGCACTTGCACGTCGTGGGCATGGGCAAACTGGGAGGCAGCGAACTCAACGTCTCGTCCGACGTCGACCTCGTGTTCGTCTACCCGGAAGAGGGCGAAACCCACGGCCCCCATTCGGTAAGCAACCATGAATATTTCTCGCGGCTCGGGCGCCGGCTGATCGCCGCGCTCTCCGAGATCACCGCAGAAGGCAGCGTGTTCCGGGTGGACATGCGTTTGCGCCCGTACGGCGATGGCAGTCCGCTAGTGGCAAGCTTCGACATGCTGGAGAATTACTTCGTTACCCAGGGGCGCGACTGGGAGCGCTATGCCTGGATCAAGGCGCGGGCGCTCACCGGCGACTGCGGCGCGGAGCTTGTCGAGCTGGTGCGCCCCTTCGTCTATCGTCGCCATCTCGACTACCACGCGTTCGCCTCGCTGCGCGACCTCCACCGCCAGATCCGGTGCGAGGTCGAGCGCCGCGACGTCGCCGGCAACATCAAGCTCGGGCGTGGCGGCATTCGCGAGATCGAGTTCATCGCACAGGTCTTCCAGCTGATTCGGGGCGGACGCGAGGCCGCGCTGCGCACCCAGCCCACGCTCGCCGTTCTGCCGCTGCTTGCCGCGCGCAACCTTCTCCCGGCCTCTGCCGTGCACGAGCTCGAGGAGGCGTACGCATTCTTGCGTAATCTCGAGCACCGGCTGCAGTACCTCGATGACCAGCAGACCCATGTGTTCCCGTCTGCCGAATCCGACTGTGCCCTCGTTGCCGAGGCCATGGGCCTTTCCGACATGGCGGCGCTCATGGGCCGCCTCGAGGCACATCGCGCGCGCGTTGCGGGTGTGTTCGACGGCATCTTCGCCGCCACGCCTGGCGGGGAGCATGCACTTGCGCATTTATGGCAGGAGACTGCCGATACCGAAAAATGTGTCCAGACGCTCGCCGAGCTGGGCTACCGGCATCCGGACGAGATCGACCGGCGCCTGAGGAGCATGCGCGCGGGCAGCCGCTACCGCCAGATGCCCGCGGCGAGCCAGTCCCAGCTCGACCGCCTGATACCCCTCACGATCGAGGCAGCGGCGGCGGAGCAAAATCCAGACACTACGCTCGAGCGCGTGCTGGATCTACTCGAGAGCGTGAGCCGCCGCAGCGCCTATCTCGCCCTGCTGGAGGAGTATCCGCAAGCGCTCACCCGCCTGGCCACGATCATGAGCGCGAGCCCGTGGGTGGCGCAGTATCTTACGCAGCATCCGATCCTGCTCGACGAGCTACTCGACACCCGGTCCCTCTACGCGGCGCCGGATTGGCCGGCCGCAGTTACGCACTTGCACACGCAACTGGCGGACACTGGGGACGACACCGAGAAACAGATGGACGTGCTTAGGCACTTCAAGCATGCCCATACCATGCGGCTCATCGCGCAGGACCTCGCAGAGCTGCTCCCCATCGAAACCCTGAGCGATCACCTGAGCGATCTCGCGTGCGTGCTGCTTGAGGAAGTGCTGCGGTTCACGTGGCCTACGGTCCGCCACGCGCATCGTCCTGATCCACGCTTTGCGATCATCGGTTACGGCAAGCTCGGCGGCAAGGAGCTTGGCTATGCCGGCGACCTGGACATTGTCTTTCTCTACGACGATGAGGCGCCCGAGGCGCCGGAAATCTACGCGCGATACGCGCAGCGCGTGAACGCGTGGCTGACGAGCGCCACGACGGCTGGCGCGCTCTACGAGACCGACCTGCGCCTGCGCCCGGACGGCGCGGGCGGCCTGCTGGTGAGCCCGCTCGCGAGCTTTCGGGAATACCAGACGAAGCACGCATGGATATGGGAGCACCAGGCACTCACGCGCGCGCGCTTCGTCGCGGGCGACCGCACGATCGGCAATGCCTTCGAGGCGCTGCGCGTCGAAATCCTGCGTCAGCGACGTGAACTCGATGCGCTTCGCCGCGAGGTGCTGGCGATGCGGCAAAAACTGCTCGACGGCCACCCCAACCGCACGCCGCTCTTCGATCTCAAGCACGACCGCGGCGGCCTCATCGATGTCGAGTTCGTGGTGCAGTACCTCGTGCTCGGCCACGCGCACCAGCATCCGCAGCTCACCGGCAACATCGGCAATCTGGCACTGCTCAAATTGGCGGCGCATCTCGGCCTCGTGACGGAGCCACGCGCGCAGGCGGCGCACGACGCCTACCGCCGGTTCAGGCAGCTACAGCACAGCCTGCGACTGCAGGGGGAGCGCTATGCGCGGATCGAGCCCGACGCGGTTGCCAATGCGCGGCACGCGGTGGAGGAACTCTGGGCGGACATATTCGGGGAAGCGCAGTCCCGCTCGGCCAACACCTAGGCCCGGGATGCGCGGGAAGAACCGCAAGGAACGCGTGACGAGTCGTCGGAAGGGGCGCCGCACCACGGGCGGATTAACCGCTACCGCGGCACATCACTCATTATCAGTTAGCTGGCGCCCGCCGCGGGCGACACAGCACCGACCGTCGCTTCCGGCATTCGTCCAACCAGCTGGTAGACCGTCAGACTACCCTTGCCCTTCACCTGGATTTCGCGCGGGCCATCAAACTCGAAGCGGTTGCGCGCCCGTCGGTAAGTGGTGGCATCCACCAGTATGATGCTGGGCCCGGCATGCTCAGTGACGCGACTCGCGATGTTGACAGTGTCGCCCCACAGGTCGTAGATGAACCGTTTCATGCCGATCACACCAGCGACCACCGGCCCGGTACCAATGCCCACGTGGATCTGCAGGCGCGCCTGCCTGATGCCGGAAAGCGTCTTCATGTAGTCGCGCATTTCGATCGCCATCCCGCAGATGGCACTGCAATACTCGCGGTCGCCGCCATCACTGTCCACGAGCCCGTCATGTTCGTCGAGCCCGCCCGCCGCCATGTAGGCGTCACCGATCGTCTTGATCTTATCCAGGCCGTATTTCTCCGCGAGCTGGTCGAAGCACGAAAACACCTCGTTCAGAAGCGTCACCATGAACTTGGGCGGCATCTCCTCGGCCAGGCGTGTGAAGTTGATGATGTCGGCAAACATCACGGTTACGTCCGAGAAACCGTCGGCGATAGTCGTCTGGTTCGCCTTCAAACGCTCCGCGATCGGGCCCGGCAGGATATTGAGCAGCAGCCGCTCTGATTTATCCTGCTCCTCCTGTAGCAGGTTGTACTGATCGTCGAGCCGTGCCTGCAGCCGGTCGCGTTGGCGCACAAAGAAGCTGATGAGCAGATAGATGATGGTGGACATCGCTGCGAAATTGAGCGCGAAAAACACAGCGATCGACTGCGCCGTGACGCCGGACTCGGTACCTTCGGTCAGGAAAAAGTCGAAGAACCCCGATACAGCGGTCATGACGAGGTAGGCGAAGAACCACGGCAGGGACTCGCGTGGCCCCTGGAACATCATGACGCCAACCGGCGCGAGCAGCGCCCACAGCATGACACCGGACGAGCTCACATAACTGCCGATGCTCCACTGCATGACGAACGGCACGAACAGGAAGAGGCTCGTCTGGATAAATCGGAAGAGCGGAAAGTTACGGTTCCAGAGAAACAGCACGAGCGAGGCGGCGGATAACGCGATGTACGCGAAGGGCACGGTCGCGGAGAATTGGATGCCCATCGCCTTATAGATGACGAGCCACAGCATCGCGGCGAAGCCCATCAAGCCGGCCGCAAAAATCGCGAGCGTCTTGTTTAATCGATCCTGCTCGCTGTCCTGCTCACTGAGGACGCGCTCGCCCACCTGCCGCAGCCACGCCCGCAAACCGACCGCCATGAATGCTCCCTGGGAACCCGCAATCTCGTCCGAGCATCGGCAGCGATCGCGGCAATCAGCCAATTTTACTCAGGGGGCGCAAAGTTTACCACTGAACGCACGCGGCTCGTTGGCCCGGTCACAGCGTTCGCGCGCCGATGGCCGGCGGTGTCCGGACCGCGACTGGGCCCGACGTCGGTAGCGCTCGCAACATGCGCTAGAATGAAGCCTTTCCGCGATGGGTTCCGAGATGTCTTCTCCAATGGCCGACCGTGACGGGCAGATCTGGTACGATGGCCGGCTCGTGCCCTGGCGCAACGCTACCACTCACGTGCTCACGCATACGCTGCATTACGGCATGGGCGTGTTCGAAGGGGTGCGCGCCTACAAGGCCCCCAACGGCACGGCCATCTTCCGTCTGCGCGAGCACACGGACCGCCTCTTCCGCTCGGCGCACATCAACGGCATGAAGATTCCGTACGACAAGGCAACGCTGATCGAGGCCCAGAAGGAGGTCGTGCGCGCCAACCAGCTGGAGGCCTGCTACATCCGCCCGATTGCGTTCTACGGCTCCGAGGCCATGGGCATTTCGCCCAAGAACGTGAGCGTCCACGTGGCGATCGCCGCATGGTCGTGGGGCGCCTACCTTGGCGCGGACGCGATCGAACGCGGCATCCGCGTCAAGACATCATCATACGCGCGGCATCACGTCAACGTCACCATGTGCCGGGCGAAATCGGTCGGCACCTACATGAATTCGGTCCTGGCGCACCAGGAGGTCGTGCACGATGGCTACGACGAGGCATTGCTTCTCGACGTGGACGGCTTCGTCGCGGAGGGCGCGGGCGAGAACGTATTCATCGTGCGCGACGGCACGCTCTACGAACCCGAGCTCACGTCGGCGCTCGAAGGCATCACGCGTGATTCCGTCATCCGCATTGCCGGGGACATCGGGATTCCGGTCGTGGCGAAGCGGATCACGCGCGACGAGGTTTACTGCGCGGATGAGGCGTTCTTCACCGGCACCGCGGCTGAAGTGACGCCGATCCGCGAGCTGGACAATCGCGTAATCGGCGCCGGACAACGCGGGCCGGTTACTGCGAAGCTGCAACAGGCTTTCTTCGATTGCGTCATGGGCAAGTCGGACCACTACCGCGAGTGGCTGACGCCCGTCGCGGGGTGAGACAGGCAATGGGAAACAGGAAATGTTAGCGCGCAGCGCGCGACCTTTTCCATTAACCATCCACTCGCGTTTGCCAGCGTTTATCTGCGGCTAAATCTTAAGGGATTGCTGATCCATGTCCGAGCAAACGACCAACAAGGCGCGGCACATCGAAGTGACGGCGGCGGACCTGCCGCTGCACTGTCCAATGCCATCGATGATGCTCTGGAACGCGCATCCCCGCGTGTTTTTGCCAGTCGAGAAGACCGGTGAGGCGCTCTGCCCCTATTGTGGAACCCGCTATACCCTCAAAGGCGGCCCTACGGCGTCGGGACATTGAACGTCCCTCCGCCGAATGATGAGTTTTGAATGTTGAGTGATGAGTTCTCTCTTGCACCCCAGCAGGCTCATTCAACACTCAACATTTAACATTCAACATTGACCCACGAGGAGGTCCGCGTCATGCGCATCCTCGTCGTGGGGCCCAGTTGGATCGGCGACATGGCGCTCGCCCAGCCATTGCTCAAGCTGCTGCACGCCCGACACGACGAGCCCGTGATCGACGTTGTGGCGCCGCGTTGGACGCTGCCGCTGGTGGAGCGAATGCCCGAAGTGCGCCGCGCGATCGACCTCCCGGTCGGCCACGGCGAGCTCCGGCTCGCGGCGCACTGGAAACTCGCCCGGCAGCTGCGGCGCGAACACTACGATCAGGCCATCGTGCTGCCGAATTCGTTCAAATCCGCCCTCGTGCCGTTCTTTGCCGGCATCCGGGTGCGCACGGGTTATATCGGAGAGGCCCGATACGGCCTGCTGACGGATGCCCGACGGCTTCCGGTAAAGCGACTGCCGCAGATCGCGCAGCGCTATGGCGAGCTCGCGCTGCCGCGGGGAGAGGCCCTGCGCCCGCCGCTGCCGGCGCTGGGCCTGCGGGTGGAGGACGCCGCAAAGCGCGAGGTGCTCGCTCGGCTTGGCGTCGAGAAGCAACGCCCTGCCGTGGCATTGTGCCCGGGAGCGGAGTACGGTCCAGCGAAGCGCTGGCCGGCGCGCTACTTCGCCGAGCTGGCGCAGGGCATCGCGGCGCGGGGTTGTTCGGTCTGGCTAATTGGGTCGCCGAATGACGTGGCGCTCGGGTCCGAAATCGCCCGCGCCGCGGGCGGGGCCTGCCGCAACCTGTGCGGCGAGACGACGCTTGGCGAAGCCATCGATCTGCTGGCCGCGACGGCGCTCATCGTAACCAATGATTCCGGGCTCATGCATGTTGCCGCCGCGCTCGGCAAGCCGCTGATCGCGCTCTATGGTTCCAGCAGCCCCGAGTTCACCCCGCCGCTCTCGCCCAACGCCCAGATCATGAGGCTCGATCTGCCGTGCAGCCCCTGCTTCAAGCGCGTGTGCCCCCTGGGGCATTTCAACTGCATGAACCAGCTCGTGCCGGACCGCGTTCTGGAAGAGATCGACTTTGATAGAATGTAGGAGTTTGTCGGACCAAGGTCCGACAAACTCCTTATTAAAAAAACGCGCCAGGATCGTCGCCGCATATGGGTAACAGCGCATCGTACCGACTTGATCGATGCACCCACGAGATGGACCGAGAGGTCGCAGGCGGTGTCTTTCGCTTGCATTGTTGGAAGCGCTTTGTTGTAAGGAGTATTCCGGACCAGAGTCCGGCATACTCCTAGCTAGATGAAGAAGGCACTGTTTCCCACGCCGCAGGACGCCGAGGCCGCGTTTTACGACGCGTTCACCAAGTCGGACCTGGAGGCGATGATGGCCGTATGGGCCGATGACGACGATATCTACTGCGTGCACCCGCAAGGCGCCAGGGTTGCCGGCGTGGAGCGGGTGCGCGAATCCTGGCGCCAGGTATTTGCCGGCGGGCAAACGCTGCGCTTTCAGCTGCGTGATCAGCATTACGTGCGGGGCATGATGCTTTCCGTGAACAGTGTTTATGAGCACATCACGATCCCCGGCGAGTCCCGCTCGCGCGCACCCATGATTGCGACCAATATCTACCTTAGAACCGAGCGCGGCTGGCGCATGGTAGCGCACCATGCCTCACCGGCCCCTGCCGTGCCCAGTGGCGCCCCCGAGCGGCGACGCGAACCGAAGACGCTGCACTAATTCGTGGCGCGTCGGTGGCAAATTGTAACGCCTGAAGAATTCAACGAATTCCGATCCTAGAAAGGTATGCGATGAACGCCACGGATTTTGGCAAGCCCGACGTAATTGTGGTGGGCGCTGGCAATGCCGCCGCCTGCGCGGCTCTCGCCGCGCGCGAGAACGGCGCCTCGGTCATCATGCTGGAAGCCGCGCCGATCGAGGATTGCGGCGGAAACAGCCGCTACACGGGCGGATTGATGCGGGTGGCATTTAACGGCGTTGATGATCTGGCGCAACTCATTCCCGACCTCACCGAAGAAGAGAAGAAGACCCATGACTTTGGCAGCTACACGGCCGAGGCTTACTACGACGACATGGGCCGCATCACGCAGTACCGCACCGACCCCGACCTGTGCGAAATCTTGATTTCACGCAGCTTCGAAACGCTGGTCTGGATGCGAAAGAAGGGCGTGCGTTTCCAGCCGAGCTACGGACGCCAGTCCTACAAGATCGACGACAAGCGCTTCAAGTTCTGGGGCGGGCTGGCGGCAGAGACCTGGGGCGGCGGCCCGGGCCTGGTCGAGAACGAGCACAAGGCATGCGAACGCGAAGGCATCAAGATCTTCTACGAGACGCCGGCGGTCGCGCTGATTACCGATGACGACGGGCGTGTGCTGGGTGTTCGGGCCAGGCACAAGGGCAAAAACGTGGAGATTCTTTCGCAGGCGGTCGTGCTCGCCTGCGGCGGCTTCGAATCCAACGCCGAGATGCGCGCTCGCTACCTCGGCCCTGGCTGGGACCTCGCGAAAGTGCGTGGTACCCGCTACAACACCGGCCAAGGCATCCAGATGGCGCTTGAGGTCGGCGCCATGCCCTACGGACACTGGTCGGGCTGTCACGCCGTGGGCTGGGATATGAACTCCCCTCCCTTTGGCGACCTTGCGGTCGGCGACCAGTTCCAGAAGCACAGCTACCCATGGGGCATCATGGTGAATGCGCGCGGGGAGCGCTTCGTGGACGAAGGCGCCGATTTCCGCAACTACACCTATGCCAAATACGGCCGGGTCATACTCGAGCAGCCGGGCATGTTCGCCTGGCAGATCTTCGACAAGAAGATCATTCCGGCGCTGCGCGACGAGTACCGCATCAAGCAGGTGACGAAGGCGCGCGCCGACACGCTCGAGGAGCTGGTGCAGAAGCTCGAGGGCGTGGACGCTGAAAACTGCCTGCGCGAGATCCAGGATTACAACAATGCGGTACGCACCGATATCCCGTTCAATATGGCGATCAAGGACGGCCGCCGCACAGAGGGCCTCAAGATCAACAAGAGCAACTGGGCCAACCGGGTGGATGAGCCGCCGTTCGAGGCCTACGCGGTCACCTGCGGCGTGACGTTCAGCTTCGGCGGGGTCAAGGTCAGCAACGGCGCCGAGGTCGAGGACACCGCGGGGAAGCCCATTCCGGGGCTCTACGCCGCGGGAGAGATGGTCGGCGGAATCTTCTATCACAATTACCCGGGCGGCACCGGACTTACCTCCGGGTCCGTTTTCGGCAAGCTCGCCGGTACCAGCGCCGCCGCCTACGTCAAGAAACGATAGTTCAAGGTTCAAGGTTGGACGACAGTGGATTACGAAGTCCGCGCATTGAACGCGGAACTTTGAACTTGGAACTTGGAACACGAACGCCGGTAGAATTGCCGCACGACATAAAAAGGAGATCGCCATGAATGCCCCGGCCATCAAGATCACCAAACCCGTTCGCGAGCAGGTCAGTCATGGCACTTGTTCCAGCCGGGCGTGCGGCGGCGCTTTGGACTGCTCGAATGGCCTGCGCTCCTGCGCAAGCTCGATCGCGTCGATCAGTCCTACCGCCACTGACGCTGGAAAAGCGTGACGAGTGACGGCTGACGGGTGACGAGTTGCGTGGGCGCGCGGCGCCCCACGCCCGCTTGGTCGATTCACGATTCACGATTTACGATTCACGTTGCTCCGTAATGCAGCCGCCGCTCTGCCAAGGGCCCGACCCCACGGCCCGCCAGCCAAAGCACGCCATCCCGGCGGGCACGACCGACTGCCACTGCCATGTGTTCGACCATCTGGGACGCGTGCGTAGCGACGAAGGCATCGAGGCGCCCGGCTTTCAGGCGCTGCTGCGACTATTGGTCACCAACCCCGCCGTGCTCTACGGCTTCGCGTGAATTGCCGGCCGCGACGCGCCTGATAACACGGCATGTCGCTTGATTGCAGTTGCCGGGACCAGTACGGCACACCGCCTCGCGCGGCCCCAAACCCAGAAATGTTAAGCTGTCAGCGGTCATGATTCGGGGATTGTCCAAGCACGCGATCTTGTTCGCGATCTACGGCGCGAGCGCGGTCGTCCTCGCGGCAGTGGCGGCCTATGGGGTGCACCTCGAAGGTCTACCCGACTTGATGGTGTGGCACACCGTGCGCCTCGATGCAGAATTTCGCGCCAGCGATGCCGGGAAGGTCAAAACACTCGCCGACTACCGGGCGCGCGAGGAGCAGCTGTTCGCGCAGGTCAAAGCGCGAGTCTATGACAAAGTTCCGCTTGAGGCCCGGCGGCGATTAAACCGCTATGCCGCGGGAAGTCTCTCGGATCCGCTTGTACAGCCGGTGAACTGGAACCGCACGTTCGAGCTCTCCGTTCCGCAGCCGCGCGGAGGGGTTCTCCTGCTGCATGGGCTTTCCGACTCGCCGTACTCGCTGCGGGCGCTCGGTGAGCGGTTGCACGCACTCGGCCATCACGTCGTCGGCCTGAGACTGCCGGGACACGGCACGGCGCCTGCGGCCCTTCTTCACGTGCACTGGCGCGACATGGCGGCTGCGACACGACTCGCTGCCCGCGATCTGCGCCGAAGACTTGGGGCTGACCGGCCTCTCTATATCATCGGCTATTCGACCGGCGCCGCGCTCGCCGTGGAGTACGCGCTTGCGCGCTTGCAGGGCGAGGATTTGCCCGCCGTCGAGAAATTGGTGCTGATCTCCCCCGCGATTGGCGTGTCGCCCGCTGCGGCATTCGCTGTCTGGCAGGGACGCATCTCGGTGTGGCTGGGTTTGCCGAAAGTCGCCTGGACCGACATCGGCCCCGAATACGATCCATTCAAGTACACGTCGTTCACGGTCAACGCCGCCGACCAGGTCCATGGCATTACCCGCGCCATTTCGGAGCGGCTCACCGAGCTCGGCAGAAATGGGCCGGTCGTCGGTATGCCGAAGATACTGGCGTTTCAGTCAGCGGTGGATGCCACCGTGTCCGCGCCGGCCGTGGTGGACACCTTGTTGCGGCGCCTTGCGCCCGGGGGCCACGAGGCCGTGGTGTTCGATCTCAATCGACATGCCGATGCTGTGGAACTATTCCGGGCCGGCGCGCTCGAGGTCTCGGGCCATCTGCTGCGGGGGCCCGCGCTGCCCTTCGCGCTTACGGTGCTTACCAATACCCGAACAGATTCTCTCGAGCTCCATGCGATCCATCGCGCCCCCATGAGCAACGAGGTGACGCGCCAACCAACCGAGCTTGTTTGGCCTGAAGAGATATTCTCTTTGTCCCACGTTGCCCTGCCATTTCCACCGGATGACCCGATCTACGGAGCGAAGCCGCCCGTGCTGGAGAAAATGATCTTCCTCGGCAAGCCAGAGCTTCTGGGGGAACGTGGGTTGCTAACGGTCTCGCCCACAGTGCTACTGAGACTGCGGCACAATCCGTTCTACAGCTACATGAATGACCGCGTCGAGCGTTTTCTTGAGGCGCACTGACGCATGCCCGGAAATTGAGCGTATACCGTCCCTCCTGGTGGCTGCGCGACGGCCACGCGCAGACCGTCTACGCAGCGCTTTTCGCGCCGCGGCCAAGCGTTCGCTACCGGCGCGAACGCTGGGACACGCCTGACGGCGACTTCATCGAGCTCGACTGGATAGTTAATCCGGCGCTAGAACCGCGCCGGATTAACTTAATGGAACCGGAGACGGTTCCATTGGTTGTGCTCTTTCACGGGCTCGAGGGCAGCTCGCGCAGCCACTACGCGATCGCACTGATGGCGGAGGTCTCGCGCCGTGGATGGCGCGGTGCCGTCGTCCACTTCCGCGGCTGCGGCGGCGAGATCAATCGGCTGCCGCGCGCCTATCATTCCGGCGACAGCGCCGAAGCAGACTGGATCCTGCGGCGTTTCGCCGCAGAGGTCGCCGGCGCCCCTGTTTACGCGGTCGGCGTCTCGCTCGGTGGCAATATGCTGCTCAAATGGCTCGGCGAAACGGGAGCCGACGCCCGGGCGATCGTGCGGAAAGCCGCAGCCGTGTCGGCTCCCGTTGACCTGATGGCCGCGGGCGAGGCGTTGGATCGGGGATTTAACCTAATTTACCGGCGCCATTTCCTGGCGACCATGAAGAAGAAAGCGCTCGAAAAGCTCGGGTATTATCCCGAGCTATATGATGCCACGCGTGTACGCGCGGCATACACGTTGCGAGGGTTCGACGACCTCGTGACGGCTCCCCTGCATGGCTTCGCGGGTGTCGATGATTACTGGACCCGCGCCAGCAGCAAGCCCTGGTTGCGGCACATTGCGGTGCCAACGCTTATGATCAATGCCCGCAATGATCCCTTCCTCCCATGCGGCGCCCTACCTGCGCCGCATGAAGTTGCCCCTTCGGTGCTGCTCGAGCAGCCAGACAGCGGTGGGCACGTCGGCTTCATCAGCGGGCTTTTCCCCGGCAATCTGCGCTGGCCCCCGTGCCGAATCCTGGAATTTTTCAGCGCAAGCGCTGAAAAATTATAGTTCTTCCCTGAAACATTTCCGGGTATATTGGCGACGATAGAAAACATCAGGGCACCTGCACTCCTTAAACCATGTCGAACCGAGTACCCCCGGAAATTTTCAAGGCTTATGACATTCGCGGCATCGTCGGGCGCACGCTAACGCCCGAAATCGTCGTTGCGATTGGCCAGGCAGTCGGCTCGGAGGCGATCGCGCGCGGGCGCAAAACGGTCGCAGTCGGCCGTGACGGCCGCCATTCCGGCCCCGAGCTCACCGCCGCACTGGCCCGTGGGCTGCAGTCGAGCGGTGTCGACGTAATCGATATCGGCCAGGCCGCCACGCCAGTGCTCTACTTTGCCACGCACCACTTCGACACGCTCTCTGGCGTTGCGGTGACAGGCTCGCACAATCCGCCCGAGTACAACGGCCTGAAGATCATGATCGCCGGCGAGACCCTCTCCGGCGAGGCGATCCAGGCGCTGCGCCAGCGCATCGAAACAGGGCATCTTGAGCGCGGTAGCGGTGGCTACCGGACCGAGGACGTGCGCGAGGCTTACCTCAAGCGCATTACCGGCGACGTCAGGCTCGCGCGACCGATGCGTCTGGTTGTGGATTGCGGCAATGGCGTGGCCGGCGGAACCGCCCCGGAGCTCTATCGCCGACTGGGGTGCGAGCTGACGGAGCTTTTCTGCGAGGTCGATGGCAGCTTCCCCAATCACCACCCTGATCCCTCGCAGCCAAAAAACCTGGTCGACGTCCAAACAGCGTTGGCGGCGGGCAAGGGTGAGCTGGGTTTCGCGTTTGACGGCGACGGGGACCGCCTCGGCGTGGTGACAAAAAACGGCAAGATCATCTATCCCGACCGCCAGCTCATGCTATTCGCGGCCGACGTTCTCAAGCGCCACCCGGGCGCGAAGATCATCTTCGACGTGAAATCCACGCGTCACCTGTTCTCCTGGATCCGAGAGCGTGGCGGCGAGCCGGTACTTTGGAAGACCGGGCACTCGCTCATCAAGCAGAAGCTGAAGGAAACAGGCGCCCTGCTCGCCGGTGAAATGAGCGGGCACACTTTTTTCAAGGAGCGCTGGTACGGCTTCGATGATGCCCTCTACGCGGGGGCGCGCCTGCTCGAGATCCTGTCGCGCGAGGCGGATCCGAGCGCGGTGCTGGAAGCACTCCCCGATGCCGTGAGCACGCCGGAGCTGCACGTGAAGCTCGCGGAAGGTGAGAACTATGCGCTGATCGAGCAATTGCAGAGGACCGCCCGATTCACGAACGCGCGTGAGGTGATCAAGATCGACGGGCTGCGGGTCGAATACGAGGACGGCTTCGGGCTCGCGCGCGCCTCCAACACGACGCCAGTCGTCGTGCTGCGCTTCGAGGCCGACGACGAGGCGGCAATGAGGCGCATTCAGGAAGACTTCCGCAAGGTGATCCTTGCCGCAAGGCCTGGCACAGCGCTACCCTATTGACGCCGGCCGCAGCCACCCGTTTATTGCTGCAAGCCGGTCGCCACCAGCCCACTCGCAGGAGGCCAAGTGCAGGAACGCGCCCTCCATTTCGTGGAAATGCCCGAGCACAGCCGCAAGCCGCGCCGCGCCGGCCTCACGCTCGCGCGCGATCTTGGCCTGGGCTACGACCTTGCCGCGAGCTGGATTGAAGCGGTTGGAGAGTTCATCGACTACGTCAAGGTCCGGCACCTCTTCGTCTTGCTAATGCGCGACGAGGAAACCGATTTCACCCGCCGCAAGATCGACCTTTACCGCCGCCACAACATTGACGTGAATCCCGGCGGCATCGTGTTCGAGATGGCGGTCCTGTCCAATGCGGTCGAGCGCACTTTCGCGACGCTGGCGCACCTGGGTTTTACCGCGGTCGAGCTCTCGGAGAACATCATCCCGCTCACCCTGGACGACAAGGTGCGCTACATCCAGCAAGCCAGACAGGCCGGCCTCAAGGTCCTGTTCGAGGTCGGAGAGAAATATCCGAGCGAAATATTTGACGTGGAGCGCACCGCGGATGACATCCGCGTGATGCTCGAGGCCGGTTGCGACCTCGTGATCGTGGAGAAGTCCCAGCTCGACCTGTGCCTTGGAAGCCGCGCCGAAAATCCGCAGGCCGGCAAGCTGGCGGAGCTGGCCGCCCGCGTCGGCCTCGAGCGTGTCGTGTTCGAGGCCGAAGCCACAGTCCACCAGGCTTGGTTGTTCCGGCAGTTCGGGCCGGAGGTGAACATCGGCCCGAACATCGATATCGACCTCGTCTGCAAGCTCGAGGCGACGCGACGCACGCTCTCCCGCGAAGGCGGCTACGGTTTTTTGGCAGACAAGGTCAGTCGCGCCGACTAAGGCGGCTATTTCGCCAGCGCCCCGGCTTTCTCGAGCAGATCCCAGCCCACGAATTCGCTCTTGCCGTCAATGCGGTAGCGCCGTTTGCGCAGGCGCGGGTAGTCGCAGATATCGAAGGGCAGCCGGTTGCCGCCGACGAGATACACCAGGTTCTCCTGATGCGGATTACGCAGCAGGTGCGATACGGAACCTGCGACAAAGCCCATGAAGTCCCCCGCGCTGATCTCGATGGTCTCATCGCCGATTTCAGCCAGGCCCTGTCCGGACAGGATGTAAATCCATTCCTCGTCCTGATGATGGAAGTGATACACGGTGCTTACGTGACCCGGCCGCAGGCGCACGAGATGCACGCCGATGCTCTGCAACCCGACCGCGTCGCCGAGCGAGCGGTTGTGACGTACGACGCCTGAGTCCAGCGCATGCACGCGTGCTTCCTCCGGCATCGCGTCGATCTGGGCAGCCTTGAGAAGCGGATGGGGCCGGCTGGTTGCAGCCATGAGAATCTCCTTTGGCGGTGTTCGACCCGGCCGGCTGGCGAACGGGTCAGCGCTTGCCGTGAATCAGTGTGCCACGATCGTAGCCCCTGTCTCGAGGCGGAATGCAACGCCCGACGCCGAACCATGCGCCCTATCAACTCGGCCGGCGGTACTGATCCACGGAGTACCGATCTTCGACGTTCCGGGCTTTGAACGGCTTCTAGCGATCGACGCGTCCCCGGCAACGGCCGGGATGAAGCAGGGCCTTGTCACCTTCGATGGTAACGGCTTCGCGCACGACGCGCATGTCATACCCGTGCGCGGCGGCGGCGCAGACGGTGTCGCAATCGTGATCACTGTCACGTATGCCCGCAAGGATCCAGGTATAGACATTGCTTAACCTGTTGCAAATAGTAGACAATCGCGCCCATTCCAGAGCACCGCCGCAGGAAATGCTTAATCAGAAGAACAAACCAAGCACTAGCGCCCTCCCTTTGACTCCGTCCGCCGGCAGGGCGTGTACCGGTTTCACAGTCCTCGAACTGATCATCGTGATTGTTATCACTGGCTTGCTCGCGGCGAGCGCGTGGCCGCGCTTCATGGAACTCAAGGAAGAGGCCCATCGAAGCTCAGTCGCGGCGACCGCCGGGGCGTTCCGTTCCGCGATCGGCATGGCTAATGCTGCTTGCATCGCGTCGAACTTTGCCGGCCAGGATAATCTGCCGAGCTTCGGCGCGGGCAACGTTGACTTCAACGCGAACTGCTTTCCTTCGTCCACTAACGGCAGAAACGGAAACGTGAATCGCAATCGCTGTCTTCAGGTATGGAACGGATTACTGTCCCCGGCTCCCTCGATCAGTACGGCGCCAACTGGGACCACGGATTTTCGCGCCCAGGGCGGCGGCACGACCTGCAGGTATACCTACCGCAAGGATGCCCCTACGTCGCGTTTTTTTACTTACAGCACTGCCACCGGTGCCATCGTCGTAACGAACCCTTGACCCGACCGTAGAAGGGCGTCTCTACGCGTCTCGCCGATGTGTTGAGTGACTTTCCGACGGGCGGCCCGGTCTGCCCTACTTGCTCAGCGCGTCGACGAACTCGAAATCCGCCACGACCATGTGATGATCGGACGCCGGCGTTGGCTTGACGACATGCCGCATCGGGCGCAACTCCCGGCTGTAGAACAGGTGATCGAGCACGTACGGACGCCGACGCCAGGTGACTTCCTTCGACTGCACGGTCTCGTATCCGGCATCCGAGAACTCGCGCAGCAGCGCCTGGTGCCGGCTCACGTTGAAATCCCCACCGAGCAGAGTCGGGGCGCTCGATGCCGATAGCTCGCCCAGCACCTGCCGCCGCTGGCCGGTGTGCTGGTCGCTGCTGGCATTGAGCATGAAGAAGGCCAGCAGGTGCGCGTTGAAGATGCGCACCTCCCGGCCCGCGACCGTTGTGCGGGCGCCGATCAGCAGGCGGTCCGTCGGTACCTTGCGCTCGCCCCGAAACTCGAACTCGATCGTCGGCGACGGCAGGTCGACCCGCACCGTATTCCGCAACGGCGTGCGCGACAGGATGCAAAGACCAATTCCGAAGGGCAACTCCTGCGGGTCAACTTTCGGATAGGAGAAGAAGCTGTCATAGTCGCCGAACGCGCTCCGCAGCAGGGTATAGTTCGGCGGGGGATCGAGCTGCACGCCCTTCGGCCGCGCCTGCTCAACTTCCTGAAGGAACATGATATCGGCGTTCTGCGCACGGATCTCCGCAATGCTCAGGTCCAGGTCGATGCGCGCATGGTCGCGGGCGTGATGGTCCCAGACCTGGCCGAACTGCATGTTGAACTGAAGGGCCCTGAACGCGCTCATCGGCGACCTCGATGTCGTCCGGCGAGAACCAGATGGCCGCGGCCCCGGCGCGCGGCACGACGCGCCATCGCCTTCGCTGCGCCCCTTACAATCGCTGCTCGACCCAAGACCGCACCGATTCGAGCGCCGCTGGCAGCTTTTCCGGGTTGGTGCCGCCAGCCTGCGCCATGTCCGGCCTGCCGCCGCCTTTGCCGCCAATCTGCTGAGCGACATGATTGACCAGCTCGCCGGCTTTGATCTTGGCGGTGAGATCGGGTGTCACGCCGGCGATCAGGGCAACCTTGCCGCCATCGATTGCGGCAAGCACCACCGCCGCTGACTTGAGCTTGTCTTTCACCTTGTCCAGCGTCTCGCGCAACGCCTTTGCATCCGCGCCCTCGATGGATGCCGCGAGTACCTTTATCCCCTTGACGTTCTCCGCGCGCTCGATCAGCTCATCTCCCTGCGACGCAGCCAGCTTCGACTTGAGCCGGCCGAGCTCCTTCTCGAGGACCCTGACGTTGTCGAGAATCTGCGCGATCTTCTGAGCCAACTCCGTAGGCGGCGCCTTGAGCGCTGTGGCGGCTTCGTTGAGTTTTTCTTCCTGTCCTTGCACGAATGCAAGCGCACCCTCACCCGTTGCCGCCTCGATGCGGCGCACGCCGGCCGCGATGCCGCCCTCGGAGACCACCTTGAAGAAGCCGATGTCGCCGGTACGCTTGACGTGAGTGCCTCCGCACAGCTCGCGCGAGCTGCCGATGTCCAGCACGCGCACTTCCTCGCCATACTTGTCGCCGAAGAAGGCAAGCGCACCGCCCTTGACCGCCTCGTCGTGCTTCATAATCCGCGCCGCCGTCGCCTCGTTGCGAAGGATCTCCGCGTTGACGATTGCTTCCACCTGACGGATCTGCTCGTTGGTCATCGGCTCGTTGTGCGAAAAATCGAAACGTGTGCGCTCAGCGTCCACCAGCGAGCCCTTCTGCTGGACATGGGACCCCAATACCTCACGCAGCGCCTTGTGCATGAGATGAGTCGCGGAGTGGTTGCGCATGGTTCGTGCCCGCCGGTCCATGTTGACCGCGGCCATGACCTTGTCCCCGACGCGCAGACGGCCCGTCTTGAGCACGCCCTCATGGCCGAACACCGCGGCCTGGATCTTCCGCGCATCCTCGACAACGAAGGTGCCCGCCACGCCGGCAAGCTCGCCGCTATCGCCGACCTGGCCGCCAGACTCGGCGTAGAAGGGCGTGCGGTCGAGCACGACCACCGCCTGTCCCGACGAAATCTCCTCGAGCTGCGTTCCTTCCTTGTAGAGCGCGATCACCGTGCCCTCGAGCGTGAGCGTGTCGTAGCCATGGAACTCGGTCGGCTGCCCATGGTAATCCACACTGCTCGCCATGGTGAAGCGCGAAGCTGCCCGCGCGCGCTCGCGCTGCCGTTCCATCGCGGCCTCGAAGCCCGCATAATCGACTCGCACGCCGCGCTCGCGGGCGATGTCGGCGGTGAGATCGACCGGAAACCCGAACGTATCGTAGAGCTGGAACACCATCTCCCCGTCGAGCATCTTGTCTTCGCGCGTGAGAGCGACCTCGAGCACCTTCATGCCGTTGTCCAGTGTCTCCGCGAACCGCTCCTCCTCCTGCTTCAGCACCTGTGTAACGCGCCCGGCCGCTTTCGGCAGCTCGGGATACGCACCGCCCATGGCGCGGGCGAGATCGTCCACGATCCGGTGGAAGAAGGGCCGGGTCTGGCCCAGCTTGTAGCCGTGGCGAATCGCCCGGCGGATGATTCGACGCAGGACATAACCCCGGCCGTCATTCGAGGGAATCACGCCATCGACCATCAGGAACGAGGTCGCGCGGATATGATCCGCAATCACGTTGAGTGATTTGCTGGAAAGATCGCTGGTCCCGGTCTCGCGCGCAGCCCCCCTGATCAGTTCCTGAAAGAGGTCGATTTCGTAGTTCGAATGCACGCCCTGCAGCACTGCGGCGATACGCTCGAGCCCCATGCCAGTGTCCACTGACGGCTTGGGCAGGGGATGCATCGCACCCTTGTCGTCCCGGTTGAACTGCATGAACACGAGGTTCCAGATCTCGATGTAGCGGTCGCCGTCAGCCCCCTCACTGCCGGGCGGCCCACCGGGAATGCCGGGGCCATGGTCCCAGAAAATCTCCGTGGACGGGCCGCAGGGGCCGGTATCGGCCATCTGCCAGAAGTTATCGCTCTGGTACTTCGGCGCGCCCGGCTTGTCGCCAATGCGCACGCACCGTTCTTTTGGCACGCCAATTTCCCTCGTCCAGATGTCATAGGCCTCGTCGTCCTCGTGATAGACGGTGGTCCACAACCGGTCGGTGGGCAGCTTGTAGGTCCGGGTCAGCAGCTCCCACGCGTAGTGGATAGCATCGCGCTTGAAGTAGTCGCCGAAGCTGAAGTTGCCGAGCATCTCGAAGAAGGTATGGTGACGCGCGGTGTAGCCGACGTTCTCAAGGTCGTTGTGCTTGCCGCCCGCACGCACGCAGCGCTGGGACGTTGTGGCGCGCGCGTAAGGTCGCCGATCCTGGCCGAGGAAGACGTCCTTGAACTGCACCATCCCCGAGTTGGTGAACAGCAGTGTCGGATCGTTGGCGGGCACGAGCGGGCTCGAAGCAACCACGGCGTGACTTTTGCTCTGGAAGAATTCCAGGAACTTCGCTCGAATCTCGCTGCTTTTCATGCGAACCGGTAAACCCGAAAACCCATTAGCCGCCGATAGACGCCGATAAGATCAAGAAAATGAACAGGATTTAGAAGATTTCACGAGATTAACAGGGTCAAGCTCGATCACTGAATCCAGTAAATCCTGTTCTAATCCTGTTAATCCTGTCCATTTTGACATTAAGAAACGCAACGTTATCGTATACGTTGCGTTTCTTCCACACGCAGGCCGACCGAGCTCCAGCCCATGATCATTGTTCGTCCTCTCCTTTCACCACCTTCATGATCGCGTCGAAACCGAAGCCGCGCCCTTGCAGGAAGCGCACCTGGCGCGCCCGTTCGGCGGCTGTGCGAGGAAGGTGGGCGAACTTCCTGCGCCAGACCGCCCGCGCGCTTTCCACTTCGTCTTCCTTGAGCGTCTGCAGGGCCGCGGCAACCGCGTCCTCCCCGATACCCTTCTCGACCAGCTCCCGCGCGATCCGCCGCGCGCCGAAACGGGACCGGCGCGCATGCACGATCTGCTCCACGACGCGCCGTTCCGAGAGCCAACCCTGTGCCTCGAGCGCATCGAGCACGCTCTCCAGCTCGGCGGGGCCTTGCGCATGAGCGGCGAGCTTGCGCGCGAGCTCATGTCGCGAATGCTCCCGTCGCGCAAGCAGCTTGAGCGCCCGCGCCCGTAAGCTGGGACCTCGGGTTTTCGGGTCACCGGTCACCGGTTCGCTAGTGGGCAGCCTTCCTCGCTTCCGCCTTCGTTTGGGCCTGTGGCTGCGGCTGAAGCTCGGGCTCCTGCGCCGGGGTCACCATGCCCGCCGCCGCTCGGATCCTGCCCTCGATCTCGCGGGCAACATCGGCGTGCTCCTTGAGGTACTCCCGCACGTTGTCCTTGCCCTGACCGATGCGATCCTTGCCGTAGCTATACCATGCGCCCGACTTCTCGATAATGCTGTGCAGGACACCGAGCTCGATGAACTCGCCTTCCCGCGAGATACCTTCGCCGTAAAGAATGTCGAATTCCGCCGAGCGAAACGGCGGCGCGACCTTGTTTTTCACGACCTTCGCGCGAGTCTCCGATCCGATCACCTCGTCGCCCTTCTTGATCGCGCCGATGCGCCGGATATCGATGCGCACCGACGAATAGAACTTGAGCGCATTGCCGCCCGTCGTCGTTTCCGGATTGCCGAACATCACGCCGATCTTCATGCGAATCTGGTTGACGAAGATCACGAGCGTGTTGGAGCGCTTGATGTTGGCTGTGAGCTTGCGCAGCGCCTGGGACATGAGCCGCGCCTGCAGCCCCATCTGCGGCTCGCCCATCTCGCCCTCGATCTCGGCCTTGGGCACGAGGGCCGCGACCGAGTCGATGACAACCACGTCGACCGAGCTCGAGCGCACGAGCATGTCCGCGATCTCGAGCGCCTGCTCGCCGTTGTCGGGCTGCGAAATGAGAAGCTCATCGACTTTCACCCCGAGCTTTCCGGCATATTGCGGATCGAGCGCATGTTCCGCGTCTATGAAGGCGGCCGTCCCGCCCAGTTTCTGCATCTGCGCGATGACCGAAAGCGTCAGCGTAGTCTTGCCCGAGGATTCAGGGCCGTAAATCTCGACCACCCGACCGCGTGGGAGGCCCCCGACGCCGAGCGCAAGGTCGAGACCGAGCGATCCCGTGGGCACGACCATGATGTCCTTCGATATCTCGGATTCGCCGAGCCGCATGATCGAGCCTTTACCGAACTGCTTCTCGATCTGGGACAGCGCGGCGGCAAGGGCCTTGGCCTTATTTTCTTCCATTTGTGGGTTTCCTCATGTCTGCAACCGGTTAGTTTAAACTACCTGCGCACACGGCATGTCTGTAAAACGCGCGGCATTGGCGCCGAGTTGACAGATGGCCTCGGCTACGCGGCTTGCGCCGGACGGTAAAGCCCTTACCATATTGAGCTTTCGCGCGAGAAAGGAGAGCCAACATGGCCAACGTAGCGTTCATCGGCCTGGGTGTGATGGGCTACCCGATGGCGGGACATCTGCTGAAGAAGGGTGGCCACGCCGTCACGGTCTACAACCGCACGCCGGAGAAGGCGGCGCGCTGGACCCAGGAATACGGCGGCCGCGCCGCTCCGACCCCGCGGGCGGCGGCGCAGGCGGCAGACTTCGTGTTGTGCTGCGTGGGCAACGATCAGGACGTGCGCTCGATCGCCTACGGGGACAGCGGCGCCTTTGCCGGCATGAAACAGGGCGCGATCTTCATCGACCACACCACTGCCTCCGCAGTGCTCGCCCGGGATTTGGACGAACAAGCCCGCATTCTGGGACTGGGATTTCTCGACGCACCGGTCTCGGGCGGCCAGTCGGGCGCCCAAAGCGGGCAGCTCGGTGTCATGGTCGGGGGCGACGCGGCGGTCTTTGAGCGCGCCAAGCCGGTTCTCGACCTCTACGCCCGGAGCTGCGCGCTGATCGGTCCGGCCGGCTCGGGCCAACTCACCAAGATGGTGAACCAGATCTGCGTGGTCGGCGTCATCCAGGGGCTTGCCGAAGGCCTCAATTTCGGCCGCCGCGCCGGTCTCGACATGGAGAAGGTGCTCTCCGTAATCAGCAAAGGCGCCGCCACCTCCTGGCAGATGGAGAACCGCTGGCAGACGATGCTCGCGGGCCAGTTCGATTTCGGCTTTGCGTCGGACTGGATGCGAAAGGACCTGGGCATCTGCCTCGCCGAAGCCAAGGTGGGCGGCGCGCGGCTGCCGGTGACCGCGCTGATCGAACAGTTCTACGCCCAGGTGCAGGCTCGCGGCGGCGGGCGCTGGGATTCCTCCAGCCTGATCAATCTGCTTGCGCAGGATTGATCCGGGGTATCGGCGTAATGAAGGGTGGCCGGTCGACCGACGTAAAGAGGCTGTGGGGGCTGTGTCGAATCACGATTCACGATTCTCGTCAGCGCTGAGCTTTCGGAAGACCAACGTAAAATTGTTTGCGGGCATCTCGATGACTTCCTCGAGCGCGAGTCGGTTAGCTTCAGCCAGACGCGTCACGTCTTCGAGATCCCGCAAGCCCCATTCCGGATCGCGCGCGCGCAGTGCTGCGTCGAACGCTTCGTTGCTCGGCGCCGTGTGCCGGCCGTGGCGGCGGTACGGCCCGTAGAGCACGAGCACGCCACCCGCCGCCAGCGTTTGACCCGCGCCGTCCAGAAGCGCCTTCGTCGCCGCTCGGGGCGCAATATGGATCATGTTGATCGACAGAACCATATCGGCGCGAGGCACCGGCCAGGGCAGCCGCATCACATCGAGCTCCAACGGAGGATTGACATTCTTCAGCGCGCCGGCGCGCAGGCGCGCCAGGACCGAAGCGCGCAATTCCGCATCCGCATCGGTGGGCTGCCAGGTCAGATCAGGCAGCGCCGCGGCGAAATGGGTCACATGCTGCCCGCTGCCGCTACCGATTTCTAGCACGCTACCTGTCGTCGGCAGCACGCGCCTGAGTACATCGAGAATGAGATCCTTGTTGCGATCGGCCGCGGGGCTATGCCAACGCCCATTGGGATGTTTCTCGCCCCAATCCCCTCCCGGCGAAGATGACATTTTGTGTAAGCCGTCTGCCCGTGCGAGCGTTTACGCTTCCTGCGCCGGAAGTTGAGCCAGCACCCCCTTCAGCGCGTGCTCGACCGCCTGGCGGCGGACCGCTTCGCGATCACCCAGGAAGCGAGCCGTCTCGACGCGGCGCTCACCCCCCTTCAATCCCCAGGCGAAGCATACGGTCCCGACGGGCTTCTCCGGCGTGCCGCCGCCGGGCCCCGCCACACCACTCAGGGCGACCGCCACCTGGGCATGGCTACGCTCGAGCGCACCGCTCATCATCTGGCGCACGACTTCTTCCGACACCGCACCGTGCCGACCGAGAACGTCCGCGTCGACGCCCAGCATCTCGCGCTTCGAGACGTAGGTATAGGTCACGAAGCCGCGCTCGAACCAGTCCGAGCTGCCCGGAATCATCGTCACCGCCTCCGCAACCCATCCACCGGTACACGACTCTGCCGTGGCGAGCATCAGGCCACGGGCCTTGAGCGCCTCCCCTAACTCTTCCGCCAGTCGATACAGGGCCGGATCCGCCATCACTTTCCCTCGCAGAGCCGTGAGTCGTGATTCGTGATTCGCGAACCGACCGCCGGCCACCCGCCATCATGTCACGCTTCACCCTATAACACCTCATCAAGCCAGACCGTCGATAACGATCTTAGCTATCGCCAGCACGATCAGCGTAAAAAAGGCCGCCACGAGATCGTCCAGCATCACACCGAATCCATTCTTAAATCTCCGCTCGTAGTAGCGGATGGGTTGCGGCTTGAGAATATCAAACAACCGGAAAAGCAAGAACGCCGCCCCCTGCCAATAAAGCGTCGCCGGCACCAGGAAAAGCACCAGCAGGAACGCCACCGTCTCGTCCCAGACCATGCCGCCGTGGTCGCTGATACCGATCGTCCGGCCGGTAATCTCGCAGACCCAGATGCCGAGTCCGAAGAGGGCGCAGACGAGGAACACGAACTCCCCCGGCTCGAGGCGCGGCGCGGCGATCCAGTAAAGGGGAAACGCCAGGACCGTGCCCAACGTCCCGGGCGCCAAGGGCGCAAGCCCGATGCCGCCGCCAAACGCAATGAAGTGCGCCGGGTGCCGCAGCACGAAACGCCACGACGGGCGCAAGACGAGATCAGCCAACGCTCAAGCCCTGCGCGGGCCGCCGCTCATGCCGGCGAGCCAAATCCTTCTCCTGGCTTTCTGTATTCCTCCCGCGGCGGGCTGAAAATATCGAGAACCACCGCAGCCACTGCGCCCGTCCGCACGCTGTGCATAACGCCGCCCGGCGTGCACCAGAAATCCCCCGCCTTCATCGCCCGTTCCTCGCTACCCTGGATGCGTACGCACTCGCCTTCGAGCAGCACCCCCCATTGTTCCTCCGGGTGGCTGTGTATCGTCCCGCTCGAGTGCGGCTCCATGCGCACGACCGACAGCATGACGTTGTGCCCGGGGAAGATTCGTGTCGTGATCCCCTCGGCAAGTTTTCGCGGTATGCCCTGGGCCTGATCGCCGAGACTGAACGCCCAGGCTAGCGGTTTTGAGTACTTTCCGTTGTCCATGATCGTGGTCCTCCTCTGCTGCGAGAATACCTGATCCGGATACGGCCGGGTGAGCGGCCGTCCGATGTTTCAGGCGAAATGGTCGAAACCTCTCCGTGTCAACATGAGCGCCTTGCCGTGGTTGCCGAGAACCGTTACGGTCGCCGTCTTCCGGTGCAGCGGCACGATGGTGCCGATCCGGGTGAGCGCCACGTGCAGGCGCCGCGCCAGCCGCACGATGCGCTCGCGCTCGCGGCGGCCCGCAGTAAAGCACAGCTCGTAATCGTCGCCGCCCGCAAGCAGCGCCGTTCTGGCGGCGGCGCGCGGAAGATGCCTGTTCAGTGTTGCCGAACTCGGAATGAGTTCCATCTCGACGACCGCCGCAAGGCGTGAGCGCTCGCAGATATGGCCGAGGTCGGCCAGCAGGCCGTCGGAGATGTCGATTGCGCTATGAGCGACGCCGCGCAGCGCGATGCCGAGCTCGATGCGGGGCGTCGGCACGTGCAGTCGTGGCGCAAGCCGGGCCTGCTCACGGCGGGAGAGCAGCACCTGGCCCGCCATCGCGGCCAGCACCAGCCCCGCATCGCCGAGCCGACCTGACACCCAGACGTCGTCGCCCGGCCGCGCGCCATCGCGCCGCAGCGCCTTGCCCGCGGGCACTTCACCGATGACCTGCACGCAGATCGCAAGCGGCCCGCGCGTCGTGTCACCGCCAATCAGGTCCACGTCGTGCCGCCGTGCGAGGTGCATGAATCCGCGCGAGAAAGCAGCGAGCCAGCGCGCATCGGCCTTGGGCACGGCCAACGCGAGCGTCGCCCAGCGCGGTGCCGCGCCCATCGCCGCAATATCGGAAAGGTTGACTGCGAGCGCCTTGTGACCGAGCTGCGCGGGATCGGCGTCGGGCCGGAAATGCCGGCCGCTCACCAGGAGGTCGGTCGTCACGACGAGTTCAGCGCCATCCCGGGCACGCACAATCGCCGCATCGTCGCCCACGCCGAGCACCGCGCCCGCAGCGGGCGGAGAAAAGTAGCGTCCGATGATGTCGAATTCCCCAAGCATCCTGCGCGTTGCCATCTAGGACCCCCGGCCCTGCGAGAGAAGAGTCCTGAGACCGGGATAGAACCAGGGATTCGCTTTGATAAACGACTCGCGCCCTTCCAAGAAATCGCGCCGAATCGCATCCACATTCTCCGGAAAAACCCTGCGCCCGATGTTCGGGGATCCCGGCGACGGGCGCCCGAACATCGCGTTGAGCATGATGTCACCAATCTCGAAATTGAGGTGTAGGGGATCCTGCCAGAGCTTCATGTTCGCGCTCACCGGCTCCCCGGTAATGGTGTCGTAGCCAACAAACGCCCAGAGCTGGATCCGGTCGTCGCCGCCGGATGCTTCGTGCACGACGCTGGCCATCTGCCGCAAGACATCCCATTGGTCAATCGCTGCCGGACACAGGGCATCCATTTCATAATCGTAGGCGTGCCTCGGGTGTACGACCAGCCGCAGCTCGATTCCCTTCGCCCGTGCAATACGCACCACTTTGCGAAGGCCCGAGAGATCCAGTTGTCGCATCGGTCCGTCCTTCATAGGTAGGAGTGCGGCCGACACGCCTTGCCTGAGCGCAGCCAGGTCGCATTGCCCCTTCTTGAGGCGCCGCCCCAGAATCTCCCGGAAACGGGATTCCACGCCGGGATCGTATCGAGCATAGAAATACTGGCCTTCCCGCGTATGGCTCGGGCGCTCCTTGCCCTGCCCCTGAATGGTCTCAATCGATGCTTTCAGGGCGCGGGTAGAGAATAGGAGCTGCGCCGGGGTGGCAATGTCCAGCGCTGCCTCGGGCACAGCGCAATCCGCGTCGGCCAGGTCCATGGGCCGCACTTCCACGACCGCCCGTTTGATTGGTGCATGACCGATTGCATACTTGAAATAGCACTGGATGATCTGCCACTGGGCTGCGGCCACGGCAAAGTTAAATCCCGTCAGTCGCCCATGGTCGGTAAAAGCGGGGTTGAGCGGATCGAACCCAACCTCGGTCAGCGAACTGCCCAGCGTCACGGCCTCGGGCCGCTCGCGCGCAAGAATGGCGGGCTTCACATGACGTTCGAAGCGCCGGAATTTCGTCTTGACTGCGTTGAACCCCTCGATGGCCACGTCGCGGTAATACCAGAAAGGATCCACCACGCGATTCAGCAGACCGACACCCCCCATAACGACTGCGGCTCCGAAAACGAGCCGGAGACAGAAGATCCGGTATGGAAACGCGCGAGTCATCAGAACTGGAAATAAATGAATTCTGAAAGCCCGGAGATCGAGAGCATTCCCCACACCGCCGCCAAGACGCCGAAGGCGAGCCACGCCCAGGTCGGCCGCCACTGCCACCAGCGGTCTCCCGCGGTGGGGACATCGGCTGGCAGGGCCAGCGCCGGACGGTGCCCGCCCATGATCTGCTGGGTGTTAGGCATGAACCAGACGATGATGAAGCATAGCAGGATCCAATTGACCTGCCCGCCGCCGCCGAAAGTGGGTTGGTACTGGAATTCGACTCCGCGCGCCATCAGCCATTGCCCGACCGGTCCCCATGATTCCAGCCATCGATACGGCAAGACCAGCCCATGCATCCCCGCCATGCCCTCGAGAATGTAACGAGCGCCCTGCAGCGTCTCGGAGCGAAAGAAAACACACCCCACGAGCCATGCGACGAAGGTGATCCCGACGCCGATCATGCGCCCCCACCACGTCGGTGAGGGCCGGTCCCAGCCCCGGCGTTTTCGCATCAGGCGCCACGCTTGATTGACACACAGGTAGAACCCGTGCAGCGCCCCGAACACGACGAAGGTCCAGCCGGCGCCGTGCCAGATCCCGCACAGCACGAACGTCACGAACAAGGCGTAGTAGCGGCGGGCAGCACTTTTGCGCATTCCGCCCAACGGTACAAAAATGTAGTTACGCAGAAAACGTGTGAGCGTCATGTGCCAGCGCTGCCACATCTCGGTCATGTTCACCGCCTTGTAGGGCGAGTGAAAGTTGAGCGGCAAGCGCACGCCAAAGATGAGCGACAGCCCAATGGCCATGTCGGAATAGGCCGAAAAGTCGAAATAAACCTGGAACGAGAAGGCAACGACACCCGCCCAGGCATCGAGCAAGGGCAGCCGGGCGCCGCTCTCGTACGCCGAGAACACCGGCCCGACGTAAACGGCAACGCCGTCTGCGATAACCGTCTTCTTGAACAGGCCGATGAAGAAAATCGTGAGCCCGACCGACAGGTTTTCCCATTTGAGCCGGTAGGTCTCCGCCTCGCCGAACTGCGGCATCATCTCCTTGTGATGCAGGATCGGGCCCGCGATCAAGTGCGGAAAATAAGTGACGAACAGGCAGTAATGCGCGAAGCGGTACTCCGCCGCCTTGCCCTGATAAGCGTCGGCGAGGAATGCAATCTGGGTGAACGTGAAGAACGAGATGCCGAGCGGCAGCACGATATGGGGCAGCGGCAGCCCCGCGCCCAGATGATTGAGATTGCTGACGAAGAAATCCATGTACTTGTAATAGCCGAGCAGCAGCAGGTCCGTTGCGACCCCGGCGATGAGCAGCCGCCGTGCCCGCGGCGTGCCGGCCGTGCGAACGATCGCGCGGCCGACGAAGAAGTTGAAGAGGATCGAGGCGAGCAGCAGCAACACGTAGACCGGGTTCCACCAGCCGTAGAAGGCTAACGAGGCCAGGGCCAGCCATGCCGCGGCCCCTACGTGACTCGCGCGGGCAATGAGGAAGAAACCCGCGAGCGTCAGCGGGAGAAAAACGAGCAGGAAAGGATAGGAGTTAAACAGCATCGCGGGCAGTGCTCCGGGTGCGCCGAACGGGCGGCGGCACCCCCCGCGTTTCGTCGGATGCAGGCATTCAGGACGGGTCCGCGGGCTTGTCCTCTCCGGCCTGACGCTGCGCGGCGACCCGCGCCTGTTCCTGGAGCCACCTCTTCTTCATCAGTCGCGGGAAGTAGAAATCCACCGCGGCGAAGCCGAAGAAAAAGCACACCAGGAGCAGTGCCGTGCTCGGTGGCAGAAACTGCCGGCCGTGGAGCAGGATATACCCCCCCAGCACCGCATTGAATATTCCAGCCAGGTAGAACAGGATCATCCGCTTCTTCAGGCGCGGATCCATCTCCCCCATTTGCATCGGGTTCATCATGACACAGCCTTCACTTCCGCTTCCCGCAAACGCGCGGCGAGCTTGTCAAGCACAGCGTTGACGAAGCGGTAACCGTCCGTGCCGCCGTAGGCCTTGGCCAGCTCGACGGCCTCGTTCACGACCACCCGGAACGGCACCTCCGGATGATGCACAAGCTCATAGCCGGCAAGCAGCAGAATACCGTGCTCGACCGGGCTCAACCGTTCGATCGCGCGGTCGAGATGAGGTGCGATCTCGCGCTCCAGCTCAGCCGCTGCGGCCAC
Source organism: Betaproteobacteria bacterium (assembly GCA_029863175.1). The sequence goes on along the minus strand of JAOTVX010000006.1, from coordinate 2,596 downwards.
TGCGCCTTCCAGGAGATCGTAAAAATACACCACATCGATCTTCTCGAAGCCCCGCGCCTCGGCAAGCTGCCGCGCAATGGTGGCGGGATCCGCCCGCGTCAGCTGCCACTGGTAAAGGCCCTGCAGCGCAAACTCGCGCGACCGGTGGCGGTTAGTCTTCATCGAGCTTCTTAAGCAAGTTGGCCATTTCGATCGCGGTCAGTGCGCACTCGGCCCCCTTTTGCGACATGCGCGCAAGCGCCTGGTCCTCGTCATCGGTCGTAAGAATGCCGTTGGCAACTGGCACGCCGGTGTCGAGAGTGACCGCAGTAATGCCGTTCGCCGATTCGTTGGCCACCACCTCGAAATGATAGGTGTCCCCCCGGATGACGGCCCCGAGCACGACCAGCGCATCGAACCAGCCCGAATTGGCCATTTTCTGCAGCGCGATCGGCGCTTCCAGGGCGCCCGGCACGCTCACGATCAGGACGTCGGACGTGTTCACGCCCTGCTTGGTGAGCTCCGCCGTACAGCTCGACAGCAGCCCTTCGCCAATTTCCTGGTTGAAGCGGCTCATGACGATGCCGATGCGCAAGCCGGACCCCTCCAGGTCCGGCTTAAATTCCTCGATCTCATCCTGGTGCGACACCGCCTCTAACTCCCCCGCGTCCAACGCTCAACTGCTACATCGAACTTCATTTCGTCTCCCGTCTTGGTTTACTCCCTTCGGCGGAGTGATTATCGTTACGTTCAGCCCCAGGCTGAACGTAGCCGGTCACCTCGAGATCGAAACCCGCCATGCTTGGCATGGGCCGCGGCATACCCATGATCTGCATGCGCCTCACTCCGAGGTCCCGGAGAATCTGCGCGCCAATGCCGTAGTTTCGCAGAACCACCCCGCCCGCCCGCATGCCCTCCTCATGCACCCGCGCCCGCTCGAGCAGATCGGCGGCCGTTTCCGCGCGGTGCAGCAGCACGATCACGCCGCACTCTGCGCGTGCGATCGCCGCGAGCGCGTCGTTGAAGTTCCAGGAATGGCTATGGCTGGCGACATCGATCAGATCGATCACTGAAAGCGGCTCGTGCACGCGCACAAGGACTTCCTGGCGCGGCGCGGGCCGCCCCTTGACGAGCGCGAGGTGCGTCGCGTCGCCAATGCGGTCGCTGTAGACGTGAAGGCGGAGCGTTCCATGCGTCGTCTCGATGTCGCGCTCCGCGACCCGCTTGACCAGCGACTCCGTGCTGCTGCGATAGTGGATGAGGTCGACGATGGTGCCAATCTTGAGGTGGTGCTGGGCCGCGAACTCGACCAGGTCGGGCAGCCGCGCCATCTCGCCGTTGTCCTTGAGGATCTCGCAGATGACTGCGGCTGGCGTCAGCCCCGCGAGCCGCGCGAGATCGCAACCCGCCTCCGTGTGCCCGGCGCGAACCAGCACGCCGCCGTCCGCCGCCATGAGCGGAAAAATGTGCCCGGGCTGCACGAGATCGGCCGGGCTGGCGTCCGGGCGGATGGCGACCTGCACCGTGCGCGCGCGGTCCCCCGCCGAGATGCCCGTGGTTACGCCCTGAGCCGCCTCAATGGACACCGTGAAGTTGGTGCCATGGGACGCGCGGTTGACGGCGGCCATTTGCGGCAGGTTGAGGCTGCGGCACTTCTCCCCGCTTAGCGTCAGGCAAACCAGGCCGCGGGCATGGCGCACCATGAAATTGATCACTTCGGGCGTCGCGAACTCGGCGGCGATGAGCAGGTCGCCCTCGTTCTCGCGATCTTCCTCGTCAACGAGCACCACCATCCTGCCGGCGCGCAGCTCGGCAATAACGTCCGTGATGGGACTGATCAGCGTTTCCTGCCTTGAAGTCATCTCAACAATCCGAAAATGGGGAATGGGAAATGGGTAATGGCAAAACTGAAACCTGCCCTCACCCGCCTTTTCCGTTCACCATTCACCGTTCGCTATTCACCCACTTTTTTTGTGCAACCGCTCGACGTAACGCGCGAGTATGTCCACTTTAAACGTATCCTGTTGATTTAATGGTTTTTCAAGACTCGGAATAGTCAGGATACCGCCAGATATACCGTCAGGAGTCCAGCTGTCGGGTGTGGTAAGACAAGTTCACGCAACGCGCTGCAATTATACGTGGCATCTCACCTCATGCCACGCTCGACCGGGGGGCTTCGATCCTGGTGTTAGGGGCCAGGCGCGCGCTCGAACAAAGCCTTTGACTTGTGCCAGTCGGCTATCGAGTTACCATTCCAACAATATGGCAGACACCGTCCCACGCAGATTAGACTGGGGTCAAAAGCGTGGCCCTAGGAAGCGCGTGGATCGAGCCCCGAAAGCCGCCGTTACGGGAATGTTCATCAGTAAACACTCTCCCGAGCAAAGACAAGCAGCCCTGGACGACGCCTACGAAGCTATGCAACGCGGGGAAACCAGCGAACAAATAGCCGCCAGACATAACGTCAACCCCAGAACCCTCAGATATTGGCTACTAGACAGGCAGTGTCCGCTTTCGGCCCGCAGCGGGCATACAACACCGCCCTCCAATTTGACGCGATTGACTCTTCGCCCGTCGCAGCATAGATTGCGGGTTCGTGAAAAATGGTGTTTGAAAA
>JAOTVX010000084.1 GCA_029863175.1 Betaproteobacteria bacterium | reverse complement strand
AGGCGGCGTCAGTGCCGGGGTGCGGCGCGAGATGAAGATCCGCGCCGCGCGCAGTGCGCGAGCGTCTCGGATCGACGACCACCATTTCGCAGCCGCGACGGCGCGCCTGGCGAATGAAGGGCATCAGGTGGGGTCCGGTGCTTACCGGGTTCGCTCCCCAGACGATCAGCATCTTGCTGTCCGGAACGTGGTGGTAGGGGACGCTGCGCCGGCCGCCGAGGGTCGCGCCCACGGCGAACTCGCACGCGCTCCCGCAGATGGCGCGAACCAGGCGGCTCGCCCCCAGGCGGTTCCAGAAGCGCGTGTTGCAGATATCCATCTGCACCAGCCCCAGCGTACCGCTGTAGCTGTAGGGCAGGATCGCCTCGGCACCATGGCGATCAATGATCTCCCGCCACCTCGCGCTGATCTCGCCGATGGCCTCGTCCCATGAAATGCGCTTCCACTCGGGCGCGCTGCCCTTATCGCCCGTGCGCCGCAGAGGATAGCGAAGCCGTTCGGGGTGATAGGCGTGGGCGAGGTAGTCGTTGACCTTGGCGCAGAGCCAGCCGCGGGTGATCTCGTGGTCGGGATTGGCGCAAAAGGCAACCGCCCGGCCGTCCTCAACCCGCGTGATGGCGCCGCAGGTATCGGGGCAGTCGTGGGGACAAACGCTGTATACGCTTTGCGCGGCCATGGGGTTCAGTTCGACGCGAGGAGGGCCAATCTTCACACAGAAACAACGGAATTACAGCCGACCGCCCTAATTCGCGCCTTGCCGGGTACGGCCGCCTGCGCTAGCCTGCGATCGGTTGCCGTTGAGCCTTTTGGCTTGAAACCGTGACACGTTACTTCGACGATTTCTCACCGGGTGACCGCTTCGTCAGCAGGGGCGTCACCTTCACCGAGGCGGACATTATTGCTTTCGCCCTGCGTTATGATCCCCAACCCTTTCATATCGACGCGGAGGCGGCCGCCCGTTCCCCATACGGAGGACTCATTGCAAGCGGCTTTCATACGCTCTCGCAAGGCTTCCGCATGATGCTTCAGGAAGGGGTATTCGCCGAGTGCAGCATGGGGTCACCGGGTATGGATGAACTCCGCTGGCTGGCACCGGTCCGGCCGGGTGATACGCTGCACATGGAAGGCGAGGTAGTCGAGGTGCGTCCTTCCTCGTCCAAGCCCGATCGGGGCATTCTCAAAATGGACTACCGTGCCGTCAATCAGCGCGGCGAGACCGTCATGTCGCTCACGTTACTGCATCTTCTGCGCCGCCGCGAGGGCGGATAATTCGAAACAGCTGCAAAGCCCCTCTGGAGCAGGCATGAGCGAAACATTGCTCGCCAATGAACCCGCGGTACGGCTGGGGTTCTTCTTCGGCATCTTCGCATTCATGGCGCTGTGGGAGCTTTTGTGGCCCCGGCGCGGCCGGGGAATTGGAAGAAGATCCCGCTGGCCCGGCAACATCGCCGTCGTCGTTATCGACACGGCCGTCTTGAGGCTTCTGTTTCCCACCGCGGCGGTCGGGATGGCGCTGTTCGCGGAGTCGCGCGATCTTGGCCTGCTCGGCCTGCTGCAGTGGCCGCAGTGGGGAAGCGTCGTGCTCGGGGTCGTGCTTCTCGACCTGGCAATCTATCTTCAGCACGTGATGTTCCACGCGGTCCCCGCGTTCTGGCGCCTTCACCGTATGCACCACGCCGATCTGGATATCGACGTGACCACGGGCGTGCGTTTCCATCCCATCGAGATCCTTCTGTCGATGCTGATCAAGTTTGGTGTCATATTCATGCTCGGACCGCCGGCGGCGAGCGTTTTGATCTTCGAAGTGCTGTTGAACGCGACCTCTATGTTCAACCACAGCAACGCGTATATTCCGCTGCCTGTCGATCGAGTGCTGCGCTGGTTCGTGGTGACCCCGGACATGCACCGGGTGCACCACTCGGTCGAGGACTACGAGACCAACAGCAACTTCGGATTCAACCTGCCGTGGTGGGATCGCCTCTTTGGTACCTATAGAGGCCAGCCGCGGGCGGGTCACGACGGCATGACCATCGGCCTCAGCTCCTTTCGCGACGAGCAAACCTGCGTCAGCATAAAAGGCATGCTCATGATCCCGTTCAGGGGCAGGAGCGAAGACTACGTCATCAACCGGCGCAGTCACGGCCCCCCGGGCGGCGCCGGCTGATCGCCGCCGCGGGACGGGAGAGACTTTAGTGACGGAACCCAGCGCGCACTTCCTCGACGCCGGCCAGTACTCCGCAGAAGGAATAAGAAAGTACCAGCGGATCTATGGCCGGGACTTCATCAGCCCGGGTGGCGCGGAAACGGCGCGCGAGTTTATCGGCATGCTCGAGCTGAGGCCCGGCCACCGCGTGCTGGACGCGGGTTGCGGCATTGGCGGCGCCGCATTCCTCATGGCGAAGGAGTGCGGCGTGACGGTGGAAGGCATCGACCTGTCGAGAAACATGATTGAGATGGCCAGGGAACGCTGCCGCTCGCTCGGGCTGGAGGCAAAT
>JAOTVX010000005.1 GCA_029863175.1 Betaproteobacteria bacterium | reverse complement strand
TGAGTTTGAATTAATGCGCCACCTCAAAGAACTGCATATTACGCCGGGTGGGGTAGAGCAAATGTATCTCTATTGCTATTTCCGTAGAACAGCCTAACAAGCCCATGTACTGGACTCGCTAACCACTCACGGCTGATGGTTAATGTTAAATGTCCGCTTCAGGTGGGAAGCGGATGTCCGCGGAGGTCGGCTTTCGGCCAAAAATAAATTAAGAACAGAGGAGCAAAGATGCAAGCTGCGCCTGTCCAGGACACCCTCGCCCCCGCTTCGCTTATCAGCATATTCACAATTTTTCTGAAGCTGGGATTTACCTCATTCGGCGGGCCGATCGCCCACATCGGATACTTCCGGCACGAGTTCGTCGAGAAGCGTAACTGGCTGGATGACAATTCCTATGCCGACCTAGTCGCCCTGTGTAACTTCCTGCCGGGACCCGCCAGCAGCCAAATCGGCATGGCATTGGGCATATCGCAGCGCGGGCTTCAAGGTGCATTGGCCGCATGGCTCGGCTTCACGATGCCATCCGCGCTGGCGCTCATTGGCTTCGCGTATGGCTTTACGGCATTTGGCATCGCATCCGATGCGGGCTGGCTGCACGGCTTGAAGATTGTGGCCGTAGCCGTCATTGCTCAAGCAATCTGGGGCATGGGCAAGAACCTGTGCCCCGACCGCTCTCGCGCGACCCTTGCCATAGTCGCGACGCTCATCGTTTTTCTGTGGCCGACCGCGTGGGGCCAGATTTTCGCGATCCTCATAGGCGGCATTATCGGATGGCGTTACTTCGAGCCCGTCGCCCTCCATAGTCCTGAAAACGTGAAATTTCCGCTCAGCAAGACGGTTGCCGTAGTCGCGTGGGTCCTTTTCTTCGGACTGTTATTCGGATTGCCGTCGCTTGCCACGGTGGTCGAGAACAATACGCTGTCTATCTTCGACAGTTTCTACAGAACCGGGTCGCTCGTGTTCGGCGGCGGGCACGTGGTGTTGCCACTACTGCATAACGAGGTCGTTCCTCCCGGGTGGGTCAGAGACGATGTATTTCTCGCAGGTTACGGTGCGGCCCAGGCTGTGCCCGGCCCCCTGTTCACGTTTGCTGCATATCTTGGGACAATAAACGCCGTAGAGCCAAAGGGTTTCACCGGGGGAATGCTCGCCTTAGTGGCGATCTTTCTGCCGTCATTCCTGCTTGTCGCCGGTGCGCTGCCATACTGGGATGCGCTGCGGCAGAAGAAGCACGTGCAGTCTGCATTGCGCGGCGTCAATGCTGCGGTCGTCGGCCTACTGCTGGCGGCGCTCTATAACCCCGTGTGGACGACGTCGATCCAAGACACCGGAGATATGGCGCTCGCATTGATCGCATTCGGCCTGTTAATGTTCTGGAAGCTGTCTCCGGTCTACGTGGTTGCCGTTACCGCAGTCGGTGGTGCCGTGCTTGCGACATTTCCAGTGCTGTTCTAATTAGAAACGCCGAGTTATCCACAACAACATCGCTAACCCAATACCCAGTTCTGTTCTGGACCTCGCCCCGCACCGGGCCTGAACAACGGGTCCGAATTAACGATCAGCTATCTCGGCGTTGGCCCGCGGAACACGAATTGTCGACCCGCCGCACAGTCCGGCCTGGGACCCTGCATAATTATCTGGGGGCATTACCTTATCCACAATCCAAGCAACGGCATACGAGACGGCAAGCGCAATTACGAAGATGCTTATGCCTCGCGTTATCCCTTTGGGAATACCGGCACGCACACATTTTCTGGAAGTCCGCTCCGGGTCGGAAGCGGACACTCAACGAACGTCTGCTTTCGGCCCAGAGTGTGTAAAAACGTGAACTTGTAGGGCCCCACTCGATCTATGCGATAGGCGTTTGTCCTAGTTCATCGTGCGCCTGCCGCTGGCGGAGACACGCGCCTGAGTACAACGGACGTTGCCGCAGCTCAACAAGGGCGTTATCGGACACCTCCAGAAGCAGAGCTACGGGTAGCACCACAGACAAGAACTCCGCAGCAGCGAGGTCTGTGCGGTATTTAACGAACCATTTCTCAAAATGCGGGTATAAAGACTGTGGTCTTTGTGGGACTGCCTCCCAGCTCTGCAGAGGGCAGGCACACTCACCGGGCTGAAGTACATGTTTTTCACAAGGGGCACCATATAACTCGAGAATGAACGCAAGGCCAACGTCAGCATAGAAAAGTGAATATGGTTCTTGATTCGATTTGGGTAGCCGGAGAAGTTCTTAGTATCGTCGCCTTGCTGTGCGGGGCGTACTTGGTGTTGATGGAAACCGAGCCGTTCTTAAGTTTGTTCGGAAAAAGGTCAGCGGCTCCCCTGTTAGCGAAAAATCTGCAGTTAATCGAAGGGCTCGCCAGGTACGATCCCTATAGTCACTCCCTTGCCGGCGACGGCGTGGTGGACACACAACACCAAGGTCTGTTCGACGACGCCAACGATCTGCGAGCCGCGATACTCTCCGGGCGACCCGCGGATGAAGTAGGCGCGATTATCGACACCTTCATCCGCGATGCGGTTCAGCATTTCCGAGACGAAGAGGCGATTCTTGCGGCGGCGAACTATCCGGGAACTGCGAAACATGCTGCCCTGCATCGCGACCTCGTCAATAGCGCCGCCATGCTGGTTCGGCGGTTTCGTGCCGGCATGCTCGACATCGGTGAGTTAGTCCAGTTTATGGCCCACGAGGTCATTGCCAAGCATCTGCTGGATGAAGACCAAGAATGCATTCCTTACTTGGAAAGCCAGCGCTAAGGCGTTAATGGGCCGAGACCGGCCACTCGATCAATGTCGGCATTCGTCCAATACCGGGCGTTCACCTAATCACTATTAGATTTTCTCCGGACGCTCGACATGGAACTGGACGACCCCATTTACATTGCTCTGTATAAGTACACCAAAGCGGTGTCGGCGGCGCTGGGCTACCGTGATCTTGTGACACGACTTCATTCCGAGCGTGTGCAAGCTCTCGCAGAGGCAATTGGGATGGGTTGTGGCCTGTCTAACAAAGAACTAAATATTCTTAAAATTGCCGCTTCGTTTCATGATATTGGCAAAATTGGAACACCGGATCGTATTCTTCTGAAACCTTCGCCGCTTGATGAAGCCGAACGAGAGATAATGAAGCAGCACTCTGAGATAGGAGAGCGAATCATTGCCGCGACAGAAATCGAGGGCTCGCGCCAAGCCTCTCTGGTGATTCGTCACCACCACGAGTATTACAATGGCACGGGCTATCCAGACCGTCTCTCTGGAGAAGAAATTTCGATTTGCTCGCGCATTATCGCGATTGCCGACAGCTACGACGCGATGGCCGTGACACGGTCATACCGCCACGCCAGAACGCACCTGGAAATCATGGGCATCTTGCATAAAGAAACCGGGGAAAAGCATGACCCCGAACTGATGCGTGTCTTTTGCCAAGTCATCGAATCCAGAAAATTCGAGGCGGGAAAAATCTAACTTCTCGGTCGAGAAGGACGCCCCGATTGTGCTCTTAGGTGGGCACTAGATTCCTTATCGGGCGCTTCGAGATGAGCCACTTTGCCATACGTCGGGAATGTGCGGCTCGATTTAGTTATCCTGCGCCAGCCACGCGAGCATCGTGTTGGTACCGTGGGCGGTGTCGCCGATCAGTCGCTGTGGCCTCAGGTCGAATCGCTGCTCGGCCCGCTCAATCATCGTCTCGGTGGATTCAAGTTCCTCGGTTCGGTGCGCCGAGGTCGCTTGCACGTCGACGATGATGCTGGCGTCGACGGCGAAGCCCTCGCCGCGCCCCGGGCCCTCGGCCATGCAGCGTTGCACCGCGCCCTTGGCGACCTTGGCGGTAAGGCTTTACGCGCGAGGCGCCGCGTTCCCACTGCTCATCACTCATCACCCATCTCTCATGACCGCCCGACCCACCCGCCGTGAACCGGATGGTGAGAGCAGATGATCTCGAGAAAGGCCGGCCGGCCTTTCGCGTTTTCGTCGAACGCGCGTTTCAACGCGGGGATGACTTCCGAGGGCTCGGTCACGTCCTCGCCGTGGAAACCGACGGCCCGCGCCATTGCCGACATGCACGCCGAGGCGTGATCGGACACCTTCCAGGTGTAGGGATCGTGGCCCTCGCCCCAAAACCCCGGCCCGTACCCGGAGTAGCCGCCATTGTTGATGTGAAGCGTCGTGATCCCGATGCCGTAGCGCGCCACGGCCTCGAAGTTGCCCATCATGTAGCACACACCGGCGTCACCGGTGATGTTCACGCACTGCCGGTTCGGATACGCGAGCTTGGCCGCGACGGCGCCCGCCAGGCTGAAACCGAGGGTCGAGACGTTGCCCCAGCCCAAGTGACCGCGCGGAATCTGCGCTTCGTACACCGTGCTCGTCTGGTCGCGCGTGTTGCCCGAGTCCGCGGTGACGAACGACGCCCCGGGGTCGAGCACCTTCATGAGGTCGCCGATCACCCGATACGGGTTGATCGGTTTCTCGTTCGACTCCATCCGCGGACGGAATTCTTCCCGGAACGTCTGCTTCACGGCGCGGATCTCGTCGAGGAGCGCCCCGTTCTTCCGGCCGCCGCCCTGCTTCGAGAGCTCGTCGATGAGTGCTTTCAGCGTGAGCTTCGCGTCGCCGATCACAGCATGACGCGTCTCGTAGCTGCGGTTGATGTCGAGCGTGTCCACCGTGCACTGCACGATCGTCTTCTTCTCCGGGTCGGGGATGGCGTGGCTGAACCGGTTAGGGAACAGGCTGGAGCCGATGGAAAAGAGAAGATCGCACTTGTGCAGGAAGTGCGCGGAGTGCGAGCCGCGCACGCCGACCGAAAGGGGATGGTTTTCGGGGAAAGTGCCCTTGGCCTTGAGCGTGGTCAGTACCGGCACTTGCGCGGCTTCGGCGAACTGCAGCAGCTCGGCGGTGGCGTCGGCGTAGTAGACACCTTCACCGACGTACAAAAGCGGATCCTTTGCGGCGAGCAGCGCCTTGACCGCCGCCTTGACGTCGTCCGGATCGGGGCCGGCGCGCCAGCCCTTCACCGGGGCGTAGGGGCATTTGTCCTCGTCGTATTCCCCGAGGTCGCGCGGAACGACGAGCAGCACGGGACCGGGCCGGCCCGAGCGCAGGTGCGTGAACGCGCGGCGGAGGTAGTCCGGCACCAGCTCGGCGCGATCGATCTTCCCGACCCACTTGGTGACCGGCTTGAGAGCCTCGGCGATGTCGAAGTGCGTGTGCCGGCTCGCGCCTTGGCCCACGCCTTCCGTGATGATCAGGACCGGCGACGAGTCCTCCCACGCCTGCCCGATCGCGCCATAGGCCATCTGTATGCCCGCGGCGTTGAGATTGGACATGACCGTGCACACGCCGATCCGCTTGCCACAGGTCACCCGCGAGTAGCCGTCGGCAACGGCCACCGCGAAGCGCTCCTCGCCCATCATGAGGATGGGCACGCCCTCCTCGCCGAGCGCGTTGTTCACGTGGTTGGTGGGATAGCAGCTCACCCAGGGAACACCCTCGGCCTTGAGTATCCGCGCAACACCATTCGCCGCCTTGATCTTCATGAAGTTTCTCCCAGGAAGGGGGCCAAAACGGTCCCCGTGCAGGCCCACGAAGTTTATAGTTTAAGGAAAAGGATAGGAAATCCAGCTGGAACAGGATCTAAAAGGCCAGCCGAGACCGGTGAGTAGTGAATGGTGAATGGACTGAACCGGCAGTCATCGCTCAAGAGCGCTGACCACTGACTTTGCGCCGGCGTTTCTGCTGATGCTGTCGGTGGCACCCGATCTCGGGCGTGTCCGACAATTCCCCTGGATCCGCGCGGCGATGAGAGCAACCGGCGCCGCGGTAATCGGTGTGATGTCCGTCTCCCTCGTCCAGCGCCTGCGCGAACTCGCCTGATCACTCGTTAAAGGCCGTGACCGGTGACCACTTCAGCGGCGATAATCGGTGATGGGAAATGGTGATGAGAACGGGTGATGGGAGCTGGTGGTAAGCAGCGTCCGTTGCCTTCCCATTCTTCATCACCACTATCCATCACCACTAACCATCACCATCTTTCATCACCATTTTTCATCACCATTTTCTCTCCGGAGGCCGCAGCGGTGAAGCTTTTATAATCGCCCGATGGAACAGCTCCTGATCGCTTTTCATTTCGCAGCCGCGCATTCCCATTCCTCATGAAGACCATCGCCGCGCCAGACCCGAATCCGGTCACGCCGAAATACGTGCCGCCGCCGGGCGCGTGCGACGCGCATTGCCATGTTTTCGGTCCGGGCGCGCGCTTTCCCTACGCGCCGGAGCGCCGCTACACGCCTCCAGACGCGCCGAAGGAGAAGCTCGCAGCGCTGCACCGGCACCTCGGCTTCACGCGCGCGGTGCTGGTCCAGGCGAGCTGCCACGGCCACGACAACAGCGCCATGCTGGACGCCATGTCCTGGTCGAAAGGCGCGTGGCGCGGCGTGGCGATGCTCGGCGACGACGTCACGGAGCGCGAGCTCGAGCGCTTGCACGCCGGGGGCACGCGCGGGGTGCGGTTCAACTTTGTGCGTCATCTCGGCGGGGCGCCTGATCTCCAGGTGATCGAGCACGTGGTGGCGCGCATCCGGCCATTGGGGTGGCACCTGCAGGTTCACCTCGACGCTGAGGACATCGCGGCCTACAGCCGTTTTCTCGACCGGCTGCCGGTGCCGTTCATCATCGACCACATGGGCCGCGTCGAGGCCGGGCGCGGCCTCGAGCAGAAGCCTTTCCGCCAGCTGCTCGAGCTCGTAAAATCGAACGAGCGCGCGTGGGTAAAAGTGAGCGGCGCCGATCGCGTCTCGTTCACCAGCAAACCGTTCCACGACGCCCTCCCGTTCGCTCGCGCGCTGATCGAGGTCGCGCCGGACCGCGTGCTGTGGGGCACCGATTTTCCGCACCCGAACGCGAACCCGATGCCCAACGACGGCGAGCTGGTGGACCTCTTCGCGGCATTCTGCCCGGACGAGCTGCGCCACTGCATCCTCGTGGACAACCCCACTCGTCTCTACTGGCCGGAGACGCTGTAGGGAAACGCGCGCCTGTTGCGACCGCAGGTCGATTCCCGCATTGGCCTGTCCCCGGAAGGAAAGTGTGAGACACCTTTTCTTCCGGGGCGGAGAAGCAAAGTGCGCGAAAAGGGAAGGCAGGTGCTTGGTCACCTTTGCTTAAGACGTATTGATCGTGACCAAACCTGACGGACATTATCCGCTAACGCCCAAAACCGGACCCTCACCCCACCAGATCGAAGTGCCTCAAGACCCTCGGCAGCGTTACGTATCGGCGCGGCACGCGATTACGCTGAGAGCGGAATCGTAACCTTGGGGGGACTCCCTAATTGCGCAGCCAGACCGGCTGGCCGGTACGGGCCGATTCCTCGATCGCGAGCGTGATTTCCAGCGTCTGACGGGCTTCACGCGGCGTTGCCATCGGGCAGGGGCGGCCGCGCGACAGGTGATCGAACCAGACCCGGCTTTCGTCGGCCACCGGACCCCAATAGTCGTCGAGATGCCAGTTGCCGGGCGTCGAGGACGAGAGCAGCGCGGTCTGGAACTCGAGGTCCGGGATATAGGCGTGCGGAATGCCCTTGTTGGTGACCAGAAATTCGTCGAAATGGTCGTCATTGAGGAGAAGGGCGCCTTCCGAGCCATAGACCTCGATGCGCACGCCCATGCCGAGCTGCGGGGCATGTGTCGGCAGCGCGAAGAAGACGCCAAGATTGGCGACAGCACCGTTCTCAAAGGTGACGAGCGCCCAGGTGGTGTCATTGACGTCGAAGCCGGCCTCGCGAAAAACAACCCCGGTGCCGCGGGCGGTGACCTCGACCGGTTTGATGCCCTCCAGATACCAGCCCGCGACGTCGACCCAGTAGGTCAGAACATCGACAACCGGGGTCGCGTTCGGCGAGCGCTTGAGGATCTCGATCCCTTGCGCGCGCGTGTTGCAGGCCCGCGCGGTAAACGCCAACACATTGCCGAGCCGTCCAGCGGTGATCTGGTCCTTGCCCGAGAGATAGCGCCGCTTGAAGCGCTGAGCATAACCGATGCGAAGCGGCGTGCCTGTCTCCTCGGCCTTGTCGATGATCCGGTCGGCGTCCTCGAGGGAGAGCGCGATCGGTTTCTCGCAAAGCACCGGTTTACCGAGCTCCAGCGCCTGACAGACCGCCTCGGCATGGTCGTGCTCGAAGGTCGCAACGACAACCGTGTTCACATCCGGGTGCGAGATCAAGTCCCAGTTGTTGTCCGAGTGGAACTGGGCGCCGGTTGAATCGGCCAGACGCTTCGCTCGTTCGACTTCGAGGTCGGCCACCGCGAGGAAGCGCACCGCGGGATGGCCCGCCGCCATTTTCGCCCTGAGCGATCCGATCCGCCCCGAACCGATCACCCCAACGCCAAGTTTCTTCGTTTCCATCGTTTTCGCCTCCCTTGGCCGACGTTGAGCGATACGAAATTCAATCCGCCCGTGTCCTCGTTGGGCCAAGCCGAGGCGCCGGGAGTAAGTGCGAAAGAGCCCCCGGACTGCGCATAACAGACCCTATGTTCACGCTGGCTTCTCCCTCCCCAGCACACGACCGCGATCCGGGCAGGTCGCAAACTGGATCGGCGGTCGATTACCGAGCAATCTATTCCAACCGCGAGAGCGCGGCAAGCGCTTTCCCCGACCCTGGCTTTTTGTTAGGGTCTTTTTCCCGTACGGTAGGTCGGGCGATATCGGGAACCGAGTGATAGGTCAGTGGCAGATCTGCGTCCCGGAGCCAGCTCGCGGGACTGAGCGGCGCACTTCGCTTGATGGATAGCGGTGCCTGGTTGAATGACTGCGATGGATTACCGCAGGGGGGTTCCTGCTCAACTTCAATACCGTGCCCATGCGCGACGCAGCGGCGCTCGTGTCACGCCGCCCGGCCACAATTTCGCATTGCGAAACCGGCAAGGGAGTAATTAGTACTTTGCGGCCAATGCTGGTAAGCTACGCGCTGTAATGGAGTTGCAATATTGATCACGCCGTTTCTCGACCGGCCGCGGATCGCCTACTTCTCGATGGAGATCGCGCTTGCGGCTGGGATTCCGACCTACAGTGGTGGCCTTGGCATCCTGGCAGGTGACACCCTGCGCTCGGCGGCAGACCTGCGGATTCCCCTGATCGGCGTGACGCTGGCAAGCCGCAGAGGCTACTTCCGCCAGGAAATCGACAGCGCCGGGCGCCAGATCGAGCATGCACTTCCCTGGGATCCGGCGCAGCACGCAGAGCCGCTCGAAGCCAAGATCGCGGTCAAGGTAAACGGCCGCAAGGTCTGGGTGGGCGGCTGGCTCTACATCCTGCAAAGCCACACCGGCGGAACGGTACCCGTCATCCTGCTCGACACGGATCTGCCGGAAAACGACGAGCGCGACCGTGACATCACGCATTATCTCTACGGCGGCGACCAGGCCTATCGACTGAAGCAGGAGATTGTGCTCGGTATCGGGGGTCTGCGCATACTGCAGGCCCTCGACATCAACGTGCGTTACTACCACATGAACGAGGGGCACTCGGCGTTGCTGGCGGTCGAGCTGATGCACCGTTTCCGCTATTACGACCGACGCCGCGCCGACGAGCCCAACTACAACGCCCCGGGCGTGCGTGCGCTGTGCCGGTTCACCACCCACACGCCGGTGAAAGCCGGGCACGACCAGTACGAGTGGGACCTCGTGCACGAGCTGCTCGACGGCTTCGTCGATCTCGAGGTGCTGAAACAACATGCCGGCCAGGACCACCTCAACATGACGCGGCTCGCGCTGAACCTCAGCGGCTTCGTGAACGGGGTCGCCCTCCGGCACGCGGAGACTTCGCGCAAGATGTTCCCCGGCTACGAGGTGCACGCCGTCACCAACGGCGTCCACCCGCGCACCTGGGCCGCGCCCGCGTTCGCCGTGCTCTATGACCGGCACATTTCGGGCTGGTGCCACGAGACTCTGCTCTTGAACCGCGCCGACCAGATTGCGGACGAGGAGATCTGGTCGGCCCATACCGCGGCAAAGGTGCGGCTCATCGAGCGCGTGCGGCAGCACTGCAATGTGACACTCGATCCCGAGGTGCCCATCATCGGCTTCGCGCGCCGCATGACGGCGTACAAGCGTCCGGACCTGCTCTTCTCCGACATCGAGCGCCTGCGCACGATCGCCCGGCGCTACCCCTTCCAGCTGGTGCTCGCTGGCAAAGCGCACCCGCGCGATGAAGCCGGCAAGCGCGCGATCGAGGACCTTCACCGCCACATCCAGACCCTGCGCACCGATGTGCGCGCGGCTTACGTGCCGAACTACGACATGTCGGTGGCCGGCGATCTCGTCGCCGGCGCGGACGTGTGGCTCAACACGCCGCTGCGGCCGCTCGAAGCCTCGGGCACGAGCGGAATGAAGGCGGCGTTCAACGGCGTCCCCCAACTCTCCGTGCTTGATGGCTGGTGGGTGGAGGGCTGCCTTGAGGGCGTCACCGGCTGGGCGATCGGCAATGACCACGAGAGCGCGAATGGCGAGGACGCCGAATCGCTTTACCACAAGCTCGAGAACACGGTGCTGCCGCTGTGGCACGGCGATCGCCCAAAGTGGATCGCGCTGATGAAAAGCGTCATCTCGAAAAACGCAGCGTTCTTCACCAGCCACCGCATGCTGCGGCGCTACGCGATCGACGCCTACCTGCGTTAGCCTGTCTCGCGGGCATCGTGGTCGCTTAGTCCCGTCCGATCACCTGCGCCGGCGCGGCCATCTTGACCGGCCACGCGTCGCGCGTGATCCTCACACGGTACACTGACTATACTGACGGCCCGTCACGATTATCGATGCGAGCGTCTTTCCCAGCGTCAAACCCCCCGCGCCCGCGGGCGCGCTCGGCCGCGGCGTCTCCTCGCGCACACGATCGAGAGTGTGCGTTCGGTAACGCTGTTTCGATCGTCCCGGAGCACTCGCGATGAAAGGCTGGGCGCTCGTCTATGAGGGCTTCGAGCCGCGCCAGGAGCGGTTGCGCGAGGCGCTTTGCACGCTGGGCAACGGTTACTTTGCCACCCGGGGCGCCGCGGCCTACGCGCGGGCGGACGACGTGCACTACCCGGGTACCTACCTCGCCGGCGGCTACAACCGGCTGGCGACCGAGATCAACGCGCACGTGGTCGAGAACGAGGACCTCGTGAACCTGCCCAACTGGCTGCCGCTCAAGTGCCGCGTCGAGGGCAGCTCGTGGCTGGAGCCGGCCTCCGCGGAGATCGAGAGTTATCATCGGACGCTGGATCTCAAGCAGGGTCTGCTCACGCGGCGGGTCGTATTCCGGGAGAGCAATGGACGCCGCACGCGCTTTCGGGAACGGCGCCTCGTGCACATGCATTATCCCCACCTCGCGGCGATCGACCTCGAAGTCACCGCCGAGAACTGGTCCGGCACGCTCGAGGTGTTGAGCGCGCTCGATGGCCGCGTCGTCAACTCGGGCGTCGCGCGTTATCGCGCCCTCAGCAACCGGCATCTTGAGGCCCTTGAGGTGGACGATGTCGATGACGAGACCGTTTACCTGAAAGTGCGTACCCTGCAATCCCGTCTCGAGATTGCGCAATCGGCGCGCACCCGGATCTATCAGGGCGACGTGCGCATCTGGCCGTCCCCCCGGCTCGAGCGCGACGCCGCTTACATCGGGCAGGCATTCGCGGTGCCGCTCGCGCAAGGCGAGACGTCGCGCATCGAGAAGGTGATTGCGCTCTACTCCTCGCGCGATCGTGCGATCTCGGAATGCGGGCTCGCAGCGCGCGAGGGCGTCGCCCGCGCCGGTAGTTTCGAGCAGCTGCAGGCAACGCACCTGCGGCGCTGGAACCAGTTATGGCAGCGTTTCGATATCGGCATCGAGGAGCACGCGGCGGCCGGGACCGAGCGCACCGCACTCACGCTGCGCCTGCATATCTTTCACCTGCTGCAGACCGCTTCCACCCACACCATCGATCTCGACGTCGGGGTGCCGGCGCGCGGCTGGCACGGCGAAGCGTATCGCGGTCACATCTTCTGGGACGAGCTCTTCATCTTCCCGTTGCTCAACTGGCGGCTGCCCGAGATCACGCGGGCGCTGCTCATGTATCGCTACCGCCGCTTGAATGAAGCCCGCGCTAACGCGCGCGCGGCGGGCTACCGCGGCGCCATGTATCCCTGGCAAAGCGGCAGCAGCGGACGCGAGGAAACGCAGCCGCTGCATCTTAACCCCGAGTCGGGCCGCTGGCTGCCGGACCACACATACCTGCAACGCCATATCAATGCCGCCATTGCACACAACGTGTGGCAGTACTACCAGGTCACCCGCGACATGGAATTTTTCTCGTTCTACGGCGCTGAGATGATCCTCGAGATTGCGCGTTTCTGGTCGAGCATCGCCACTTTCAACGAACAACTTGGGCGCTACGAGATTCGGGGCGTCACCGGTCCGGACGAATTTCAGACCACCTATCCGGATGCGAGCGAACCGGGCCTCGATAACCACGCCTACACCAACATAATGGCGGTGTGGGTGCTGTGCCGCGGGCTCGAGCTGCTCGACATATTGCCCGAGGAGCGCCGCCGCGAACTGCGCGAGGAGCTCGGCCTGGGGGACGAGGAGCTCGCGCGCTGGGAGGATGTAAGCCGCCGGATGCGCATCGTCTTTCACGGCGAGGGCATCATCAGCCAGTTCGAGGGCTACGAGGCGCTCAAAGAGTTGGACTGGGAGCGCTACCGGCGCCGCTACAGCAACATCCAGCGTCTCGATCGCCTGCTGGAAGCCGAGGGCGATACGCCGAACCGCTACAAGGCCTCGAAACAGGCTGACGTCTTGATGCTGTTTTACCTGTTTTCCTCGGAAGAGTTGAAAGAGCTCTTCGATCGGCTCGGCTACCCGTTCGAATACGAGACCATCCCGCGCAACGTGGACTACTATTCACAACGAACGTCCCATGGCTCGACGCTGAGCCGCGTGGTGCACTCCTGGGTGCTATCGCGCAGCGACCGGCCGCGCTCGTGGCAGCTCTTCAAGGAAGCGCTCGAGAGCGACATCGCCGACATCCAGGGCGGGACGACCCCCGAGGGGATTCACCTGGGCGCGATGGCCGGGAACGTGGACCTGCTGCAGCGCGGCTACGCCGGCATTGTCACGGCTGGGGATGTTCTCTGGCTCAACCCCTGCCTGCCGCGCGAGCTGCGCCGCCTGCGTATGACGGTTCGCTATCGCGGCCACGCGCTCGACCTGACCATCACCCAGTCGTCCATCACGTTGCACGCGCACGAGTCGAATGCAGCGCCCATCCAGCTCGGCATTGTCGATAACCGCTATCTCCTGCAGGCCGGCGAGACGCGGGAATTTTCGCTATAGGTTCCTGCTGGGACGCTTCACGCAGCGCGGCGCGCGCGCTGGATCGCCCCGAGAAGCCGGCCGTAAGCCTCGTCGAACAGGCGTACCCCGTCCTCGAGAAGCCGCGCGGTGACGGCTTCCATGTCGATGCCGGCGGCGGCAAGACGCGCCATGACCTCACGCGCTTCCTCCGGATTCCCCATGAGCCGCTCCTGCGGCATGCCATGGTGGCGGAACGCCTCCAGCGTCGCAGGCGGCATGGTATTCACGGTGTCCGGCCCGATCAGTTCGTCCACGTAAAGCGTATCGGGGTACGCGCGATTCTTGGTGCCGGTGCTCGCCCAGAGCACGCGCTGGGTCCGCGCCCCGCTCGCCTCCAGGACGCGCCAGTGCTCGCTTGCAGTAAGCTCGAGATACGCGGCATAGGCAAGCCGCGCGTTGGCGATTGCGGCCTTGCCGCGCAGCGCCTCGAGCAGACAACGTTCATCCGTGCTCGCCGCCTCGCCCATACGGCGCTCGAGTATCGCGTCCACCTCAGTATCGATGCGACTCACGAAGAAGCTCGCGACGCTCGAGATGTGATCGACTGGTTGTCCCGCGCGCACACGTTGCTCCAGCCCGCGTCGGTACGCGTGCGCGACTTCGCGGTAGACTCCAACCGCGAAGAGTAGCGTCACGTTCACGTTAATGCCCTCGGCAATGAGTCGCTCGACAGCCGGCAGGCCGGCAGGCGTCGCGGGCACCTTGATCATGAGATTAGGGCGATCAACTGCGCGCCACAGCCGCCGCCCCTCCGTCACCGTCGCTTCGGTATCGTGAGCAAGCCGCGGCGAAACCTCCAGGCTGACGAAACCATCGCGCCCGCCGGTCGCGGCATGAACACCCGCCATCTGATCGGCTGCCATCGCGATATCCTCGATGGCAAGCCGCTCGTAAATCCGCTCGGGGTCCGTCTCGCCGGATCGCGTTGCCATCTCGAGCGCGTCCCGGTACTCCGCCCCTTCCGCGATCGCCTTTTCAAAAATCGCGGGATTGGACGTAACCCCTTTCACGCCATCGTCGGCGATGAGCGCCTTCAACCCCCCGCCGGTCAGAAGTTCCCGGCGCACGTAATCGAGCCAAACGGACTGTCCAAACTGCTCGAGCTGCCTCAACCTGTTCACACTTCCTCCTTCCCCGGCACGGAAACAGACCACGGGGACACCGTTCATGCCCTCATCCCGGCTGCCGGTCACCGGAAGAGGTGATGAATAATGGTGATGAAGGATTCTGGCTCATCACCAGTACTCATCACCAGTTCCCATCACCAGTACCACATCACCATACTTAGAAGACCAGGCTGGGCAGGAAAGTCGCGATCTTCGGAAAGTTGATAATCAGTGTTGCGGCGATGAGGATGATGCACCAGTAGGGCAATGAACTCTTGAAAATCTGCACGATGGAAACACTGGGGTCCTCGTCCTGCACCGCCGCCTTGACCGTGTAGACGAGCAGCCCGAACGGCGGCGTGAGCAGCCCGGCCTCGATGGCAAGAATGCCGATAATCGCGAATGCGATTGGATCATAGCCGAGCTGCTCGGCGATCGGCGCGAAGATCGGGACCGTCAGCAGCATGATGGAGATCGAGTCGATCACCATTCCCAGCAGGAACCAGACAACGACCATCACGACGATGATGAGGAACGGCGTGAGGCCGGTACCCAGGAACAGGTCCTGGATGGCGTTGGCCATGCCCGTCATGGCAAGGGTGCGCGAGTACAACGATGCGGCCACGAGCAGCAGGAGGATGGGTGCCGAGGTGCGCCCGACCGACAGGATCGATTCGATGATCCCCCGATAGCGCATGCCCTTCACGACGCCGAGCACGAGCCCGATGAACGCGCCGGCACCGGCGCCCTCGGTCGGGGTGAAATAGCCTCTCCAGATGCCTCCCAGCACGGCGACGATGACCAAGAGAATGCCGGCCATGCTGATCAGGAATGCCGAGAGTGATACCTCGTCGCCACTGCTTTCCTCCACCTGGCTGTCGACGCCGCCGCCAACCAAGGCCGGGCGGAACAGCGCCGTTAAGAGAATATAGGCGACGAACATTATCGTCAGGAGCAGGCCCGGCAGCACACCCGCGAGAAAGATTTGGCCAATCGACTTTTCCGTCAGGATGCCCCACACAATCATCAGCACGCTCGGCGGAATCAGCATGCCCAGGCAGCTCGAGCCCGCCACCGTGCCGAGCGCGAAGCCCTTGTCGTAGCCATAGCGGCTCATCTCGGGATAAGCGATGCGCGAGAACGCCGCCGCCGAGGCGATGGACACACCCGTGACAAATGAGAACAGCGCGTTCCCCAGCACGGTTGCGATGGCGAGGCGCCCGGGAAGGCGTTTGAGGCCGCGGTTGAGGCCCCGGTACACATCGGTGACCGCGCCCGATTTCCCGATGAATTCGCCCATCAGCATGAACAGCGGGATGACCGCGAAAACGTAATCGCGCAAAGCCTCGTACGCCGTGCTGCCGAGCATGCTCGCGACCACCTCTATATCGCCGGTCACGAGATAAATGCCAAACGCGCTGGTCATGCCAAGCGCGATCGCGATATGCACGCCCAGCGCGACCAGGATCAACAGGCTTACGATCAGCGCGAGGGCGGTAGTAGCGTCGAACACGGCGTCTAGTCCCTGGCGTGAACCTTGCGTTTTTTCGGGAAGGGCCCGGGAACCAGCGCTAAGGTTTGGGCGCGGGGCGGAACCACGCGTCTCTCGTGTCCGCAGCCCCGTTCGCATCGCCGGGCCGTACCACGTCGAGATACGCCATGACGACATAGTTGACGATGGCAAGGGCGCTGCCGAACAGAATCATGAAGCGCGTCGGCCAGGACGGCACACGCAGCGCGCCCTCGCCCTCGAACTCGCCGCCGACCCAGGAATCGATGGCCAGTTGCCATCCGCCCCAGATGATCAATACAAAGAATGCCACGCCGAGAAGGTATCCGAGCGCCAGCGTGGTGCGCCGGGCCCAGGGCGGAAAGTGGTCGATCAGGAAATCGGCCGACAGCATCGATCGACTACGGATGGCGTAGCCGGCCTGCAGGAACACGATGATCACGATGGAGTTGGCAACGATCTCACGCACGCCCTGCACCGGATCGTTGAACACGCCGCGTCCGATGATGTCCGCCATGATGATGAAAGTCAGGATGAAGGCCCAGGTCGCGGCCATCACCATCATGAACTTGGCGACCTTATCGCTGATTACCCGGAATGACATATACCCCCGCTACCAGAGGCGCGGATGCCCCAACTTGGGATCCGAGGTAACAACGAGTCACGGGTGACGAACCTAGGATTCACGACTCAAGACTCACGAAAGAAAAGAAAACGCCGAGCTCGCTCTCGGACCCGCCGGCGGGCATCCGCCGGACGGAACGGGCCGATTTCGGCGTTCCGCCGGCGGATGAGACCGTCTTGAACGTCAATGCGCCTTACTTGACGACGTAGCGAACTGGCCAGGTGTAGCCGCGCTTCTCGGCCGATTTCAGGACCGTGTTGAGGACCTTGACCACCGGCAGACCCTGCTTTTTCAGCGTGTTCGCGTGGGATTGCGGCCAGTCCTTGAGCGAAACCGCCCACTCCTTGCGCACGCTGTCGCCGAGCTCCTTGACCTTGGCAAGGCCCGTCTTGAGCTTCGCGATGTCCTGGCCATAGCGTTCCTTATTGTTGCTGCCGGTCTTCTGCTCATAGGCGCGAGCGACCTCCAGGAGGATCGGCTTGACGTCCTTGGGCAAACTGTCCCACTTCCTCTTGTTGATGGTCAGGCCATGCCAGGTGATCGAGCCGAATCCGATCAGCGTGTAGAACGGGCCCGGCTCATAGAGCTTCAGGTTCACCCACGCGCTCGGGAACATGATCCAGCCTTCATAAACGTGGGTCTTCATGCCCGTATAGGCCTCGGGCAGCGAGCCCTGCACCGGTGTGACGCCCGCGTAGCGCAGCCAGTTGAGGTTGAGCCCCGCACCGGCGATCTTGACGCCCTTCAAGTCCGAGACCTTGTTCCAGTCGAACGATGTGCCCAGGTTGTAGCCGCCGTCGGCGATGCGCGCCAGCAGCTTCTGGTTGTACTTCTTCTCGAACACCTCTGTGAGAAACGGGACCGCCTTGTAGACGTCTTGTGCTATCGCGAGACTCACCGTCGGGTCCATGGTGCCGAAGGGCAGCA
Source organism: Betaproteobacteria bacterium (assembly GCA_029863175.1). The sequence goes on along the minus strand of JAOTVX010000005.1, from coordinate 114,492 downwards.
TCACCTGGAAAGCATGCAGCGGCAGTTTGGACGCTTCGAAACAGAAGCAGAAACCGCCGATGTCGACGATGCCGTTCTGCACGCCCTCGAAGGTCTCGGTCACCTTGACGATGGAGCCGCTGTAGCCTTCGACCCATTCGATCTTGTGCTTGGTTTTGGCTTCGACCTGTTTCTTCAGCTCCGGCTGAAAGAAGTCTTTCATCAGGCCCGCGTAGACCACGCCTGGCGGATGGCCCGAGGCGATACGCAACTTGATGGTCTCGGCGCGTAGCGGCGCGTTGACCCCGAAGGCCAAAACCAGCGCGCAGGCGCTAACTGCTAGCAGGATGCGTTTCATAATTTCCTCCAGAAGAACACTCAGACAGGGATTTGTTGCTGCTGCTGAACGATATTCCCGATTCTCGCGAGCGGTGTCAATAGCGCGCCGTGACGGTGGGTCCCGGGGTGCTAGAATTCCTTCGGTACGGTGGCGCGAGGTGCGCGGCCGGTAATAGCGGGGAACAGCATGAAAGCGCAAGTAATTCTATTTTCCGAGGCGGAGCAGTGAAATGCCGATCGGACGACTGGACCACTACTCGATCCGGACCGTTGATATCGAGGCCTCGCACCGTTTCTACACGGGGGTGATGGGCTTTCAGGTCGGCTTCCGTCCGCCATTCAAGTTTCCCGGCCTGTGGCTCTACAACGGGGCGCCCCACCCGGAATCATTCGGGGTCGTGCATATCATCGGCGTCGACCTGAATGACCCCGAGGGCCTGAAGGAATATCTCGGCGACCGGGATCTCGAGTCCTTGCAGGGCACGGGCACGGTGGACCACATGGCTTTCAGCGCCACCGGGCTTGCCGACATGCGCGAGCGCCTTGCGCGCCATGACGTCGCGTACCGCGAGCGCACGGTTCCCACGCTGGGACTGCACCAGGTGTTCTTCGAGGACCCGAGCGGGGTCACGATCGAGCTCAACTTCCCCGCCGCCGAGGCCGCGACGCGCTGACGCGCGTCCCGTTTAATGTTCAATGTTCCAGGTTCCAGGTTCCAGGTTCCAGGTTCCAGGTTGGAGAGCGAAGGGATTCGATGGTTTGCGCTTTGAACTTTGAACCTGGAACTTTGAACTTTAGACGGGCACGCCTCGCATGCGCGCGCTAGTAATCGGCGGATCACTCGGCGGGCTCTTCATCGCCAACCTTCTGCTGCGGCAAGACTGGGACGTCGAGGTCTACGAGCACTCGCGCGAGGCCCTCTCCGGGCGCGGCGCAGGCATCATCCCGCACCCGGAGCTGTTTGGGTGTCTGCGCCGCATCGGCATCGACATCGACGAGACTTTCGGTGTCAACAACCCGGAGCGTGTCACCTTCGATCGCGGCGGCACCGTCCTCGGCACCCTGGCGCTGCCGCAACTTCTCACGACGTGGGGCCGGCTCCACGAGCTGTTGCTGGGCGCGTTTCCGGCCAGCCGCTATCACCTTGGCCACTCGTTCCGGCGCCTCGAAACTGATGGCCATGCTATCGCGGTCCAGTTTTCCAATGGCACCGTTGCACGGGCCGACCTCGTAATCGCCGCCGACGGGCTGCGCCCGAGTGTTCGCGCACAGCTCGCGCCGGAAGCGAGGCCGTCATGGCGGAAATCGCCGTGACCCACAACTATCTCTCAAAAGCGCAAATGGCGAATCGTCCTGAACTGCCATAAATCGGAAATCATCACCCAATACCCAATACCCAATACCCGGCTATGACCTTCATTCTTCATTCTTCATTCTTCATTCTTCATTCTTCATCCTTCATCCTTCTGCCGTCTGCCTTCGGGCCGGCCCCCTCACGCATAGAAGATAGATAATGCCCACGCCATCCCTCAACTCCCGCACCGCCCTCGTCACCGGCGCCTCCCGCGGCATCGGCAAGGCGATCGCGATTGCGCTCGCCGAAGCGGGCGTCAATATCGCCGTCAACTACCGCGAGCGTAAGAGCGACGCCGAAGCGACCGTTGCCGCCGTCGGGCAGATGGGCCGCAAGGCCACGGCCCTCGGGGCCGACGTGTCCGACGCAAAGGCTGTCGCGACCCTGATCTCGACCATCGAGAAGACGCTCGGCCCGATCGACATTCTCGTGAACAACGCAGGCGTCGCGCTCCTCCACCCCATCGAAGAGATCACCGAGGCCGACTTCGATCACACGATCGCGACCAACCTCAAGTCCGCCTTCCTCTGCACGCAGGCCGTATGGCCCGGCATGCGCGCGCGTGGCTGGGGGCGCATCGTCAACATTTCCTCCGGCGCAGCGCGCGGCGCCGGCGTGTTCGGCGTGCACTACAATGCTTCGAAGGCCGGGATGGAAGGCTTGACGCGCGGCTACGCGTCACGCCTGGTGAAGCATGGCATCACGGTCAACGCGGTGGCGCCCTCGCTCATCGACACCGAGATGATCGCCTCGCAGCGGGATGAAATCGCGGCGAAGGTGCCCCTCGGGCGCCTCGGTACGGTCGAGGAAGTCGCGGCAGCAGTCATAATGGTGGCGAGCAATCCCTACATGACTGGGCAGACGGTGCATGTGAATGGGGGATATCACTTCAACTGACCACGTCTGATAAAGCGTGAATGGTGAGTGGCGAGTAGATCGGAACTGCCGTAAATCGTGAATCGGACATCGTCACGCATCATGCATCACCCATCACCCATCACCCGGGTAGGACCTTCATCCTCCTGGCTTCGGGCGGGCCTCATCACCACCACCCATCACCAGTTCCCGCCTGTCCGCGCAAAGCTAGCGATGGAGATCGCGGCTGATGAATTCGCCGTTGAGCGGCCAGGAAAGATCACTAGCCAGAAAGACGACGACGTTCGAAAAATCATCCGGCTGATAGACGTAGCCGGCCGCGAGCAGGCGCTTGATCTCTTCCTCGCTCTTGCCAACCCGCCACAGCGGCGTGTCGGTTGCACCGGGTCCGAAGCAATTGATGCGCACGCCCGTATCCTTCAACTCGAGCGAGACCGCGCGCGTGAAGCCGATGATTCCGGCCTTGGAAGCAGCGTAGGCTGACCCTCTCGGCTGGCCGCGGATCCCGGTTCCGGAGGACGCGCTCACGACCACCCCCCGTTTGCGGGGAAGCATGCGCCTGATCGCCGCGCGGGAGCAGAGGTAGACGCTCCTTAGGTTGATCGCGATGACCTGGTCCCAGACCTCCTCCGTCATATCCACTAGCGGCACGCGCGGAAATATCCCTGCGACGTTAAGCATGATGTCGAGCGGTCCTAGCTCGGCCTCGGCGCGATCGAGCAGGCGCTCGACCTCGGCCGCCTTGGTGACATCGGCCTGCACCGTGATCGCCCGGCCGCCCTCCTTGATGATGGCATCGCTCGTGGCCTTGGCGGCCTCGACGTTGATATCGGATACCGCTAGGGCCGCACCGGCTCGGGCGAGAGCGCGCCCGTAACAGCGGCTCAAGCCTCCTCCGCCGCCCGTTATTACGGCGGTTTTTCCTTCCAGCAGTTTCATGCGCTCCTCTTCTCTCGCGGAAAATTCGTTCAGGGCCGTTCAGTATAACGCGGGCCATGTCAGAGGGCGGGATCACGGACGGGCACATCGCTGTTGATCTTGTTGACATGCAATCTGGCGGAGTTCTAACATGGTTTCCGCTTTCGTACGCCGAACATGTGTGGCTTCCGCAAGAGAGCGCGTCGGGCAGCCGATGACTGCGCCGATCGAACCAGCACAGGAAGACGCGGTCACGAAAGGCCGCACCCCGACACCGCAAATCAGGAGGTATGACCATGAAAGCCGCTAAAGCTGCAAGCCTGCTGCTCGCGATCGTTTTATTGCCCGTTTTCGTGCCGGCAAGCGCACAGCAATATCCGACGCGCCCCATGCGTCTCATCGTTCCCTGGCCCCCCGGCGGCATCACCGACGTCATCTCGCGCACGCTCGGCCAGATCCTTTCCGCTTCGCTTGGCCAGCAGATCGTCGCGGACAACCGTCCCGGCGCCGCCGGCACGCTCGGTGTTGGAATCGCCGCACATGCGAACCCGGATGGCTACACGCTCCTCATGACCGACGTGCCGAGCATGGCGATCAGCGCGACGCTGCACAAGAAAACGCTGAACTACGATCCGGTGAAGGCCATCGAGCCAATCGCGCTGCCGTCGCGCTCGCCGACCGTGCTCGTGGTCTATCCCAAGCTCCCCGTGAACTCGATCCAGGAGCTCATCAAGTACGCGAAGGCAAACCCCGGCAAGCTGCCGTTCGCGTCCTCGGGCCCGGGCTCGATCACGCACCTCACCTACGAGCGCTTCAAGATCGAGACCGGCATCCAGGCTCTGCTCGTGCCCTACAAGGGCGGCAGCCCGGCCACCGCGGCGATGGTCTCGGGGGAGGCGCAGGCGTACTTCTCGTGCATTTCCGCTGCCATCCCCCACATCAAGGCCAAGCGGTTGAAGCTCCTCGGCATCACGCTGCCCAAGCGCTCGCCGCTGTGGCCCGATGTCCCGGCGGTCGCGGAAGTCATCCCCGGATTCGTGATGGGCTGTAACACCGGATTCTTCTCGCCGGCGCGCGTGCCCAAGCAGATCACGGCGCGGCTGCACAATGAGGTCATGAAGGCGACACAGAACCCGCGTTTCAAGGCCGTGCTCACGCAGAACGCGGCAGAGTCATCCACCTTCACCCAGGCCCAGTTCAAGCAGCACGTGCTGGATGAAGTGAAGTCCTGGGGCAAGGTCATCCGCGACTCCGGCTTGACGGTCAACTAAGCCGCGCTTCATTGAATCCGCGGGCAGTCCCTTCTTCCCGCACGGCGGGTAGAGGGGGCTCGCCGGAGCGGCAGTCACGGGCGCCTCGCGCGGCATCGGCCGCGCAGTCGCCCTGCGGCTTGCCTCCGAAGGCGCCGCGATCTACCTTGCGGCCGACGGTACCGAGGCCGAGCTCGAGGAAACCGCCGCCACCTGCCGCAAGGCCGGCGCGCCGGACCCCGCGTGGGGCATCCACGATCTCACGCGCCTCGACGAACCCGAGAAGATGATCGCCGCCTGCCACCAGCGGATGAAGCGCATTGACATCCTGGTGAACAACGCGGGCCTGCGCGTACGCAAGGCCTTCGGTGAGTTTTCACACGAGGAGTTCGACCGGCTCGTCACTGTGAATCTGCGCGCGCCGTTTTTTGCGAGCCAGGCGGTGGTGCCATCATGCTTGCGCAGGGCGGCGGTCACGTGATCCACATGGCTAGCCAGCTCGGTATCGTCGCCTCGCGCTACGGCGCGGTCTACAACCTTACGAAGGCGGGGCTCATCCAGCTGACGCGCTCGATGGCGCTCGAGCTCTCCGCCAAGAACATCCACGTCAACGCCGTGTGCCCCGGCCCGATCTCCACCGAAGGCTTCCTCGCGGGCCGCAACCCGGGCGAACTCGAGCAGCGCGCGCGCGACGTCCCGATCGGGCGATTCGGGACCGTCGAGGAGGTGGCCGGAGTGGTGGCTTTCCTGGTCTCGAAAGACGCGGCCTACGTGGCAGGACACGCACTGGTGGTCGACGGCGGCTATGTCGTTCATTAAAAAAGTTGTGATACGCTCGACACGCACAGGAAGAGAATCACTTGCGCAAAGGACACACTGAATGAAAATGTTGAACACCGATACCGCGGCCGCTCGCGCTTCCTCGCGTGAGCGCCTCAACACGCTGGATACTCTTGACGTCATCCCGACCGGTGCCGCGCTCGGCGCGGAGATACGCGGCCTCGATCTCTCGCGGCCCGTACCGGAAGAGGTGAAGGAAGCGTTGCGCAAAGCGTGGGCCGATCACATGGTGCTGCTCTTTCGCGACCAACATATCGACGATGAGCAGCTGCTCGCCACCTCGGGCATTTTCGGCCCACCGCACGAGGCCGCCGCGCGCAAATACTATCTGGACGTCGGCACGAAAGTCGACAACGCACACACGCTGTCGCGGCATGCGAGCGTCAGCATCATTGCCAACGTCGATAAGCACGGCAACCCGGTGCGCGAGAACTCGGGCCTGGGCAGTCTCGAGGTCGTGTGGCACAGCGACAATTCCTACGTGGAGGTCCCGCCCGCCGGGAGCATGCTGTACTCGCTCGAAGTGCCGACCAACGGCGGCGGCGACACCTCGTTCAACAACCAGTACCTTGCGTACGACGAGCTTCCTGCCGAGCTCAAGCGCGCAATCGAAGGCAAATATCAGGTGCACGATGCGACGCGCAACAGTGCCGGCGTACTGCGGCCCGGAGTGACACTGCCCACCCGGCCGGAGGAAGTGCCGGGGCCGAAGCATCCGCTGGTTCGCGTCCACCCGGTGACGGGGAAACGCGCGCTTTACCTCGGCCGCCGGCGCGTCTGGCCCTCGAACTACATCATCGGTCTGCCGAACGAAGAGAGCGAAACATTGCTGGACAAGCTCTGGGCACACGCAACGCAGCCCAAATATGCGTGGACGCATATCTGGCGGGTCGGCGATATCGTGCTGTGGGACAACCGTTGCTGCATGCACTACCGCACGGAGATCGATCACGCCCAGCGGCGCATCATGCATCGCACGACTATCAAGGGGGAACCGGTGGTTGCCCCCAGGTGATGAGTGCTGGCAGCTACTCTTGGTATGTTTTTCCCTATAAACACTTGCTGTCGGTTGTTGTAGAGTATTGCTGCGTTTTCGTGAATCTGGACTAGTTTTCCATAGGCGCACCAGAGCTCAATGGGCATCTGCTGGCGCGATTAGAAATTCACCATCGACGGAGGAAAATATGAAATCCGAACTCGGAATCGCGCGTGCGCTGGCGATGGCGGCTGCCTGCATACTCGCTGCACCTGCTGGGGCACAGACCTGGCCTGAGCGAACGGTGCGCATAATTGTACCGTTTGCGCCGGGTGGCGGCGCCGACACCGTAGCGCGCGTTCTTGCCGAACAATTCAATAAAAACATTGCCAGCAAGTTCGTGGTCGATAACAGAACGGGGGCTGCCGGCACTATCGGCGCCGAGCTTGCAGCACATGCGGCGCCAAACGGCTACACGTTTTTGGTGTCGGCGTTCGAAATGTCCATCAACCCCACCATGCGCTCCAAATTGAAATACGATCCGTTCAAGGACTTTATCTTGATCTCGGATCTTGCTCACGCAAATTATATTCTCGCTTGCCACCGCTCGGTGCCGGTGAAAACGGTCAAGGAGCTTATCGCGCTGGCCAAGGCCCGGCCGGGCGTACTCAACTACGGTTCCTCGGGCACCGGCGGCGGCAATCATCTCACAGTCGAACTTTTCTCGGCGATGGCTGGCATCAAGTGGGTGCATGTACCGTTCAAAGGTTCGGCTGCCTCTATTACCGCGGTCATTGCCGGCGAGATCGATTGCACCATCGGCAGCACCAACTCGGTGGGCCCCCATGTGAAAGCTGGCCGGGTCCGCGCCTTGGGCGTGACCGGGGCGAAGCGGGCCCCGGCGTTCCCAAAGTTGCCTAGAATCAGCGAAGCGGGCGTTCCCGGTTTCGTCGTGAATGGCTGGTACGGCTTCTATGCACCGGCCGGAACGCCGGCTGATATCATACGCCGGCTGTCTATTGAGACGAAGCGCGGCCTGTTTAGCCCGGAGGCGAAGGAGAAGCTGCGGATTTTGGGAAACGAGCCCGTGGCGAGTTCACCGGAGGAGTTCGAAGCGTTATTGCGCGCCGAGACGGCCAAGTGGGCGAAACTGATCAAGGAGCTCGGACTGAAACCAATAAATTGAGCCGTTGTGGAGCCGAACCCCTGGCATAACTTTGGGTCGTTTCCAGATGTTCAGCTTCGTTCGCTGTCTGTCGAATTAAGTCAGAGCTACGCCAGATGAGTAGTTTGACTTCTTTCTGCTTTCTGCCTTCCGCCTTATCCTTCCCACTCGCGCCAGCCGCCCAGCAGCGGGAAATAGAGCCCGAGACGGATCGGGCGGTCGCCTAGGCCGCGCATGAGCATCGCATAGCGCTCAAGTTGCGGCCGGTAGCGCTCCCGTTCCCGGTCGAGGAAGGCTTCGACATCGGCGCCTTCGTGCACGCCGGTCTTGTAGTCCACGATCCAGCGCGTGCCGCTCTCATCCACGAAGGTACGGTCGATCACAACGCTCACGACCTCGCCGGCGGCCGCTCCGGTGAGCCGCAGTTCCGATTGCGCGTGCGCATGCGCGCCTAGCACCCAGCGCCCGCGCAGGTCCGCCAGCGTTTGCGCAAGCGTCGCCGCCACGCGCTCGCTTGCAACTTCCACCGCGCCGGTCTGTAAGCCGCACACGACCAGCTCGTCCCTGAACGTTTTCCGCAGCGCATTGACCCGGGCCGCGTCCCAGCTCGCAAGGCCGTCGGCGGCGATCCGCTGCAGCCAGCGATGCACGACGCTGCCGATGTGCCGTGCGGTCTCGCCTACCCACGAGAACTCGATTTGGTCCCGGGCGCGCACCCGATCCCGGGGCGGCGCCCACTCGACACGCGCCGGTGGAGAAGGCGGTTGCCAGCCGGAAGCGATGCGGCGCAGGGATTGATCGATATCATTTCCTGCAGCGCCCTCCGCCGCCGGGGGCGGCGAAGATTCAGCCACGCGCCGCGCCGCCTCGGCATAGACCGGCTCGACCATCGGCCAGAGCTGGTTGAGGAGCGTTCTCTCGCCCGGCGCCTTCACGCCGGGCACGCCGTCATCGCCGACAACCAGGCGCGCATCGCCGAGCAGGTGCAGCCGCTGCCTCGCGCGCGTGGCGGCAACATAGAGCAGACGGCCGCTTTCGAGACGTTCTTTCTCGGCCTCGAGCGTCCGCAGCCAGCGGTAGATTGGATCGTCGTCCGCGCCGGTCTCGTGGATCGGCGCGAGCAGCAAGTCGGCGGCGCCGTCCCCGTTCCTGCTCGGCTGCTCCATCCACAGGAACAATCTGCTTTCGTCGCCACGCGGCGCACGACCCAGGCCAGGCACGATCACCGTGTCGAATTGAAGGCCCTTCGCCTTGTGTATGGTCATGATCTGGAGCCGCTCGTCCGCCTGCAGGTCCGGCAACGCGTAGAGATCGGCGATCCCTTCCTCGAACGCCACGGGATCAGCAATCTCACCCGCTTCTTCATGCGATTCGAGATAGTCAAAGTAGATCTCGGCGTCCTCGAGATCGGTCGCGTCCTCGACGCAGGCGGGGCCGGAGAGCGCGAACCAGACCCCGGCCGTGCGGCCGCGCAGCGAGCCGCGGCAGCGGTCATCCAGGCCCGCCTGCAATACGGCATGCACCCGTTGCAACCGAGCGCGGCCATCGGCGCACAACGCCGCGACGCGAGCGCCGTCGTTCATCAGCTCCCATACCGTGCGCTTCACGTCGCCGCCGGCCAGCGCACTGAGATCGGCGAGCGTCAACCCGCACCACGGCGCGCGCAGAATCGCGAGCCAGGCCAGCCGGTCGGCCGGGTGCGAGAGCGCCCGCGTCAGTGCCAGCAGGTCCTGCACGACGGGGCGGTGGCCGAGCGGCTCGATCTCGATCGCACGGAAGCGCAGCCCCGCGTCCTTGAGCTGCGGCACGATCTCACTCAGGTGGCCGCGGTTGCGCACCAAGATCGCGATGTCCGCATCCGCGTTCTCGCGCCGCGCCTGGGAGACGATCTCGACCACGCTTGCCGCTTCCGCCACGCGATCGTTATTGAAGAACGGGTACACGCTGACCGCCGCCTCGGGCAACGCCGCGCGCGTTGCAACCGACGCCGTGTACGGCACCGAGGCGATGGCGACGTCCTCCCGCTCCGGCATTACCCGCGCGAACGTATCGTTGACCCACTCGACGATGCCCGCCTGCGAGCGGAAATTGGCTGAAAGGCTGATCGCATTCACCTCGACGCCAGCGATGCCCGCGGCGCGCGCGCGCAAAAATAGCCCGACCTCAGCCTCGCGGAAGCGATAGATCGACTGCATCGGGTCGCCGACCGCGAACACGGTGCGCCCGTCCCCGGGATCCCATCCGGCGGTGAGCTTCGCGATCAACTCGTACTGGCTGATTGAGGTGTCCTGGAACTCGTCGACCAACAGGTGGCGTATCCGGTAATCGAGCGCGAGCGCGAGGTCGCTCGGCGCTTCCACGCCGCCCAGCGCCAGCAGCGCGCCCTGCGCAACCTCGGTGAAATCGACACAGCCGCGCGCCTGGAACACGAGCTTCAACTGAGCGGCTGCTCGCGGCAGCAGCCGCATGATGGCGCCGAGCACTTCCCACTGCTCTTCACTGTATTTTTCCGGGGGAAGCTTGCGCATGTCGGCCAGAGCGGCGAGGAAGCTGTCGTGTGAGTTGAGCGCTTGAAACAGTGCCAGCGCGCGGTCCTTCCAGGGCTGCGCCGGCTTTCCGGCGGGGAACCCTTCATTCTTCGTGAGCCTCTGCCGCCAATCGCCATTGCCGGTCAGAAAACCGCGGGCAAGCGGGGTCCAGCCCTCGATGCTGTCCGTGAATTTCCCGTGACCGAGGTTGCCGAGGACATAGTCGGCCAGCAACGTCCACTCCACCCGCGCTTCCGCCGGCAGCCGTTCGCGCACGCGTTCGAGCGCGTTGCGCCTCATGTTCTGCAGCGCCGCCTCCAATTCCGCGCGCTCCTTGCCGTGCACGTGGCGCAGCCAGTGATCGCGGCGCCTCAGCATGTCGGCGAGCAGCGTCTCGATGTGCCCGGCATCATTGTCGAGATGCGCGAGCAGCCGCTCGATGTCCTGCGCGACGGCTTCGTCGCCCTCGACGAGCTCGACGGTCGCGCGCGCCGCGTCGAGATACAGTTCGGATGCGTCCTCGATGCTGTCCGGCTGCGAGCCGAACCGCGACAGCATCGGCATCTGGCGCGTGAGCGCCGAGCACAACGAGTCGATGGTCTGGATACGCAGCCGCACCGGGTTCTCGGTGACGCCCCACCGGGCCTCCGAATCGCGGGCGAGCGCTTCGGCCGCGAGCGCGAGCGTCGTTTTCTCGTGGTCGCTCGCGGGCGCTTTGCCGGCCCGCGCGTCGTCAAAGGCCCTTAGCACGCGCTCGCGCATTTCGCCGGCCGCCTTGCGGGTAAACGTGATCGCGACGATCTCCTCGGGATGATCGACGCGCGCCAGCAACCGCAGGTAACGCTGGATCAGGAGCTCCGTCTTGCCCGAGCCCGCCGGGGCCTGCACGATGAACGAGCGCGCGGGGTCGAGCGCGCTGCGGCGCGCATCGAGATCGGACTCGGCCGCTGCGTTCATTCCGCTTCCTCGTCGAGCGCGTTCTCAAGCCGCTCGTAGACGCGGCAGAAGGGCTTCACGTCGCAATAACGGCACGTTTCTGGATAGTGCTTCGGATCGACCCTGGCATCCCCTGCCGCAAATCCGGAGGCCAGGCTCGCCAGGTCGGCGCGCCAGGCGACAAGCATTTCCTGCCACGAGCCGTAGCGGTCACGGTAGCGCGTTTCGGAGTAGGCCTTGGTATCGGGCAGCAGGTCGTCGTCACGCGCGAGCGCGGCAAAGCGCATCTCGCCCGCCTTCACCTGCGCAAACGCCACCGCCGCCACATCCGGTTCGGCACCGACCACGTAAAGCGGCAGCTGCGGCTCGTCCGGCCGCTCGCCGAGCATGGCTCCGGGTGACGCCGCGCCGGTCTTGTAGTCGATTACGACGCGACGCCCGTCGTCGGTCTGGTCCACGCGGTCGAGGCGCGCGTTCAAGGCAAGCCCGCCGATCTCGATGCGGCGCTTGTCCTCGGTTGCGAGGACCGTGAAGCCGCCCCGCTGCTTCTCCACTTCGAGCCACGCGCGCGCGCGCCGCGCGAGGCGTTGCTTCTCGATTTCCGCGAAGCGTCCCGACAACACGGTCGGGCGCTCGCGCCTGATACGCGCGACCGCCTCCTCCGCCGCCCGCGCGAGCAGTGCGCAGATGTCGGCCTCCGCTGTCTTATCGAGCGCGCTTCTGGTTTTCAACTGCGCCCACGCCTGTGCCAACACGCGGTGCACCAACGTGCCACGCTCCATCGCGTCGAGCCCGGCGTGCGGAGCCTCCAGGCTTTCCGCGCCCAGCCGGTGCCGCGCAAGCGCGCGGAACGGGCACGCCGCGTGATCGCGGATAACCACCGTGCCGCCGCCCACCGTCGGCACCGCGCCCAGCGCCGGCGCCCTGGCATCCTCGCCACGCTCGAGCTTGCGTAAGCCATGGACCGCGTCGCGATAGCTCGCGTAAACGGGCAGCGGCAGCGGCTGTTCGGGCACGGTGACGATGAGCGGGCTCGGTTTGAACTCGCGGTCATCCTCACGCAGCGGGTAGCTCAATACCACTTCTCCGGCGCAGGACAGCCATTCCCCCGTAAGCCGGCGCGCGAGCTCGAGCGACTCGGCGGCCGATCCCTGCGGTATTCCGGCCGCGCGCTGCAATTCGACGGGCAGGAACGCGTTCGGGCGTGGGCCGTGCGGCCACGCGTCATCCGACAAACCCATCACCCACAGGTGATCGAATTCCATGCCAGTGGCTTCGAGCTCGCCGAGAATCTGAATCGGCACCTCGGGCGTCTCCGGCAAGAACAGCGCGTCCGCCGCCGTCCGCCGCAGTTGCGACACCGCATCGGTATATCCGGTTCGCAAGAGGACTAGGTCGAGCGCGGCGAGGTCGGCGACGGCCTCGTGCCATTTCGCCAGAGTCTGGAATTCGTTTGAATCGAGGCTGCGCTCTCCGGGAAAGCCGACGAGGGCCAGCGCCTCGGAGATCCCCCTCGCCCACGCGGAGGGCGGCTGCCCGCCGAACAGGCGCGCTTTGCGAAATTCGGAAAGCGCGGACAGGCGCTGGGCAAGGACCGGACAGCCCGAATCTTCATGGGCAACCAGCGCGAGCAGGCGATCCAGCGTGATGACCGGCTCGGCGCGCTTTCTCAGCCACGCATCCAGCCGCGCGCGCCGATCCTGCTCGACATGGGCGCCGGCGAGGAACGGGGAGCGGATCAAGCGGCTCGCGCGCTCAAAGTCGATTTCGCGCCCTGCCAGCTCGAGCACAAGGAACGCAGCGTTGACGAGTGGATACGAGGACAGCGCCTCGCCGAGAGATATATTGAACGGGAACACCGGGGGCCGGCTGCCCGGCAGCGCGTAGTCCGGCTCCATGACCGCACTGAAGATACGCTGGACCGCCTTGCGGTGCTTGGCCAGCTCGGGCACGACGATACCGATGCGCGCCGCGCCGTTGGACTCGAGACGGGCCCGCGCCCATGCCGCCGCACGGCGTATTTCCTCCCCGCTGTCAGCATGGGCCACGCGCCGGCGGTCGCCGCTACGCGGCTCCGGCCCGGTGCTGATGACTTCGCACCCGGCTGCCGCCAGCGCCTCAAACAACGCCGCTTGCTGCAACATGACGAGATCGAAACCATAATGGAAGAGGGCCTTCGGTTTTCTGATCTCCGCCCGCGTGAGCAACGATGAGGTCACGTCGGCAAGGCGCGCGCTGTCCGTGTGTCGCTCGCGCCGGGTAATGCTCTCGTAGCGCCGCGCCCATTGCTGAAACGCCCTGCCGTCCTCATTGAGGGGAAACTCGCCGAGCCGGGGCATGAGACGCCATGCGTGCGCGAGCTGCCACGCTTTACGCGCGAGCGCGGCCGTCTCCGGGACGGCGAGCAGTGCCTTGCCCATCTCCGAATCGCGGATGATGCTTTCCCAGAGCGCCTGCTCCTGGGCGGGGGAAAGCAGGATCGGGAACCCGGCGGCATGGCTGGAATAGAGCGCGTCCCCGTAGGCGCGCTCGACGAAGGCCGAAAACGGCAGGATGTCGGCGGTGGGCCAGACCGATTTTCCGGCCTTGACTTGCCGCGCGTCGTACTCGCGCTTGAGGTACGCGGCGAGCCGGCGGTTGGGGGTGACGACCACGCACCCGGGTTCGATCCGCTGCGCGAGATCCGGGTGCATATGATTACATCGTGAGGAGGCCGTGCGCAGTCTGACGGTGCTGGCGCAAGCTGTACCGAACCGGGGTTCCCGTCAGGCCAGTCACTTCTCGAGCAGGTGCTCCGTCTCTTTTACCTTCGCCCACTCGGAGGCGTGGCGCGCGGAGGGTTGAGCAGGAATCGGCGGCGCGCGGAGCAGGGGCCCCATTTGGGGATGCGACCGTGGAGCCGATTGATGGCGCGTCGTCCACCGACGATTCCATGCGCGTCTCCGGGGTCAGATTTCAGAGGGGCGGCTATCGAGGTGAAGCAGGGGCCCCAACCTCAAGTTGGGGATGCGACCCGAGATAGACGCATAGGGACCGCCCGCCGCCCTCGACCGCCTCCGAGGTCAGATCCCGAAAAAACTTCGGGGCCCCTCTTCCGCTCTCCGGCGGTCCCTCTTCCACCCATCGACACGCCCCTGGATGTTAAGGGGATGCGACCCCGGAGCGCGCCGCGGACGCGGATTGAAAACCCATGAGTCATTTCTCTAAGAGATGCTCTTTCTCTTTCACTTTTGCCCACTCGTCAGCGTCCGCAGGAGCGTCCTTCTTCTCGATAATCGCGGGCCAGCTTTTTGCCAGCTCGGCGTTTTTCTCGGTCCAGTGGCGCTGATCGTCAGGCACGTCGTCCTCGGCAAAGATGGCCTCGACCGGGCACTCCGCGACGCACAGCGTGCAATCGATACATTCATCGGGGTCGATGACAAGCATGTTCGGCCCCTCGCGGAAACAATCGACCGGGCAGACATCAACGCAATCGGTGTACTTGCACTTTATGCATGACTCGACGACAACGTAAGTCATAGTATTCCCTTGGGATTTCGCCTAGCTTGGAGTTGGGGAAAACGGCCTTATTGTACCAGACAGCGCCCGACTGGGGCCGGCGCGACAGGCCTTTGGGGCGGGCACTATGCAAACCACGGGTTTTTCGATAGCATAGCTCGGCAAGTTCCCTAGCCACCCCGTTCCGTGGCGTTTTCCTATTGATTCCCAAGGCAGCAAGGCATGAGCGAGCACATTCATTACGTGACGGACGATACGTTTGACCCGGAGGTTTTACAGTCTTCGACCCCGGTGCTGGTGGACTATTGGGCGGAATGGTGCGGACCGTGCAAGATGATCGCCCCGATCCTGGACCAAGTCGCGAAGGAATACTCGGGGCGGCTCAAGGTCGCGAAGATCAACATCGACGAGAACCAGGCCACGCCGCCGAAGTACGGCATTCGCGGCATCCCCACCCTCATGCTGTTCAAGAACGGGGCCGTGGAGGCGACCAAGGTGGGTGCAGTATCGAAATCACAACTGACCGCTTTTATTGACAGCCACATCTAAAGCTTCCAACGTTTTCCGCAAGCGCCCGAGCGGTATCCGCTCGGCTCCCCGAGACCAGAGTGGTCCGGGCGCTGAAGTCCTCTCTTCCCCCTTCTTTTCCCGCTTCCACCCATAGAGGGTCGCAGTTTATGCATTTATCCGATCTCAAAAACCTCCACGTCGGCGAGCTGCTCGAAATGTCCGTCAAGAACGAGGTCGACGGCGCCAACCGCATGCGTAAGCAGGAGCTCATCTTCGCGCTGCTAAAAAACCAGGCGAAAAAGGGCGAGAGCATCTACGGCGGGGGCACGCTCGAGGTCCTGCCCGACGGTTTTGGTTTCCTGCGCTCCCCGGACACGTCCTACCTCGCCGGCACCGATGACATCTACGTGTCGCCCTCGCAAATCCGCCGTTTCAATCTGCACACGGGAGACACCATCGAGGGCGAGATCCGCACCCCCAAGGATGGCGAGCGCTACTTCGCCCTGGTCAAGGTGGACAAGGTCAACGACGAGCCGCCGGAGAATTCCAAGCACAAGATCCTCTTCGAAAACCTCACCCCCTACCACCCTACCGAGCCCCTCAAGCTAGAGCGCGACATCAAGGCCGAAGAGAACATCACCGGCCGTATCATCGATATCATCGCGCCGACCGGGAAAGGCCAGCGCGGTCTCATCGTCTCCCCGCCCAAGGCCGGGAAGACGGTACTCATGCAGCACATCGCGCACGCCATCACGGCAAACCATCCCGGGGTGGTGCTGATCGTACTGCTGATCGACGAGCGCCCCGAGGAGGTGACGGAGATGACCCGCTCGGTGAAGGGCGAGGTCGTGTCGTCGACGTTCGACGAGCCCGCATCGCGCCACGTCCAGGTCGCCGAGATGGTGATCGAGAAAGCAAAGCGGCTGGTCGAGCACAAGAAGGACGTGGTGATCCTGCTCGACTCGATCACGCGGCTTGCACGTGCATACAACACGGTAGTGCCCGCTTCCGGCAAGGTGCTGACCGGCGGCGTGGACGCCAACGCGCTGCAGCGTCCCAAGCGCTTTTTCGGGGCGGCGCGCAATGTCGAGGAAGGCGGATCGCTCACCATACTCGCGACGGCGCTCATCGACACCGGCAGCCGCATGGACGACGTGATCTACGAGGAATTCAAGGGCACCGGCAACATGGAGATTCACCTCGACCGCCGCATGTACGAAAAGCGCATCTTCCCGGCGATCAACGTGAACCGTTCCGGGACGCGCCGCGAGGAACTGTTGATCAAGCAGGAGGTTTTGCAGAAGATCTGGGTGCTGCGAAAGCTCCTCTACCCGATGGACGAGCTGGAAGCGACCGAGTTTCTTCTGGACAAGATACGGGCAACGAAGAGTAACGCCGATTTCTTTGATTCCATGCGTCGAGGGTAAACCCTCTCGCGAAACGCACCAGACGCTCGATCGTTTCGATTCCCGGTCCGAAATCCCGCCTGCAGCTTCCGCGTCTTCAGCGCAAATATCCGTGTTAAGTGTGTGGGCTCCCCTGCACGCCTTTGCGGTCGCCCCCGCAAGCGAGCACCTGCTCCGCGCTTCAACGTGCTCCCCTTGGATTGCATCCCCAAACATTTTCGGAGCGCTCGTCGCGGGTTCCCCGGCTTCGCGTTCGACCACCCCTACGGAATAAGCCTCGTATAATAGTTGTTTACGCGTGAAGCGCTCCGTTCGGGCGTGGGGGCTTTAATCAGTAACTGTCTAGAGGAGGTCGTATGTGGAAAGCACTATCGCTTGCATTCGCGTTGATGATCGCCGGCTGCGCCCAGATTCCACCGAGCCCGCAGCAGATCGAGGACCAGAAAATGGAGCCCGTGGCGGGCAAAGCGGTTGTCTACATTGTGCAAAATCCGTTTGGCGACTACGACGCCGGGCTTACGTTTGACGACGGCACCCAGATCACCACGTGGCCGGGCACCTTTTACCGCTGGGTAACCATCCCCGGCACGCACACGATCAAGAGCAGCGAAGGCAATCTGAGCGCGTTTATCAGCCTGCAGGTCGAGGCCGGGAAAATCTACTACGTGCAGCACTATGTCACCGGCATCCGTGGCAGCACGACCGATGCCAGTCTGCGGGAGATAAGTGCGCGCGACGGACGCGAGTTGGTAACGAGCGGCACACTATGCTGTAACGTGTCCTGACGAGTGCTTGCGCCCGCAGCCGAGGGAGTACGCCGCGGCGGTCGGGCGTGCCAGCCCATGGGCCGATGCCAGCGCCCATCGGTTATGCGCGGCAGCCGCGGTCTTCCGCCGGGTTTTGGCGTTCTGATGGAAACTGGTGATGAGAGCTGGTGACGGGCTGAATAGGGCGCTCTTCCATCACCCTGTTTCATCACCATTTCCGACGATTTGGGCGAGGTTGTCACCCGCGACCAAATCGTGGATAATGCGCCCCTCTCTGTCGGAGACCAGCGGCGCGGAGGCCGTATGAAACCGAAGATCCACCCCGAATACACGACCATCACCGTCACTTGCGGCTGCGGGCACAGCTGGGATACGCGCTCGACGCTGGGCCGTGATCTGCAAGTCGAAGTGTGCTCGCAGTGCCACCCCTTCTACACCGGCAAGCAGAAACTCCTGGACACCGCCGGTCGCGTCGAGAAATTCCGCCAGAAGTACGCGAGCAAAACGCCCGCCAAGCCGACCACCGCGTAAGTCAGCCGGTTCTGGCAGATCCGAGGCAGCCTCCGGGCTGCCTTTTGCGTTTTCAGATCGTGCCGACGCCTGAGAGCGCCAGCACTCCCAGCACGGTGAACAGGAGCGCGGCGATGATACGCACCGCGCGCAGCGGTATGTGCTCAGCGAGCGCATTACCGACGAGCACGACCGGCACATTCGCGATCATCATCCCCAGTGTCGTTCCGAGCACCACTGCGACAAGCGCCTGATACTGTGCCGCGAGAACCACAGTGGCGATCTGTGTCTTGTCGCCCATCTCGACCAGGAAGAACGCAACCAGCGTGACAATGAATACGCCGTAACGGCCGGCCCGCGCGCGCGTCTCGTTGAGCGTATCCGGCCGCAACGTCCAGGCTGCAATAGCGAGCAACGAGCCCCCGATCAGCCAGCGCAGCGTTTGCGCCTCCATGCGCCCTGCTAGCCATTCGCCCGCTAAACCGGCCGCCGCGTGATTGGCCAGCGTAGCGAACAGGATTCCGGCGATGATCGGCAGCGGACGGCGAAAGCGCGTGGTGAGAAGCAACGCGAGCAACTGCGTCTTGTCGCCTATTTCAGCGAGCGCGACGACTGCGGTGGAGACGAGAAAGGATGCCGCCATGAAAAGAACGAAGAGACTAGCCTCAAATAAGCGCGGATAAACGCCGATGGAAGCGGGTGAATGGTGCATGGAAAAAACAGAGCGTCACGTGCCTCCAATCCCAATTTCCAATTTCCTGTTCCCGGTAGTCATCGGCGTCCATCAGCGGCGATCTAACTACCGTAATGGTTGTTTCATGAATGGAAGTTAATCATGCCTCACGGGTCACGGTTTCTCAGTAAGCCGCGACTGCGCCGTCGCTGCGCGGATCGGCACCCCCTTCGAGCACACCGTTCGGATGCCGTACGATGGCGCCCGCGTGTCCCATCGCCTCATCGTAGTCGGCCAGAATCTCGATCTCGTGGCCATAGGCGCCCAGCGTCGCAGGTACGGCCGCCGGGAAACGCGATTCGAGCTTGAGCGTGTCGCTCGTCTGTCCCCAGGTGCGCCCCAGCAGCCAGCGAGGTGCAGCAACCGCGGTCTGGGGATCCATGCCAAAGACGGCGATCCGGGTGAATACCGCTGCCTGCGTCTGCGGCTGCCCATCTCCCCCCATGGTTCCGTAGACCATGATGCGCCCGTCGCGAAAAACCGCCAGGGCGGGATTGAGGGTGTGAAACGGCTTGCGCCCAGGCCGCAGGAAATTGAGCGCCCGCTCGTCGAGCGAAAAACTGCAGCCGCGGTTCTGCCAATTGATCCCTGTCTCCTCGAGCACCACCCCGCTGCCGAACTCATGATAGATGCTCTGGATCGTACTGACCGCGCGCCCGGCACCATCGATCACACCCATCCAGACCGTGTCCGCGGGCGGTATGCCGGCGCCCCACGGCGCCGCTCTGGTACGATCAACCTCGGCCGCGACTGCCCGGATGTGCGCCGGCGCGAGCAGATCCCGCCCTGGCACCGTCATGTACGCCGGGTCTGTGACACAACGATCCCGGATCGCGAATGCGCACTTGGTCGCTTCCACCGTCAGGTGCACATAATCGGCGCCATGCGGTGTGGTCCTGCCCACCTCGAGCGCGTCGAGCACCCCGAGGATGAGCAGCGAAATCACCCCCTGCGTCGGTGGCGGCATGTTGTATACGGTGCCGAGACTGTGCGTGAGAGCGAGCGGCGTGACGAGCTTTGCCCGGTCGCGCTCGAGGTCCTTGAGGGTGAGCGGGCTGCCGACCGCGGCAAGATCCGATGCGATCGCCCGCGCCAGCCGCCCGTGGTAGAAATCCTCCAGCCCCGCGCGCGCGAGCCGCTTCAGGGTCGCCGCCATGCGTGGCTGTTTTTGCAGACTCCCCGGCGCCGGCGCGGATCCTCCCTGCAGGAATGCGTCCCGGAAACCCGCTTGTGCCTCGAGCTCGCCCTGCTTCCTCGCCGTATTGTCGGACTGGCTCTTCGTCACCGCGCTGCCGTGATCGGCGTAGTAAATGGCGTCGGCCAGCAGTCGCCCCAGGGGCAGCCGCCCGCCCCACTCGCGGCTCAACTTGAATGCGGCCCTCCAGCCGTTGATCGTACCGGCGACCGTGTTCGCCGCCACGCCGCCCCGAAACGGAATCGCCGCCGTGATGCCGCGCCCCGCGTACCATTCGCGCGAGGCGGCCTGAGCCGCTGCCCCGCTGGCATCGATGCCACGGGGCGCGCGTCGCGGCACGTGAAGCAGCCAGAACGAATCGCCGCCAATGCCGTTCATGTGCGGATAGACAACCGCGATCGTCGCGGCGGCGGAAATCATCGCCTCGAGCGCATTGCCCCCTTCGCGCAGCACATGCTGAGCGGACTGGGCGGCAAGCGCATGCGGCGCGACCGACATGCCGCGAGTGGCGGAGATGGCATGCATCATGGGAAATCCGGGGCGTGTTGACGCCGCGATTGTACGCGACGACGCCCGGGCCTTCCAAAACTGGGTTGACTCCCCTGCCTCGGGTCCGCCGCGCCGGCAGTAAAATGGCGGCAGTGCACTCCGTGGCTTGTGACGCGAGCCACGAGCACGCCGTTCAGAGTCACCGGGCCCCGCCTTTAACCATCCCCAAGTCGAACATCAACTTGACGCCAAGCAAATTTACTCGCCTCATCCTGCTGCTCGCCGCGGCAACATTGAGCGACTGCATGTGATCACGGCGCGCGCGGGGGTTTCCGTTCTCCGAGCTCACGCGACGGTTGTCGTTAGACCGCTTTGCCGAGCTTTACCTGAGAGTCATCAATGGAATGTATTTATCCGGCGAGCCGATTGCCGGGCAAACGCTGAAAGAAATTGACTGAACGTATGAATAGTGAGTGGTGAGTCGACTGAACCTAGTGCCCAAAAGCGATCCCACCACCCACTCACTACTCACTACTCACGCTTCTGGCCGGAGGGGTGCGATAATATCGGTGCCACCATGCATAAAATGAGAAGCACTGTACCGGTACGGCGGCGAACCAGGCCGGTAAGGAGCCGTCACCGCCGATGACGTCATCCCGCACCGCCTTCGTCACCTTGCTGTGTGTCGCCTGGATACTCCCGGGCCTCGTGGGTCACGATCCGTGGAAACCGGACGAAGCGTACACGTTCGGGGTGGTTTACTCGATTCTCGAAAGCGGCTCGTGGGTGGTACCGCATCTCGCCAGCGAGCCATTCCTCGACAAGCCCCCGCTCTTTTACCTTAGCGCCGCCGCGGCCGCACAGGCGTTCTCGGCGCTGTTACCGTTGCATGACGCGGCGCGCCTGGTGACCGGCCTCTGGATGGCCCTCACTTTCATTTTTATCGGCGCGGCGGCGCGTGAGCTCCACGGCGAAGGGCGCGGCGCGATTGCCGTGCTGCTGCTGCTCGGCTGCTTCGGTCTCGTTGTGCGTTCACATCAGCTCATCACTGACGTAGCGATGCTGGCCGGGTTTGCCATGGCCTACTACGGCTGGGCGCTCACCCTGCGCCGTCCCGCGGTCGGCGGATTCTGGACGGGCACAGGAATCGGGATCGCTTTCCTCGCCAACGGCCTGCTGCCGCTCGTCATCTCGAGCTGCATCGCACTCTTGTTGCCCGCGATCTCGCGCCATTGGCGCAGCCGCGGCTACGGCGCAGCGCTCCTGGTTGTGGCGCTCGCCGCGGCGCCGTGGCTCGTCATCTGGCCGGCACTGCTCTACCGGCAGGCGCCAGCGTTGTTCTACAGCTGGCTCTGGGATGAGAACATCGCCACCTATCTGGGCTACGCGCCGGGGATGAGCGCCGGCAGCGCGCGCTACTTTGAAATCCTGCCCTGGCACGCTTTTCCCACGTGGATTCTCGCGCTCTGGGTGCTCTGGCGGGCGCGCGGGACCGGCCTGGCGCAGGCCGTCGTCGTGCTGCCGCTTGTGGGCTTTGCCGTCACGCTTGCGCTCCTGTCCGGCTCGGCCAACGCGCGCGAGCTGCTGGCGCTGCCGCTGTTGCTACCGCTCGCGCTGCTCGCGGTGCCGGGCCCCGATTCGCTACGTCGCGGTGCGTCCAATGCATGGTACTGGTTTGGCGCCATGGCCTTTTTCTTTTCCATCGCGGTCTTCTGGTTTTACTGGAGTGGGCTTGAGCTGGGCGTGCCGGCTCGCCTGCATGCACACTTGCACCGCATCCGCCCCGGCTACACGCCAGGGTTCCGCTGGCTTCCCTTCGTTCTGGGGCTCGCGTTCACGCTGGCGTGGTGCGCCATTCTGGTGCGTCTGAAACGTAGCACCGAGCGCCCACTACTGACATGGGCGGCGGGCATCACCGCAATGTGGGCGTTGCTTGCCACGCTGTTCGTGGGCTGGGCCGACACCTCGAAGAGCTACCGGTCCATGATCGTGTCCATGCAGCAGGCGCTACCTAAGCACTATGACTGCATCGCCAGCCGCGACCTGGCCGAGGCGCCGCGCGCGATGCTGCACTATTTTGCGGGCATCATCACGTATCGCGAGGAAGTTCCCGGGCGGCATCGGCGCTGCCAGCTGCTGCTCATCCAGGGCTCACCACAATACGAAGTCATTCCGCGGGGAGCATGGCGCAAGCTATGGGAGGGCGCGCGCCCGGGGGACAAGGACGAGCGCTACCGGCTTTACCAGCGGGAAGTCCCGCCATCTAAACGCTGACGGGCGAGCGTTCAAGGTTCAAGGTTCAAGGTTCAAGGTTGGACGAACGTCGCACGCGAAGTTCCCCGCTTTGACATTGAACTTGGAACCTGGAACTTTGAACGTGGAACGTGGAACTTGAAACGGTTTCTTCGTCACCCATCACTCGTCACCGAAGTTAATGTCCGACTAACTCCGGCGCTTTCTCTTCGCGCGCGCGCCCATTCACGGCGAGATCGCGCACCTCGAGGCTACCTGCCAGGCCGTTTTCGAGCGCCACGACTACTACCACGAGGACGTGCGACTGTTCGAGCCGCGTCCGCTCGCCTTTCGCTGTTCCTGCTCGCACGAGCGCGTCGCCGCCATGTTGCGCATGCTGTGGCGCACAATTTTCTCGACAGTGCTGCACCGGGGGCGTAAACTTCGCATCTCCAGCCCCGGCCCCGGGGCAAGGAATCTTCAAAGAACTTCCTTTCTAATCAGTCAGTTAAGGAGAAGGACATGAGCAGCGAGCGCGAAGTGGTTGTGCTCTCGGGTGTACGGACGGCAATCGGCGAATATGGCGGCGGATTGAAAGATCTCGCCCCTACTGAGCTCGCCGGTCAGGTGATCCGCGAAGCGGTCAAGCGCGCCAAGGTCGAGGCCAAGGAGGTGGGCGCCTGCGTCGTTGGCAACGTCATCCACACCGAGGCCAAGGACATGTATCTCTCGCGCGTGGCCTGCCTGAAGGGCGGCCTGCCGGACGACTCCACCGCGCTGACCGTGAATCGCTTGTGCGGCAGCGGTCTGCAGGCGATCGTTTCAGCTTCGCAATCGATCATGCTCGGTGACAACGACATCGCCGTCGCGGGTGGCACGGAATCGATGAGCCGCGGCGGCTACCTCATGCCGACGCTGCGCTGGGGCCAGCGCATGAACGACGGCGGCGTCGTGGACATGATGGTGGGCGCGCTCACCGACCCGTTCGATACCGTTCACATGGGCATCACCGCCGAGAACATAGCGGAACAATGGAAGATAACGCGCGAGCAGCAGGACGAATTCGCCGTCGAGAGCCACCGCCGCGCCGTGAATGCTATCGAAAAGGGCTACTTCAAGGACCAGATCCTTCCCATCGAGCTGAAAACGCGCAAAGGCACCGTGGTCTTCGACAAGGACGAGCATCCGCGCGCCGATGCCTCGCGCGAGGGCATGGCCAAGCTGCGCGCTGTCTTCAAGAAAGAGGGTACGGTCACCGCGGGCAACGCCTCGGGCATCAACGACGGCGCGGCGGCCGTCGTTCTCATGGAACGCACGGCGGCCGAGAAACGGGGCCTCAAGCCCTTGGCCCGGCTCGTGTCGTATGGACTCGCCGGTGTTGACCACAAGATCATGGGCATTGGCCCGGTGCCGGCATCAACGAACGCGCTCGCCAAGGCCGGCCTGAAGCTCGAGCAGATGGACGTGATCGAATCGAACGAGGCCTTTGCCGTGCAGGCGCTCGCCGTGTCAGGCGACCTGAAGCTCGATCCGAAAAAGACGAATCCCAACGGAGGCGCCGTCGCGCTCGGCCACCCGATCGGCGCGACCGGGGCGGTCCTGACGGTCAAGGCCCTCTACGAGCTGCAACGCATCGGCGGCAAGTACGCGCTGGTAACGATGTGCATCGGCGGCGGCCAGGGCATCGCGGCGATATTCGAGCGCATGTAGTAAGCCCTGTAACCGGTGACCGGTAGGCACCGCACCGATGATCGACGCGCCGCGCGAGATCCGCGCGGCGTTTTCTTTTCTGCCACCACGCATCTCTGCATGATTACGTGACTGCGTCAGGCGCAACGCGTCCTGCTTTTTGCCTTAAGCGCTCAGGCACAAGGCGTGATGACTGACGGCTAGTCAAAAGCTTCACCGCCAAGGTCGCGGAGGACGCAAAGGAAGATAAAGGCCTCACCGCAAAGGAGGCCGAGGACGCGAAGGTTTACGAACGAAAACCAAGAGCCTCAGCAGGTCCAGTCACGAGTCACCAGTCACCGCTTTTGGAAGGACGCTAAGACAACGCCCAGTGAAGATATGGATAGAGATTCGGAATTGCTGGGCTAAGGTACCCATGACCTATCACCCGTCACGCATCACCCAGGCGGGTCGGTTAAGTCCCGAGCCGCCGATCGAGTGACGCGACGAACTGCCCGAACCAGAACAGGCCGAAAGGCCAGACGCCCAGTTGTGCTGCCGACCCCATATGCCCTAGATTGCCGGCATCGATCAGCGTCGAGCCCCAGGCAGCGGCAAAGGCCTGGGCGCGCTCGAACGACACGCGGTCGTCATCGCGGCTTGCTACCACCAACGATGGAAACCGCAACTTCCTGAGAATCATGGGTCCGAAGTTGCGCAATGGCGAATCCGGCGCGGCGTCGAAGCGGTCCCGGTCGGTCGGCGCCACCAGAAAGGCGCCGGCCACCTTTTGCGCAAGGGCAGGTTGATCGAACGACCAGCGCATGGTGAGCGAAGTGCCCAGGCTGTGTGCGACCAGCAGGGCCGGGCGCGTGCTTGCCTTCACCGCCTCGCTGAGCCTGACCGCCCATTCTTCATAAACCGGCCGATCCCAATCGGCCTGTTCCACGCGGCTGAAGCTCGGAAAGGCCTTTCCCCACGCGGTTTGCCAGTGCTCGGGCCCCGCGCCGCCCAGGCCGGGAAGGATAAAGACCGTAAGATCTTTCAGGTCATGCAAGGTGCACCTCGTGCTGCGGCGGCGGTGACATTATAGCTAAAGCTTCTCCACGTCCTTGGCAGTGAAGCTCTTGACGAGTCGTCAGTCATCAGCCGTCACGCCTTCTGCCTGATGCGCGCCAGCTCGCCAAGGCAAAGATGCGTGAACGCAAGCCCCGAGAGCACCGGCACCACGAGGTTCAGCACGGGAACGTAATAGAGTAGCGCCAGCAGCAGGCCCATCAGGATGAGCCGGCCGCTGCTGCCCTGCACGACCCTCCGGTACTCGGCAACGCTCGCATGCTCTGCCAGCGCGTCGTAGCGGAACATGCGCTGGGTGAACCACGCCGACAACAGAGGCGGCAGCACCAGCGCGCCAATCCCGGTCAACCATAACGGCAGCGTCAAAAGCCAGAGCGCTGCGAACCACAGAATCCCGCGCACGGCGTTCCACACGCTGCCCATCACGGTGCCCCCGCGGCGCAGCTCGAGCGCGCCGAAATGGCGATGGCCTACCAGTTTTACGATAACCGGCATGGCAGCGAGCTCGGTGATGACCACGACCGTGATCAGCATCAGCGGTACGACGATCGCGATCAGCACGAGCGTGGCCACAGAACTCACCAGCCAGCCGGGATCGAACGACTGCACCCACTGGCCGAACGCCGTCGCGGCGAGCATCGTGTCGGCCCATGCGATCCAGTCGCTCCAGAACGCCCAGGCGAGAACAGTCCAGAGCACGAATGCTCCGACCGGCGGCACAAGCACCAGCGCCAGGATGCGCGCTTCGCGCAGATCGCGCACGGCACCGAGAAACGCAGTGATGACACGGTTCATTTAATGCATCCTCAGAAGTTCCTGATCAAGCCGACGACTACCGGCACCAATACGGCGGTGAGCAAGCCGTTCAACCCCATTCCAAGTCCGGCGAATGCGCCGGCTTCCTCGCTTACCTGAAAGGCACGGGCAGTTCTGATACCGTGCGCGGCGATGCCAATCGCAAACCCGCGCACGCTGAAGTCCTTGATGCGCAGGGCGTCGAGGACGAATTTTGCCATGACCGCGCCGCTGATGCCGGTCAGGATCACCAGCAACGTCGTAATGGCTCCGAGCATCGGCGCGCTCCGCTCAGTTGGATGCGGGCCGCGCATTGAGCGGCTGCGGGACATCCGCCCCAAGGCGCGGAGTCAAGCCGGCACTGCGCGTCCGGGTTTCATTGCAATTCTACGGGGGCCCACGACGGGAAAACAGGTACAATTGGGCCGAAATCTCCGGCTCGCGCCATCATTCGGCGCTTAACACCGTCTTGACGACATCTCGCACCCAGTTGCCTGCGTGGCAGGCTCTCGAGCAGCATCACGCCAATCTGGCGGAGGCGCACTTGCGCCACCTGTTCGAAGAGGACTCGCGGCGGTTTGAACGTTTCTCAATCGCAGGCGGCGGCGTTCTGCTCGACTACTCGAAGCAGGTCGTCACGTCTGACACTATGCGCCTGCTCTTGGCGCTCGCACGCGAATGCGATCTCGAAAAGTCGATCCAAGGCCTATTCTCTGCTGAGCGCGTCAACACGACCGAGAATCGCGCGGCACTGCACATGGCGCTACGCGCGGCAAAACCGATGATGCTCGACGGCAGCGACGTCACGCGCGAAGTCGCGGAGGTGCTTGGCCAGATGAAACGCCTGGTCACGGCCGTACGCACCGGCCGTGCGCGCGGCGCGACTGGCCGCACGTTCACCGACGTCGTCAATATCGGCATCGGTGGATCGGACCTCGGCCCGCGGCTCGTGTGCGATGCGCTTGCGCGCGATTCACGGAGCCGCTTGCGCGTGCACTTCGTCTCGAACGTCGACGGCGCGTCCATCACGTCCGTGCTCGATGCGCTCTCGCCCGCCACCACGCTCGTGATCGTCGCTTCCAAAACGTTCACCACCGCCGAAACGCTGACCAATGGACTCACCGCACGGTCCTGGCTCGAGCGCAATCTTCGCGGGAAGACGGCGATCGCCAAGCATCTGTGCGCAGTGACCAGCGCTCCCGCGCGCGCGGCCGAGTTCGGGGTGCCCGCTGACCGCGTATTCCGGATGTGGGACTGGGTGGGCGGCCGCTACTCGCTGTGGTCAGCCGTGGGTTTACCTATTGCCCTGGCGCTCGGCATGGCCCGATTCGACGACCTGCGCGCCGGGGGGCGCGCGATCGACGAGCATTTTGCCGGCACACCGCTCGCGCGTAATCTGCCGGCCCTGCTCGGCCTGCTCGAGGTGTGGAACGTCAACTTCCGCGGCGCAGCGGCGCGGGCGGTGCTGCCGTACGATGAGCGCCTGCGCCTGCTGCCGTCGTACCTGCAACAACTCGAGATGGAATCCTGCGGAAAAAGCGCGACCCTCGACGGCAGCACGGCGGTTTACGACACCGCGCCCGTCACCTGGGGCACGCCGGGCACTGACGGACAGCACGCCTATTTTCAGATGCTGCACCAGGGCACGACTCCTGTACCGGCGGATTTCATCGCGTGCTGCCGCCCTCACCACCGTTTGCGCCGGCACCATGACATGCTGCTCGCCAACTTCTTTGCGCAGACCGAGGCCCTGGCACGCGGCATGACTGCGGACGAGGCTGCGGCCGCCATGCGCAGGCAGGGGATGGCCGAAGCCGAGATCGAGAGGCTGATGCCACACCGGGTGTTCCCAGGGAACCGGCCGACGACCTCGATCCTGCTCGATGAGCTCGGTCCACGGACGCTCGGCGCACTGATCGCGCTCTACGAGCACAAGGTCTTCGTGCAAAGCGTCATCTGGAACATCAACGCATTCGACCAATGGGGCGTGGAACTCGGCAAGCAGCTCGCGAATCGCATCCTGCCGGAGCTGGAAGCCGCCGCGCCGGTCGCGGCCCATGACGCGTCTACCCTGGGCTTGATCAACTACTACAAGGCTCGCCGCAGTGGGCGGAAAGCGTGATGAGCGATGAGTGATGGGTGATGAGTCGAAGCTAGAAATAGTGATGATTAATGGTGATGAAGAAATGGTGATGTGCAGCGCGGTTTTCATCACCAGTATTCATCACCAGTTCTCATCACCAGTACTCGTCACCAGGTTTCCAGCGGGTCAATGGTCACGGTTCTTTAATGGAGGAGAAAAATGAACGACGAAGCACTCAACATGAGCATCCGAAAGTTCCTCAAGACGGTGGGCGTGAACTCCCAGCTCGCGGTCGAGAAAGCCGTGAACAAGGCACTCGCCGATGGCCGGCTGAAGGGAAACGAGGTGTTTCCCGCAACAATGACGCTCTCCGTCGGCAAGCTCAGCGTCGACATCAAGTTCGACGGCGAAATCCGCCTCGAGTGATCCCGGTGTTGCGACGGCAGCTCATGAAGAACGCTCTCGCGATTCGGGATTCACCGGCATTACGAGGCGGACTGATTGTTTTACATTTTCGCAAGCTTGATCAAAGCTTGAGAAAATGTTCGCGGTAATACTTGAGCTCTTCGATCGACTCGTAGATGTCGGCAAGCGCTTCGTGCTTGCCATGCTTGCTCAGCCCGGCCATGATGTCCGGTTTCCAGCGCTTGGCCAGCTCCTTCAGCGTGCTTACATCCAGATTGCGATAGAGAAAGTGGGCCTCCAGCCGCGGCATGTAGCGGGAAAGGAAGCGCCGGTCCTGGTGCACCGAATTGCCGCACATCGGCGAGACGTTGGGCGGTACCTGCTCGACGAGAAAGGCGAGCAGCTGCGCCTCGGCCTCGGCTTCAGACATTGTCGAGGCTTTTACCCGCTCGATGAGGCCCGACCGCGCATGCGTGGACTTGTTCCACTCGTCCATCGCATCCAGCACCGCAGCAGACTGGCGGACGACCAGGACCGGCGCCTCGGCCACGGTGTCGAGCCGCGAGTCCGTAACCACCAGCGCAACTTCGAGAACGCGGTCGGTTTCGGGATTGAGCCCGCTCATCTCCATGTCGATCCATATGAGGTTGTTGGGGTCTTGTGCCATAATTCTTGTTCGGGAGGACACGGCGCGCCGTTCAACGCTTTTTCCGGCGCCGGAATTTTCCGGTGCTATTTTGTCACAGAACGTGCCGGCCTGTTAGGTTAACCTCACCCAATGACCACTTTTGGAATCGTATTTCTCGCGGCGGTTGCGCTGACCACCGCGACGCGCCTGTGGCTCGAGCGGCGACACCTGAACCATGTCATCGCCAACCGCGAAGGCGTACCCGCGGAATTCTCCGAACGAATCAGCCTGTCCGTCCACCAGAAAGCGGCCGACTACACCTGCGCCAAGACGCGGCTGCGCATGGCCAGCATCGCGGTTGACGCGGCGATCGTTCTAACGCTCACGTTCGGCGGCGGACTTCAGCTGTTGTACACCATTCCCGCGGCGTGGGTGCCCGACGCCATCCTCCGCGGCCTCCTGCTGATCGTGCTCCTTATGGTCTGCCTGACCGTGATCGAGACACCGTTCAGCTACTATCGGGTGTTCAGGATCGAGGAGCGTTTCGGTTTCAACAAGATGACGCGCACCTTGTTCTTCGCGGACATGGTCAAGAGCGCGCTCGTGGCCGCGCTTTTTGGGCTGCCACTCGTCGCGACCGTGCTGTGGCTGATGGAGCGTTCCGGCGCCTACTGGTGGATCTACGTTTGGGTCATCTGGGTGGCGTTCAATGTTTTCCTGCTCATGATTTATCCGACCTGGATCGCCCCGCTGTTCAACAAGTTCTCCCCAATGCAAGACCCGGAGATCCGCGAGCGCGTCGAGCGCCTGCTCGCGCGTTGCGGCTTCAAGGTGAAGGGGCTGGTAGTAATGGATGGCTCGCGCCGCAGCGCGCACGGCAATGCGTATTTCACGGGTTTCGGGGCAAGCAGGCGCATCGTGTTTTTCGATACTCTGCTAACCGTCCTCGACCCGCCTGAAGTGGAGGCCGTCCTGGCGCACGAGCTGGGGCATTTCAGACTGCGCCACGTGCTCAAGCGCATGATCTGGCTGTTTCTCACGAGCCTGGGGCTCCTGGCCTTGCTCGGATATGTCATCCAGGAAGCCTGGTTCTACAGCGGCCTTAACGTGTCGACGCCATCGACCGCGATCGCGCTGATCCTGTTCTTCATCGTCGTGCCCCATTTCTCCTTTGTGCTGCAGCCACTCGCGGCAATGTACTCGCGCAAACACGAATTCGAGGCTGATCAGTACGCCATCAAGAACGCGTCCGCGCGGGATCTCGTCGCCGCATTGATCAAGCTCTACAAGGACAATGCCTCGACCCTGACGCCGGATCCGCTGCATTCGGCGTTTTACGACTCCCATCCGCCTGCCGTTGTGCGTATTGCCCGTTTGCAGAAGGCGTAGATGGGGAATAGGGAATGGGAAATTAACGTTTCCTGCCCGCAGCCGCATGGCGGTTTCCTATTTCCCATTGCCCTTGTCCGATTCCCCATTCCTGAATTTGACGTGCTGAGACCATGACCGCACCCGATCTCGCTGCGAAAAAGTGCAAGCCGTGCGAAGGCGGTGTCGCGCCGCTCAAAGAGGATGAAATCCGTAACCTCGTGAAGCAGCTCGAAGGATGGGAGTACTCGGACGCCCGGATTGCCAAGACCTACGCATTCAAGGACTATTACCAGGCGCTGGCCTTTGTAAATGCGACCGCGTGGATCTCGCACCGTGAAGACCACCACCCGGACATCAGCCTGGGCTATAACCGGTGCCGGGTCGAGTACACGACGCACGCCATCAACGGCTTGAGTGAAAATGACTTCATCTGTGCAGCGAAGCTGGAAGCACTGTTTAATCTTTGAACAGTGCGTGGTTGATTTTATGAAGTCGTTTCGGCTCAGGCTAACATTGTCGCAACCAATGCTGAGCGCGCGGCCGCGGCCACATTGACTTCATCCGCGGCTTGATTATTGATGCCGGGCGGGAAGCAGAAAACGTCGCCCGCCCTGTGTGACGGACAGATCGTCGCCAGTTTCGGGCGCCGCTACCTGGTCGAACTGCACGACGCCACGACGCTCGACTGCGTGACGCGGGGACGGCGTGGGGCGCTCGCGTGCGGTGATCGCGTCAGTGTGATGCACAGCGGTCCCGGCCAGGGCGTGATTGAGGAGCTCGGGGCGCGCGATACGTTGCTCTACCGCTCGGACCGCGCGCGCCAGAAGCTGATTGCGGCCAACGTCACCCAGATTGTCGTGGTGGCGGCTCCCGTCCCGACATTCCACGAAGACCTCATCAACCGTTGTCTCGCCGCCGCTGAGCATGGCGGCATGTCGGGCCTCGTTGTCCTGAACAAGATAGACTTGCCAGAGGCGGCACGCGCGCGCAATTCACTGGCGCTCTATCAGCAGCTTGGCTACCGGGTGGTGGCGCTTTCAGCAAAGCGCGATGTCAGCCCCCTGCTGGTGTTCCTCCGCGGCGAGACGAGCGTGCTGGTCGGCCAATCCGGCATGGGCAAGTCGACGATCATCAACGCGCTGGCACCTGCAGCGGCGGTACGGATCGCAGAGGTATCCGCCGCGCTCGATTCCGGCCGCCACACCACTACGCACGCGCGGCTTTACCATCTCGACCACGACACCCACATCATCGATTCGCCCGGCCTGCAGGCGTTCAGACTGCACCATCTCGATTCAGCGGAGATTGCCGAAGCGTTTGTCGAGTTCCGGCCCTGGCTCGGGCACTGCCGCTTCCGGGATTGCCTCCACCTGAGCGAGCCCGGCTGCGCAGTAGGAGCGGCCTGCGCGGCGGGAACGATCAGCGAACGCCGGCTTAAGTCCTACCGCGACCTGATCAAGGAACGACAAGCGTGATTGGTGAGTCACGAATGGACCCGAACTTCCGTCACTCGCAGATGGTGATGAATGATGGTGATGATTAATGGTGATGAAAAATCGTGATTTAAGGGCGCTTTGTTGGGCCCATCACCAGTTCCCATCATCACTACTCGTCACCAGTACTCATCACTACTTTCAGCCCAGCGCGTGAGCAACGCTGACCACGAGCACGAGGAACATCCACAGCACGAGCGCGCGCCAGATGAGGCCCACTGCGCTCTGCATGTGATCCACGTCAGCTTCCGCGCCCGTGCCAAGCTCCGGCCCGGGCTCCAGCCCACCGCTGCCATGAACCGCACGGCCGAGCCGAACTCCGAGCGCCCCGGCCCCGCTCGCCAGGATGATTCCGTCCCCGTGCGGGCTCCAGGTGTGCGCCTGCATGCGCCAGCAGTACGCGGCGTCCTCGAAATTGCCGACGACGGCGAGGCTTGCGGCCGTCAAGTGCGCCGGAACCCAGTCAATCCAGTAAAACGCCTGCGTGGCGAAGCGGCCGAACGCGCTCACCTCGCCGTCGGTGCGACGACCCCATTTCTCCTCAAGCATTGCAGCGAGCCGATAAAGTATGGCGCCAGCCGGCCCGAGCACAACGAACCATGCCATCGTCCCGAAAACCTGGCGGTGAGACGCGAGCAGTCCCTGTTCGATCGCGACACTGGCAACCTCGGTGGCGCCGAATTCGCTGGCACTCTCGCCGCGCCATTTGCCAAGCCACTCGCGCGCACCTGAAACATCGGCCGCCCGGAGTGCCTGCTGGATTTCGGTGTAATGATGGCTGAACCGGCGGAAGCCCATCGTGAGGTAGAGGACCGCGACACCCCAGAGCAGTCCGAGCAGCGCGCTCACCGCGTGCAGGGCGTGGAAGACGAGCGCGGTGACGGCGACGATGGAACCGACAAACACGATCCAGGCAACTAGCCCGTGCCGGTACTCTCCGGCGTTGAAGTAGCGGTCAGTGACCGCCGCGTACTGGCCAAGCCAGCGATGGGCGCGGTTGTCCTCGTGTAGCGGGCGTACCTGCTCGAGCAACAACACCGCCAACAATGCCAGAAATTTCATGATGCGCGACTGTTGATGCGTGACTAGAACGTATCTCAAAAATCGAAAAACTTATTAGCCGCAGATAAACACAGATAAACGCGGACAGAAAACCTTCGTAAATCAACACACTCCTTACTCATCGGCGTCTATCGGCGTTCATCGGCGGCTGCATTTTGGGTTTTGAGATAACTTCTAGTACCCCATGACTGATTACACGAACCGGCAAGCCGCCTTGCGAGTTACGGTTCATCAGTCACGAGCCATCGGTCACGCCTTCTCAGTCACGCTTTTAGGGTAAGTGATCTCAACGATCTCCACCTGCGCGTCCCCGGCGGGGCGGTGCCATACGACCGTGTCCCCGACACGCGAGCCCATCATCGCTTTTGCCAGAGGCGAGGCCCAGCTGATCTTGCCGGCAGTGACGTCTGCCTCATCGTCACCGACAATGCTGAACTGGTGCATCTTGTGCTCCTCGTTGCTAATCTTGACCTCGGCACCGAAATGCACCTGGTCCCGTGGCTGCCCGCCCGGATCCACCACAATGGCGCGTTCCAGTTGCGCGTTGAAGTAACGCTGGTCACGCTCGACCTCTCGCAGTTTCTGCTTAGCCTGGGAGTCATCGGCCGATTGAGGCGAGAGTTGCTCGTGTTTCTCGTGCAGTTCCCGCACCCGTGCCTGGAGTTGTTCCAGCCCGAGGGGCGTCACATAGTTTGCGTGCGGAGAAAGCGGACGCTCAGGCAAGTCGCCGGCCACCAGATCATCATCGCTGTCTTTGACAAAAGCCCGGCTCACGCGATCACCTGAATACTAGGGGAAGATGCCGAATTCACCGGCGTCCCGATCGACGTCCGGTGCAATTCGGCGGGTTAACCGGGCGCGGCACGTCCCGGTTAACGCTAGTTATACCGGCGAACGCCGCCCAAGGCAACTAGACTCCGGAATCGTGCCAGCCGAGAAACGTGGCCAGATCTTCCTCGCGCTGCATCGTATCCTCGTAGCCGAGCCGGATCAGCGCCCGGCAGTACGATTTCTCGAACAAAAGATACGAAAGCACGTTCGCACCGCTGCGCCTCAGCGCACCAACGGAGTTGAGCAGGAGACGGATCGTTCGGGGCAGCTCATGGGCGTTGGCCACGGCGATCCGCTCCAACTCCTCGCTCGGCGCAAGCATCCGGGAATCGACTTGATGAAGCGGGTAGCGGGTCTTCTGCAGCACTTCGGGCGAGATGAGCTCGATTGTGCGGTTGATGCGCTGCAGCCGCTCGAGGTCCACTTCGAGGCTGTCGAGGAAAATGCTGTTGAGCGCGTGCCCCGCGATCTGCGCAAGCGAGGGAAAGACCTCGGTCCTCACGCGCTCCTGGCCCGGGGGCAGCTCGCGACCCGTGCCGATTACCAGCAGCCGGTCCGCCCCCAGGTGCAACGCCGGGCTCACCGGCGCGATCTGCCGCATGGAGCCATCGCCGAAGTATTCCCGGTTGATATGCACCGGCGGAAAAATGAACGGGAGCGCGCTCGAGGCGAGCAGATGCTCCAGCGTGATGGTCATCGGCACGCCGATGCGACGCGCGCGCTGCCATGGCTGCAGCCCGGCCGTGCCCTGGAAGAAAGTCACCGACTGCCCGGATGAATATCCGGAGCAGGTGATGCTCAAGGCGGCGAGGTGCCCGTCGTCAATGCTGCGCTGGATCGCCGAGAAATCGATATAACGCCGCAGCAGCCCGACGAGAGGCGAGTTGTCGAGCAGCGACACCGGCCGGTGCGAGAACGCCCCGCCGGTGGCGACATCCAGGATCCAGCGCGCACTGTTCGAGAAGGCGCCCCACGGGTCGGCGCGGTAGATGTGCTGCACCTGGAAATGCTTCCAAACCACCATCAGCCGCCGCACCGCGCGGCGGAAATCGGCTGCGTCAGCCGCCAGCGCGGCAGCGTTAATTGCGCCAGCCGATGTTCCACAGATGATGGGAAAGGGATTGCTCTCACCCTCCGGGATGAGCTCTGCGAGCCCCCGCAGCACGCCGACCTGGTACGCGGCACGCGCGCCCCCGCCCGTCAGGATCAGGGCGACTTTTGGCCGGGTGCTCGCCATCGCCGAGACGTGTCAAAGCCCCAACATGCGGCACAGGGCGTAGAGCATGCCCGCCGTCGCGCCCCAGATGTAGCGGCCGTCGTACGGGATCGCCATGTAGTGACGGTGCCGGCCGCGAAAGTGATATTCACGGCGCTGGTAATTGGCCGCGTCGAGAAAATGCGCCAGCGGCGCCTCGAATACGGACTCCACTTCGAAGGGGTCGAGCGTCAGATCAAACGGCGCGTCGATCCATCCGACGACCGGCACGATGCGGAAACCGGAGGGGATCGCGTAATCGGGTAGCCGCCCGAGCAGTGTCACCGCGCCACGCCCGAGCCCGATCTCTTCTTCCGTCTCGCGCAAGGCCGTATCCTCGCGGCTCGCGTCGCCCCCCTCCACCCGGCCGCCAGGAAAACTGATCTGTCCAGCGTGATCGTCGAGATGCGCCGTGCGCTGCGTGAAGAGCACATGCAGGCGGCCCTCCCGACTGACGAGCGGCACCAGAACGGCCGCTTCCGTCACCCGCGTGTCTTCCTTGAGGGCAATCACGTGGAGATCCTGCGCCTCCGGGGCCGGCGCAGGACGGGCCAGCCTCGCCGCGATGCCTTCGCGCGTCAGCGGGAATAGCCGGGCCGGGCTGGCTGTTAGCTCATCGTAAACCACGTGTTGCGATCTAAGTTATTATGCCCGCTCGCGATTTTACCTGCGGGCCGCGATGCCCGCCATGCTGTGCTCTGGGGTCAACTCAGGGCGAGGGCAAGACAACGCGGTTTTACGTTGGACTTGAACTGAACCGCCTTATCCAACCGGAGGAGACACCTATGAAGCTTAGCACCATTCTCGTCGCAGCCAGCCTCGTTTTCGCCAGCAGCGCAGCCCTCGCTTTCCATTGCCCGAAGGACATGAAAGCCATCGACGCGGCGCTGGCGAAAAACCCGCAGCTCACCAAAGCGCAGATGGCCGATGTGAAGAAGTACCGCGCTCAAGGCGAAACGCTGCACAAGGCCAAGAAGCACCAGGAGTCGGTCGACACCCTGGCCAAGGCCAAGAAGATCCTCGATATTTGAGCCGCATCGGGAATTTCACAAGAAATCCCCGCCTTTAAGGCGGGGATTTTTTTGCGTTCGCGCCGGCGGGGGCGGCTCCGGCCCCGCGCGAGCGCTCAGCCCAGATCAACCGGGATGAATATTTTCGCGTCCTTGCGCTGAACCAGGAGCGCTGCGACCTTCCCGGTTTTTCCTACCATCGTGCGCAGCTCCTCAGCACTCTTCACAGGGGTGCTGTTGAGCGCGAGGATGATGTCACCCGGCTGAACGCCGGCCTTGGCAGCTGCACCGGCTGTCTGCTCGACGAGCAGCCCGTCTTTCACGCCAGCCGCCTGCCGCTCGCCTTCAGAGAGCGGCCGAACAGCGACGCCAAGCCGGCTTTGTGCGGCCGCATCACCGCTACTCGCCGCGGCCAGCTTCGGGCCGGGCATCTCTCCTACCGTGACCGTGATCTGCCGCGCGGCCCCCTTGCGCCAGACCTCGAGCTGCGCCGATGAGCCTGGCTTGAGATCCGCAACGTGGCTCGAGAGGTCGATCGTGCGGTTGATCGGCTTGCCGTCGATCTCGAGGATCACATCGCCGGGCTGAATGCCCGCCTTCGCAGCCGGCCCGTCCTGATCGACTGAGCCCACCAGCGCGCCCGTCGGTTGCTTCAAACCGAAGGACTCGGCGAGCGATTGATTCACCTCCTGGATCGTGACCCCGATCCGTCCGCGCGTAACCTTACCGTGGCGGACCAGCTGGTCCTGGATCTTGCTCGCGAGATCGATTGGAATCGCGAACGAGAGGCCCTGGTAGCCGCCGCTGCGGCTGTAGATCTGGGAGTTGATGCCGATGACCTCGCCCTTGAGGTTGAACAGCGGCCCGCCGGAGTTTCCGGGGTTGACCGCGACATCGGTCTGAATGAACGGCACGTAGGTTCCGTCGGGCAATGCGCGCCCTTTGGCGCTCACGATGCCGGCCGTCACCGAATTGTCGAAACCGTAAGGCGACCCGATGGCGACTACCCATTCACCCACGCGCACGTCTTTCGAGTCTCCGAGCCTGACCGTGGGGAGATTTACGGCGTCGATTTTCAGCACGGCGACGTCGGTCTGCAAATCGCTGCCAACGACCTTGGCCTTGAACTCGCGCTTGTCAGTCAGCCTGACCGTTACGTCCGCAGCGTCCCGCACCACGTGAGCATTGGTGAGAATGTAGCCATCCCCGCTCACGATAAAGCCGGAACCCAGTCCTTGCCTCGGTGTCCCCCCGTGCGGCGGCATCGGAATCTGGAACCGGCGGAAAAATTCGTAGAACGGATCGTCTTCGCTGAAGCCCCCTGTATTCGGACCTTCGGCGCCCGCCTTTACCGTCTGGGTCACGCTGATATTAACGACGGCAGGCCCGTACGCGTCCACCAGCGGAGAAAAATCAGGCAGGGCCTGCAACGCAATGGGCGCAGCGGGCGCCGCATTGAGCACCGCCGGTGCGCCGGCGTTCGCATGCGGAACAATCGGTTCGTAGAGCTTCATGCCCCCGGCCGCCAGTGCCGTTACGATGCCAGCTGCAATCAGACTGCTAACAATCAATTTCCGTTTCATAAAATCCTCCATTCAGGTCGTTGGGTGGGCTACGTGATACGAACACCCCTGATCCTGAACGGGACGGCTTAAAGGAGTCTTAAACCGCCAGGCGCTTCAAAACGGCGTTGATTAATTTTCTTGGTCTCGTGGAAACACGACGCGAACCGCCAAACCCTTGCCAGCGGGCCCCGCATCGAGCACCAGCTGCGCGCCGTGGCGCACGGCAATATTCTTGACGATCGAGAGCCCCAGCCCACTGCCCGCCGCCTCCGAGCCGACGCGCCGGTAGAAGCGGTCTAGCACCCTATCACGCTCTTCTGGCGGAATACCGGGACCGGTATCAACGACCGCGAGCACCGCGCCGCCGCTCTCGCGATACGCCGCTACGTCTACGCGCCCGCCTGCCGGCGTATAACGGACCGCGTTATCGACCAGGTTTCCGAGCAGCGTGCGCAGGCCGTCCCCGTCAGCCTGGATCGTTCCGGCTTCGTCCCGCGTTACGCCGAGGTCGATGGACTTCGCCGAGGCAAGCGGTTCGAGCGTGGCCACCACTTCGCGCACGAGCTCGCCGACGTCGACGCGCTTTGTCGGCTGCCGCGCTGCTTCGGGCTCCTGACGGGCAAGCGCGAGCAATTGCTCGACGAGACGCGTCGCGCGGTCGAGGCCCTGCTTGAGCGCTGAAAAGGCGGCCGCCTGCTCGTCCGGCTCCCGCGCGCGCTCGGCCAGCTGGACCTGAAGCCGCAATGCAGTAAGCGGCGTGCGCAACTCGTGCGCGGCGTCGGCGACGAATTCGCGCTGCGCGCCGAGCGTACGTTCGAGGCGCGCCAGCAGATCGTTGAGGGCCGTCACGAGCGGCTGGATCTCCTCGGGCAGGCTGCGGTCGGGCAAAGGGTGCAGCGCAGCGGGTGTGCGCGCCTTGACCGCGCCCGCGACCGTGACGAGCGGCTTCAAGCCGCGACCGACGATGAACCAGACCAGCAAGCCGAGGGCCGGCAGCAGAAACAGAAACGGGGCGAGCGTGCGCAGCGCCGCCGCGGCTGCCAGGCGCTTGCGGATGGCCATTGGCTGCGCCACCTGCAGCGTCACCCCGCGTTGCTGAATGCTGAACACACGCCAGTCGCCCTCGCTGGTTTCCACTGTCGCATAGCCAAGGCGTGCGAGGTTCGGCAATCCCGCGTGGGGCCGCGAGAAATACATACGGATGCCGTCCCGGCTCCAGACCTGAATCGCAAAATCGAAACCGTCCTCGATTCCGGGGGGGCCGCCCGCGAACGGCTCGAAGCTCTGAGCGCGCAGCGACAGCGCCATCTGCTTGAGGTGGTAATCGAACAGTTCGTCGAGCTCCTCGTGAGCGCGCTGGTAGACGCCCCACGCCGCGAACAGCCCCGCGATCAGCACGACCGCCAACAGGCCGACCAGAAGCTGCCTGCGAATCGAAGTCATTCTAGCCTCGGTATCGTGTAGCCCACGCCCCGCACGTTGCGGATGAATCGGGTGCCGAGCTTCTTGCGCAGCGCGTGGACGTAGACCTCCACCGTGTTGCTCTCGACCTCCTCGCCCCAGCCGTAGACGCGCTCCTCAAGCTGCGCCCGCGAGAGAATGGCGCCCGGCCGATCGAGCAGCGCCTCGAGCAGCGCGAATTCGCGTGCCGACAGCGTAAGCGGCTTGCCAGCCAGGCTCGCCTCGCGGGTCGCGGGATTGAGCGTGAGGTCGCCATGCGTGATCAGCGGCTCGGCGCGGCCCGCGCGCCGACGTAACAGCGCGCGGACCCGCGCGGCTAGCTCGTCCAGATCGAAGGGCTTGACCAGGTAGTCGTCCGCTCCGCGGTCGAGCCCCTTCACGCGATCGGGAACGGCATCACGCGCCGTCAGAATCAGGACGGGAACGGCGTTCCCCCTTGCCCGCAATCCAGACAGCACGTCGAGCCCGCTCTTGCGGGGCAACCCGAGGTCCAGCACGACAAGCTCGTAGACGTCGTTCGCGAGCGCAAGCTCCGCAGCCTGCCCGTCGCGCACCCAGTCCACAGCAAAACCGTCCTGGCGCAAGCCCTTCTGGATGCTGTCGCCGATCATCGGATCGTCTTCGACCAACAATAACCGCATCGCTTGATTGATTGTATCGGTTGTTCCAGAACGGACCCCGGTCAGGGTAAGCGCGGAGCCTTAACCCGGACTTAAGCCCCTGGCTCTCCACGGGCCTTGTCCCTGTGGAATAGAGCTCCCCATTTTGAAAAAGTTGTCGCGGTGGCGCACCGGTGTTCCCGCAACGTAGCCCTTACCACGGAATCGGCTTGCGATCGCGGAAAAAACCGCCGCTGGGACCCCCCTCCGGAAGCGTCGCAAGCCAAACCGCGGTATCCGCGCCCTGCGCCAACGAGCGCGGCGCCGACGGCCCGCCCATGTCTGTTTTCACCCAGCCCGGGCACATTGAGTTTATGAGTACGCCACTACCCCGCAGCTCGGCCGCGCAAGTACGTGTCAGCGCGTTGAGGGCCGTCTTGGAGACGCGGTAGGCGGGCGTGCCCGCACCCATATCCGACAGTTGGCCTTGTCCGCTAGATACATTGACGATGCGTCCGTAGCCGCCCTTTCTCATGAGCGGCACCAGCGCTTGAATAAGCATCAACGGTCCGAGCAGGTTCGTCTCGAGCGTTTCCCGGTAGGTCGCCGGGCGGGAATCAAGAACGCGCGAGCCGCGCGGGTCCGCCATCACGCCCGCATTGTTGATCAGTACGTCACAACGTTTGCAGGTGGCTTCCAGCCAACCTGCAAACGTTGTGACGCTTTGTTCGTTCGTGACATCGAGAGGATAGAACTCCATGTCGAGTCCCTCATCACGCAGCTTCTGGGCGGCCGCGTTTCCTTTGGTCCCATCCCTTGCGGTAAGGAAGACGCGGATTCCGCTGCGTCTTCCTAGCTGCCGACAAATCTCCAGTCCAATTCCCCGGTTGGCGCCCGTCACCACCGCAACTCTCTGAGGTCGCATGTCAGCCATGGCCCGGTCCCGGGCGATGGATGAACATCGTATTGAAAAAAGCAGTCCCCCTCACCTGCTCCCGCAGTCGATCGAATTTCTGCATCGCTTCTCGATTCACGATTCACCCTTCACGATTCATGGAATTTTTCCGACCATGTCGTCGGGACGGACCCATTTATCGA
This sequence comes from Betaproteobacteria bacterium, assembly GCA_029863175.1. The sequence goes on along the minus strand of JAOTVX010000005.1, from coordinate 73,590 downwards.
ACTGCTTTCCGGTGACATAACCAAGCGCGATTGCAGCTTCCCGCAGAGTCGTGCCTTCCCGGTACGCCTTTTTCGCAATCGCCGCGGCCTTCTCGTAGCCGATGTGGGGATTCAATGCTGTCACGAGCATGAGCGAGGTGCGCATGAGCTGCCCGATGCGCTCCCGGTTGGCCTCGATGCCGCTGGCACAATGCGCCTCGAAGTTCTCGCAGGCGTAGGCCAGGAGCTTCGCGCTGTGCAGAAAATTCCGGATCACCAGTGGCCGGAACACGTTCATCTCGAAATTTCCGGAAGCACCGCCAAAGCTGATGGCGACGTCGTTGCCAAACACCTGGCAGCAGACCATGGTCATGGACTCCGACTGCGTCGGGTTCACTTTACCCGGCATGAACGAGCTTCCCGGCTCGTTCTCGGGAATGGACAACTCGCCGAGGCCGCTGCGCGGCCCGGACGCGAGCCAGCGCACGTCATTGGCGATCTTCATCAGCGACGCTGCGAGGGTCTTGAGCGCTCCATGCGCGTGCACCATGGCATCGCAGGACGCCAGCGCCTCGAACTTGTTGGGCGCCGTGATGAAGGGCAAGCGCGTCAGCCGCGCGAGTTCGGCCGCGACCTTCCCCGCGAAACGGGGGTGGGCATTCAACCCGGTGCCGACCGCCGTGCCGCCCAGCGCCAGCTCGCACAGATGGGGCAGCACCGCGTCCAGGTGCGCCAGGCCGTGATCCAGCTGTGAAACGTAGCCCGAGAACTCCTGGCCGAGCGTAAGGGGCGTCGCGTCCTGCAGATGGGTGCGTCCGATCTTGACGATGCGCGCAAAGCGGCGGGCTTTCTTCTCGAGCGTGTCGCGGAGCTCTCTCACGGCGGGCCTGACGGCGCGCTCGAGCGCGATGACAGACGCGATGTGCATCGCGGTGGGAAACGTGTCGTTGGAGGATTGGCTCTTGTTGACGTCGTCGTTGGGATGCACCAGCCGCCGCTCTCCGCGCTCGCCGCCGAGGATCTCGGACGCGCGGTTGGCAAGCACCTCGTTCACATTCATGTTGGTCTGGGTGCCGGAACCGGTCTGCCACACCGTGAGCGGAAAGTGCTCGTCGAACTTGCCCGAGAGTGCCTCGTTCGCGGCCTTGACGATAGCGCCGCCCTTTCTCCTGTCGAGAACGCCAATCGTCATATTGGTAAGCGCAGACGCCTTCTTCACCAGCACTTGGGCGTGCACGACTTCGACCGGCATCAGCTCGTTGGGAAACCGGAAATGAATGAGGCTGCGCCCGGTTTGGGCGCCCCACAGCCGGTTGGCGGGCACCGCGACACCGCCCATCGTATCGTGCTCTATGCGAACGTTCTTCGCCATATCGACTCCACCGGTAAGCACAACACATTGTTGACCTGGTTCGGGTAGTCGGAGCGCCCCGTAGCAATAACCACGTCGGGCCGGGCCGCCCGCGCAACCTCGAGGCGGATTTCGGGCTCCGGGTTGGCAAGCGCAAGGTCGCGCTGATTCACCAGGTCCGTGGTGGGCGCAATTGCGATCTTGCCCGCGACGGGGGCGCGGTGATAATCCAGTGCCGTCTTGTGCGGTTCTTCGTCCAATCTGCCCGTCCAGATGAAGGCGCGCGTTGAACCGCCTGTCGAGTCCGTTCCGACGCGCGGAGGCAAACCGGCGCATAGCGCCCGAATTGGCAGGAATTATACCCATTTGGCATGGCCCCGCAGTTCCGCGCGGGCACGCGGCTGTGTTATGTTCTCGCGGTCGCACGCGCCCGTTTCCGTTATGGCCGACATTTCCCGCACGCCGCGCACCAAGCTCTACCCCGAGATCGAGCCATACCGCACCGGCATGCTCAAGCTGGACGCGGTGCATACGATGTACTGGGAACAATCGGGTAATCCGGAGGGCATCCCCGTGGTGTTCCTGCATGGCGGTCCAGGAGCTGGCGCGGCGCCGGCGCACCGGCGCTTCTTCGATCCCGCGCATTACTGCATCGTCATCTTTGATCAGCGGGGCGCCGGGCGCTCGACGCCGCTCGGAGAGCTGAAGGAGAACACGACACCGCACCTCGTCGCCGATATCGAGCGTCTGCGCGTCCGCCTGGGAATCGAGCGCTGGCTGGTATTCGGCGGCTCGTGGGGCAGCACGCTGGCGCTTGCGTACGGCGAGGCGCACCCTGAGTCGTGCACGGGCTTCATCCTGCGCGGCGTTTTCCTCTGCCGCACGAGCGAGATCGAATGGTTTCTCTACGGGCTACGGAACCTCTTTCCTGAGCCTTGGCTCGCATTCGCCGCATTGATCCCCGAGAATGAGCGCGGGAACCTCCTGGCCGCCTACTATAAGCGCCTGGCCGACCCTGACCCCAACGTGCATGTGCCGGCGGCGCGGGCCTGGAGCACCTACGAGGGCGCATGCTCAACACTGCTTCCCAGCCCGGAGACGGTGTCCTATTTTGCGGCGGACGGCGTGGCGCTGGGGCTCGCGCGCATCGAAGCGCACTACTTCAGCCACAACATCTTCCTGCCAGAGAATTCGCTGCTTGAGAACATCGGGCGTATCCGCCACCTGCCGTGCACCATCGTGCAGGGGCGCTACGATGCCGTCTGTCCGATCGTGACCGCGGACGAGTTGCACCGCGCCTGGCCGCAGGCGACATACATCGCGGTCCCCGACGCCGGGCACTCGGCGTGGGAACCCGGCAACAGCGCGGAACTGGTGAAAGCAACCGAGCAGTTCAAAAATCGGCGTTAAACATTAACGCCGATTAACGCTTGTGCTCTTGGTTTTAAGCTTAGCCGAGTTAATCCGCGGCTTCGTCAGGCTTTTTTCTTTGAGCCCGTTACAGGATCAACACGGTTGATCCCGTCGTCTTGCGTGCTTCCAGATCGTTCTGCGCCTGCGCCGCTTCGCGCAGCGGGTAGGTCTGGTTGATGCAGATCTTCACCGCCCCGCTCCTCACGACGGCGAACAGTTCGCGCGCCGCTCTTACCAGGTCCTCGCGCGATGCCGTGTAGTGCACCAGCGTCGGGCGCGTGAGGAAAAGCGATCCCTTCTGCGCCAGGATGCCCGCGTTGAACGGCGGCACAGCGCCCGAGGCGTTGCCGAAGCTCGCCATGAGTCCCATGGGCTGCAGGCAGTCGAGCGAATCCATGAAGGTGTCCTTGCCGATGCCGTCGTAGACGACCGGCACGCCTTTGCCTTTGGTAATTTCCTTCACGCGCTCGGAAAATTTCTCGCGTGAGAGCACGATGACGTGCTTGCAACCGGCCTTCTTCGCGAGCTCGGCCTTTTCATCGCTGCCCACGGTACCGATCACGGTCGCTCCCAGGTGCTTCGCCCATTGGCAAAGAATCTGGCCGACGCCGCCTGCAGCCGCGTGCATGAGGATTGTGTCGCCTTTCTTCACACGATAAGTGCGCCGGATCAGGTAGTGCGCGGTCAAGCCTTTCAGCATCATCGCGGCCGCCGTCTTGTCGTCCACACCTGCCGGAATCTTCACCAAGCGATCCGCAGGCCGCAGCAATACTTCGGCGTAGGCGCCGAGTGGACCGGAATAGGCGACACGATCTCCCACCTTCAACTCCTTGACCGTGGGACCGACGGCTTCGACGACACCGGCGCCCTCGGAGCCCAGCGTGAACGGCAGCTGCATGGGATAGAGGCCGTTGCGCTGGTAGATGTCGACAAAGTTCAGTCCAACCGCGGTGTTCCGCACCCGCACCTGGCCCGGCCCCGGATCGCCCACCTCGACTGCTTCCCAGCGCATTTTTTCGGCTCCGCCGTGTTCATGAATTCGCATTGCATGGGGCATGGGTTTTCTCCTTGTTTCGACTTACAACGATCAGAGCGCGTGATTAAACCACATTTCCGAAGAAATTGGGGGCCACGGTTTGGCCCCCAATTTCTTTACCGGATATCGTTTTCTTAACGCTCTTGGCGTCTTGGCGGTTAAGTTTTAACGCGCTCGGAGCACGCGCGAAGCCTTGGCGACATCACGCGGCTTCACCCAGAACATCGCCCCAAAGCGGCCACGGCCAGCGGTCACCGCGCCCATCGCCACCATATTGATTCCGACTCTGGAGAGCTTGCCGCAAATGGCTGCGATTGCGCCAGCCTTGTCGGCGCCCTGCGCTAGAAATACAGTCTTCTTCTTGCTCACTTTCAGCCCCAGTTTGCGCGCCGCGCGTGTAAACTTGGTGACGTCGTAGGGGACGAAATCCACCTGCGCGCGTCCGGCATTGGGAAAGCCCGTAAATGCCAGCAGATTGACCCCGTGCGCGGCAAGCCCGTTGAGCAACCGCGCGCCCTGGCCCGCGCGATTCGGCGTTTTCATGCTGAAGTAGGCAGTCTTGCGAATGCTCGTAGCCATAGCGGCCCTCCGTCGGAGTTGCGATTGATGAATGCCCAGAACCCGCCCCGAACCGTCGGATTCCACCCGGCGCCGCGCGTCCGGGTGTCTTTACCCGTGGGCTGAGCGGCAGCCCCGTTGTGGGGTTCGTACGGGCGAAGCTCATCCGGCGCGAAGCGGCCGGATTAGGGGTAATTATGCGCTGCTGCTGCCCCGAACGCATCTTACCTGCCGCCCTGCCAGCGTGACATTAGCATCCGGCATCGGTTGTGTCGTAGGCCACTGCGCCGCGCAGCGGTGCGTTAGCCGAACATGCGACGGAAGGAGGGTCGTGTTCACTTTTTCTCGCCGGCCTTCGGCGCCGCAGCGGCGAGGGACTCGAGCGCCGCCTTTTGCATCTCCAGCGTCTTGATCGTCATCTGGATGAAGCCGATGTTCATGGTGAGCCAGGTCTCCACCGTCTTCATCTCGTTGATTTTCTTCTCGATGTCCTCGAGGTTCACGGTTGGCGTGAACATGCCGGGCAGCGGGAAGTTGAGCGGATTCCACATCTTTTGCATGAACTCGAACATGTCCTTCGGCAACTCAGGTTGCTGCGCCATTTCCTCCTCCTATGCCGTGGTCCCCGACGCCTCATATTATATGAGCGGGAAGCAGGCGGAACGGAGGACAAAATGAAATTCCTGCGAGCGGTGCGGTTGGACGACTCGGACCTGCGCGTGCTGGCCGAGGAAGGCGCCGCGGCAGGCGGCGAGTGGCTCGTGTCAGGCGGGTACGCGGTGTGCGACCTCGCCCAGGGTCACCGCGCACCACGCTGTCACTGCGACACCACCTTCGTCGTCGCCGGCTCTCAAAGGCGTTGCACGATTGGCGAAGTCGTCGAGATTGATGCGCCTGCCTATGAACGGGTGATGGCGCTTCTCGCACGGCACTTTCTCGAAGCGCTAGGCGCGCCTTCGACCGAAGCTGCCAAAGCGGCAGCAGAGGAGGAGTGCGCTTATACCGCCGATCTTGCGGCCGGCTTTCCGCCGGACGTCTGGATCACGGTGAAGCGTGAGCCGAGCCCCGACGGCGTCGGTGAGCGCTATTCCGTATTCAGGCGCCTCATGATCGGCAGCCACAAATTTTGATTCCCTGTTACGCCAGCGGTGCCGGATTGTTCGCCACGCACGCCGCGCGCGCTTTCAAGAGGCTGGTACCGCCTTAGCGACGCAATTCGTGATGGAGCAGGTGCGCCTCGCACCCTATCAAACGGCGGAGGACATCACCGGGTGTTTAAGCGCTTGGTCGCCTGCGCTGGCGCGGGAGGCCTCCCGCTGGGAATCGGCCCTACGGAATGATCTCGACGCGGAGCGCGGCCCCGTCCTGGATGCTCTGCAGCTGACGCGGTTCGCCCACGACCTTGCCCACGATATTGCACCGGGTAACGAGACGGGATTCGTCGCCCTTCGACGCAGGCGTGCGACCATAGGGCAAGGCGAGTGCACTGCCCTGAACCCAGAAGCACGCCGTGCCGGGATCCACCACCTGTTGCGCATCGGGTTCGAGCACCGTTCTTACGGGCAACTCGAAGTAGACCTCTTCTCCCCAGGTGCTGGCGCTCGCCTGGCACGGCAGCGCGGCAAGCAACGCCTTAACCGTCGGCGTGTTCCGCAGTTCAGCGGTGATGGCCCCGCCGCCCCAGGCAATCCGAATCCTTGCCACGGGCGTCAGAGCGTCGGGATTAGCGGAAGCGGGTCGACAGCGTCGACTTTGCCGAGGCAGTCCTCGCGGGCGTGCTCCTCGCAGGGGTGCCAGGGGCAGACCAGCGGGCCAGCACTTCCTGCAGGCGCTGGCGTTCGGTCAGGACCCGGCGCGTATACGCATCTTCCCTGTCGCTCAGCGCCCCGGCGTACATCTGCAGCGCGATGCCGAGGTTACCCGTGCGGCGCAGATACTCCTTCAGGATTTGGGTCCCCACGACCACGTTGGTCGCGCGATCGAAGACGGCCCTCTCACCCCCAAAGGGCTGCAACTTCTCTCCGTGATACTTCGGGATGATCTGCATAAGGCCTTTGGCGCCCATGTTGCTTTCGGCAATGGGATTGAAGCTCGACTCGATCCCCACCACGGCGATGATCAGGAGCGGGTCGAGCTTATGTTGGCGGCCGACCTTATGTGCCAGTGTCACTAGCTCGAAGGTGACCCGCTGGGAGACCCGGTAGCGCTTGGCCAAATATTCCGAAAGCACGCGGTAGCTACCCTCCTCGGCGGGCGACAAGGCCGCCACCGGCGGGGCAAGGCGGGCCGGCCGCTCGGCCTGGATGGCGACCAGCGGCAGCCCGGGCTGAAACGGATTCCCGACCTGTAGCGGGCCGTAGCGCGTGTGCACGATCAACGAGAGTGCCAGCAGACTCGCGATGAGCACGAGGGTGGACACGAGGTGGCGTCCCCGTTGCCCCGTCCCTGCCGTGCCGAAACCGTCCATGCTTAGGGTCGATTTCGCAATCATGGCAAAACCTCCTTTTTTGTGGTGCCGGCTCGGTCTGGTGCCAGCCTGCACTACCGTTCAGGTAGCCCCCTGCAATTACAGTGCCCAAACCCAACCGCAATAGGTTGGGGCTTAGACCGAAGATTTGACTAATTGTAGTGGGTGGGGTCAGTGCCGGCAATCACCCGTTGACGGAGATCCGCCGCGCTGCCTTGGTCAGCATGCAGGATGCTGCAAAGCAATAGATGCAATTATGTTTTCTTTCAGTCGGTTTGTCAATAGCTGTGAACAAGTTGGCCCAGGACGTGATGCGATGCAGCATTTTCTGCGAACAAACGATTACGAGACCATGCCAGCAGGCCCGCTCTGGTCTCAATGTCCATAAAAAAGTTTCTAAAATAAACGCTTAATGTCCAGATTCCAAGCCATCCCGAAACACTCGATCAGTTGCCGCAGGATGCTGCAACTGCCATAGACGAAGCGCTTCCCAACAACCCTCCTGCGCCTCATAGTAGCGATCGAATGCGCAGGGATCACAGCCGCTACGGCATCAGTCTTCGAGCGCCGGCTCGTTTGGCGGCTCAGGCCGACCGCCGCCTCTTGGAGGAACGGCAGGTTCGTCAGTTGCCACGTGCGCCCTCCCGCGCCGGCATGGGGTGTTCAGGGAACCGGCGCCTGAACTCGACCACCAAATCATCCGCCTCTTCGTTCCACCCTTCCCGGCGTAGCCGCTCGATTTTCTCCAGCCATACTTCCGGTGACGCTCCCTCGAGTTCTCGGATCAACGCATTGACTCGGCTCTCTGTGAGCGAGCGCTCACTTTTCTTGAGTTCCCGCTTCCCTGCACTGTCCTCCTCCGCCTCAACCAGCGCTTCCTTGGTGCTCGGCGCGGGCGCACTCAAGACGCGCGCGGCACGCCGTGCCGGTCTTTTCGCAGGTGCCGCCGACGCCGGTCGCTGCGACGCGGATTCGTTCGCTGCGCCAGCGGCCCGCTGCCGGATCTCCGCAGGGGAAGGCTCGACGGGTTTGAGCTGCCCGGCAGCAGGCGCATCAAGCCGCCGTGCCCGCCGTGCCTCGTCAACAGAAGGAGCAGTCAACCCCGCGGCTGGCGCTGGCAATGCTTGGGGTGCTGGCACCTGCGCGCGGCCCACAGAGTCGGCGCTCTCCTTGGTCTTCAGATCGGCGTCGTCGCCCGGGGAGGCAGCGGGGGTCCTTGGCTCCACCATCGTCGGTGGAAGACCCTCCTCGAAACGATCGGCGCCCTCCTCGCGCATCAAGGTCACCACGCTTACCGACAGCATGACCATGGCCGCGATCGAAATCGGCAGCCGCCATCTCCGCAGCCGCGCACCCAGGGCATGAGGTCGCGCCTGCACTTCCCGACGCGCCGCCGCGCGAATCGTCGCATCGAGCTCAGCCCGGGGCTCTTCAAGGCCCGTTTGGGGGTAGAGCCGGTCGAGCCGCGGGTCGCGCTCCAGGCCGTCCGTGTTGCGCTCGTTCAGCGCCATGGGGCCATCCCCTGCCTCAGTTTCGCGAGCGCATAACGCAGGCGGCTTTTCGCCGTCTCGCGCGTAACGCTGGTCGCACTCGCGATGTCCTCGATGCTCAGCCCCCCCTCCTGCTGCAGCAGGAAGGCCTCGCGCTGCGACTCGGGGAGCTCCGCGATTAACGCCATCAAGCGCGCTGCCTGCTGCTTGAGATCGATCAACCCCTCCGCCGACTGCTCGCGCTCGTCCGGAATGCTCTCGAGCACGTCGCCGTCTACCTCTCCATAGCCCATCGCGGTTGGCCGGCGCTGGCGGTAGTGATCGACGAGGCGGTTATGCGCCAGCCGGTAGAGGTAGGTGCTGAATTTCGCCTGGACGGTATAGGCCGCGCGCGCCCGGATAAGATTCATCCATACGTCCTGAAACAGCTCCTCGGCGACCGCGGCATCGCGGCACTGGCGCCGGAAGTAGCGATAGACGCCGCCCCGGTGGCGCCCGTAGAGGACGTCGAACGCCCCGGCATCACCGTCGCGATAGCAGAGCATAAGCTCCTCATCGCTCGAACTTGCGCCCCAAGACATGACGGCTTGTGAGTATGCGGCAGTGTCCGCATACCGACAACCCGACGTTGGAGGGCAACGAGGTGAGTGGCAGGCTGTTCACCGCGACCCAGCGCGCCAGCTCGCCGCTTACCGCTCACCTGGGATCCGGGACAAACTGTCCGGGGAAGGGAGTCGCCATCCGCGGCGTCCCGATCACGCCCAGCCTGACCAGGTTCTGGTATGTGTCGTAGTGGATCGCCACGATTTCCGCCGGGCTGTCAGTCGCGCGCTCGAAGGACGTGTAGCGCGCATGCGAGGTCCGACGGCCGCCATGACCGGTTCCGAGCGACGACGATTTCTCCGCCGCGTACAGCTCCGGCGCATGGCGACGCGCCCGGGGCTCATCCTGCCGCGCGGCCCCCGGCAGGGCGCCTGCGGCCGCATCGCCCATTTCCCGCTTGGATTCGTCGAACGGGGCGCGCTCCGTGGAACCGTTCCATCCCCTATGGCCTTCGCGCGCCGCATCCCCATCATCCGGGAAAGGACTCTCGTTCGCCGGCCCCCACCTCGGGGCTCGCGGCGGGCGCTGGTCCATGCGCGCGTCCGGCTGCGCCCGCTTGCGAAACAGCGCCACACCGATCACGCCGACGTTTTGCGGGCGCCCCGTGCGGGCCGCGTACGAACTGGCATGCTCGGTGAAGTAAAACGCGGCGACCCGCTGCAGGCTTTTGCGCCAGCCCTTCACCGCCAGCATCTGGTGTGGCGCGAGCACGTAGCCCGTCTGGTGCCAGTTCGCCGTCTTTCCGCTCACGGCGTTGACGCCGTCGACAGACACCACCGCCAGTATCTCCGCGCCGGTGCGATTGCGAACGCGTATCTGATACTCGTTACCGGGCTTGCCAACGGCGTAGAAGCGGCCCTCGTGCCGGTACACCGGCAGGGAACGTCCCGCGCCGCGATCATACAACGTGACATCGGCCATCCGGCCCACGGCGGCGGCCGTTCCCGCGATACTCCACAGCAGGGCTGCTGCCGCGACTGCTCTCCAGTTCATGATTCTCTCCTTGGGGTTACGCATCCAGACGATGCTCTTGCCATAAACGTGGCCATCGGGCCAATGGGGTTAGCTTGAACCCCCCCAAACCCGTCGTTATACTGGGCTGACCCCAACGAATCTCTCCTGCAAGCCCACGCGTAGCGCGTTGCAACCAAAAAGCGCCGGGTGTCGGACGGGAAGCCGATGCGGTCGGCCGTTATGGCCGGGCAACCCGCGACGCAGACACGCTTTCTGGCCGCATTTTGGCGGGACGGAGCGATCGGGGCGGGTGTTGTCGCCGATTTGCCGACTGCATGAAATGTCGCGCGGCGCGGCTCGCTCCCGAAGCCGCACCCGGAGTTGCCTGCGGCGCGCACCCGCGGCCTTGCAAGATCAATTCCATACGAGGGCGGAGGAGTTCAATGTCCAAGTTTTCCCCCGAAGCCATTCGCACCATTGCGCTCGTCGGACACGGCGGCGCCGGCAAGACCACGCTCACCGAAGCCTTGCTCGCCAAGGCTGGCGCGATCAACACGGCAGGCAGCGTGGAGAAGGGCACGACCGTTTGTGATTCCGATGCCCTCGAGAAGCAGTACCAGCATTCGCTGAACGCCGCCGTAGTGCACCTCGAGCATGCCGGCACGCGCGTGCACCTCGTCGACACCCCGGGCCTGCCTGATTTCATCGGGCGCGCCATCGGCGCGCTGCCCGCCGTCGAAACGGCAGCGATCGTCGTGAACGCACAGAACGGCGTTGAGATGATCACGAGCCGGATGATGCAATGGGTCTCAAAGCGCAACCTCTGCCGCATGATCATCGTGAACAAGATCGACGCGGAGAACATCGACCTGCCCGGCCTGCTCGCGAAAATACAGGCCGCCTTCGGCAGGGAGTGCTTGCCGATCAACCTGCCCGCCGGCGGCGGTAAACGTGTCGTCGACTGCTTCTTCAACCCCTCCGGTGAATCCGATTTCTCGTCCGTGGAGGAAGCCCACAGCGCGCTCGTCGACCAGGTAGTCGAGGTGGACGAAGTGCTGATGGCGAAGTATCTCGAGCAAGGGGAGATCGCGCCCGACGAGCTGCACGAGCCGTTCGAGAAGGCGCTGCGGGAGGGGCATCTGGTCCCGGTGTGCTTTGTCTCGGCACGCAATGGCGCGGGTGTCGCAGAGTTGCTCGACGTGTTTATCAAACTCATGCCCAATCCGACGGAGGGCAATTCGCCGCAGCTGCTCAAGGGAAAGGGCGAGCAAGCACAGCCCGTCCAGGCCGAGCCCGATCCTAAGAAGCATGTCCTCGCCCACGTCTTCAAGCTGGTGATCGACCCTTTCATCGGCAAGGTCGGCGTATTTCGGGTGCACCAGGGCACCATCAACAAGGACACGCAGCTCTTCGTTGGCGAGGGTCGGAAGGCTTTCAAAGTCGGGCACGTCTACCTGTCGCAGGGCAAGGAGTTGGTCGAGACCGACGCGCTCGTGCCGGGGGATATCGGGGCGGTTGCCAAAGTAGACGAAGTCCAGTTCGACTCCGTGCTGCACGATTCGCACGACGAGGACCATATTCATCTGGTGCCGCTCGAGTTCCCCATGCTGATGCATAGCCTCGCAATCGAGACCAAGCGCCGCGGGGACGAGCAGAAGATCTCGGATGCGTTGCACAAGCTCGCGGCCGAGGACCCCACGTTCAGAGTTGAGCACAATGCGACGGTGAACCAGACTATCATCAGTGGACTTGGCGACCTGCACATGCGCTACATCCTCGATCGCATGGCGAGCCAGTACCACGTGGAAGTCGCGACCAAGCCGCCGCGCATTCCCTACCGCGAGACCATCACCGGCAAAGCAGAGGGCCACCACCGGCACAAGAAGCAGACCGGGGGCGCCGGCCAGTTCGGCGAGGTCTTCCTGCGGGTCGAGCCGTTAAAGCGGGGAGCAGGTTTCGAATTCCGAGACGAGAGCAAAGGCGGCGTGATTCCGAACCAGTTCATCCCGGCCGTGGAGAAGGGCGTGCGTCAGGTGCTGGAAGCCGGTCCGGTCGCGGGCTACCCGGTGCACGACGTGCGCGTAAGCGTGTACGACGGCAAGCACCACCCGGTGGACTCGAAGGAAGTCGCCTTCATCGCGGCGGGCAAGCGGGCGTTCATGGACGCGATCGGCAAGGCACGCCCGATCATCCTCGAGCCGATCGTCAACATTGAGGTCACCGCGCCGGAAGCCAACATGGGTGATATCGCCGGCGACATGTCGTCCAAGCGCGGCCAGCTGACCGGCACCGATGCGCTCGGGCCGGGCATGCTGCTCATCAAGGGCCGCGTGCCGCTCTCCGAGCTCAACAACTACCAGGCGCGGCTGAAGTCGGTCACCGCCGGCCAAGGGTCGTTCTCCATAGAGTTTTCGCATTACGACCCCGTGCCCCCGAACCTCCAGAAAGACCTGTCCGCGCAGCACGCCAAGACAGCAGTCCACGCCGAAGAGGATTAGCGCCGGACTGGTGAGTGGTTCCCGGCCCGTATCCATGTTGAACGTCTCTATTGCCAGACGCGAAGCGGCCGGATGCTCTGATAAAGTGGCGCGATGGATGAAATCGTCCTGCGCGGGATGGCGAAGTGGCCGGACGTGCCTGCGGTCTACGGCTGGCTCTCGCTCGACCGGCGTGGACACTGGCTGATCAAGGGTGATCGGATCGCTAACTCCGGCGTCATCGCCTTCATTGGCCGCAACTACACGCACGACGAACAAGGCCGCTGGTTCTTTCAGAACGGCCCGCAACGGGTGTTCGTTGCGCTCGAGCACGCGCCATTCGTCTATCGCGTCGTGAATTCCAAGGACGCCGCGCTCGAAATCGAGTCGCATGTCGGCAAACCGGTAACGGCCGTCAGCGGCGCCTGGATCGACGAGATGGGTGTCGTTCTGCTCGAAACCGAGCACGGCATCGGCACCATCCATGACGGCGACCTCGACCGGCTCCTCCCATCTTTCGTCGATGCCAACGGAACCCTCCTCGATGAAACCGCGCTCGACGAGCTGCTGGAGCTCGTGGAAGGCGGCCAGTCCGTCGCGCTATGGCTCACGTTTCGACAGCGCAACATCAAGGTCGAGCCGATCCGTTCCGCCACTGTGCCCGGGCGCTTCGGCTTCATCGCGCACCCCGTCCAGCCAGCCGGCCAGCCAGAGTGCTGCTGACGTGATCGATTTGCGAAGCGATACCGTCACCCGCCCGACCGAGGCCATGCTTGAATCGATGCGCGAGGCGACGTTCATCGACAGGGCGGTAAACGCCATTGAGAGCTTCTGGAAGCGGGACTAGGTGACCGCCTGTCCCAATGAGGGCGTGCGTAGGTTTACGTCACTTAGTCGCTTAGTCACCCAGTTACATCATTTAAGGGCCTCGTCCGCGATATCGTCGAGCAGCTTCCCCACCGCCCGCAATGCTTTCACCGACTGGTCCGATCCAATCGCCGGCGGTTTGCGATACGCAACGTAGACCCTACCTGGCTCTTTCGGCAGCGTATAGATCGCAATCGAGTACGGGCAGAACACGATGTTGCGAGGGTCCGCCTCCATCGTGTCGCGCGAAACCACGACACTGCAGAACTCCAGCATCTGGGCGTCACGGTAGAGAAGGCGTGGGCGCCCGATATCCTTGCCGGTCCGCTCGAGCATCGTTCCGATGTGCGCCGTGTAGTTGAGCACCAAGCCGCGATTCTGAAGGGCGAATAGCACGCGCTCCTCTACGTCGGCAAAGTCCCCCTTCACCGAGCGCACTACGACGCCCGGCTCAGCCGCCTGGCTCGACGCTGACAGCGCCGCGGCAACGATCAACAGCCAGGGCCATATCCGTCTTGCGCTCATGATCAAAACCTCCGTTCGCTCAACTGCCCCCCGGAAGCCTGAGCAATCTTAGGAGGATTGCGGCCGGTGCGCAGGGGCCACGCGCACCGCGTGCATAGAAGAGCAGGGCTGAAAAGAACCGCGGTGCGGCGCCGGAGGAGGAAAGCGCCGCACCGCGGCTGTGGGAAAAGGATGCCGGGCAGGAACGCCGCCGTCTGCCCGGCGCGTCCTGCGCTCACCTCCGCCACCGTGCTAAGGCCGGCTGCCCATCGGGAAGGGCCAGGCTCCCGGAACCGCCACCGGCCGCGGAGCCACAGGGGTTGCTGCTGCCGTTTTGCGCCGCGCAATCTTTTTGCGCGGTGCTGCTTCCCTGCGCCTTGCAATCCTTTTGTGCGGTGCTGCTTTCTTGCGCCGCGCCACCTTCTTGCGGGCCAGCCTGCGTGTGGCCGGGCGTTTTCTTGCTTTGTGCTTCGCCAGCCGCATTCTTGTCAGTTTCTTCGTTTTCTTCAATTTCCTCTTGCCCGACTTCTTCTTCGCCTTCGGCATTCGCACCTCCTGTCACATTGCCCAAGCGACACACGGACGACAGAGCCGGGAACCTTGTGCCACCGCTCGCGCCGGCCTTTTTCGCGCGCTGCCCTAATGCAGGGCGGCCTGGGATTGGGTGGCCAGATCGCGGTACAAAAGTTCCGGATCTAGATCGATCCCGCCTCCCCAGGTCACGGCGTTCGACACGGGGTCGATCGCCACCCGGTTAAAGCTTGCCTCGTCCGAAATCGCGCTATACGACATCGTCGATACCAGGTCACCGAGATAAACGCGCCCCTCCAGCCCGTCGTCAAAACGGAGCCAAAGCGTGTAGTTGTCCTCGGCGCGACATTCGGTAATGGTGTGGTTCATGTTTCCTCTGCGGCTGCGATAACGTCGGTTCAGCAGGCTGGAACCCAAGAGATGGCGCCTCCCATGCTCGTTAAAAATCCCTGTCTCGCCCAACACCCCGTTCTAGTCCCAGGTGAGCGCGCCGCCGGTCTGGTACTCGATGACGCGCGTCTCGAAGAAATTGCGCTCCTTCTTGAGGTCGATCATCTCGGCCATCCAGGGAAACGGATTGCTCGCGCCCTCATACAGCACGTCCAGACCGATTTGCTGGCAGCGACGGTTCGCGATGTAACGCAGGTATTCCTTGAACATCGAGGCATTCAGCCCCAGCACGCCCCGCGGCATGGTGTCCTCCGCGTAGCCGTACTCGAGCTCCACCGCTTTGCGGAACAGCTCGCGCATCTCCTCGCGGAATTCCGTCGTCCACAGGTGCGGGTTCTCCAGCTTGATCTGATTGATGAGATCAATGCCGAAATTGCAGTGCATGGACTCATCGCGCAGGATGTACTGATACTGCTCCGCCGAGCCGGTCATCTTGTTCTGACGCCCGAGCGAAAGGATCTGGGCGAAGCCGACGTAGAAGAAAAGCCCTTCCATCATGCAGGCGAACACGATGAGGCTGCGCAGGAGCTTCTGATCGTTCTCTGGCGTACCGGTTCGGAATGTCGGATCGGTCAGCGTGTCAATGAACGGGATCAGGAACTCGTCCTTGGTGCGAATCGACGGAATCTCGCGATAGGCGTTGAACACCTCGCCTTCGTCGAGCTGCAAGCTCTCGACGATATATTGGTAAGCGTGGGTGTGGATCGCCTCCTCGAACGCCTGGCGCAGCAGGTACTGCCGGCACTCCGGCGCTGTGATATGGCGGTACGTGCCCAGCACGATATTGTTGGCCGCCAGGGAATCCGCAGTCACGAAGAAGCCGAGATTGCGCTTGACGATGCGGCGCTCGTCCTCGGTGAGTCCGTTGGGGTCCTTCCACAGCGCAATGTCCCGGCTCATCTGAATTTCCTGCGGCATCCAGTGGTTGGCGCACGCCGAAAGGTATTTCTCCCAGGCCCACTTGTACTTGAATGGCACCAGCTGATTGACGTCGGTCCGGCCGTTGATGATGCGCTTGTCGGCGATGTTGACCCGCTGGAACTCGGCGTCCTCCTCCTGCTGCCGCTGCCGCGCCACGGCGGGATCCACCGCCAGGCCGGCGCCTGCGCTCACTGCCTGCTGCTCCTCGAACTGCAACATCTTCAATCTCCTTATTGGCAGGATTCGCATTCAGGATTGCCGATCGAGCAGAACGTTGCGTCCGTCGCCGGCAGCACGGCGTTCAACTGCCCGGTGGTGACAGTGGACTTCTCTGCAGACGTCGCGCCAAGCGTCCTCAGGTAATAGGTGGTCTTGAGCCCGCGCACCCAGGCGAGCTTGTAGACCTCGTCGAGCTTCTTGCCCGAGGCGCCCGCCATGTAGATGTTGAGTGACTGCGACTGGTCGATCCATTTCTGCCGGCGCGCAGCGCACTCGACCAGCCACTTTGGATCGACTTCGAAGGAGGTCGCGTAGAGGCTGCGGACGTCGGGCGGGATGCGGTCAATCTTGGCAAGCGAGCCGTCGAAGTATTTGAGGTCCGCGATCATCACCTCGTCCCAGAGATTGAGCTCCTTCAGATCCCGCACCAGGAAGTCGTTCACCACAGTGAACTCGCCCGACAGATTCGACTTGACGTAGACGTTCTGATAGGTCGGCTCGATTGACTGCGAGAGACCGGTAATATTCGCAATGGTCGCGGTCGGCGCGATCGCGATGCAGTTCGAGTTACGCATGCCGACCTGCTGCACGCGCTTGCGCAAGCGGTCCCAGTCGAGCGTCATGGACATGTCGCATTCGATGAAGCCGCCGCGCTCCTCCGCGACGATCCGCAACGTGTCCGCCGGCAATATCCCGTGGTCCCACAGCGAGCCCTTGAAAGTCGAGAACGTGCCGCGCTCCTCGGCGAGATCGGTCGAGGCCGAAAAGGCGCAGTAGGCGATCGCCTCCATCGAGCGGTCGGCAAACTCTACCGCCGCCTGCGAGCCGTACGGGATTCGCAGTCTGTGCAGGCAGTCCTGGAAGCCCATGATCCCCAGCCCCACGGGACGGTGCTTGAAGTTGGAGTTGCGCGCCTTGTTGACCGAGTAGAAGTTGAGGTCGATCACGTTGTCGAGCATGCGCATCGCGGTGCTCACGGTGCGCTTGAGCTTTTCCATGTCCATGCGCCCGGTCGAGGAATCGAGGTGCGCGGGCATGTTGACCGATCCCAGATTGCAGACAGCGATCTCGTCGGGACCGGTATTGAGCGTGATCTCCGTACAGAGATTGGAGCTATGCACCACGCCCACGTGCTGCTGCGGGCTGCGGATATTGCAGGGATCCTTGAATGTGATCCACGGATGCCCGGTCTCGAACAGCATCGACAGCATCTTGCGCCACAGCTGGGTCGCGGGAATCTTCTTGTACAGCTTCAGCTCGCCCGTCGCGGCGTGGCGCTCGTATTCGAGATAGGCGCGCTCGAAGGCCTTGCCGTACTTTTCGTGCAGATCGGGCACATCGGACGGAGAGAACAGAGTCCAGTCTCCGTTTTCCATAATCCGCTTCATAAACAGGTCCGGCACCCAGTTGGCCGTGTTCATGTCGTGCGTGCGGCGCCGGTCATCACCGGTGTTCTTTCGCAGCTCGAGGAACTCTTCGATATCGAGGTGCCAGGTCTCGAGGTAGGAGCACACTGCGCCCTTGCGCTTGCCGCCCTGGTTGACGGCGACCGCGGTGTCATTGACCACCTTCAGGAACGGCACGACGCCCTGGCTCTTGCCGTTGGTACCCTTGATGTGCGCCCCGAGCGCACGCACGGGTGTCCAGTCGTTGCCAAGTCCGCCCGCGAATTTTTGCAGCAGCGCATTTTCCTTGATCGCCTCGTAGATGCCGTCGAGGTCGTCCGAGACCGTGGTGAGGTAACAGCTCGCGAGCTGCGAGCGCCGCGTTCCCGAGTTGAACAGCGTCGGCGTCGAGCTCATGAAGTCGAAGCTCGAAAGCACGTTGTAGAACTCGATCGCGCGCGCTTCGCGCTGGTCCTCGGGTTCGTTCAGCGCAAGCCCCATCGCCACGCGCATGAAGAAGACCTGCGGCAGCTCGATGCGACGGCCCTGCACGTGGAGAAAGTAGCGGTCGTACAGGATCTGCAGGCCAAGGTAGGTAAACTTCAGGTCCCGGTTCGCGTCGAGCGCGGCGCCGAGGCACTTCAGGTCGTAATTCGCGAGGCGCTCGTCGAGGAGTTCGGCCTCGATTCCGGTCTGCACGAAGCGCGGCAGATAGTCGGTGTAGCGCAGCGGCATTTCGGCCTGCGTCGTCTCCTCGCCCAGTGTCTCGAGCCGCAGCGTGTGCAGCAGCAGGCGCGCAGTGACGTAGCTGTAGCCCGGATCCTGCTCGATCAGCGCGCGCGCGGCGAGAATCAGCGATTTGCGGACCTCCGCCATCGGCACGCCGTCGTAGAGGTCGCGCTGCATCGCCTGCATGATCGGCGCGGGGCCGACTTCGCGCCCAAGGCCTTCGCACGCATCGCGCACCAGTGCCGTGATCGCCACGAGGTCGAGCGGTTTCCCGACCCCGCCGTCCTTGACGGTGATGGTCGAATGGCCGCGCTTTTCGTCCTGTGCCTGGCGCTCCTTCGCTCGCTCCCGGGCACGCTCCTCGCGATAGAGCACGTAGGCGCGCGCCACGTTGTGCTCGCCCCCCCGCATGAGCGCGAGCTCGACCTGATCCTGGATGTCCTCGATGTGGAACGTTCCGCCCGTGGGATGGCGGCGCATCAGCGCGCTGACGACGATCTCGGTGAGCGTTGTCACCTGCTCGCGCACGCGCGCCGAGGCCGCGCCGGTGCCCCCATTCACCGCGATGAACGCCTTGGTCATCGCGATCACAATTTTCGAGGGCTCGAATCCGACGACCGCGCCGTTTCGGCGAATCACGTTGTGTTGCGCGAAGCGCTCCTCATTACCGGCGGGAGTATCGGCGAGGGCCAGATTGGTCTCGGGTGCGACGCGAGCCGTCTCGGTGCCGACCTGCATATATTCAACTCCTTGAGTTATAAGTATTTTCTCACTCAAGGGGAGACCTCCTCCCCTCAACACTGATTCTTAACGGGCATCTGACCACAATATGTTGTGGTTCATTGGCCGTTTTGAACAAATTCTAGTGTTGCGGGTTTGTGAACGCAACAGATTTTTGAAGATGCGTTTAACTGTTCGTCAAGATTGGGAAAAACTCTTGGCAAGCTACCGAAAACAAGAAATTTCTCTGCTCAAAAAATGAGCAGCGCCCTGAGTTCGCGCGTGACATTTGTCACAGACTGCGGACTGCCGTGGGTTCTGGGGGTCGAATGCGCTGTTTCATGACGACGGCGCAAGAAAAACGGGCACGTTCTCGTGCCCGTCGCCGCCGCCTGCCCGACCGCAGGGCTCATCGCGTCTGTTGCATCTCAGGTGCGCTTGGGTGTTTTCCGGCGTCGCCGTGACCGAGCGGCGAGGGCGCTTGCTTTTTTTCCGACGCGCGCGTAACGCTCCCGCCCGGTCATTCCGGCTTCTCTGGCACCGCTGCGGTTCATTCCCACCATCGCCCGGTAGCGTGCCCAGTCAAACTGCGGGCCAGGGTCGGTCTTGCGCGACGGCGCGATATCGCTATGCCCGACGATCTCCGCAATCGGATAGCGCGCCGTCAACGTCCGCGTGAGTGTCGCGAGGCGCCGGTATTGGGCCGCCGTGAATGGCACCTCTTCATCGCCCTCGACCTCTATGCCGATCGAGAAATCGTTGCAACGCGATCTCCCCTTCCAACTCGACTCGCCCGCGTGCCACGCGCGCTTCGCGCACGGCACGAACTGGATGACCGCACCGTCGCGGCGCACCAGGAAATGCGCAGATGCCTTCAAACCCGCGATCGTCGCAAAGAACGGGTGCGCCCCGGGGTCGAGCCGGTTGGTAAAGAATTCCTCGATGGCCCGCCCGCCGAACTCACCCGGCGGCAGGCTGATGTAATGGATGGCGATGAGCTCGACGCGGCAGGCAGCAGGGCGCTCGTCACAGTTGGGCGACGCGACCTGGCGCACCCCTTCGAGGATCCCTTCGTCAGTGAGTTTCAGTCTTACGCCTCGACAGTACGCAGTGAGTTTCGGGCAGGGCCACGAGCGCAGGCCGTGTTTGCTTGCCGCTTACGGCGCTTCAGTCCTTCGAGTCGGGCTCATCCTTGATCCCAAGCCGGTCCATCCGATAGCGCAACGCCCTGAAGGTAATGCCGAGCACTTTGGCCGCCGCGGTGCGGTTGGAGCGCGTCTGCGCAAGCGCGTCGAGTATCGCCTGTCGCTCGACCGAGTCCAGCCGCTCCTGGAGCGGCAAGCTCGCGGCAGCAACCGGCTCCTCTTCGTCGGCAACCGCGGCTACCGAGGGGCGCACCGGCCCGAGTTGCAAGTCCTCGGACTGGATTTCCTGTTCGGCGGCAAGGGCTAACGCGCGCTCGAGCACGTTCTCCAGTTCGCGCACGTTGCCGGGAAAATCATAGCGCTGCAGCCGGTTCAGCGCTTCCTCCGAGAGGCGCGGGACCGGGTCGTTTCCAGCACCAGCATGGCGCCTGAAAAACGTCTCCGCGAGCAGCGGTACGTCCTCGCGCATCTCCCGCAGCGACGGCATCCGCAACTCGATCACGTTGAGACGGTAATAGAGATCCTGCCGGAAATTACCGCTTTTCACCTCATCGCCAAGATTGCGGTGCGTGGCGCTGATCAGGCGCACGTCCACGGCTTCCTCGCCAGTGGAGCCGACCTTGCGGACCTTTTTTTCCTGAATTGCCCGCAGGAGCTTCACCTGCATGGGCAACGGCAGGTCGGCGACCTCGTCGAGGAAAAGCGTGCCGCTGCTCGCTGCCTGGAAGAAGCCTTCGCGGTCAGCAGTGGCGCCCGTGAAGGCGCCTTTCCGGTAACCGAAGAACTCGCTTTCCATCAGGTTCTCCGGTATTGCGCCGCAATTGACCGCCACAAACGGCCCGTCGTTACGCGCGCCTTTAGTGTGAATCAGCCGCGCGGCGAGCTCTTTGCCGCTGCCCGATTCGCCCGTGACGTGAATCGGCGCTTGCGTCCGCGCCAACCGCTCGATCATCGCGCGCGTCGCCAGCATCTGCGCGGATTCGCCGATAAGCAGCCCCAAGGCTGGGGCCTCGTCTTCTTGCGGGTGACGTCCGCCCGGCGCGGGCAGTTTCAATGCCGAGCGCACAAGAGCGCGGAGCTGATTGAGGGATACCGGTTTCGCGAGGTAATCGAACGCACCCGCCTTCAGGGCCGCAACCGCGTTCTCCGTGCTGCCGTGCGCAGTAATGACTGCGACGGGCAGGTCGGGATGATTCTTGCTGACGTAATCGACGACGGCGAGTCCATCGCCGTCGGGCAGCCGCATGTCGGTCAGGCAGAGGTTGTACGTGTTCTTCACTAGCAACTCGTACGCCTCCGCAGTATTCGCGGCGCAATGCGCCTCAAGCCCCATGCGCGCGAGCGTGAGGCTCAGCAGCTCGCGAATGTCGGCCTCGTCGTCGATGACGAGTACCTGGCTATTCGCGCTCATCTCAAGAAGCCATGAGTGGTGATTCGTGAGTCGTGAATGGTGGCTCGCAACCCGTAACGGGCGACGATGCGCTCAACTCGCTCTTGCCGTTTCCATTCACGAATCACGACTCACCATTCATCGGTTTGTCAGGCCACACGACAGAGCACACTGAACTGCGTGCCCGAGGCCGTTTCCACGTGGTCCAGCGTCGCGCCATTCGCCTCGCACACTTCTCGCGCGATATACAGACCGAGGCCGGTTCCGCCGGCCGCGGTCGTAAAGAACGGCTCGAACAGACGGGCACGCACTTCGGGCGTGATGCTCGGCCCATCGTCGACCACGTCCAATTTTACAACAGTGTCGGAGTGTGCCGTGCCGACGTGGATGCGGATGCTCTCCGGCCCCCGCCGGCTGTGCCGCAACGCGTTGCGGCACAGGTTCCACATGACCTGGTTCAGATGGCTGCGATCGAACAGCACCTCGGCGTCCCCGGTCAGCTCGAGCCAGAATATCTCGGGGTCGATACGCTCGATCTGCGTGAACTGCGCGACGAACGTTTTGAGAAAATCTACCACTTTGAAGTGCTCGCGATGCGCTTGGTCGCCGCGGCTCAGCCGCAGCACGTTGTTCACCATGCCGTCCAGTCGCCGCGTGTTCTCGTTGATGATCGTGATCAGGCGCTGGGTGGTCGCATCGATCATCGGCTCCTCGCGCAGCAGTTCGGCGGCGTGGCTGATGGCCCCAAGGGGGTTACGAATCTCGTGCGCGATGTTGGCGGTGAGCCGCCCCATCGCTGCGAGCTTGAGTTGGCGTGCCTGCGACTGGATCCGGCTCTGGTCCTCGAGAAAGATGACGGCTCCGATCTGGCGGCTCCTGCCGATCGGCACGAAACGCGCGCCGATCGCGCTGCTGAAAGGCCTGGCACCCGCCGCGTCCGCACCGTTTTGGCTGCGCCATTGTTCAAACCGCGCGCCCAGTGCCGGGGCGTACCCAGCGAGCGTCACTTCCGCGGCTGCGTGCCGGATCGGTCCCAGCAGCTGCTCCGCGCGCGTGTTGGATTGCCGGATGACGCCGCGCCCGTCGACTACCAGCACCCCGTCCTGCATGTCGCGGATGACGAGCGCGTTCACCTGCTCCATATTCGCGAGATCGACCTCGCGGCGCGCCGCCAGCTCCTCACTCGCCAGCGTGTGCTTGGCAAGCGCGTGGGCAAGCCATGCGATCGCAAAGTAGGCCGCGGACAGGAGACCGGCCTGCGCGTACTGTCCCACCGGAGCGTCGTAGGCCAGCACCTGGTAGGTATGCGCGAGCAGCACCGCGATGCTGGCGAGCGCGGCGCAGAACAGCGTAAGCTGGCCCCGGCTGATCAGCCCGGCGCCGGCCAGCGTGGTCAGCAGCAGCAAGCCCAGCCCGCTCGAGATTCCGCCGCTGGCGGTGATCAGAAGCACGATGAGCACGATGTCGGCGACCACCTGCGTCATGAGCTGCAGGTTGAATTGCCGACGTGCCCCGATCGTCAAGAAGCACGCAATGCTGAACAGGATATAAATGACGTCGGCAAACAGGAAAAGCGCGCGGTCCTGTGAGCCGAACATGATGTTCTCGCCCCACAGCCCGACCGCGAGCAACAGCAGCAACCCGACGACCAGGCGGTAGACGTTGAACAGGAAGAGTGAGCGCCAGTAGGGCGCTGGGTATCCGCCAGCGCTGCTTGCCGCGTCCGGCACCCGGCGCCCGGCCTGCTCCGTACGGGCTAGGCTCATTGGCATCATCCGGGCTGCTGCTCGCGGTGCTCGACCGAGCAGTAATGCTTGCCTTGCGCAGCCACGCTCTCACTGCGCGGCAAATGCACACCACAGCGTTCGCAGCGCACCATGTCTTCGGTCGCCCCCGCAGAGGGTGCACTACTGCGTTCGATGTACCGCCGGTAACCCCGCAGAAGCCAGTAGGCAAGCAGCAGGCCGAGAACCACCAGAATGATTTTCGCCAATCAAAACCTCGCGCAACGTGCGACGGCCTAGTGTGCCGCAATGGCGCTCAAGCGTCGAGGTCGAAAGTCGCGCGGGGGAGCGATCAGGCGGGGCGTTGTCCCGGCAGTTGCCCCTGCGGCTCATCGAGCAGGTCATGCCGTACTCGGTGAGCTTGGCTTGGAAGGCGTGGCTCGCATACTGGCTGCCCCGGTCCGAGTGGTGGATCAGCCCCGGCGCCGGTCGTCTACGGAACCATGCCATCGTCAGCGCATCGATCACGATGTCCACCGTCACCCGGGCTTGATCGACCAACCGACGATCTCGCGGTTGAACAGATCGAGTACGACCGCCGGGTAGAGCCAGCCTTCGTTCGTCCAGACGTAGGTGAGGTCGGCCGACCATGCCTGATTGGGTGGCGCCGGGGCGAAATCCCGATCCAGCAGGTTCGCCGCCACCGGCAGTGTGTAGGTTCGGGCGCGGTGAATGAGGAACCACTCGCAGCAAGAAGGACTGCTCGCCTTGAGGAATTCTCTGTTAAGTTTTTTTCTCCTTGGAGAAAATGTAAACGTTGCGGAACGATGAAGCGCGGCACTTACGATGAGTATCGCGAGAGCATTGCTTGGGAGACGATGAGAGAGCGTGCCTACATTAGGTCGGAGCATGGCCAGATTGTCCGGCAACCCTCTTCTGATTTCGACCAATTGGCCCATACATTACGAGCGATAGGACGAGCTCAGGAAACGCTTCGCGCCGACCCGACGTTGGCTGGCTTAAACGTTACTGCGCGCCACACACCCCGCTTCGGCGGAGTTCTTGTTTGTCGCTGCGCCGCTTCGCTCGCCGCAACTCAAATCGTCCCCCTACGTTTTCCTTCGGATGTGCGTAGTGCCCCTTCTGAAGCGAGCAGTCAACCCCATGTATTGCGCGCGTTTAACAAACATTGACAATCGTTCTGAACCAATTTCGGTATGATCCGCTCCGCTACCGCTAGCCTCATGTAATGAGTGCTGATAATTTCAACCGGAAGCTGAGCGATTCGGCGGGCTAGGGCAAACTTAACGCACCAGCTTGAAGGGCCGAAAATGACAGCAGTACAACCAGAAAAAAGAAGAGACCAGCGGGTCGATACCGCGCTGCCGGTGTTCCTAGAGAACGCTACGGGCGTCACGCGCGACGTGAGCGCCTCGGGCGTGTTCTTCTGGACAAGCGGCACGCATGCAATCGGGGAGTCAATCAGCTTTTCGATGCGAGTTCAAAGGCCCGAGGGCAACGTGATGCTGAAATGCCGAGGAGACGTCGTCCGCACGGAGCCGCGCGGTACCCACGTCGGCGTGGCGGTGGCAATCAGCGAATCGGTGATGGAGCCTGCGTAGACGTGATGTCATACGCATGCGAAGGCGATTCGTCCTAGAGCCTCCACGTAACACGTCTAAGCACTCACACCTACACCGCTTCGGCGGGGTTTTTGCTTGTGAGCGATACTAGAGCCTCAGGTGAGGCCGCTTGCCGGCGCCCCATGTTTATAGCGTCTGCGGACAGGAGTCCGGTCTTGCGGTTGGCCAAATCCTCTCCTAATCTTGTCCCACTGAGTGGGCTGAAATGAGTAGAAAAGAACAAAGCCAATAAACGCTGGCTGTCGCCTAACTACTTGATTTAGGTTGAGAGATTTGGTCGGGGTGAGAGGATTCGAACCTCCGACACCTGCGTCCCGAACGCAGTACTCTACCAGGCTGAGCTACACCCCGACGCGCAGAAACGACGAGGGCACGCGCTATCGTGCCCCCGGTCAGTACGAACGCGTCACCGCGAATTCGGCCAATTGTAGCAAATAATCACGGTATTTTGAATTTGGGATGGACGCAGCCGCGGCGCCTGCCGCCCGGGATGCGCCGCGCGCCTGCTCGCGCGCGTAGTCGAGCGCACCAGTGGCGTGGATCGCCTCCATTACCGCCGCCAGATCGTCTCGCCCCCCCTGCTCTATCGCGGCGCGCACGGTGCTCGCCCGGTCCGGCGTGCCATGCCTGATCGCATGGATGAGCGGGAGCGTCGGTTTGCCTTCGGCAAGATCATCGCCGAGATTCTTGCCAATCACCGCCTGGTCGCCGGAATAGTCGAGCACGTCATCGATCAGCTGAAATGCCACACCGAGCTGCATGCCATAGTCGGACATCGCGTCCTCTTGCAAGGGCGTCGCGCCACCGAGAATCCCGCCCAACCGCGTTGCCGCCTCGAACAGCTTCGCCGTCTTGCAGCGTATCACTGCAAGATAGCCCGCCTCGTCGATATCAGCGTTATGGCAGTTCATGAGCTGCATCACCTCGCCTTCCGCGATCACGTTGGTCGCATCAGCCAGCACTTGCAGCACACGCATGCTGTCGATGGAAACCATCATCTGGAATGCGCGGGAATAGACGAAGTCGCCGACCAGTACTGCGGTGGTATTGCCGAAGAGAGAGTTGGCCGTAGCGCGTCCGCGGCGCAGCGCGGATTCATCCACCACGTCATCGTGCAGCAGCGTCGCGGTGTGAATGAACTCGATCACCGCGGCCAGTTCGTGGTGATCGCGCCCGCGGTAGCCAAATGCGCCCGCCGATAGGAGCAGCAGCATCGGGCGCAGGCGTTTCCCGCCGCTGCCGACGATGTGCTCGGCGACCTGCCGAATGAGCACCACGTCCGAGCTGAGGCGGGCGCGGATCACCGCGTCCACGGCACGCATGTCCGCCTCAAGGAAGTCGCGGATGGCTTCGATGGACACGGTTAAACCCCGCCGAAAAAGAGCGTGATCATACCAGCAATCCCGCGGCGTCCCCGACGCGCCCCGGCGTACCGCGCCCCCCGGTGACCGGACGCCGAAACGGGTTAACTACCTGATGCGAAAGTGCCATTCCGGGCCCCGGCCGCCGTGTTCTGCTTTGACTAACCTGCGCTCTTTCGGTAGAATGCGCGGCTCTCCCAGCCACGTGAATCGGGTCGCATCATGTACGCGGTAGTCAAGACAGGCGGCAAGCAGTACCGGGTCAAAGCCGGTGAAAAACTCCGGATAGAACAGGTTCCTGCCGAGGTCGGCCAGGAAATCGTGCTCGACCAGGTCCTCCTCGTCGGCGCCGGCGAAGGCGTCACGATGGGCACACCGCTCATCGCGGGGGCGACGGTAAAGGCAAAGGTGCTCTCGCAGGGGCGCGGCGACAAGGTGCGGATCTTCAAGATGCGCCGCCGCAAGCACTATCGCAAGAGTCAGGGCCATCGGCAGAACTACACCGAGATCGAGATCCTGGGCATCGGGGCGTAAGGAGAAATCAGCATGGCACACAAGAAAGCAGGCGGCAGTTCACGCAACGGGCGCGATTCACAGTCAAAGCGCCTCGGCGTGAAACGCTTCGGTGGCGAGCTTGTCCCCGCGGGCAGCATCATCGTCCGCCAGCGCGGAACACGGGTTCACCCAGGCGAGAATGTCGGCATGGGCCGTGACCACACGCTGTTCGCAAGGGTCACGGGACGGGTCCAGTTCGCCCAAAAGGGACCGGACAGCCGCAAGACGGTGAACGTCGTTCCCGCCTGAGCCGAGAGAATTCAGCGCAAAGGCCCTGCCAGAACGGCAGGGCCTTTTTTGTTTGAACGACCAGGGCGCCAAGAGAACGCGAGCCGCTAAAGACCGCGGCCCCAGCTTGCCGTTTTAAGAATCGATTGGCGCCTTGACGGTTCAACCACCATGAAGTTTGTTGACGAAGCCATCATCGAGGTCCACGCCGGAAAGGGCGGCGACGGCTGCGCGAGTTTCAGGCGCGAGAAGTTCATCCCGCGCGGCGGACCCGATGGCGGTGATGGCGGGCGGGGCGGCAGCATCTACGCGGTGGCGGACCGCAATCTCAACACGTTGATCGATTTTCGCTACGCCCGAATCCATCGCGCGCGGAATGGAGAGAACGGTCGCGGTTCGGACCAGTACGGGAAGTCGGCGCCCGATGTCGTGTTGCGCGTGCCGGTCGGCACCATGGTCCTCGATTCCGCAACCGGTGAGCTGCTCGCCGATCTCGACCACGACGGCAGCCGGGCGCTGTTGGCCGCCGGCGGCGCCGGGGGCCTCGGCAACCTTCACTTCAAGTCCAGCATTAATCGCGCGCCGCGCCAATTTACGCGCGGTGTGCCGGGCGAGGACCGCCGGCTCAAGCTCGAGCTGAAGCTGCTGGCCGACGTCGGGCTGCTCGGCATGCCCAACGCGGGCAAGTCCACCTTGATCCGGTCTGTGTCAGCGGCCCGTCCCAAGGTGGCCGATTATCCGTTTACTACTCTCGCCCCCAGCCTCGGCGTCGTGCGCGCGGACATGAACCGCAGCTTTGTGCTGGCCGACATTCCTGGCCTGATCGAGGGGGCGGCGGAGGGCGTGGGCCTGGGACACCAGTTTCTGCGTCACCTGGCGCGGACCCGGCTTCTGCTGCACCTCGTGGACTTCGCGCCCGTTGATTTCGACGTCGACCCGGTGCGCGAGGCGAAGGCGATCGTGCGGGAGCTCAAGCGCTACGATGAGGCGCTTTATCGCAAGCCGCGCTGGCTGGTGCTCAACAAGATCGACCTCATTCCGGCCAGCGAGCGCGAGCGCGCGATCAAGCGCTTTCTCAAGGGCTTTGGCTGGAAGGGCAGAAGCTTTATCATTTCGGCGCTGACCGGCGATGGTTGCCGCGAGCTCGTCTTCGCCGTCATGGATTACCTTCAGCGGGAGCCTCAGAGGCACCGGGACGCAGAGAAAAAGAACAAGCCGAGAACGAGAAAGAGCGCCCCCAAATGAGGATTTTCTCCATGGCTCTGCGTTTTTGTGGTGACGAATGTCAAACGTCATAGCAAACGCGAAGCGGCTTGTCGTCAAGGTTGGCTCGAGCCTGGTCACGAACCAGGGTCAGGGTCTCGATCACGCTGCACTTTCGCGCTGGGCGGGCCAGATTGCAGGCCTCCGACACAACGGCCGTGACGTCGTACTGGTGTCGAGCGGGGCAATTGCCGCCGGCATGCAGCGGCTCGGCTGGAAGCGGCGCCCGCACGCGCTGCACGAACTGCAGGCCGCGGCGGCGGTTGGCCAGATGGGCCTGATCCAGGTCTACGAGTCGTGTTTCCGCGAGCACCAGCTCATGACCTCGCAGATTCTGCTGACGCATGAGGACCTGGCCGACCGCAAGCGCTACCTCAACGCGCGCTCGACCCTGCGCACGCTTCTCGCGCTCGGTGTGATTCCCATCATCAACGAGAACGACACCGTCGCGATCGACGAGATCCGTTTCGGCGACAACGATACGCTCGCTGCGCTGGTCACCAACCTCGTCGAAGCCGACGCGCTCGTGATCCTGACCGATCAAGCGGGGCTCTACGACAAGGACCCGCGCAAGGACCCTACGGCGAAGCTCGTCGCGGAAGCGCAGGCCGCCGATCCCGCGCTGGAGCAGATGGCAGGCGGCGCCGGCAGCCTTTACGCGCTGGGTGGCATGCTGACCAAGGTGCTGGCGGCGAGACGCGCTGCACGCAGCGGGGCCCACACGGTGATCGCTTCGGGCCGGGACGACGACGTCCTGACCCGGCTGGCGCGCGGGGAGTCGCTCGGCACGCGACTCATCGCCGAGAAGCCCACCATGGCCGCACGCAAGCAATGGCTCGCGAATCAACTGCAGATGCGGGGCAGCCTCGTCCTCGATGCCGGGGCGGTCAAAGCGCTCCGCATTGGCGGAAAGAGCCTGTTGCCGATCGGCGTCCACGAAGTCGCCGGCGAGTTCGAGCGCGGCGAAGCGGTGCGATGCTTCGACGAGAAGCGCCACGAGATCGCGCGGGGCCTGATCAACTACAGCTCCGCGGAGACCCGCCGCATTCTGCACACGCCCTCAAGCGAGATCGAGGCGAAGCTCGGCTACATCGACGAACCGGAACTGATCCACCGCGACAACCTGGTGCTGCTCTAGGCGGTCGGGGCGCAGTGTCACCGCGGCGATGCGCGGCGGTGGCGGTGTTCTACTCCGTTAAAGTTTCCCGCGGCCCGTAGCGCAAGAGCCGCAACGCCTCCTCGTCGCTCGCGACCGGAACGTTGCCGTACCCGCCGGCGCAGAAGTAGTCGCGTCGTAGCACGCTATGATAGTCGCTGATGTTCCGGTTCTGGATTCCGCGCCACTGCGGGTCGCGCGCCCGCATCCAATCCCCGTCTTTGCTGGCGACAGCGTAGACTTTGACTTGCTGAAGCTTGCAGCGCATCCCTTCGTAGAAGACATTGGTCGCGCCGCCCGCGGTCTTTACAACCAGCGTATAACGGATGACGCCATCGGTACCGACGGAGATGGCCTTCGCGTCTACGAAGAAGCGGTTCGGGCTCGCCGCCCCTGCTTCGAATTGAAGCAGATTCTCGTCCTTGGGGAATGCCGGGAGCTTGACTTCAAGCTCCTTCCACTCTTCCTTCGGCTGGTCACGGTCGTAGTCCCAGCCGCTCCACTGCGCCGCCGCCGGAAATGCCACGAGCGCAAGCCACGCGAACGCGCTAGCCCGCATAGATATGTTCGCGCGTCGGTGGCAGCTCCAGGGCGCCGTCGGCACGGGGTTTGCCCGCCAGCACCTGGTAGACGGACAGCCATCCGCGCTCGAACGCATGCGCCGAGCCCGCCATGTAAATGCGCCAGACACGGTAAAGTTTCTCCCCCACCGCGGCGACCGCCGCCCCACGGTTCTTGTCGAGCCGGTCAACCCACTCCCACAGCGTGCGGCCGTAATGCGGTCGCAGACTTTCGACGTCCCACGGCTCGAGGCCCTCGTCCGACATGGCGGCAAGCACCTGTGAGACATGGGCCAGTTCGCCGCCGGGAAACACGTAGTGGTCAACGAACTCGCCGATGTCACTGCCGAGCTCGCGTTGCCCCGGCCAGTTGTGCGTAATGCCGTGGTTCATGACCAGACCGCCTGGCTTGAGCAGGCGAAACATCTTGCCAAAATACAGTGGAAAGTTCTTGAGACCGACATGCTCGAACATGCCCACGCTCGCGATCTTGTCGAAGCTGCCTTCTTCAGGCACATCGCGATAGTCGAGCAAGCGCACCTCGCAGCGGCCGTCGAGCCCCAGCTCACGAATTCTTTCGCGCGCGTAATCGCACTGGTTCTGCGAAAGCGTGATGCCTAGAGCGTTCACGCCGAATTGCTGAGCCGCTCTGATGACGAGCGCGCCCCACCCGCAACCGATATCGAGGAAGCGCTCGCCCGGCGCGAGCCGCAGTTTCCGGCAGATATGATCAAGCTTCTGCTCCTGGGCAATCTCAAGCGTGTCGTCGACGCGGCCGAAGTAAGCGCAGGAATAAACGCGGTTCGCGTCGAGCCAGAGCCCGAAGAAATCGTCACCGACGTCGTAATGGCTCTGAATCGCCTCGCGGTCAAAGAGCCGGGTATGCTGGGACCCATCGCGCGAACGACGCCCACCGGTGCGCACTGCTCCGATCGCGTCGGAGAAAGCCTCGCCAATGCGCAGGATCTCGCGTGCGTTACACTCTCCCTCTACGTCGATCTGCTGCTCGACATAGCAGCGCGCGAGGCCGCCCATGGTTGGCTCGGCGAGCGTCGCGACTGCCTGGGGGGTGTTCACCACGACCGTCAGTTGCGGCGGCATGTGTCCGACCAGCGTCGTCCCGTTCCACAACCGCACGGCCAGCGGCACATCGCCCGCCTTGAGGCGACGCTCGAAACGGCTAAGCAGGCGTGAGCTGAACATAGCGCCGATCAGGATAGCACAGCCCCGCTCGAGGGGACCGCGGCGCGCCGCCCCCGCTCAGCCCTTAAGGTCTCCCACGAGAGAGTCACGCACTGCTGGTGCAACATCGGCCGAGACGCTGTAGGCGGAATGATCGATTCCCATCTCGACAGCGGCGTCGTGCTTGAGCGCGCTCACCATCGTGGGAGCCAATTCGAACCGCAAGAAGTGCACCGATGAGGTTTTCTCCGCGGTCTCGCGCGCAAGATCCTCGTCGGCGATCGCGTAGACACGATCATGCCCTGCGACCTGAACCCAAACCCGCTCCTCGATGCCGATGAGCTGTGCCAGCATGCGGCGGCGCTCGTCGACGTCGGGGAACTGGATCATCATGGTCGCCTTCCAGTTGGCGCCATCGGGGATGAGAGGCCCATAGGCATCGAGCTCGTCCTGTATTCCCTCCTCCTCGAAGATGCGCTCGACGCGAAGCATCTCCTGAACTTGATAGCGGATGGTGAGCTCGTCCTCGAAAATTAGCATGACGTGCTCGCCGAAGGGTACCGTCCGGTTCTTCTTGTGCGCCATGACACGCGCGCGAAACTGGGGGCGTTCCTTTGCGTAGCGTTCCAGCGTCATGAGGCTGTCACGACTGAGATTGGTCATCGTAGCGGTCCGCTGCATCAGAATCCGTAGGCGATTCGTATCAAGGTGATAGGGTGCTGCTTGCGCGCCGTCGTCTCGCCCATCCCCTGGAGAATATGGCGGCCCGCGATGGCGCAGTCCGAGCTGACGTAATCCGGGCTCGCTTCCGCCATCTGCCGGAATACCGGACGGCCGATCTTCATCGAGTTCTCGAAATATTCTGCCTTGACACCCCAGGTTCCGTCGTGGCCCGCGCAACGCTCGATGGTGGTCACCTTGGTATCGGGGATCATCTCGAGCAGCTCGCGGGTCTTTTGCCCCATGTTTTGTACGCGGAGGTGGCAGGGAATGTGATAGGACACCCTGCCCAGCGCGGTGCGGAATTCCGTCTTGAGCAGCCCGTCCTTGTGGCGCAGAACCAGATACTCGAAGGGGTCGAACATGGCGTCGGCGACGAGCTTGACGTCCGCGTCGTCCGGAAACATCAGCGGCAACTCCTGCTTGAACATAAGCGTACAGGACGGAACCGCCGTCATGAGCGCGTAGCCCTCGCGGGCGAGCCGGGCCAGCACCGGAATGTTCAGGTCCTTGTTGCGCGCAACGGCTTCGAGATCGCCGAGCTCGAACTTGGGCATGCCGCAGCAGGCTTCCTTCTCCACCAGCGTTGCCGGAACCTCGTTGTGCTCTAGGATCTTCAGCAGATCATGGCCGATCCCGGGCTCGTTATAGTTGACGTAGCAGGTCGCAAAGATCGCGACCTTGCCGGGCGTATTCTTGCCGTCGCGAACCGGAAAATCGCGACCAGGACGGGCGTTGCTGCGGAATTTCGCGGAGGCGTAATCGGGCAGCACCCGGTCTTTGTGCACACCGAGCGCCTGTTGCATCAGACTTCGCGCAGCACCCGTCTTGTTGACGGTGTTGACGGCATGCACCACGACCGGAATTGTCGCAAGCTTGCCCAGGGCGTCGGTGCTGGAGAGCAGGCGGTCACGGAAGCTCGCCCCGTTCTTTCTGAATTTCACCGCCTTAGCCCGTAGCATGAGGTGCGGGAAATCGACGTTCCACTGGTGCGGCGGAACGTACGGGCACTTCGTCATGTAACACATGTCGCAGAGGTAACACTGGTCCACAACCTTCCAGTAATCCTCCTTATTGACCCCATCCACCTCCATGGTCGCGCTCTCGTCCACGAGATCGAAAAGCGTCGGAAACGAGATGCACAGATTCACGCACCTGCGGCAGCCGTGGCAGATGTCAAATACCCGCTCGAGCTCCTGCTCGAGCTTGGCCGGGTCAAAGAACTCTGGCGTCTTCCACTCGAGCGGATGCCGGGTGGGCGCCTCGAGGCTTCCTTCGCGTGCGCTCATGGGACGGCCTAGGTGGCGGGTGATTGGTCAGGCATTACGGGCGCCGGGGCACAGGTGACGCGGGTCTTGCCCCATCACCTGTTACCCCGAGCTCGGGACGCGACTCAGTCTTGCAGGGCGTCCAGCGCCTTCTTGAAGCGGTTGGCGTGCGAACGCTCCGCCTTGGCCAGGGTCTCGAACCAGTCGGCGATTTCGCCGAAGCCTTCCTGGCGTGCCGTTTTCGCCATTCCCGGATACATGTCGGTGTACTCGTGGGTTTCCCCAGCGATCGCGGTGGTCAAGTTGTCGCGACTTTTGCCGAAAGGCAGATCAGTCGCCGGATCGCCGCAGGTTTCCAGGTACTCAAGGTGGCCGTGCGCATGCCCGGTTTCGCCTTCGGCGGTCGAGCGGAACACCGCAGCAACGTCATTCTGGCCTTCAACGTCCGCCTTCGCCGCGAAATACAGATAGCGGCGGTTTGCCTGTGACTCGCCCGCGAATGCCGCTTTGAGGCTCTCGTGGGTCTTGGATCCTTTGAGTTGCATATATTTCTCCTTTAAAACATTATCTTATAAACTATATGCCGGAGTGGAAGCGCTTACTTGCTATCCTCCGCCTTGACAGGTTTTAGACTAAGTCTAATCTGTGAACTAAGTATAGCCATGGCGATTCAGGCTGTCAACACGATGAGCCCGCGAGGCAAAAAACTATCGCGCTACGGCCCCTCTCTTTTACAACCCCTCTATATTTCGCGGACGCACACTCTGGGCGCATTGCGCGCCGAATTTTCAAGCATAAACCCATCGGGCGCCGCCTGCTCGAGCTGGGCATAAACCGGCATGCCTGAAGCAATGACCCTTCGAAGCAAATCCGGTCTCTGGACACCGGTACCTACTCCGCGGGAACTTGCTCCACCTGGGGGGCCCAGGTCAAAGCGCAGCGCAGGGTTATGCCGGTTTCCGCGCTTTCTCGAGTTCGAGGCCGATTGCGCGTCCAGCGCCAGGTCCATAGCGGCTCTTGATCGGGTCGAAATCGTCGGTGAACGCGTATTCGTATTTGAGACGCCGCAGCCCCACCGCGCCTAGCGAGCGGTTCTCGTAGGAATGGTCGTCCGCGAGGGGCTTGAGGCCGCGCCAGCCCGACGCCGCGCGCGCGAGCGCCGGGCCAAAGAAAAACATTGCCGGCTTGGCCCTGCTGCGCAGCGCGCAGGTGTGAGCAGTGCGCCCCGCCAGCGGCAGGAAATCCACCGTGCGCGACAACGGCGGCGTGTTGATCAGCACGCCGCGGCCTTCGTTATCGGCGAGGTAGAAGACCGCGGGGGCGGTTCGTGGCACGTACTAGACGCTGCGCGCGGAAAGCGAAAGCTTGAGGAGCGGGATCATCCCCGCTCGACGGCGTTCGCGGCTCCACGCCCCCGGGCCAGCCGGCGCTGACCCCGGCGGCGCAACAATGGCGCGAGCTCCTCGAGTGCCCGCTGGTAGACGCCGCGCTTGAATTCGATAACGGCGTCCATCGGGACCCAGTAGTCGTGCCACCGCCAGGCGTCGAATTCAGGCTTGGCCGACGCGCGCAACCGCACATCGTAGTCACGGCCGATGAGAAGCAGCAGATACCAGATCTGCTTCTGTCCCCGGTAATTCCCGCGCCACTCGCGCCTCAGCCACCGCTCCGGCACTTCGTAACGCAGCCATTCGCGCGTGCGTCCGAGTATCCGCACATGCCGTGGATGGAGGCCTACTTCTTCCTCGAGCTCGCGGTACATCGCCGTTTCCGGGCTTTCGCCGGGCTTAATGCCGCCTTGCGGAAACTGCCATGAATGCTCTTTGACCCGCTTGCCCCAGAAAACCTCATTTTTCCAATTACATAGAATTATGCCGACGTTCGGGCGGTAGCCGTCACGATCGATCATGGGAAATCCCCTGCTGCCCTGTCAGTTGCAACGATTCTTTCATAGTTTAGCGGCGAACGATAGGCTTGCGCACGCATCACAGCTGGGCGTAGAGCCGGTGCTCGTCCCAGCGGTTCATCTTGCGCAGACCCTGCACGAACTTGGGAAACTCGAGCCCGTAACGCTCCCGCAGCTCGAGGGCTTTGCGTTCCAGCTCATCCCAGTTGGGATTGCCCGGACTGTCGCGAAAGCCGAATACGATGACATTGCCCGGCTTTTCGGCGGGCAGGCACAGCGTGCCGGCGGGAAACGCGGCCTCGATGCGCTCGAGATACTCGTGGAACCGCCGGTCCGAGCCCCAGAGGTTTACGACCAGTAGGCCGCGCGGCGCAAGGCGGTTCAGGCATGCCTGGTAGAAAGCACGCGTTGACAGTTCCTCGACTTGCGAGTCGCCGTCAAAGCCGTCAACGACGATGACGTCCGCGGCCGCCCCGGCGCGGGCAACCCACTCGGCGCCTTCACCGATGTGCACCCTCAAACGCTCGTCGTCCGGCGGCACAAAAAACTGCTGCCGCGCGATCACGACCACACGGGGACTTACCTCGACCACATCGATCGCCGCCAACGGCAGCTGGTGGTAGACAAACTTCGCGAGCGAGCCTCCGCCCATGCCGATCATCAGCACGTGTCCCGGCCGCTCGTTGAAGAGCAGGAACGCCATCATGCTGCGCGTGTAGGCCAGCTCGAGATCGTTCGGACGCGCGAGCCGCATCGAGCTCTGGATCGTATCGCTGCCGATGTGCAACGACCGCACCCCAAAACGCTCGGTCACGTAGACGGACTGCGAGTCATTGGTTGGCTTGCCCAGCAGCCATTTTGCAAAAAACCCCATGGGTTCGCTCTTCAGATCAGGCGGTTCGGTAGAATAATGGCTTTTGCCGGCCGGCGACAGACATGCGCGCTTCGCAATTTTTCATCGCAACGCTCAAGGAAGACCCGGCCGAGGCCGAAGTGATCAGCCACCGGCTGATGCTCCGGGCGGGGCTGGTGCGCCAGCTCGCGAGAGGCATCTACAGCTGGATGCCACTCGGCCTGCGCGTGCTGCGCAGGATTGAGGTGATCGTGCGCGAGGAGATGAACGCGAGCGGCGCGATCGAGCTCCTAATGCCAGCCGTGCAGCCAGCTGAGCTGTGGCAGGAATCGGGGCGTTGGGAGCAGTATGGCCCTGAGCTCCTGCGCCTCAAGGACCGCCATCAGCGCGATTTCTGCTTCGGTCCCACGCACGAGGAGGTTGTGAGTGACTTGGTGCGGCGCGAGATCAAGAGCTACCGTCAGCTTCCCCTGAATCTGTACCAGATCCAGACCAAGTTCCGGGACGAGATCCGGCCGCGTTTCGGCGTGATGCGCGCGCGCGAGTTCGTGATGAAGGACGCTTATTCGTTCCATGCGGACGAGGCCAATCTCCAGCAGAGCTACTGGGAAATGCACGCTTGCTATACGCGGATCTTTGCCCGGCTCGGTCTCAGGTTCCGCGCGGTCGCAGCCGACACGGGAGCGATCGGCGGCACCGGTTCACACGAGTTCCATGTGCTCGCGGATTCGGGCGAGGACGCGATCGCGTTTTGTCCGGACTCCGACTATGCAGCCAACGTGGAGCTTGCCGAGGCCATGGCCCCGGGGACAACCCGCCCGTCCCCCGATCAAGAGCTGCAGCGCGTGCATACGCCTGGCGTCAAGACGATCGCGGATCTGTGCGCGTTCCTAAAGGTGCCGGCCGAGAGGACGGTGAAGGCGGTCTGCGTGGACGGCGCCCATGGCCGACCAGTGCTGATGATGGTACGTGGTGACCACCAGCTCAATCTTGTGAAAGCTGGCAAGCTGAGACAGGTTAGAACACCGGTGGCGTTCGCAACGCCAGAGGCCATCCGCCAGGCTTTTGGGGCGGATCCGGGCTCGCTCGGGCCGGTCGGGTTCAACGGAACCGTCATCGCCGATCGAACGGTAGCCACCATGGCAAATTTCGTCGTCGGTGCAAATACCGACGACCATCACTACACTGGCGCAAACATTGGCCGCGACTTACCGGAGCCGATGGTGGCCGACATTCGCGACGCCGTGGTTGGCGATCCCAGCCCCGACGGCAAGGGCACGCTGGAAATTTGCCGCGGCATCGAGGTCGGCCACATCTTTCAGCTGCGGACCAAGTATTCGAGAGCGTTGAATCTGAGCTTCCTCGACGAAGCCGGCAAATCGCAGATCATGGAAATGGGCTGCTATGGGATTGGCGTGAGCCGCATTGCCGCCGCGGCCATCGAACAGAACCACGACGCGCGCGGAATCATCTTCCCCCGCGCCATCGCACCGTTCGAGCTGGCGCTGGCGCCGATCGGCCTTGGCAAGAGCGCCCAGGTGCGCGAGACCGCCGAGCGGCTCTACCGCGAGCTGCAGCAGGCCGGCATTGACGTGCTACTGGACGACCGGGACGAGCGCCCCGGTGTCATGTTTGCTGACCTCGAGTTGATCGGTATCCCGCACCGTTTGGTGGTGGGCGAGCGGGCTCTCAAGAGCGGGCAGCTCGAATATCAGGGGCGGCGCGACGCCAAAGCGACAACTATTGCCTTGCAAGATGTTGTAAATTACGTAAAATCAATGGTGTGCGATACGTAGTTCACGCGATTATCTGGATTTATTCCGCGCTCGCGTTGACCGTCCCCGCAACGGCACGCGCCGGGGCGCAGGCGTATGAGCCGCTCTCAACGAGCGTGCAAGGCGTCCTTCACAAGGCGATCGCCGATCAGGCGGTTCCCTATCTCGCATTCGAGACCGAGACGCAGGCACGGCACTGGTTGCGCGCGATGTCGCAGCGGCTCGCTAAACGCATGCCCGACCAGCAGGCACGGGAGGCATTCCTCGTCAGCGTGCACTACGAAGCCAAACGCGCCGGCCTCGATCCCCAACTTGTGCTCGGAGTGATCCAGGTCGAGAGCAATTTTCGCAAGTACGCCGTGTCGCGCGCCGGCGCGCGCGGCTTCATGCAGGTGATGCCCTTCTGGCGCAAGCTCATCGGCAACCAGGATCACAATCTCTTCCACCTGCGCACCAACCTGCGCTACGGTTGCGTGATCCTGCGCCATTACTTGGACATCGAAAAAGGCAATCTCTATCGCGCGCTTGGCCGCTACAACGGCAGCCTGGGCAGCCCCGAGTACCCCAACATGGTGGTGCGCGCCTGGCAGCGCAACTGGAATTATTCGACCCAGTCCGCAGAGAGCGCGCAACGCGCTCGGGCTCAAAGCTGATTCGCAGGCTGGTCAGGTCCGGCGCCGAATCACTTGGCGGAAACCGCAGCCAGCCCTCATACCATCTGCGCGCGCATCGGGCTGACGTTGATCTCCGCCCGGACCGCCTGCAGGCAGCGCTCCTGGACGAACCGCTGCCCGACGATGTGCACGAATTCGACCAGGGATGGCGTCTGTTCGGCAAGCTTGCAACTCCGGTCCCGAAAATAACAACTATATAATACCCGCCATCCTCCCGGCCCGCCGCCATGCACGAAATCCTCGTTCTCTACTACAGCCACACCGGCGCCGTGAAGGAGATGGCGCAGCTGGTCGCGCGCGGCGTGGAACAGGTGGGGGGGTGTGCAGCGCGCCTGCGTACTGTCCCCAAGGTGTCCAGCGTGTCCGAAGCCGTCGCGCCCGCCGTGCCTGACGCGGGCGCCCCGTATGCCGAGCACAAGGACCTCGCGGAATGCATCGGCATCGCACTCGGCTCCCCCACCCGCTTCGGCAACATGGCAGCGCCCATGAAGTACTTCTGGGACTCCACCGGCGAGCTGTGGTTGAACGGCACGCTCTCGGGCAAACCCGCCGCCGTATTCACCTCGACCGCGAGCCCGCACGGCGGCCAGGAGACCACCCTCATGTCGATGATGCTGCCACTGCTGCATCACGGCATGCTGATCGTGGGCCTGCCCTACGCCGAGCCCGAACTGTTTTCGACCACCGGGGGCGGCACCCCATATGGCGCAAGCCATCATGCTGGCGCCGCGAGCGAGCGGCCGGTGACCGAGCACGAGCGCAGGCTGTGCATTGCGCTCGGCCGGCGGCTCTCCGAGATCGCTCTTCGATTATCCGCCGGATGAGCAGCCCGGGAGCCGCGGCGCGCGCCTACCTGAGGCGCCA
Source organism: Betaproteobacteria bacterium (assembly GCA_029863175.1). The sequence goes on along the minus strand of JAOTVX010000005.1, from coordinate 34,669 downwards.
TCACGCGGGCTCGCTCGCGACGCTGTCGCAACGGCTCAGCGGCTATCCTGTCGCGCGCGCGTTACTTGCGCTACTTCCCCGACGCCGAGCGGTTACTCGCGCTGGGAGACTTCGATTTCTACGGCATTGGGCCCGTTCAAGTTCGCTTCATCTCCGGATTTGCCGACATTCCATTGGATAAGCGCCGCGGCCTACGCGCCGCCAGCCAACGAGCTCGCGGGTTACGAAGATGCCGTCATCGCCTACATGAACACCGAGCATGCCCGCGCTTGGCAAGGCTGCTGCCGCTTCTTCCACGACCGCGAGACGGCGCGCGCGATCATGGTCGGCATCGACGGCGACGGATTCGACCTGTGCGGCAATCGCCTACGTCCGGCGGCATGGTGAATGAGGCTTAGCGGCGGAAAATCCAGAGTATGAGCGTGATAACCAGCGAGACCAAAATGCCGGTGGTGATCGGAAAATAAAACGTGAACCTCTTGCGTTCGACCCTGATATCGCCGGGCAGGCTGCCGAGGCCCAGCTTCGAGAGCAGGGGCCACAACAGGCCCAGCGCAACGAGCACGATCCCGGCTGTAATCAGCCACTTCGCCATCGTCACTCGTCACTCGTCACTCAATTAGACCTGCGGGTTGATGCGTTCGACCTTGGAGTGCAGCTTGTTCAGCGCGTTGAGGTAGGCCTTCGCTGACGCCACCACGATGTCGGTGTCGGCCCCTTGCCCGTTGACGATACGGCCGCTCTTCGACAGCCTTACCGTCACCTCCCCCTGCGAATCCGTGCCCGTGGTGATGTTGTTGACAGAGTAGAGCAGCAGCTCCGCGCCGCTGCCGACGATGGACTCGATCGCCTTGAACGAGGCGTCGACCGGACCGCTCCCGCGCGCCTCGGCGCGGCGCTCCGTGCCGTCTTCCGACACGACGATCGTGGCGAAGGGCTGCTCGCCGGTTTCCGAGTGGGCGGTTAGCGCGACGAGCCTGTAGTGCTCGTTGTCGACGTGCTCGAGGTTCTCCTCGGTAATCAGCGCCTGGAGATCCTCGTCGAAAATCTCGTGCTTCTTGTCGGCCAGCTCCTTGAAGCGCTTGAACGCGGTGTTCAGCGCTTCTTCAGACTCCAGCACGATGCCGATCTCCTGCAGGCGCTGCCGGAATGCGTTGCGGCCGGAGTGCTTGCCCAGCACCAAGCGGTTCGCATTCCAGCCCACATCCTCGGCGCGCATGATCTCGTAGGTGTCGCGGCTCTTGATCACCCCGTCCTGGTGTATACCAGCCTCGTGCGCGAACGCGTTCGCCCCGACGATTGCCTTGTTGGGCTGAACGGGAAAGCCCGTGACGCCCGCGACAAGCCGACTTGCCGGAACGATCTGGCTCGCATCGATGCGGGTGTCACAGGGAAAGATGTCCTGGCGCGTGCGTACTGCCATCACAATCTCTTCGAGCGCGGCATTGCCCGCGCGCTCACCCAGCCCGTTGATGGTGCACTCAACCTGCCGCGCTCCGTTCAGCACCGCCGCCAGGGAGTTGGCAACTGCGAGACCGAGGTCGTTATGGCAGTGCACCGACCAGATGACCTTGTCGGAATTCGGGATGCGCTCGCGCAGCGTGTGGATGAGCTTCCCGAAATGCTCGGGAAACGTGTAGCCGACGGTATCGGGAACGTTGATCGTAGTCGCGCCCGCCGCGATTACCTGCTCCAGGATACGGCAGAGGAAGTCGCTGTCCGAGCGGCCTGCGTCCTCGGGCGAAAACTCGACATTGTCGGTGTACTCGCGCGCCCATTTCACCGCGCGCACGGCCTGCTCGATGACCTGTGAGGGCTCCATGCGCAGCTTCTTCTCCATGTGGATCGGCGATGTCGCGATGAAGGTGTGCACCCTCGGGCTGCGCGCCGGCTTTACCGCCTCCCCGCAGCGCCGGATGTCACGCTCATTGGCGCGCGCAAGCCCGCACACGGTGCTGTCCTTGATGACGGAGGCAACTGCCTTTACCGACTCGAAGTCGCCCTCGCTTGCAGCAGGGAACCCTGCCTCGATCACGTCGACGCGCATCCGCTCGAGCTGGCGCGCGATGCGCAGCTTCTCCTCCCGGGTCATCGAGGCGCCCGGGCTTTGCTCGCCGTCGCGCATTGTCGTGTCGAATATGATCAAGTTCTCTTTAGCCATGACCGTCTCCAATTCTTAACGCCCACCGCGGCCGCAGCCACGATGCAAATGCTGGTAAACCGATCCGCGCGCCGTAGTGGCGCCCGGGCATGAATCTACTAGTGGAAAGAGAATAAAGGATTTATGCGCCGCGAAGGCGCAGCAGCAAGCGAGCCAGCAGGAGACTGGCCAAGCGGAGGAGCAGATCGGCCTGCGTCAACGGATACATGCTTTGAAATATAACGATTTTCCCGATTACGCGCAACCTCACTGCGGCGGCGGCGCCCGGTCGGCGGCCCGTTTCTTGACCTGTCGATAGGCCCAAAGCACATAACCCGAGCCACCGTAACTCAAAAACAGCAGGAACAGCATTTCGGGCAGCGTGCTCGAGAGCATGAAAAGCGCCACAATGCCCAGGGTAATCCCCACTAGCACGGAGAACGGCACGCTCTTGCGGAGATTGATGTCTTTGCCGCTGTAGAACTTGAGATTACTCACCATGGTGAGGCCCGCGAAAACCGTAAGCGCCCACGCCAGCCATTTCACGTCGCGGCCCTCGATCTGGTATTCGTTCAGCGCCCACACGAGACCGGCCACGAGACACGCGGCTGCCGGACTCGGCAGGCCCTGGAAGAAACGCTTGTCGGCGATCTCAAGCGTCGTGTTGAAGCGCGCGAGTCGCAGGGCTGCGCACACGCAGTAGATGAACGCGGCGATCCAGCCCAACTTGCTGGTAAGCCACGGCCCCAGCAGCGGTATGTTCGTCATCAGCGCAAAATCCTTGAGCGCCCAGACATAGACCACGAGCGCCGGCGCGACCCCGAAGGACACCATGTCGGAGAGACTGTCGTACTCGGCCCCGAAAGCGCTCTGCGTGCGCGTCAGCCGAGCTACCCGCCCATCGAGTCCGTCGAATACCAGCGCAACGAAAATCGCGATTGCCGCGTTCTCGAAACGCCCGCTCATCGCCTGCACGATGGCGTAGAACCCAGCAAACAACGCGATTGTTGTAAAGACATTCGGCAACCAGTAGATGCCGCGCCGCGCAAAACGCGACTTGATAAAGAGCTTGTTCTCGCGGGGCTCGTACATATGAGACCGTCAGTCGTCGGTCGTTAATCGCACCAGCTTCACGACGGGTGCCGGCTCGCGATTCACGATTTACGTCTTACGATTCGCATTCAGCGCAGCATGGCGAGCACGGTCTCTGTGGCATAGACCTTGTCGCCAACGGCTGCGACCGGACGCGCGCCCGACGGCAGGTAGACATCGACCCGGGAACCAAAGCGGATGAACCCGTAGCGCTCGCCGCGCGCCAGACGCTGCCCGGACCGGGCATAGCAGATGATGCGCCGCGCGATCAGCCCTGCGATCTGCACGCACGTCACGTCCGCACCGGCCGGCGTGCGGATCCAGAGCGCGGCACGTTCGTTCTCGAGCGACGATTTGGACAACGCGGCGTTGAAGAACTTGCCCGTGTGGTACCACGCCTCGCGCACCTCGCCGTCGACCGGGCTGCGGTTGGAGTGCGCGTTGAACACATTCATGAAGACGCTCATCTTCAGGGCGTCGCGCTCGAGATATGGGTCGCGGGCGCGCTCGACCGTGACGATGCGCCCGTCCGCCGGTGACAGGACCGCCTTCGGCTCGGGCGGAACGACGCGTGGCGGGTCGCGAAAGAACTGAAGGACGAAAACGACCACGAGCCACAGCGGCGCTGCCCACCACAGCCCCGCAGCCGTGTGGACCAGCACGGCCACGATGACGGAAAGCGCAATGAAGGGCCAGCCCTCACGCGCAATGATGGGATGAGGGTAGCCGTTCGCGCGGTGCGGCTTCTGGTCGGCGGCCTCCGGCGTGGCCATGTCAGCTCGTCGTTGCTCGATATTCACCCTGTCTTCCCGTCCTTTCCCTGCTCACCGCACGGCGGTGACTAGTTCTTGGATTGATCCACCAAGCGGTTCGCTTTGATCCAGGGCATCATGTCGCGCAGCTTCGCGCCCACGATTTCGACGGACTGCTGCGCCGCGTTGCGACGCATGGCCTTCAGCACCGGCGCACCGGCGCGGTTCTCGAGGATGAACTCGAGGGCGAACTGACCGGTCTGGATCTCGTGGAGAATCCGCTTCATTTCTGCGCGCACCTGATCATTGACGATACGCGGCCCGCGCGTGAAGTCGCCGTACTCCGCCGTGTTCGACACCGAGTAGCGCATATTGGCAATGCCGCCCTCGTAGATCAGATCCACGATAAGCTTCACTTCGTGCAGACACTCGAAGTACGCCATCTCCGGAGCGTATCCCGCGTCGACCAGCGTGTCATAGCCAGCCTGGATCAGTGCCGTGAGCCCTCCGCACAGCACCACTTGCTCGCCGAACAGGTCGGTCTCGCATTCTTCCCGGAACGTCGTCTCGATGACCCCGGCACGGGCGGCTCCGATGGCCGCGGCATACGAAAGCGCGACATCACGGGCTTTCTTGCCGGGGTCCTGGTAGACCGCGATGAGAGAAGGAACGCCACCGCCCTGGGTATAGGTCGAGCGCACCAGATGGCCGGGGCCCTTGGGTGCAATCATGATGACGTCCAGATCCGCACGCGGCTCGATCTGCTTGAAGTGGATGTTGAATCCGTGCGCAAAGCCGAGGGTGGCGCCCTTCTTGATATTGGGCGCAATCTCGGCCGCGTGGACGTCAGCGTGGTGCTCGTCGGGCAGCAGGATCATCACCACGTCGGCGCCCGCCACCGCATCTCCCACCTCCTTGACCGCAATCCCGGCCTTCTTGGCCTTGGTCCACGAAGCGCCGCCTTTGCGCACGCCCACCGTCACTTTCACGCCGGAGTCCCTCAGATTGTTCGCGTGCGCGTGCCCCTGCGAGCCGTAGCCGATAATGGCGACGTGCTTGCGCTTAATGAGTGACAGGTCGGCGTCTTTGTCGTAGTAGATCTTCATCGTTTCCTCTTCGGTTGGCAGCGAGAGGCGCCGGACGAGGGCCGATCGGCGTCATACCGAGCGGTCCTCCGACCTCTCCCCTCTTTCCTCTCTAGACTCTAAGAACCCGGTCGCCGCGGCCGATGCCGGACGCGCCAGTGCGTACCGTTTCCAGTATCGCGCCGCGATCGATCGCCTTCAGGAAGGCGTCGAGCTTCGCCCCGGTGCCGGTAAGTTCGATCGTGTAATCCTTGTCGGTCACGTCGATGATACGCCCGCGGAAGATGTCCGCCATGCGTTTCATCTCCTCGCGATCCTTGCCGACCGCGCGAACTTTGACGAGCATCAACTCGCGCTCGATGTGGTCACCATCTGACAGGTCAACGAGCTTCACCACCTCGATCAGCTTGTTCAGCTGCTTGGTGATCTGCTCGATTACCTCGTCGGACCCCGCGGTCACGATCGTCATGCGCGACAGCGTCGCGTCCTCGGTAGGCGCGACCGTAAGCGACTCGATATTGTAGCCGCGGGCCGAGAACAGCCCGGCGACCCGCGAAAGCGCGCCCGCTTCGTTCTCGAGCAGGACGGAGATGATTCGCCTCATACCAGGATCATCTCCGAAAGGCCCTTGCCGCCCGGCACCATCGGGAACACGTTCTCGGTCTGGTCGGTCACGAAATCCATGAACACGAGGTCGCTCTTGCGCGCGAACGCCTCCTTGAGCGCGGGCTCCACGTCCTCGGGCTTCTCAATCTTGACGCCGATGTGGCCATACGACTCCGCTAACTTGCTGAAGTCGGGCAGCGCGTCCATGTACGACTCCGCGTAGCGGTTGCCGTGAAAGAACTCCTGCCACTGGCGCACCATGCCCATGTACTTGTTGTTGAGGTTCACTACCTTGATCGGCAACCGGTATTGCTTGCAGGTGGAGAGCTCCTGGATGCACATCTGAATCGAGGCCTCGCCCGTGACGCACGCGACGGCCGCGGCCGGGTGCGCGAGCTGCACGCCCATCGCCGCCGGCATGCCAAAGCCCATCGTGCCCAGCCCGCCCGAGTTGATCCAGCGGCGCGGTTTCTGGAACTTGTAGAACTGCGCCGCCCACATCTGGTGCTGGCCCACGTCGGAGGTCACGTAAGCATCGCCGCCGGTGACTTCGTAGAGCTTCTCGATCACGTATTGCGGCTTGATGAGCGAGCTCGAGCGGTCGTACTTGAGGCAGTCGCGCGAGCGCCAGAGCTCGATCTGTGTCCACCACGTCTTGAGCGCTTCCGGATCGGGCTTTTCCTTGACGGCGTCGAGTTGTTTCATGAGCTCGCGCAGCACCTCCCGCACGTCGCCGACGACAGGGACGTCGACCTTGACGCGCTTCGATATCGAAGAGGGATCAATATCGACGTGGATGATGGTGCGCTCCTCGGCGAAGAAGTGGCGCGGGTTGCCGATCACACGGTCGTCGAAGCGCGCCCCGATCGCGAGCAGTACGTCGCAATGCTGCATCGCCATGTTCGCTTCGTAGGTCCCGTGCATGCCGAGCATGCCGAGAAACTGACGATCCGTCGCCGGATAGGCGCCAAGCCCCATCAGGGTGTTCGTGCAGGGAAAGCCGAGCGAGCGCACGAGTTGCGTCAATTCGTCGGACGCGCCGCCCAGGACTACACCCCCGCCGGTGTAGATCATCGGGCGCTTGGCCCTGGTGAGGAGCTGTATCGCCTTCTTGATCTGCCCGGCGTGGCCTTTGGTGACCGGGTTGTACGAGCGCATCGTGATCGTCTCGGGATAGTGAAACTCGCACTTCGCCGTCGTCACGTCCTTCGGGATGTCCACCACGACCGGGCCCGGGCGGCCCGTCGCCGCAATATAGAACGCCTTCTTCATGGTGACCGCGAGATCCTTCACGTCCTTCACCAGGAAGTTATGCTTCACGCACGGCCGCGTGATTCCGACCGCGTCGCACTCCTGGAACGCGTCCTGGCCGATCGCGTGCGTTGGCACCTGGCCCGTAATGATGACCAGGGGAATGGAATCCATGTGGGCGGTGGCAATGCCCGTGACGGCATTTGTTACGCCCGGCCCGGACGTCACCAGCGCAACCCCTACCTTATCCGTTGACCGCGCATAGCCGTCGGCCGCGTGAACCGCGCCTTGCTCGTGCCGCACCAGGATATGCTTAACCTTGTCTTGCTTGAAGATCTCGTCATAGAGAAAGAGCACGGCGCCTCCGGGGTAGCCAAACACGTGCTCAACCCCCTCCTCCTGCAGGCAGCGCACGACGATTTCAGCGCCAGTCAGTTCCATGGCCCAGTCCAGCCCAAACGCGGAAACTGGTAACGTTACCGTCTGACTGCACTTTGGTCAAGCAAAACATCCCTTTAAACAGCAAGATAGAGCAAAGCCCCCCGCCAGTCCACCTCAGGCGTTGCGCGCCTTCGTTTTTTGCTAAGATGCGGCGACCTGCGCGGGACGGTGCAAGGGCATCGCTCCGACGGGCCGCGCGCCGCCGCGGGCATCCGGAAGGCGGGACGACTGGCCACCTACCAAGAACTTGCGGAGTTTCTCGCCAAGGTTGAGCGCCGCGCCTACAAGCAAGCGCTGTTCGCGCTGCGTGACGATCACTTGGCATTGGACATCGTCCAGGACGCGATGCTGAAGCTCACCGAAAGTTATTCCACGCGTCCTCTGACCGAGCTCCCGCTCCTGTTTCAACGCATTTTGCAGAACACGATTCTCGATTTTTTTCGTCGCCAAAAGGTTCGCTCGATGTGGACGCCCGCGGTCTCGAGCCTCCTCGGCCGCGGGAGCGACGAGGACGCGGACCCGCTCGAAACTTTGGAAGTGGTGGACGACTCCAAGTTTTCGGAACCACCCGCCGAACAGGCTGAACGCTCACAAGTGGTTGCTTTAATTGAAAAAGCGCTTGAAAAACTGCCGGCACGTCAACGCCAAGCCTTCTTGTTGCGTTATTGGGAGGAACTGGACGTCGCCGAGGCGGCGAAAATAATGGGTTGCTCCAAGGGAAGTGTGAAAACACACTGCTCGAGGGCAACTCATGCCCTTTCCGTGATCCTCGGAAAACAGGGGATCAAACTATGAACCAGCCCGAGAACGAGTTGGCGCGCCGGATTGTCGAGCACCTCGACGCCGGCGTGGATCAACTCGATCCGGCGACGCGCGAGCGACTGCTGGCTGCGCGCGAACGGGCGCTTGGGCGCTATCGCGAGCAACCCGCACCTGTCCTGGGCCTGGCGTGGACCGGACATGCGATCGCGTGGGTTTCCGGGCATCGCTTCTACAGTGTTCGCAATCTGGTGGCCGTCACTGCGCTCGTGCTCGGCCTGACCGGTCTCGCCATCTGGAACAGCCTCGGCCCGACTAACGAGCTGGCCGACATCGATGCCGGCTTGCTCACCGATGAGCTGCCGATCAATGCTTATCTCGACAAGGGCTTCGATTCATGGCTAAAACGTGCGTCGCGTTGATCGCCTGGCTCTGTCTCGCATTTCCGGTCGTCGCCGCGCAAAACCAACCCGAGAGTGGCAAGTACGCACGACCCGCGTGGTCCGAGCTCACGCCCGAACAGCAGAAGATCCTCGCCCCGCTCTCCCGCGAGTGGGACCAGCTGGACGCGAAGCGCCGCAAGAAATGGATGGCCATCGCAAAGCGTTATCCCAAGATGAAGCCGCCGGCGCGCGAGCGCCTGAAAAAGCGCATGGTCAACTGGGCGAAGCTGACCCCCGAACAGCGCCGTGCCGCACGCGAGCGCTATCAGCAGCTCAAGCGTCTTCCGCCCAAAGAGCGCCGACAGGTCACCCGACAGTGGCGAGCCTATCAGCGAGCCGTAGCGGCCCAGCCGGATCTTTCGCCGTCGGATCCGCCAGCCCCGCCCGCGCCATTGACGGCGCCCGCCGTGCCGGCGACCACGACGCGTTAACCCCGCCCTAGGAGGGTGTCGGACGATGTCCCGACACCCTCCTTACGTGTAGCCGATGTCTGCCGGGCATGAAAACAGCGCGCCGCCGGCAGGCCTTATGCGGCGCGTGGTAAGCCTCGCCTACGAGGCGCTGGTTCTATGTGCAGTCCTCGCGCTCGGTGCAACCCCATTCATCACCCTGACTCAAGGGATGGAACACGTCGTTGCGCGGCCGCTCCTCCAGCTCTATCTCGCAGCCCTCGCGGGCGCGTATTTCGTCTGCCAATGGCGCGGCGGCGGCCAGACCCTGCCGATGAAAACCTGGCGCCTTCGGCTGGTGCACCGCAACGGCAGCGTGCTTACCCTGCGACAGGCGGTGCAGCGCTATTGCCTCGCTCTTGCCGGATTACTCGCGTTCGGCGCGGGCTTCGCGTGGGCCCTTGTGGACCGGGATTAGCAGTTCCTGCACGACCGGATCGCCCGCACCCGTATCGTGAAGGATGAAGGATGAAGGCGAAAGGATGAATGAAGACCCGCAACCGACGCCCTTCCGCCTTCTGACTTCTGACTTACCTGCGCTCCTGCCACCAGATCATCCCCACCGCCGCCGAGAAAAAGATCACGATGGGTACGACGGCGCTGGCAAAGGCCGGCCAGTCGTTGATAAGTCCAAGGTACGAGAACAGGCGATTCAGGAAGTGGAACACCAGGCCGAGCATAATGCCGGCGAAGATCTTGGGGCCGACACCAACCTGGCGGCCCTGAAAATACGCAAAAGGCAGCGCGAGCACGACCATCACCACAACTGCCAGGGGATAGGTCAGCTTGTTCCAAAGCGCGATTTCATAACGCAGCGCCCGCTGATGGTTTTCCTTGAGGTGCCGCGTGTACGAATAGAGGCTCGAAGCCGACATCTTTTCAGGCTTTACCAGGAGCACGCTGATGAGATCGGGATCGAGCACCGACTGCCAACTCGCCTGCGCCAGCTTCTGCACCGAGGTTTCCTTACCATCGAAGTTCGTACGCTCAACGTCGTGGAGCATCCAGCGCCGGTCGCTCTGATAAGTTCCCCGATGTGCGAAACTGATGGAGCGCAGCCGATATTGTCCGTCGAAATCGTAGATCCGCACGCCACGCAGACTGGTGTCGGGAAGCACTTCGACGACGTTGATGAAACTACGGTCGTCTTTGATCCACAAACCCGAGCGGAACTCCTGCGCCACCACACCGGTAATGGCCTGAGACCGAAGGCGCTGCGCGGACCGCTCCGCGGGCGGGCCGACGAATTCCCCGAAAACGAACGTGATTACGGCAAGAACAAGGCCGATCCCTACGAGCGTGGTGACGAAACGCGTGGTCGATACGCCAGCGGTGCGCATGACCGTATACTCGGATCCCGCCACGAGTTGCGCGAGCACGAAAAGCGCGCCAATCAGGACCGCGATAGGAAAGAGCTCATAGACATGCCCCGGCGCCGAAAGCAAGACGTAGCCCGCAATGAGTCGCAGCGTGTAGGCACCGCGGCCGAGGTCCTTCACCTGCTCCACCGTGTCGAAGAACGCAAACAGCATCACCAACGCGGCCGTGACCAGAGCGGTCGCCACGAAGATTTCGGTAGCAATGTATCGCCGCAGCGTCCTCATCGTATCAAGCGAAAAAGCGAAAACAGCATCAAGCGGCGGTAGAACAGCAGCAGGAGCAGCACGAACATCAGGGCGTGCACGCCGAGCACCCCGACGGCAAAACTGATGCGCGACTGCGCGATGGACGCTTGCGCGATCGATAGCATGTTGCTGTAGCTCATGTACACCAGCAGCGCCAGAAGCAGATTCATCGACCGCCCCGCGCGCGGATTGACGAAGGACAGGGGGATCGCGAGCAGCGCCAGGATCAGCGCTCCAATGGGAATACCCAGCCGGAATGACAACTCGCCCTGATTGCGGTGAGTTAAATTACGCACCAGCTCTACTGTTGGCGTGCTCTTTTCGGTAGGGGCGCGCGGCGCCTCACTCGACCCGATGCGCATGGCATAACGCTCGAACTCGTAGATCTTGTACGCGGCCTTGCCGGGCTCGCCCTCGTAGCGCCGGCCGTTCTTCAGCACGAGGAAGCGATCGCCATTCAGCGCTGTCTCCACGTACCCCTGCGCGGCCACCATCACGCCCTGCCGATTATGTTGGACCGAGCTCACGAACACGTTGCCAACGAGTTTCTCGGCGCCCGACACCGCCTCGACGAAAAACACGCGGTCGGCCCGATTGGATTCCCGGAAGACGCCGGGCGTTATCGCCGACACATCATCCCGGCTGTCCATGCGCCGGCGCAGCTCCTCGCTGTTGGCGACCGCCCACGGCCTCAGCAGCAGGGACGCCAGCGTAATCAGGACAACGACTGGCACCGTGAACGTGAGCACGGGCCGGATCCACTCGGTCAGACCCATGCCGCTTGCAAACCAGACCACCATCTCCGAATCGCGGTAGCTGCGCGTGAGTGTCATCAGCACCGCGACGAAGAGCGCGAGCGAAAGCACGAGCGGCAGATAGCTCACCAGCGCCAAACCGAGCAACGCCGCCACCCCACCCGCAGTGATGGCACCGCCCGCAGCCAGTCCGAGAAGGCGCACGAGCGCCGTTGTCACGATGATGCCGATCAGGACGAAGAAAATTCCCAGCGAGGAAATCACCAGCTCGCGGAGAAGCGCGTGGCGGAAGATCATTAGAGAGCCGGGCTCAGCTTTGACTTTTCGGCAGGAATGCGCAAATAATCAGACAGCTAACTGGATTCGGAGCCCTCAGTGGAATTTAGCATAAAAAGCGGCGCGCCGCAGTCCGCCCGCAACGGTTGTCTGGTGGTGGGTGTGTTCGAGCCGCGCAAGCTCTCCCGCGCCGGCGCGGCGCTCGACCGCGCTGCGAAGGGATCTATCAGCACCATCCTGCGGCGCGGCGATATGCAGGGCAAGCTCGGCAAGACCCTGTTCCTGCACAATGTTCCTGGCGCTGCGGCTGATCGCGTACTGCTGGTTGGACTGGGGCGCGAAGCGCAGTTCAGCGAGAAGCAGTATCGCAGCGCCGTCGTGGCCGCCATCCGCGCCCTGGGCGCGTCCGGGGCCGAGGAAGCCTCGTTGCATCTCACGGAGCTTGCGCTCGGCAAACGCGATGCCGCGTGGAAGGTCGCGCATGCCGTCATGGTTGCGCGCGAATGCACCTATCGCTTCACCCGCATGAAAAGCAAGCGCGAGGACAATGACTTCGCCTTGCGCCGGCTCGTATTGAGCGTCAACGATCGTACGGCTGAGCGGCGCGCCGCCGCAGGGCTCGAGCACGGTCTCGCGGTGGCGCATGGCGTCGCGCTGGCGCGGGACTTGGGCAACCTGCCGCCCAACGTATGCACGCCAGCGTACCTCGCGGACCAGGCGAGAGAGCTGGCGAAGCGCTACCGCATGAAGGTCGAGGTAATGGAGCGCGCCGACATGGAGCGGCTCGGCATGGGCGCGTTGCTGTCCGTAGCGCGCGGCAGTGCGCAACCGCCAAAGTTCATCACGCTCGAACACCGCGGCGGACCCAAGACAGCGCGGCCGGTGGCGCTCGTCGGCAAGGGGGTCACCTTCGACACGGGGGGAATTTCTATCAAGCCCTCTGCCGAAATGGACCAGATGAAATTCGACATGTGCGGCGCGGCAAGCGTCCTGGGAACGATGAAGGCGGTCGGGGAAATGCGCCTGCCGGTGAATGTCGTGGGGGTCATCCCGGCGACCGAGAACATGCCTGGGGGACGCGCCACCAGGCCCGGTGACATCGTGAAGAGTCTGTCCAGGCAGACCGTCGAAATCCTGAACACCGACGCCGAGGGCCGCCTCATTCTTTGCGATGCGCTCACCTACGTCGAGCGCTTCAAACCGGCGGCGGTGATCGATATTGCGACACTCACCGGCGCTTGCGTGGTCGCGCTGGGCCACGTCGCAACCGGCCTTTTCGCCAACGATGACACCCTCGCAAGCGAGGTGCTCGGAGCCGGCGTGGCCGCGCATGACCGTGCCTGGCGCCTGCCCCTATGGGAAGACTACCAGGAGCAGCTCTCCAGCAATTTCGCCGATTTCGCGAACGTCGGGGGGCGCCCGGCGGGCGCTGTAACGGCGGCCTGCTTCCTGGCGCGCTTCACCAAGAGCTACAAGTGGGCGCACCTCGACATCGCAGGTACGGCCTGGAAAAGCGGCAAGGAAAAGGGCGGCACCGGCCGGCCGGTGCCGCTGCTCACGCAGTTTCTCATCAACCGCGCCCGCGGCAGTCGTAAATCGTGAATGGTGAATCTTGGAACCGCAGCGGCACTTAACGATTTACGATTCACGATAAATGACACAAATCGATTTCTACACCCACGTTCCCGACAGGTTGCGCACGGCGTGCGTGCTGTCCTCGAAAGCCTTCGCCCGCGGCCTCAAGGTCACGGTCTTCTGTGCCGATGCCGGGACCGCACAGCGCCTCGACCGGATGCTTTGGACGGCACCGGCCATCGGATTCGTTCCGCACTGCGCGCCCGACGACCCGCTCGCGACGGTGACGCCCGTCATCGTCGATTATCAGGGCGAGAACCTGCTCAACGACAATGTGCTGCTCAATTTGCGTCCGGAGTGGCCTGCGTTTTTCAGCCGCTTCCAGCGGCTTGTCGAGATCGTCGGCCTCGACGAGGCCGATCGCGCACAGGCCCGTGAGCGCTTTCGCTTCTACCGCGACCGCGGCTACGAGATCCGCACGCACGACCTGAGCAAGACCAATGTTTAATGTTTAATGTTCAATGTTTAGTGCTTAGCGAAAAGCGGTCAACGCCTGCACACCGGGCGCGGCAGGCACGGATCCATTTATCATTCAGCATTGAGCATTCGGAACGCTGATGGCTGAGGAACCCACCCGCAAAGACGACGGCGACGAGCTTTTGGAACGGGCCGACGCCTTGCTTGCGAGACACCGCGGCGCAAACACCGCGCAGACCGCAGCGGAAACGTCCGGAATATCGACGCCGACGGAGGCGAACGATACCGGCGGGATATCCGACGTCCCGACGCTGACCGAGATCGTTATCGAGGATCCACCCGTCATGGGACGCCCGGCCGTTCCGCCAGCGGCTGAGCCATCGCCCGATTCGACGGACGTCGTGTCGCGCGTGCAGGTGCAAAACCTCGAACACAGCGTCTACCAGAAGCTCAAGCGCGACCTCGACGAGCGGATCGTGGAAGTGATGCGGGAGCGCGTCATGCCCGATATCGGTGGTGCACTCGATTCGGCCCTGCAGAAGGTCACGCAGAACATGAAGACCGACATCAACCACATGGTGCGCGCCTCGATCGAGGAGACGCTGCGCGCCCAGCTGCAGACCCTGCGTCTGTCGCTCGACGAAAAGGATGCCGGCGGGAAGCCGGCTGAGCCGAAAGCTGCGCTGCCTGCCTCCAGTATAATTCCCGCTTTTCCCGGAACCCGCCCCTTCCCTCCCGAGATGGAGCTCGCCAAGAGTTTTGAGCCGGCAGCGATTGAGGCGCGCTGGTACTCCTTCTGGGACGAGAACGGCTATTTCAAGGCCGGTCTCAATCCGGACAAAAGCGACCGTTTCTGCATTCAATTGCCGCCGCCGAACGTCACGGGCGTGCTGCACATGGGCCACGCGTTCAACCAGACCATCATGGACGCGCTGACCCGATATCACCGCATGCGCGGTTTCAACACGCTATGGCTGCCCGGCACCGATCATGCCGGCATCGCGACGCAAATCGTGGTCGAGCGCCAGCTGGAGCAGCAGGGAACCTCACGCGAGGCGCTCGGGCGCGACAAATTCATCGACAAGGTGTGGGAGTGGAAACAGCAGTCCGGCTCCACCATCACCCGGCAGATGCGCCGGCTGGGCGCCTCATGTGACTGGGCGCGGGAATACTTCACGATGGACGAGAAGTTCTCGCGCGTCGTGACTGAAACTTTCGTGCGCCTCTACGAGCAGGGCCTCATCTATCGCGGCAAGCGGCTCGTCAACTGGGATCCCGTCCTGCTCACTGCCGTCTCCGATCTCGAGGTCGAAAGCCAGGAGGAGGACGGCAATCTCTGGCACATTCGCTACCCGCTCAAGGACGGCAGCGGCCATGTCACCGTTGCAACTACCCGCCCCGAGACGATGCTCGGCGACGTCGCAGTTGCAGTGAATCCCGGCGACGAACGCTATCGCGGGCTCATCGGCAAGATGGTCGTGCTGCCGCTCGCCGAGCGCGAAATCCCGGTTATTGGCGACGAGTACGTAGACAAGGAGTTCGGCACAGGGTGCCTGAAGATCACGCCCGCCCACGACTTCAACGATTTCGACGTATGGTTGCGGCACCGCCCGATCATCGGCCAGACACTCAAGGCCGCGGGTTACACGCAGGCCTACCCGCCCAGCATCTTCAAGAAGGATGCCCGACTCAAGGACTCTCCGCTCGATGACCTCGAGGGCGGACGTCGCCCCGCAAGCACGGCCGGAGTTTACGGAAAATCGGCGGCAGAGCTGCTGCCCGCGACCTACCGCGGTCTCGATCGCTACGAAGCACGTGGGCGAATCGTGGATGACCTCAAGGCGTTCGGCCTGCTTGAGTCCGTCAAGAAACACCGGATGGTGGTCCCCCGTTGCGGACGCACGGATTCGGTGGTCGAGCCGATGCTAACGGACCAGTGGTTCGTGGCCGTCACGAAGCCTGCGCCTGCCGGCACGCTGCATCCCGGCAAGACCATCGCCCAGGTGGCACGCGAGGTGGTCGAGAAAGGTGAGGTCCGGTTCTACCCGGATAACTGGGTGAACACGTACAACCAATGGATGAGGAACATCCAGGATTGGTGTATCTCGCGCCAGCTCTGGTGGGGCCACCAGATTCCCGCCTGGCACGACGAGCACGGCAACGTCTACGTCGCGCGCAGCGAGGAGGAAGCGCAGGCGAAAGCCGATGGTGCCCACCTCACGCGCGACCCGGACGTGCTGGACACCTGGTTTTCTTCCGCGCTGGTTTGCCACGCGACGCTGGGCTGGCCGGAAATGCAGGACGATGATCGAACGGCCTACGACCTTTACCTGCCCTCGAATGTGCTCGTCACCGGTTACGAGATCATCTTCTTCTGGGTCGCACGGATGATCATGATGACGACCTATTTCACCGGCCGCGTGCCGTTCCGCGACATCTATATCCACGGCATCGTGCGCGACGCTGACGGCAAGAAAATGTCGAAGTCGGAAGGCAACACGATCGACCCGGTCGACCTGATCGATGGCATCGCTCTGCCCCCGCTCCTTGAGAAACGCACGACGGGATTGCGCAAGCCGGAGGATGCGCCGATCCTGGGCGAGCGCACCCGGATGGAGTTTCCGCAGGGGATCCCGGCTTACGGGGCGGACGCGCTGCGCTTCACCATGGCCGCTTATGCCACGCTCGGCCGGAACGTCAATTTCGACTTCAAGCGCTGCGAGGGTTACCGCAACTTCTGCAACAAGCTATGGAATGCCAGCCGTTTCGTGCTGATGAACTGCGCCGGCCAGGACGTCGGGCTGGACGAGACGCTCCCCGTCGAGCTCTCGCTGGCAGACCGCTGGATCGTGAGCCAGCTCCAGCGCACGGAAGCCGAGGTCGCCCGAGGTTTTCAGGAATACCGGCTGGACAACGTGGCGAGCGCGATCTACCGCTTCGTCTGGGACGAGTACTGCGACTGGTATGTCGAACTCGCCAAGGTGCAGCTCGCCAGCGGCAGCGCGGAGGAGCAGCGCGGAACGCGTCGCACGCTGGTGCGCGTGCTGGAGACGACCTTGCGTCTCGCGCACCCCGTGATCCCGTTCATCACAGAAGAGCTCTGGCAGAAGGTGGCCGCCCTCGCCGGCAAGTCGGGGCCTTCGATCATGATGCAGTCCTATCCGCAATCTCAGCCGGAACGCCACGACGAAACCGCCGAGCGCCAGATCGCGATGCTAAAGGATCTCGTCAATGCCTGCCGGACGCTTCGCAGTGACATGGGCATTGGCCCCGGACAGCGCGTGCCGCTTCTGGTCGAGGGCCGGCGCCAGCCTTTCGCTTCGTTCGCCCCCTATCTCACGGCGCTGGCGCGCCTCTCCGAGGTCATGATCACTGAGCACGAGCTGCCGCAGATCGACTCACCGGTGTCGATCGTGGGCGATTACCGGCTGATGCTCAAGATAGAGATCGATGTGGCCAATGAGCGCGCGCGGCTCGACAAAGAGCGTGGACGGCTACAGGGGGAGATCGACAAGGCCCGGGGTAAGCTCGACAACCCGAGCTTTGTCGAACGCGCGCCCCCGCTCATCGTGGCGCAGGAGAAGGAGCGGCTCGCCCGTTTCATGGCGATGCTCGAGAAGGTGAACGAACAGCTGCAGCGGCTCGGCTGATGCAGTGGACGCGCTCTCGACACTGGCGTTGATCGCGGGGCTCGGCTGGGCCAGCGGCGTGCGGCTCTACGCCGTTCTTTTCTTCCTCGGAATCCTTCACCACGCCGCCGTTCTCGAGCTGCCTCCGGACCTTGAGCTGCTCGCGCACCCCGCCGTGATGGTGGTGTCCGGCCTGCTCTTCATAACCGAGTTCTTCGCGGACAAAATTCCCGGTTTCGACTCGCTCTGGGACGCCGTGCACACTTTCATTCGGATTCCGGGCGGCGCTTTGCTCGCCGCCGCAGCTGTGGCACACGGGGATCAGGGTCTCGCGCTCGCGGCGGGACTGCTGGGTGGCGTGTTCGCCGCGGGCGCGCATTTCACGAAAGCGGGCGGGCGCATGCTCATCAACGCGTCCCCCGAACCTTTCAGCAACTGGGCGGCGTCGCTCGGCGAAGATACCCTGGCACTTGCCGCCCTGTGGTCGGCGTTCAAGTACCCCGTGCTGCTGCTGATCGCGCTGGCGCTCTTCGTCCTCGTGGCGGTGCTGCTCGCGCCCCGGTTGCTGCGTGGCGTGCGCAACGTATTCGCCGCGATCCGCCGCCTGCTCGGCCATCCCGCGTGAAAGCGCTCTCGAAAACCCGGCTAGCCGCAGATAAACGTGGATGACATTCACGGACAATTTTGGTGTTTGGTTCGAATTATCTGTGTTTATCTGCGTTCATCTGCGATTCCATTCGCTTTTTCTAGAACTCGATGCTCTCGCGGATCGCGGCGATGCCGGCATTTGCGCAAGCGTCGTCCGCCTCGCCGCCGGGCGCGCCCGACACTCCGATACCGCCGAGCATCGCACCCGCGCCCTCGATCATGAGCCCTCCACCCACCGTCGCGACCCGGGGTCGGTGCCTTACCCCGCTCTGGGGCTGGCCCGCCGCCGTCAGACGGGCAAGATCCGTGGTCTTGGTGCGGAAGCTCACCGCGGTCCAAGCCTTGTCGACCGCCATGCGCGGCGTGTGCGGTCCCGCGTAGCGGTCGCGCAGCAACACTTGCGTAATGCCGCCCCGGTCCACCACTGCCACCGCAACCTGGTAGCCGGAATCGCGACATTTCTTTAGCGCCGCCTGGGCGGCCTTGAGCGCCGTCTCTGGCGTCATGAGGCGGATCGAGTAGGTTGCATCCTGGGCGCCCGCGCCCGACGCCAGCACCGCCAATGCCAACGTGCCGATGAGTAACGAGAGCTCTTTCACTGGGCATCCTTTTCTGCGCGTTTGAGACGATCCGCCGTCGCCAGGTCGATGACCGCCTCCGTTTGCTTTGCCTTTTCCATCGCCTCGCGCTGGCTCTTCATGAGGTCGGCCGGCGGCGCCTTCGATCCGCTGTCGCACGCCGCAACCAGCAAGCCTGCAAGTAAAATCAGACCGGGTTTTTGCATGTTGCCTCCTCGTTACAGTACTCGGGAAAAGCGATCCAGCGGCGACGCTGAACCGCGTCGCTCCGCGCTCGCCGGACACAACCGCCGCTGCAATGCCGGCTCCGGTGATGGGATGGGGCAGCCCGGCCGCATCGCCAGTAAATATTGTGCTGCCGACAACCAGCCGCCCGCAGGCCCCAGCCCGACCACTAGTACATCGCACCGCACGACGCTCATCGGTTCTGCGCCGCCACCGGCTGCTTGAGCGCGAGCTGCACGACGGTGATGAAATCGTCCGGCGTAAGCGCGAGCGTGTCGAACTGGCGCCCGTGGAAAAAACCGCGCACTTTGCCCTCGAGCCGGTCAAGGGGCGTATCCTTCAGCGCCGCTTCGAGGTCCGCGACCAGGCGCCGCGGGCTGACGAAGATATCCCCCGCAAACCAGACCTGGCGCAGCGTCTGCGTGAGCAGGTCGAATGTGACGCTCGCGCGGAGCAGCCCGCCTACGAATTTCTGCTGGGCTTCCAGGATCGGCAGCGCCGCCGCCGGCCGTGACACGAGGTTGACCCAATCCGGATGGTCGATCTCGCGCAGCGCCGTCTCGAAACGCTTGTGCTCCGAGAGCGTCAGCTCTCCCTCGCTGAATTCGACGCCGAACTCGCTCTCGAATGCTTCCCTAAGGTAGCGATTCACGAGCGCGCTATCCGGCTTGCGGCCAAGCAACTCGCTCAGGCTGGTCACCCGCTCGCGCGCCGAGGCGATCGCCTTGTCCGACAGCTTCTCGGTCGAGATCCGGAGCACTTGTAGCATCTTCTCGACGTCGAATTCGAGAAGCAACGTGCCCTGGAACAGCAGCGCGTCGCCGTCGAAAGCACCGCTGGTGCCCGATACCTTGCGCCCGTCGACCTCGATGTCGTTGCGGGGGCGATAGCGCGCGTCCACCCCCAGCGCGCTTATGGCTGTCGCCGCCGCGTGGCAGAGGCGGCGCGAGATCCCCTGCATGTCCGTTGTGCCTACGTCGCGCCGGTGGAGATACAGCTCCCATCCCAGCTGGCCTTCGTCGAAGTAGATCGCGCCGCCGCCGGTGATGCGGCGCTGCACCGTGAGCTGGCTCGCGCTGCAGTAATCGAGGTTGAGTTCCTGCTCGGCGCTCTGGTGATAGCCGAGCAGCGCGCAGGGTGTGAAGCGCAGAAAGCGCAGCGTGCTCGGGATCTCCTCGGCTTGCCGCGCTTCGAGCAACGCGCGGTTGAGCGCGATGTTCTGGGCTGCGGACCGCAGCCCGGTATCGAGGACGCGCCAGAAATCCGCCATACCCATCCACCCTCGATTGCTTCACGTTCCGCGCCTCGTGCGGTGTTTCCTGTCCGACGCGGCGCGCCGGTTATAGCGGCGATTCCGTCGGCCGCAACGACGCTACTTCTTCTTCATGAAAAAGATGAATTCCGTGCCGATCGCCTCCGACGACAACAACGCATTGCCGGTCTGCTTCGAGAACGCCTGGAAGTCCTTCACCGCACCCGGGTCAGTCGCCAGGATCTTGAGCACCTGCCCTGAAGCCATGTCCGTCAGCGCCTTCTTCGCTCGCAAGATCGGCAGCGGGCAGTTCAGCCCACGGGCGTCGAGTTCCTTGTCGAAATCCATTCCCCCCTCGCCCAAAAAAATGGAATCCCGGTAGATTAGTTAACAATAAAACTCTAATATACGGATATTCCCACCCTGTCGCAACCTGCGCGCCCGGGACTGGTCAACGCGTGGGGTTTGAGGATGTGGGTAACACGATTCCGGTTCGTCCTCTCAGAAGATGCTGATGTTGCGGTCGGCAAGCAGCTGCGATAACCGCACGTTCGCCAGCGCCAGCCGATCCACGAGCAGTTCGAGGAACGCGCCGTGGAAATGGTGGCGGCAAAGCTCGGAGGCCTTGCTCAAGGATTCAGCGCGAATCTCGATAACAGTGATCGCGGAAATCGCCACCACGCTCGCGGATCGGTGGAATTTCTGCTTGCCGAGGTAGGCCATCTCGCCGAAGCACTCGCCGGCCTTCAGCACGTTGAGCAGGCGTTTCTGTTTGACGATCTTCACTTCGCCAGCGACGAGAATAAAAAACGACGAGCCGATATCGCCTTCCTGGATAAGCGTTGTATCGTGCTGATGCTTGTGCCAGCGCGAGAGCCTCAGCACTTCCCATAGCTCGATGTCGCTAAAACGCTGGAAGAAGTCGAGCTTGCGCAGCATGTCGAACTTCTCAGCCTCGGCAAAATCCGTGTCTTCCTTTTCCTGCCCCCCCATTGCCAACACCAGGTCCGCCGCAAGATCTTCCCAGCTCTGGTAGCGGTTGGCCGTGTTCTTCTGCAACGCGCGCATGACGATCGCGTCGACATTGCCAGGAATACCCGGGCGCTGCTGGCTCGGCGGAAGCGGATCGGTGTTGATGATTTGGTAAATCATGCTGTAGTTGTTGGTGCCCTGGAACGGCAAGCGCCCCGTTAGCAGCTGATACATGACGACACCCAACGAGAATATGTCGGTTTGGTGCGTGAGCGGCTGCTCCTTGACCTGCTCCGGCGACATGTAGGCCGGCGAGCCGACGCCAGACACCTGCGTCGTTTGCGACGCGAGCGTCAGTGCTGCACCGAAATCCGAAATCTTGATATCGGCTTGACCGGCCAGCAGGATGTTGGCGGGCTTGATGTCGCGGTGGATGACGCCCTGCTTGCTCGCGTAATCGAGGGCGCGCGCGCACTTGTAGGCAATTTCCAGTATCTTGTGAACCGGGAGCAAGTGATCGTGTCGCGCGTAGCGCTCGAGCGTCGTACCATCGACGTACTCCATGACGATGTAGCTGGCATCGTCCCCAGCGACAGCGTCGAAGATCGCCACGATGTGAGGATGCGAGAGCTTGCCCGCGAGCGAGGCCTCCGTCACAAACAGCTTGCGATAGCGTTTTCCATGATCCCGGTCGACGAGGGCTTCAGGAAATACGAGCTTGATCGCAACCTGACGGTTCTGGAACGGGTCGTAGGCCTGGTACACCACGCTCGTGGCGCCCTTGCCGAGTTCCTTGATGACCTCGTACTTGCCGATCTTCTGCATCGGAGGCAGCACGCGGGGTGCGGTGCTGGCGCGGGGAATATCCATGTAAAAAGAATACCATAACGCCGTAATCTTGCGCGAAACTTGAATTCCGCAGACGTGATTTGAATCACAACTTCGCGCGACACGCCTCGTCGAACTCGGGTGACGCCGGTATTAATCCACTTGGTTACGCCGAGTGGCCGCGCTCGGGGTTGGTCTCTACCATGGTGCGCCATGACCGCGACCTCGAAACCCGTCCAGGTGCAGGAGCCAGGCGACAACGCGCGGCCGCCCCAACCCGTGTCCCTCGGCGTCGCATTCTGGTATTGGCTCAAGCTTGGCTTCATCAGCTTCGGCGGGCCTGCCGGACAAATTGCCATCATGCATCAGGACCTCGTCGAGCGGCGCCGCTGGATCTCCGACCGGCGCTTCCTGCACGCGCTCAACTACTGCATGGTGCTGCCCGGCCCGGAGGCTCAGCAACTCGCAACCTACATCGGCTGGCTTATGCACGAGACGCGTGGCGGTCTCGTCGCCGGCACGTTGTTTGTGCTGCCATCGTTGTTCATCCTGATCGGGTTGTCCTGGATCTACATGGCCTACGGCAGTGCACCCGCGATCGCGGGAATCCTCTACGGCATCAAGCCCGCGGTCACGGCCGTCGTCGTTTTTGCCGCCTATCGTATCGGCTCGCGCGCGCTCAAGAACGGCGTCCTGTTGGCAATCGCCGCTGCGGCGTTCCTCGCAATCTTTGCGCTGGGCATGCCCTTCCCGCTGATCGTCATCTCTGCCGCCATCATCGGTATCGCCGCCGCGACAGCCCTGTTTCGCTACCGGGTGGGAATTATGCCGGTCATCGCGGGCAGCGGCGTCCTGGGGCTGCTCTATACCGCCATTGCCGGGCTCAACGGCGCCTAAGAACCGCTAACGCAACGAAACGTGCGAGCGTTGCCCGCCAAAATCGTGACAGCGCAGCGTGCGTTTCATTGCGTTAGGGGCTCTAAATGCTGTGCGGGAGCGTAAGCAGCCCCGCCCTCCTGATCACGGTTTCTTTTCCTGGCGTAGCTGCTCTTGCTGCACGCGACGCAGCTCCCGCAGCCGCGCTTCCGCACTCGATTTCTGGTAGAAGTCACCGTCATCGCTCTTCAGGCCGATCTGCAACTGCTCGACCGCCGCGCCAACGTTTCCCGTGCGTGCGTAGGCTTCGGCCTGGGCACGATGCTGAGCGAGACGCTGGTTGAGCGCGGCATGGGCGCGGGCTTTCAGCACGTAGAGGCGGTAATCGCCGCTGATCAACTTTAGCCGCTCGTCGACGAGCCCTAGGGCAGCCTGCGCTTGGTGCGCCTGCAGCAGCGCATCAGTGTAATCGTAAACGAGCGCGCGATACGTGGGGTACGTTTTCAGCGCCTCACGATAGCACGGGAGTGCGGCCGGGTCGCCCGCCTCCTGCATCACGCCGCAAGCAAGCGTTTCGACGATCGGGCTGGCCGGCACGAGCTTGCGTAACGCCGCCACCTCTTTCTGTGCCGCAGCGTAATTCTTGGTGCGGGCGAGGCTAACGGCCAGTCCGTAGTGACCCGCCGCCTCGCTGAGAAATTTGCGCTCGGCGAGACTTGCCTTGAAAAACGCCACCGCGCTTTCCGGCGACTCGACCTGCGCCCTGAGCTTGGCGCGCACCAACTGGAATTCCAGGCTGTCCGGCACCTGCCGGTAGGGCAGGGTCGCGACGCGTCCCTGAATGTCCGCAATGCGCTCGTATTCGAGAGGATGGGTCCGCAGGTAGGACGGCGCGCCGGCCCCATAAATACGCGAGGCGCGCTGCAGCCGTTCAAAGAATACGGCCATGTCGCGCGGGTCAAACCCCGCCTGCTCGAGCATCTGCAAGCCGATGCGGTCGGCTTCGCGTTCGTTCGCCCGGGTAAAGTTCAATTGGCTCTGCACGAGTCCCGCCTGACCGAACATCGCCGCAGCCCCTGCTGCCTGCGAATCCACACGCGCAAGAAGAATCGCCGCTGCCAGCACGGCGAGAGAGGTGAGTTGGCTCTTCTCCTGGTTCGCGATCATGCGCGCGATGTGGCGCTGCGTGACGTGTGCCACTTCGTGCGCGACCACACCGGCCATCTCGGACTCGCTCTGCGCGGCGAGGATCAGCCCGGTGTTGACGCCGATGAATCCCCCGGGAAGCGCGAACGCATTGATCTGCGAGTCGCGTATCAAGAAGAAATCGAAATCCTGGCGCGCACCCAAAGCACGGGAGGCGATGCGGTTACCGACATCGTTAATGTAGTCGGTCGCTTCTGCCTCATCGAAGTAGCTCGGATCGGCGCGGATTTCACGCATGATGCTTTCGCCGAGCTGACGCTCCTGCGCCGGCGAGAAGCCCGCCTGCGAGACTTCGCCGAGCTCGGGAAGGCCGCTGGCAAACGCTACGCCGGTGGCAACCACCAAGGTTGCCAGAAACACACGTAATCTCATGATGCTATGATAATTCTGCCAGCCTGGAGTTCCTAGCTCATTTGCATTTGACACAGAGGTGAAGCGACCATGAACAAGCTTACCCACTTTGACGCGCGCGGGCAGGCGCACATGGTCGACATCGCGGCAAAGGGTGAGACGGCGCGCATCGCCCGTGCGGGCGGGCGCATCCGCATGCGGCCGGCCACCCTCAGGCAGATCGCGCACGGCAGCTCAAAGAAAGGCGATGTCCTGGGCGTCGCACGCGTCGCCGCGATTCAGGCGGCGAAACGCACGAGCGAGCTGATCCCGCTCTGTCATCCATTAACCCTCACCAACATCAGTATCGATTTTGAGCTAAAACGGAAGGCCTCCGCGGTGGATTGCGTGGTCAATGTGGCAACCGTCGGACGGACCGGTGTCGAGATGGAGGCGCTGACCGCCGTCGCCGCCGCTCTGCTCACGATCTACGACATGTGCAAGGCTATGGATCGCGGCATGCGATTATTGGACATCCGTCTGCTCGAGAAAAAAGGCGGAAAATCAGGCCCCTGGAAAGTGACGTCTCGTCGAAGGATGCGCTGAGTGGTCCGGAGGTTTCCCCGGTTCATGAATTGCGTGGATAGGGCCATACATGTTTTAAGCTGAGTTTTTTTCCGCATTTCGGGTAAGGTTAATTGAGAATGTCGTGTTATCGTTTTCCGCATTGAGACGGGTTCGCTCCCACTTATTCCTTCCGAGAGGAGAAACACATGAACGAGCTTCGCAGGAGGTTTCTCAGGCGCGCGGGCGAATTTGGCGCGCTGGTCGCAGTCGTCGGCACCGGCGCGCTCAAGCCTGCGAAGGTGCTTGCCGCCGCCCGTAACGAAGGCGCATTCAAGGCGGAGAGCATCGCCGACGCACTCAAGGCCCTGCGCATAACCGGGGTAAAAAACAGCACAGACATCGTGATCAGGGCTCCGGACATCGCCGAAAACGGCGCGGTGGTTCCGATCGACATTACGAGCAATATCCCAGGAACAAAGAGCATCTCGCTCTTCATTGACAAGAACCCGTTTCCCTACGTCGGGACCTTCGATGTTGTGGAAGGCGGCGTGCCTTACGTGCACGTGCGGGTGAAAATGGGTAAGTCCTCCGATGTGCGTGTGTTGGTTGCGGCCGCTAACAGCCAGTACTACCAAGCGGCCAAGGAGGTGAAGGTCACCATCGGCGGCTGTGGCGGCTGATCGCCAGCCCGCGAAACGACAACAAGGAGGAGAACATGGGCGACCCGATGAGAATCCGGGCCCGGCTGAAGGGCGACACGGCCGACGTGCGCGTGCTGATGGCGCACCCGATGGAAACCGGCCAGCGCAAGTCCGGGGGCAAGGTCATCCCCGCGCATTTCATCAGGCAGATCCGCGCCGAGTTGAACGGTAAGGTCGTTTGGGAAGCGCAGATCAGCCAGGCAGTCTCCAAGAACCCGGTGTTCGCGTTCAAGATCAAGGGCGCGAAGGCAGGTGACCGGCTCAGCGTGACCTGGGAGGACAACAAGGGCGACACGCGCACGGATGCGATAACGCTCGGCGCGAGCTGAGCGCGCATGGGTTTTCCCGGCAATGAAGCGACCGCCCGGCACCGGCCGGCCCGCGGGCGATCGCGGTAAAAGAAGCTCGAAACGGTCGGCGGCCTGGACCGCCTTATCGCGATGATCACCGGAGGAGATTACATGAGACACGCACTCACGCTATGGATCTTCGTCGTGCTGGCGGCGGGATTCCCGATCTCACAGGCCGTGGCGCAGACCGATCCGAGAACCGCGGAAGAGTTCGACCGGTTCCGCGCGATCATGGAAGAGGCCAACCCAGCTGAACTCTTCGAGGTCAAGGGCGAAGAGTTATGGAAGAAGAAACGGGGGCCGAAGAATGCCTCACTCGAGCAGTGCGACCTCGGCCTCGGACCGGGCGTGGTGAAAGGCGCTTACGTGCAGTTGCCACGTTACTTTGCCGATACCGGCAAAGTCATGGACGCCGAACAACGCGTGGTGCACTGCATGATCACGCTGCAGGGCTTTAGCTACGCGGCACTCGCGAAGCGGCCGTTTAGCCGCGGGAGCTACACGCCCGATCCAGTTGCGATCGTCACCTACATCGCAGCGCAGTCCAAGGGAATGAAGATCGCCGTTCGCCAGAGCCATCCGAAGGAGCTGGAGAATTACGAGGTCGGTCGCGAGATCTTCTTCTATCGCGCCGGACCCTGGGACTTCTCGTGCGCGAGCTGCCATGGCCAAGATAACTTGCGAATCCGCACCCAGCCATTGCCTAACTTCACCCAGCCGGAGCAGGCTGCTCGCAGTTTCATGGGCTGGCCCGGTTACCGCATGACCGGCGGCGTAATGCATACCCTGCAATGGCGACTCACCGATTGCTTTCGACAGCAACGCTTTCCATATTTGAGTTATGTCTCCGATACCCACACCGCGCTATTGACGTACCTGGGGGTAAACGCCAATGGGCACGAGTACAGGGGCCCGGGCATCAAACGCTGACTGCCGGCTGACGAGGAGAAAACCATGAAGAATGCACTTATATCGGCTGGCGTGGTCGTCGCCGTCATCGCGGGCTGCGCGACGACGCAAGGCAGCGATCCAGAGCGTCAGAGGGAGGCTGTCGAGACGATGAAGCAGAGCTTTCATGCGCGCGGCATCGCCAAGATGAACCGCTTGAACCAGGACGAATTGCAGCGCGTCTGTACTGACACAAGGGACCAGCCGCCCGCCAATGTCCAAAAGCGCCTCGAGGCGGCTGAGATGGCAGAGATCAAGCTGCCCGCGGACGGCAAGTTCCTTGGCGGCTGGAAGCGCGGCGAGAAGATCGCCTCAATAGGTCGCGGCATGACCTGGCGCGACAAGCCTGGCCGCACGTCGCGTGGTGAACCCAACGGCGGCGGTTGCTACAACTGCCACGAGCTTTCACCCAAGGTAACCTCATTCGGCAGCGTCGGCCCGAGCCTGCGACAGTTCGGCAAGAAACGTGGCTACGGCGTCGACATCCAGAAATACGCCTACATGAAGATTTACAATGCGAAGGCCTTCTCAATTTGCTCGACCATGCCGCGTTTCGGTCCATCTGGGACGCTGACCGAGCAGCAGATGAAGGACCTGACCGCGTATCTCATGGACCCCAAGTCACCGGTCAACAAATAGACCCAGGTGCGGCAAAATCGGGCTTGGGAAATCAAGCCCTTTTTCCTTCGAAGACCGTGTAAGGGCAACCCCGAAAGCGTGATTTTGGCGTCCGGTACCGCCCGTCCCGCTCCGCTCCTACTCCCGGCCATTGATGAATCGCAGAGAATTCCTTGAGGTGCTCGCAATCGCGGGGGCGAGTGGCCTCGCGCTCGATTCTCGGCAAGCCCTTGCCCAGCGCAATGCCCATGCCCTCTACGAGCTGCCGACCTTCGGCAACGTGTCGCTCTTACACTTCACCGACTGCCACGCGCAGCTCCTGCCATCCTACTACCGCGAGCCGAACATCAACATCGGCGTCGGCAAGCGCGCGGGTGCGCCGCCGCATCTCGTCGGCGAGCACCTACTCAAGCGCTTCCGGATCAAGGCCGACACGGCCGAGGCGCATGCGTTCACCCACCTCGACTACGTTGCGGCAGCAAAGACCTACGGGAAGGTGGGCGGGTTCGCGCACCTCGCCACCCTGGTGGAGCGCCTGCGCGCAGAGCGGCCAAACTCACTGCTGCTGGACAGTGGCGACACGTGGCAGGGCTCGGGCGTGTCGCTCTGGACCCAGGGGGCGGATATGATCGAAGCCAGCAAGCTCCTGGGCGTCGATGTCATGACGGGGCACTGGGAATTCACCTACGGTGCCAAGCGGGTGAAGCAGGCGATTGAGAAGGAACTCACCGGAAAAATTGAGTTCCTTGCCCAGAACGTGAAGACGCTGGACTTTGGCGAGCCCGTCTTCAAGCCGTACACAATCCGTAGCCTCGGCGGCATTCCCGTAGCCGTTATCGGCCAGGCGTTTCCCTATACCCCCATCGCGAATCCCCGCCACTTCGTCGCCGATTGGACGTTCGGCATCCAGGAGGAAGAACTCCAGAAACTCGTGAACGAGGTGCGCGCCAAGGGCGCGCTCGTTGTCGCGCTCCTGTCGCACAACGGGTCGGACATCGATCTCAAGCTCGCGGGCCGCGTCACCGGCATCGATGTTATCTTCGGCGGGCACACCCATGACGCCATTCCCCAGCCCTCCCTGGTCGAGAACCGGGGGGGACGAACGCTGGTGACGAACTCGGGCTCGAACGGCAAGTTCCTCGCCGTACTCGACCTCGATGTCAAACGCGGCCGGATCGCCGGCTACCGTTATCGGCTCCTGCCCGTCTTCTCGAAGCTTCTTGCGCCCGATGCCGAGATGGCGGAGCTCATCACCGGAACACGCGCGCCCTACCAGGCGAAGCTCAGCGAGAAGCTCGCGGTGAGCGAGGGGCTGCTCTATCGCCGCGGAAACTTCAACGGCACGTTCGACCAGCTGATTTGCGATGCGATGATGGAGGTGAAAAGCGCCGAGATCGCCTTCTCGCCCGGCTTCCGCTGGGGCACCTCCCTCCTTCCGGGGCAGACGATCACTATGGAACATCTGCTCGACCAGACGGCGACGACCTATTCCTATTCCACGCTCTCCGAGCTCACCGGGAACCAGATCAAGGTCATCCTCGAGGATATCTGCGATAACCTGTTTAATCCCGATCCATACAAGCAACAGGGCGGCGACATGGTCCGTATTGGGGGTCTCACTTACACGTGTGCGCCAACCGCGAAGATGGGCAACCGGGTCCAGGACATGCGCCTCGGCGGCAAACCGATCGACCCGGGAAAGAAGTACAAGGTCGCCGGCTGGGCGCCCGTTGCCGAGGGCGCGAGCGGCGAGCCGATCTGGGAAGTCGTGTCGCGCTATCTGCGCGCAAAGAAGATCGTGCGCCCGGTTAAACTCAATCAGCCCAAGATCGTCGGCGTCGAGCGCAACCCGGGCCTCGCCTTGCCTTAGCGGTCATCGCCGCGGGTCCGATGTCCGCGCAGATCAATGACGGCACGAATGCGGGACATACTTGTGTTGCGCGGTGCTTCCAGTGCTGCAGGACCAGATCACTTTGCCTCCGCTGATCACGGGGGACATGATGATCGTCACGGCGGTGCCGACTGACGTCGCGGTGGCCGCGCCCGCGATCGTAATCGTCCCCGTGTCTGCCACGGAGCCGCCTGAGATCTTGCCTGATATAGCGACCGTGAGGCCAACGCCAGCGGTCGCCAGCGTCCCGTCGTTGAACACCTTCTCCGATATGTTCGTCTTGAACGCGCTCGCCTGCAGCATGAGTTCTGCCACCCGGCTGCGTATGGTGTAGTCCTGGTAAGCGGGTAACGCCACGGCTGCCAGAATGCCGATGATCGCGACGACGATCATCAACTCGATCAATGTAAAACCGGCGTGAAATCTTTTCACGACTCCTCCCGCGAATTCCTGATTGTCAGAGTTATAACAGCAAGACGCGTGCCACTCTCCGCTGCAACCGATCGTCGGCGGCGCACGGCGATTCGGACAAAAAGAAACCCCTCTTGCGAGGGGTTTCTTCGGATCCGGACCGGAAGACCGGCTCGAGTTGCTATCGGCTTAGTGGCGGCATTCCGCGGGCATGAACTTGTGCTGCGCGACGGGCGCCGTGCAGGCCCAGATGACCTTGCCGTCCGTCGGGCTGAAGCTCGGCGTCAGCGTGACCGATACGACCGTGCCGACTGATGTCGCGGTGGCCGCGCCGGCGACAGTAACTACGCCGTTAGCGGTTACGGATCCGCCCGACACCTTACCCGAGGACACCACCGTCAAGCCGGTGCCCGAGGCCGCGAGTGTCGAGTTCGACTGCGCGGCTTCAGAAATCGAGGTCTTGAAACCGCTCGCCTGCAGGATCAGTTCCGACACCTTCGCGCGAATGGTGTAGTCCTGGTAAGCAGGCAACGCCACCGCGGCCAAGATGCCGATAATCGCCACAACGATCATCAACTCGATAAGGGTAAAACCCCTTTGAATGCGCTTCATATGATTCTCCTGTTTGTTTGTCCAAATAAATACAAACCTAATGTTTGCGCCAGGAAAAGAGGCAAGTTCCATACCAGCGAGCCAGTCGGAAACAAATTATCGCTTACTATCAGATAGATAAATGCCTATGGGCGTATTTTGTCGAATCTGGTTTGGAAAACAGACGGGTGCAACAGTCGTGCCGCATTTGGCAGCCGATAGCGGGACCGAGCGTGAGAGGGGCTCCGGTCGGTTTCCGCCAAGGCAAACTGTGATTTTCCTCACGTAGGACGGGGCGCAACCGGCGCTCGCGCGACGCGCGCGCGCCGTCACCAGCTGACGATTTACGTCACCCTACGGAAGCCAATTTTCTGAAGCGCGTGAGGAACACGCTATTGGCATTGGACGCTGTTATAAGGATCGAATTGAAGGCAGCCCGATGGTGCCCGCGCATGCGACGCGCGCGATGTGCGCCCTCATGCTGTCCGGTCGCAATCACCCGCAGACCGACGTTTGGCCGCACGGTTCGCGGCGAAGAGAGCGCCCGGCTCGCCGGCCACCGGCGGCGTCTACATCTTGCGCCCAGCCCTCGGCGACCGCGCTCTACCGCACCCGGTCAAGTGGCGGAAAAGATGACCGGGGCTCTCATGCCCCGGCATCCGGGCCGTTCACATTTTCGACTGGCAGTCGATCCAGCTCTGATGCGATTCGCTCAATCACCGGCCCCCATTCTCCAGGTAACGTCTGCCGGAAAACACGGACGGCGGGATACCACGGCAATCGCTCACCGGTCTGTAGATACCGCCATTCGGCGACGGCCGGCACCATGACCCAAACCGGCTTGCCGAACGCGCCACCCAGGTGGACAATTGTCGTGTCAACCGAGACTACCAGGTCCAGCGCGGACACGAGCGCCGCCGTCTGATCGTAATCGTCGATCGCTTCCGGCCAGTGATGGATCTGAATGCCATGGTCGCGCCCGATTTGTTCGATCTCCTCACGGGAATCCATGTACTGTAAGCTGACAAATGATGTGTCGGCGCGCCGCAGGATAGGCAACCAGTGATCGAGCGCTACTGAGCGCACCGACCGACGCGTAGAACTGGCTCCTCCGCGCCAGGCTATTCCAACCTTACGCTTGCCCGGCAGATCGGCCAGTCGCCGGCGCCAGGCGGCAGTACCCTGCGGATCCGCCCGGAGGTGGCCGCGATGCACCGGAAATGCATCGCGACCCTTTCTGAAGTAAAAAGGCAGACTTCCCATCGCGACGTAACAGTCGCTCCCGCGGAGCTTCTCGTCGGACTCCCAACCGGCGGTCTTGGCGCTGCTGGTCACGGTCGCGGCCGGAAAGGAGCGGCGAAAGAGCGCCTCCAGCTTCGGCGCACATTCGATCACGCAATGTTTGGCCATCGCCATAAGGTCCGGAATACATGATGAAAACATGAGCTGATCCCCAAGACCTTGTTCCGCATGCACCAGGATTTTCCGGCCCGCAAGCGTTTCGCCTTTCCACTCGGGAAAAGGGAACGTGCGCGCCACGTACGGCCAGCCTGCCTGCTTGCGCGACTCATAGTCGACCCAGCCGCGCGAAAAATCCCCCATCTTCAACCGCGCGAGCCCACGATTGAGACGTGGGATAGGGTCCGTCGCATCTGCCTCGATGAGCCGATCACACAACGCGATCGATTCGGCAAGCTCGCCGCGCTGCTGCAGGTACATCGCCCAGTTGCACATTACGTCAGGATCATCCGGTGCCAGGCGCCACGCCTTTTCCAGGTGCGGGGCAGCCTCAGCAAACCGGTCCAGCCGGGCCGCCATCAGCAGCCCCAGATTGCTGTGGGCCTGCGCGTAGTCGGGATCGATGCCGACTGCCTTGCGAAAACAATCGACGGCCTCATCCAGCGACTCTCGCTCGACCAGCAACGCACCGAGAGCAACGTACGCCTTCGCGTGATGGGGATCGGCTCCGAGCGCGCGGCGATAATGCTGCTCGGCATCAGCCGACCCGCCTGGCGAGGACGCGATCAGCCCCAGCTGGTAGTGCGCTTCGGCAAAGTCGGGCCTAAAGTGCGCTGCAAGCAAGAAGCTGTCCACGGCTTCTTCCAAACGCCGCTGTTGCTTCAGCACCAGGCCCTGCAGCAACAATGCCTCAGCGTCGTCGTGCCGTTCACGGAGCGCGTCGATGAGCACGCGCTCGGCCTCAGCCAGACGACCTGCGGCCCTGTGCTCTGCCGCCTCGCGAACAAGGCGCGCATAAGCTTCCCGCTCCACGGTATGATCGGTCGCGGACGAGGGTGCGCCGCGTATCGGTGCCGGCGCGGCCTCACGCTCCAACAGCCAGCTCGAGATCTTCTTCAGCAGGCGCATGGGCCTGCCGCGGCATGACGCTGCTTTGGAAGGGCGCGCCCGGCCCCACGATAGCGTCTCACGCGGAACAGCCTCTCCTCAAACCGCTACGGGACCGGCGCAACCTGTCAGGGGATTCAATGCAACTTGCATCAAGCCGACAAGGATGGGCTCATGGATTACCCGAAAAAAACGTCGAGCTCAAGCGCTAGGCGCGCCAATACCCCTTCCCAGCCTTCACCCTGATTGCGGCGATACAGTTTCGCCGAAGGATACCACGGCATACTGTCGCCGCTGGCGCCATAACGCCACTCAGGGCTGCCGGACAGCAGCGTCCACACAGGACGACCAAGTGCGCCCGCCAGGTGCACGTTCGTATTGTCCACGCTGACCACCAAGTCGAGTGCGCTCATCAGCGCAGCAAGCTCGTCGAGGTCCGAGGTGACCCCTGGAAACGTCTGCAGTCCCGGCACCGGCGGTTGCCCATCGGCGGCTCCGTGCTGGAGACTTACCCAGGAGAACCCGGGCCGCAGCGCCTTTACCAGAAGCTCGGGCGGTACCGAGCGTATTCGACCGCGGGTCCCCGCCGTCCCGCCGCGCCAGGAGATCCCGATGACGGGGCCAGCACCTTCCCGGCGCAAGCGTGCGCGCCAATCCTCAATGCGCAGGGCGTCGGCCCGCAGATAGGGGTACACACCGGGAAACGCCGCGCGGTCGGGCCGGAACCGGCGCGGCAAGCTGCCGACGGGCACCTGATAGTCAACCGGGCCGCACTGCGTAAGCCAGTCCGCAGGATCATCTTTTCTTCCACCGTGAACAAATGCTTGCGGAAAAGCGCGGCGGAAAAGCGCCTGCAGCCGGTCGCTGCATTCGATTATGACCCGCCCCGCCACGGCGATGAGATCGAAGAGGCACGAGGCAAACATGATTTCGTCGCCAATGCCCTGCTCCGCGTAGACGAGTATCGTCTTGTCCGCCAGCGGCTCTCCCTGCCACCGCGGCAGCCCGAAATCGCGCGCCGCTCCCCGGTCAGCGTCAAAGCGCTTCTCGTACTCGTCCCAGCCGGCCCGGAAATCGCCGAGGAGCAGAAGTATCATCGCGCGGTCGAGCCTGGCCTTGGCGTCATCGGCTAACGCCCCGCTATCAATCAGCTCCGTCCATCGCACCAACGCGTCGTTGAATTGACCGCGGTACTGGAGCAGCATCGCCCAATTGCATTTCACGTCCGGCGCGCCCGGCGCGAGCCGACAGGCCACCTCGATGTGTTTCGCACCCTCGTCGAACTCGTCCAGACGCGTGATGAGCAGGCAGCCCAGATTGCTGTGTGCTGGGGCAAACTCCGGATTGGCCGCGATAGCCCTGCGAAAACAGCTCACTGCCTCGTCCACGGCGCCCCGCTCCGAGAGCAAAGCACCGAGGGCGTTATGTGCCTTGGCGTGCGCCGGCGCCCTCTCGAGCGTCCGGCGGAAACAGCTTTCGGCCTCACGAATGCGCCCCTCTGCGGTCGCGATTACGCCAAGCTGATAATGCCCTTCCGCCAGATCGGGCCTGAAGTGCATGGCCAGCACGAAGCTATCGGCCGCCTCCTCGAACCGCAATTGTTCCCTGAAAACCGCGCCTTGGAGGAGCAGCGCCTCGACATGATCGTGGCGGCACTCTAGCGCACGCGCCACCGCGTGCTCGGCCTCCGCCAGCCGCCCTCCCGCGAGGCGCTCGGCCCCCTCGAGGCACCATATGTCCGCCTCTGATATGGCCGGCGCCGCGGACAGAGAACTACCCGGGCTGTCAGTTTGCACCCCCTCCGGGCCCGAGAACCAGCCCCTCAGCAATTCACGCAATCCCATTTATCTGTCGAGTTGACCGTCGGCGGCGCTTTGCCCCGGTGGCCACCTCAAACTCCCCCACCTGTGGCCAGGGCAAACTCCCCCACCCCCGGCGACGGGACGGACTGACTTTATTCGGTTGAACCGCGCTTG
>JAOTVX010000032.1 GCA_029863175.1 Betaproteobacteria bacterium | reverse complement strand
CAAAGAACCCATCGCCCA
The DNA here is from genome assembly GCA_029863175.1 of Betaproteobacteria bacterium. The sequence goes on along the minus strand of JAOTVX010000032.1, from coordinate 43,186 downwards.
TCACCCATCACCGCCGTTTTCACCTTCTGACTTCTGACTTAAGTTAGAAGCCGACCTTCTCCATACCCTTCAACGCCAGGCGCTGGCGTGCTTCCATGGGCGTGGCAATCTCGAGCGAGAGCTCCTCGAGAATGCGCCGGATTTTTGCGACTTGCTCTGCGTTGCTCGTCGCGAGCTTGCCCTTCCCGGCGTAAATGCTGTCCTCGAGGCCGACGCGGACGTTGCCCCCACAGACGCCGGCCATGGTCGTGAGCGCCATTTGGTGCCGCCCCGCGGCGAGCACCGACCATTCATAGTCGTCGCCGAAGAGCTTGTTGGCGATCGAGCGCATGTGCATCAGATTGTCGGGATCGGGGCCGATTCCGCCCAGGATGCCGAAGATCGTCTGCACGAAAAGCGGCGGTTTCACGAGCTTGCGCTCGAGCAGGTGCGCAAGATTGTAGAGGTGCCCGACGTCGTAGCACTCGAACTCGAAGCGCGTGCCGCAGCCCTCGCCCAGGTGCTTCAGCATGTACTCCATGTCCTTGAAGGTGTTCCGGAAGATGAAGTCGCGGCTCGCCTCGAGGTATTGCGGCTCCCACTCGTATTTGAACTGCTTGTACTTGTCGAGATTAGGGAAGAGCCCGAAGTTCATCGAGCCCATGTTGAACGAGCACATCTCGGGCTTGCACTGCAGCGGCGCGGCCAGCCGATCCTGCACCGTCATGTTGTGCCCGCCGCCCGTGGTGATGTTGATGACGGCGTCGCAGTGGTCCCGGATTTCCGGCAGAAACTCCATGAATACCTTGGGGTCGGGAGTGGGCCGTCCGTCCTTCGGGTCGCGCGCGTGCAGATGAATGATCGCGGCGCCGGCCTTGGCTGCGGCGATGGACTCGTCGGCGATCTCCTTGGGCGTGATCGGCAGGTGCGGCGTCATCGTCGGCGTGTGGATCGAGCCTGTCACTGCGCACGTAATGATCACTTTCTTTCCGGCTTGTGCCACGTCACTTGTCTCCCTGTTCTTGCGATGTCTGAAAACGGTGATGAAAGATGGTGATGATTACTGGTGATGGATAATGGTGATGAACGGCGTGCCCCTCGCGGGGGTTTTTATCACCATCTCTCATCACCATTTCTCATCACCACTTTCCATCACTTCTTCACGCCATCACTTGATGGCCATCGGGTTGATCGGAGACCCGACCGCCCCCGTAATGGGCAGCGGTGGCCCGCAAAACAGAAACTCGTAGACTTTGTCGCTTGCGCAATCGTCGGCGAGGTCCTTCAGGTAGAAGATCTCACCCATGGTGATGCCGATCATGGGAATGACGATCCAGTGCCAGGGCTGAAACGCCTCCGTGCTCTCGTTCGGGCGCACCTCGCAGCCCCAGGTGTCAAAGCAGATCGCCGCGATTTCATTCTTGTGGATCCATTCGCAGGTCTCGAAGCGCAGGCCCGGCGCGTCCCCGGCCGCGTAGGTACCCCAGTCATCCTGCGCAAGGCAATGCTCCATCTGTCCGGTGCGCACGATCACGAAATCACCGCGCCGCACCTCGACGCCCTGCGCCTTCGCGCACGCGTCGAGCTCAGCATTGCCGACGCCGAAGCCGTCCTCAAGATAATCGCCCCCGAGGGACCGCGGAATGTCGAGGAGCACGCCGCGGCCGATCATGCGGTCGCGCACCTTGTGGATGCCGTTCTTCTTCGCGCCGGTCGAGTCGACGAGCCGGGCATCGTAACCGTTCCACATCTTGTCTCCGTAGAAGATGTGGCCGAGCGCGTCCCACTGCGTGCCGCACTGCAGCGGCATCGAGACCATGTCGTCGGCGTAACGTATCTTTCCCGGGTCCTGCGTTCCCGCAACCGCGTCGGTGCCGGTCGCCAGCATGGTATGAATGGGATTGAAGCGCCCGCCCCAGCCTGTTCGTTGCGGGCCGTTCGAATTGAAGTCCAGCCCGAGGGCAAACGCCTTGCCCTTTTTGACCAGCGCCGATGCCTTCACGATGTTTTCCGGGGACACGTAATTGAGCGTGCCGGCCTGGTCATCGGGGCCCCACTTGCCCCAGTTCTTGCACTTGGCGGCCATTTGCTCGAGGGTCTGCAACGTAACGTTCTGCTTGAGCGGCCTTTTTGGCACCACTTTCATCGGCAGCGACGGTTTGGTTCCCAGCATTTCTTCCTCCTTTGGGTTCGACAGACACGGGCAGGCGCCCGTCTGTAACTGCCCGAGCCTACGCCCTCTTCCAATTCTCGAAAAGGCTTGGCCAAAGAAAGACGCCGGTAAGCGTTTTAGCTTCCGGCGTCCGGCCGACGCAAAGGCCACGCTGTGCCGATTATCACCCTTAACCGGGTTCCGTTGCCATTGCGGCATCGGTCGGCAACCGCGGCAGCTGCCAAGAGGCAGTTGGTCGGGCCAATGGGAGGCCTACTAACCTCCCACGAACCCCTGCACTCACACCCGGATGTGACCGGGATCGGCGCCGGTCAGTCCACGCGGTGGGAGGCAATACCTTTTTACCCCGTCGCAACTGCTCTGGCTTTGATCTTCGTCAAACTCTGTGCATCTCGCGCAGCAACACACGGAAATACACGGACCCAGACCTGAATCGGGAAGTGCGCTGTAATGAAACAACAATTTCCGTGTGCTTCCGTGTGATCCCGTGGCTGTGTTTGTTTTTGAGACAGCTTCTAGTCGCGACTCAGTCAATGCAAACGACGACCTTCCCGACCTGGGCGTTCGAGTCCACGTAGTCCTTCGCCGCGGGCAAATCGGCAAAGGCGAAGACCGTGTCGATGACCGGCGTGATGCGACCGTCCGCGACCGCGGGCATGACGTCGCGCACGAAGCCCCGCGTCGCCTCCGCGCGCTCGGCAGCGGTGAGGTGGGTATTCGAAATCCCGAAGATCTGGAGCCGCTTGGCATGAACGGGCTCGAGGTTGATCTCGGATTTCAACACGCCATCCACGTAGCCGACGATTGCGAGCCGGCCCTGATTCGCCAGCGCGCGCAGGCAATCCGGGAATGCCGTGCCCCCGACGAGATCGATGGCGAGATTTACGCCTTGGCCCCCGGTAGCCTTCAATGCCTGGTCCGCAAATCCGGCGCCACGCGCCAGAATGGCGACCTCGAGACCCGCGGCCTTAAGACGCTCGAGTTTCTCCCGCGAGCCCGAGGTTCCGAGCGTGTGCGCGCCGAGGACCTTGCCGATCTGAATGCAGGCGACACCCACGCCCGAGGATGCACCCGCAACCAGAAGCCACTCGTTCGCTTTCAGCCTGCCGTGCGGGATCAGCATTTCGTAGGCAGTGATGAACGCCGTCGGGACCGCCCCTGCCTGCTCCCAAGACAAGCGCTCTGGCATAGGGAACCCCTGATCTGCCCGAACGACGACGTACTCCGAAAAGAAACCGCGCGCACGGGCCATTACGTGGTCGCCCGGCTTGACGCCGGTGACGCCCTCGCCGACCGCGTGCACCTCGCCTGCTCCGTCGCCACCGGCAGGCCGTGGCTCATCGAGACTGTGAAGACCGATGCTCGCCAGCAGCTCCCCGCGATTCAATGAGGCCGCGCGCATGCGAACCACGATCTCGCCCCGTTTGGGCTGCGGCATTGGCAGCTCGCGCAATTCCAGTGCGGTCTTTCCATGGTCGGACTTTATCCAGAAGGATTTCATTTCTCTTTGTCTCGATGAGTGACGACTAACAAGAAAGCTTTACCGCCAAGACGCCAAGGACGCGGAGGAAAAGAAAAGCTTCACCGCCAAGGGCGCAAAGGCCGCGAAGGATTGCGGATAGGGTTTCAAAAATGGGTAAGCCCGATCACAAGTCACCTGTCACTGGTCACGGCCTTCGGAAGGGCGCGAAGACAACGCCAAGGGTGGCATGTACGAAAAGCCCTCCATGATCCCTCTGCCTTCCACCTTCTGCCATGGGTTGTTCCCTCATCCCTCATCCCTCATTCCTGGCCATTCCCCGAAAGAGACGGCGGCAGGCTCATCTGGGTCTGCGTGACGATGGCGATGATCCGCCCGCCCTTGTTACGGATCGTCGTCTGCCATACCGAGGTCGTGCGGCCGATGTGAAGCGGCACGGAGACGGCTGTCAGCGCCGGGCCCGTGGCCGCGGCAAAGAAGTTCGTTTTGGATTCGAGCGTCCCACCACGGAAGCCGAGCGGCCGGTTCGCGACCGCGCCTGCTGCGCCCATCACGTCGGCAAACGCCATGAGCACGCCGCCGCCGACCCGCCGGTTGCGATTGAAGTGCGCCGGCTTCACGCGCATCTCGGCAGCCACCCGCTGCGGCGTGAGCGAGCGCAGGCGCACACCCAGCACTTGCGGCAATCCGATGCGGAAGAGCTCACGGGCGCTGCGCAGACGCGTTGCGCGCGTGTCTTTTCGCCCCCGTGCGGCTTGCTTGTCGCCCATCAAGAAATCATTTCAGTCTAGAACAGGTCTCAGAACACAACGAACATAATGAGCCACAGATAAACGCAGACACACGCCGACAACACCCGTGAATCGTGCGTAGTGAGTAGTGAGGAGTAACTGAATCTCGCGGTGTGGTGATTGTCGCATTTTCCATTCACCATTCACTATTTACCCGCTTCCATCGGCGGCTAAACCGGAATCAGATGATTCCCTGCTGCTTCAACTCCGGAATGGTCCCCGCGTCCACTCCGTATTCCTCGAGAACTTCCCGGGTGTGCTCCCCGCGATCGGGCGCCGCTGAGCGCAGGCGGGGCGGCGTGCGAGTCAGCGTTACGCCCTGTCCAACCAGGTTAATCTTCCCGAGCTTGGGATGCGTCACTGGCTGCGCCATGCCAAGCGTCTGGACCTGCGGATCGGCAAAAACCTGTTGCATGTTATAGATCGGCCCGCAGGCGACACCCGCCTTGTTGAGAATCTCGATCCATTCCGCAGAGCTCTGGGTCAAAAGGCGCTCTCCGATGACCCTGTGCAGCTCGTCACGGTTCTTCGAGCGTGCCTTGAAGTCGCAATAATCCGGATGCGTGATGAGCTCGGGCATGCCGATGGCATGGCATAGCCGCGGATAAAGCTCTCCCGACGCCGCAATGTTGATGAGACCATCCGCGGTCTTGAAAACGTCGGTCGGGATCCCGGTCGGATGGCGATTCCCGGCCTGCGGCGGAATCTCCTTATCCACGAGCCAGCGCGCGGCCTGGAAATCGAGCATGGCAATCATGGCCTGCAGCAGTGACGTCTGCACCCACTGGCCCTCGCCCGAGCGCTCCCGCTCGAACAGCGCCAGCACGATGCCGAACGCGAGAAAAAGCCCGGCGCTGATGTCTGAAATCGCGATGCCCGTGCGCACCGGGCCCTGTCCTGGCAGGCCGGTGATCGACATGAGACCGCCCATGCCCTGCAACACCTGGTCGATGCCCGGCCGGTCGCGGTAAGGCCCCTCTTGGCCGAAGCCCGAGATGCTCGCGTAGACGAGCCGCGGATTGATCTTCTTCAGGCTCTCGTAGTCGACGCCCAGTCGATGCTTGACGCCAGGACGGTAGTTTTCGACGACGACGTCGGCCTTTTCCACCATGCGCTTGAAGATGGCAAGCCCTTTGGGGGATTTGAGGTTCAGCGTCATGCTGCGTTTGTTGCGCTGCAGGTTCTGGAAATCAGAGCCCTGGCGCCGGTCGAACGCGCTGTTCTCCGTGTCCTTGGCGTCGGGATCCTCGATCTTGATGATATTGGCGCCGTAATCGGCAAGCTGGCGCACCGCGGTCGGCCCCGAGCGCACGCGAGTGAGATCGAGAACCGTGATACCGCTCAATGGAAGTTTCGTGTCGGCCATTGGTCGAGGGATGGGGAATGAAGGAGGAAGGAGGAAGGTTAAAGGTTCAAGGTTCAAGGTTCAAGATTCAAGGTTTGACCACGTCACTCGCCACCCATCACGACTCACGCCAGGCGAACAACAACCTTCCCCACCTGCGCGTCGCCCTCGACATAAGCCTTCGCCGCTGGCAGCTCGTCGAACGGAAATACCTTGTCGACCAACGGTACGATGCGTCCGTCGCCAAACATCGGCAGCATCTCGCGCGCGAACCCGCGCATCGCTTCAGCACGATCCGCCGGCGACATGCGCGCGTTCGAGACACCGTAAATCTGCAGGCGCTTGGCGTGCACCGCCGAGAGATCAAGCATTCCTTCTTTCGAGCCGTCGAGGGATCCGACGATGGCGAGCCGCCCCTTGTTGGCAAGCGAGCGCACGAGCTCGGGAAATAGGCTGCCGCCGACCAGGTTGATACCCAGGTTGGCGCCCTCGCCGCCCGTTGCCTCCAGCACCTTTTCGGCAAACTTCCCGTCGCGGGATTCGATCCCGAGGTCGAGGCCGACGGCCTTGAGCTTGGCGAGCTTTTCCGCCGAGCGCGAGGTGGCGATCACCTTCGCGCCGATCGCCTTACCGGTCTGGATGCAGCCGACACCGACGCCCGAGGACGCCCCGGCCACGAGCAGGGTCTCCCCGGCTTTCAACTTGCCGTACGGATAAAGCATCTCGTACACGGTCACGTATGCCAGCGGAATCGCCGCCGCCTGTTCCCACGAGAGACGCTCAGGGACCGGAACCACCTGTTCAACGCGCAAGGCCGCGTACTCCGCGAAGCAGCCCTGGCCCCGCCCCATGATGCGGTCGCCGGACTTGAATCCGGTGACGCCTTCACCCACGGCGTGCACCTCGCCCGCCGCATCGCCTCCGGCAGGCCGCGGCGCGTCGGCCTTGTAGTGCGCGGATTGGGCAAGCAACTCCCCGCGGTTCAGGGACGCCGCGCGCACACGGACGACGATCTCGCCTGCCTTGGGCTGCGGCTCGGGGACGTCACGGAAAAGGAACGAAGTGCCTTTGGTCTCGGATTGAATCCAGCACGATTTCATGAGGCTCCTGTCTCGGCGAATTAACGGGCCGCCGCCGGGCGGCGGATCGGAACCGGGATTCTAGCGCACCGTGATACGATATTGGCCGTCGTCGCAAAGCACAGCACGCCAAGAGATCGTCTCCATGTCACCACCCGTCAAGCTCGGCATCGTCGGCCTCGGCCGCTGGGCCAAGGTGCTCACCCGTGCCGTCCAGAAATCCGACAAGCTGAAAATCGTTGCCGGCTACAGCCGCTCCGAAGAGAAGCGCGCTGCGTTCGAAGAGGAATTCGGCGTGCCCGGCGTGCCCGACATGAAGACCCTGCTCGCCAATCCCGAGATCAAGGGCGTGGTCCTGACGGTGCCGAACGAGCAGCACTTCCCGCTCGCCGAAGAAGTGGCAAAAGCAAGGAAGCACGTCTACACGGAGAAGCCGATCGCGCAGACGCTCGAGGACGGCCTCAAGATCGCGGCGCTCGAGAAGCAGCATGGCGTCACCGTCACCGTCGGCCACAGCGCGCGGCTGATGGCGGGCATCCGCATCATCAAGGAAAAGATCGGCGCGGGCGAGCTGGGACGCGTCGCGTTCATGGAAGCCAACTTCTCGAACGAGCGCGCGCTCGAGCTGACCCCCAGCACCTGGCGCTGGTACAAGGACCGCGCCCCCGGCGGCCCGCTGTCGCAGCTCGCGATTCACCAGTTCGACGTGCTCCACTTGCTGGGCGGCGAAATTGCCGAGGTCTCCTCGATGGCTTCCAAGCTCTCACCGGTCGGCGCCGAGGTCGACGACCAGTCGATGACCCTGCTGCGCTTCAGGGACGGCAAGATCGGTTACGTGGGCTCATGCTGGACTTCGCCCGGAATCTTCGCCGTTCGGGTCTTCGGCCAGAAGGCGCTCATGCACTACGAAATCGACTTCGGCACCTGGGATACCCCGCACCTACTGCATAAAGCCTCCACGCTCTACATCCAGCGTGGCAAGGATGGCTGGGGCAAACGCGAAGAACTGAAACTTCCGGAAAGCGACATGTTCCGCGCCGAGCTTGAGATGTTCGCGCAGAGCTGCGTAAGCGGCAGACCCAACGAGCTCACCGCCTACAATGGCAACGTCGCCGTCGCGGTGGTCAATGCGGCGCTCAAGTCGATCGACAGGAAAGGCCAGAGCATCACGATTGCCGCGGTGATGGAGGACGCGCGCGCCAAGATCGGCGAAAAACGCGCCGCCTGAAGCGTGTTCAAGACTTTATTAGCCGCAGATAAATGCAGATAAACACAGATCCACATCTACAAAAACCCCGAACCTAGAACCAAGTTTAGTGTTTATTGGTCGCCGATGAACGCCGATACAAGCCGATAAGAAGGAAGATTCAGCGATTTGTTCAGGTTTCTATCCGCGTTTATCTGCGTTTATCTGCGGCTAATTCTTAGGTTCTAAACGAAACCCGATTCACGATTCACGGAACTTATGCTGCCCAGCCGCTACTTCATCGACCTCACCCAGCCGGAGATCGCAGCGCAGTTCAAGAAGAACCCGCTCGTGATCCTGCCGGCGGGCAGCGTCGAGCAACACGGTCCCCATCTTCCCACGGGTACCGACATCTACGCCTCGAACGTGATCGGACACGCCGTCGCCGAGCGCATGGACGGGCTGGTGCTGCCAGGCGGTCCGCTCGGCGTGACGCCGATGCACATGCCCTTCGAGGGCACGATCACGCTCACGCCGGACACCTATCAGCGCGTGGTCGTGGAAACCTGCGAGTCGACGGCGAGGCACGGCGCGAAGCGTCTGCTCATCCTGAATTGGCACGAAGGCAACATCCCCTCTCTCGCGCTCGCGTCCGAACGGCTGCACCGCGAGGTGGGCATGGATGTCATCGTGGTCCAGGCCTGCTATGTCGCGGCCGAACTCTATGGCCATGAGTGTGGTGGGCTCACGCACGGCGGCGAGATCGAAGCGCTGGCGGTGCTGGCCTACCGCCCGGATCTGGTGCATCTCGACCGCATCGATTACTCGTCCGACCAATCGCATGGCCGCAAATGGGACAAGCTGCGCAGGACGCGCAGCTACCAACCGGTGCTGCGCGACATCAGGACGATTGCTCCGACCGGATGGTACGGCGCGCCTGAGCATGCGACCGTCGACAAGGGGCTCAAGATGCTTGGCGACATCGCCGATGCGATTGCGAAGGAGTCGGCCGAGATCTTCCGCATGCTCGACGAAGCACAGAGCGGCGCGGCGGAGATCAAGCATTTCAAGATCGTGAGCTGATGGCCAAGGTCCTCACCCAATCTGCAGCGAAAAGCATGGGGCTGCCCGGGCGCAAATCGCTCGAGATCGTCTCGGGCGAGAAAGGCTCGCAGGCAGTGACCTTGCGGCTTGTGGAAATCCCAGTGCCGAAGCCGGGAGAAATCCCGCGCGGACCGCATTTCCACCAGGACTTCGAAGAGTGCATTTTCGTCATTTCGGGCGAAGGTTGCAGCGAGGCGGACAGCGGCAAGTATCCGCTGAGAGCCGGCGATACCATCCTGATTCCTCCGGGTGAAAAACACGTCACGCGCAACACCGGTTCCGAGCCATTGGTGTTGCTTTGCTTCTTCCCCGTGCCGGACATCGCGGAAAACTCTTCCAAGGAGGGGTGAACAGTAAGCGGTGAGTAGTGGAGCGCTTTGCTTTTCCGGCGCCAATCGGAACAGGCGTTTTACCACTTACCTCTTACCGCTCGCCGCTTACCGGTTACCTGAAAGGAAGGGTCATGCCACGCGTGTCACCCGCTCCAGCCGAACGCTTCGCCGAAGTCTCGGATCACATGGAACGCTGGAAGAAGACGAAAGGATACCCGCCCAATACGTGGCTCACGATGGTGCGCAAACCGAAGGTATTCCGCGCTTACCGCGATCTTCACTCGGCCGCAATGATGGATGAGGGCGAAGTACCGAAGGCCCTGAAGTTCATGGTTGCCTATGTCGTGAGCCGGGCCTGCGGGGACGCCTACACGGCTGCGCACAACGCCGAGAACGCCGCCCATATCGGTAGCGTGCCACTCGAAAAGGTGGAGGCGTTGGATCGGTTCAGGACGAGTCCGCTGTTCTCTTCAGCCGAGCGCGCTGCGCTGGAGCTGGCGGCAGCCGCCGGCGCCTGCCCGCCCGCCGTCACGGACGACCACATCCGCGAGCTGAAAAACCATTACTCGGAGGACGCGATCATCGAGATTGTCTCCGCACTCGCGCTGATCGGCTGGCTCAACCGCTGGACCTGCGCACTCGCGCCGGCGCTCGAGCCCGACGCACTTACGTTCGCGCAAGCGCACCTCGCGCCCGCGGGCTGGACGCCCGGCGTTCACGCGCGCGGCGACTAGAACTTGTCTAGAAACGAACATACTGTAGCCGCCGATAGACGCCGATGAACGCCGATTAAAAAAAACCAAACCCGATTTCAGCCGCAGATAAACACGGATACGGATAAATGCGAAACCGGTGAATGGCAATCGGTGAATCGTGACCCGAGACGGCCCCTGTAGGGGGATCGCCTGTCACGTTTTATTCATCACGCAGCACGAGTCACTCCGCTTTCGAGCTTGAGTTCAAGCGGCCCGCGTGAACAGCCTCCCCGGGGGGCGCGCCCTCGCCCCGGGCCCAGACGAGCGCGTGGTAGTCGAATGTCTCATCGAGCACCGGCTTGACCACCTCGAAGTACGGTGAGATGTCGAAATCGCGCGGCGCAAAAAGGCTGTGGTGGCGGATGTGATAGATCTCCCGCACGCAATCATCGCAGCCCGGGCGCGGCGCGGGCCGGCTCTCGATTTCCGGAAGGATCGGGTAGCACACGGACTGGAACAGCTGCGCGATCATGGTCGAGCAAATCGCGCGCGTAGGTTGCCCGCTGCCGAGCGCGATCATGCGCCTGCGCCATCCCTGGGGCACCGGCGGCGTGGGAAAAAGGTAGCGCGCGAGGTCGATAACGTTTCGCAAATCATAAGTGTCGCCGATGCGGGCGACGGCCGCCTCGATAATGCGATCAAGGTCCGCGCGCCTGAGCCCGACGGGGCGGCAAATGCGGGTGTGGGACGTCTCGTAGAGACTGAGCGGCACGACGCGCACGCCCGCCATCACATCAGCCTCGATCAGCGCCGGAGGATCGGGGTCGTCCGGGGCTTGCGCCAGGCGATCGCCGATATATAACGCGGCATGCGACCAGGTCGATTGCGTCAGGTATTTGATCGCGACGGCGATCCGGGTGTTGCCCTCCACCAGCAGCACGTCACCCGGCCGCAGCGTGCTGCGCAATTGGCCGGGCTGGCTTGTCGTGAGCGGCTCGTAGCTCGGGCTCGGCCGGCTGAGATAGGCCGCGAGCGCGCCTCCCAATCTCGCGAGGATCCCCGTCATTGTATCTGTGGCTAGAACGGTTTGGGGGGCGACGAATTTCTCGCCGGTCATTTCGTCGCGCGGGCGGGCAGTCCGCCCGCGGCGTAGATTTCGGAGTGAGGCTTGAACGCGAGCCATGCGAAGGCAAAATGAACACCGCTGTCCACCGGCGCGAGCCGCCGGCCCATTAATTCGCCGGCGACCGACCGGCCGAAGAGATCCCATTCGGAACCGGTTTCCCGGTCCACGATGCGCCCGTCGCGCAGCTCGAACGTCAAGGTGCGTTGATCCACTCTCCGGCTGTACGCGGCAGCGGCCGGTATCCGGCGCGAATCCCTGATGACCTCGGCGTCGAGCGCGGAGAGCATGCCCTCGGCCGTGAAGACTGCCACCGGCTCGCTGCCCACCTGGTCATTGATGATGCGCGCCGACGCAAGCACCGTGAATGGATAGATACGAACCGTGCGGTCCTGCTGCACGCCCAGCACGCGCTCCATCGCGGGCAGCCGTGGGTCCACAGGATCGGAAAACAGAAACGGGGTGTCGCCGATCCGGTCGTAGCCGCGATAGGGATTGCGCCCATAGGGCCGGCTGAAGCCGGTTTCGCGCGAGAGCACTCGGCCCGCGGGATATGCCTTGCGAAAGTCGGCGAAGGAAGCGATCGTGGAAGGCAGCTGCTCCAGCACGGTGCCGGCGTGCTTGCCGACAATTCCGGTGCCCGTGAACTGCTGCCACCAGCTTTCCGTCTGGCGGTCGTACATGACCAGATCGCTTTTACGAAGCTTTCCCGTGGTGCCGAAATCGAGCATCGTTCCGCCAAGGCGACGGTTGAAGACGATCGAGGCGTTGCACAGCGGACAGAACGTCACGGCTATGGGCGCGCCGCCGACGGTGTCGTTGACGATCTCGTGGAACATGAGGATCTGGAGGGGATAAGCGCGTGCGTCGCCCTTGCGCTCGAAGACGATCACCGGCTCGCGCCCATCGAGCCAACGCGCCGCCGCGTCGCTGTCGATGAAGCGCGGGTGGTCAACCGGCGGGATGCCATCCTTCGGGGGGCCGCCCGAGCGAATCTCCTCCAACGGAACGGTATGCCTGCCAAAATTCGTCTTGGGCCATTCGCTGTGCCAGTCCGCCTCCGCGGTGATCCCCGGCGAGAGCCAGTAGACACCCGCCAGCACGAGCAGGCCATAGACCGCAATGCGCATGAGCAGCGCAGGCGTGGACCGATTCATTCGCGATCTCATGTGGCAAGAACCCCTGTCAAAAATCCAAGACAGAATTTATCTGCGGCTAAATAGTCCTTGATTTTGGTTAGCGGTTCAGTTGTTTTTTCGGCGTCCATCGGCGGCTCAAATTAGGTTTTTGATAGCGTTTCCAGTCTGCTGCCGTTTTCTAGCCCGAACCACGGCCGCATGCGAATGCCCACCCAGCAGCCCGCCAGCGCCGTGATGATCCACAACCACCCATGCAGGCTCGTCGAGGCGACGCCCGAGTAGAACGCCCCGATATTACAGCCGTAGGCAATGCGCGCGCCGTACCCCATCGCGAGCCCCCCCAGCACCGCCGCCGCCAGCGAGCGGCCGGAGAGGGCGAGCCTTGGGGCAAAACGACCGGCGGCGCCTGCGGCTGCCAGCGCGCCCAGCACGATGCCGATGTCCATGACCGATGTGACGTCGTCAAGAATTCCATTCGCCAGGGCCGCTTCCTGGAAGCCGCCACTCCAGAACGCCGCGGTTGCGGGATCCCATCCAAGCAGCAGCGCCGCCTTGGCACCCCATAGCGTGAATGCCCATGTGATCGACCATGGATGGCCAGCGATCACGAGCATGACCAGGCTGAGCACGGAAAGCAGCAGCGCGCCGATCACCAGCGTTCGTTGCCGCGCGGCCTCGCGGGAGGCGCCGCCCGGATCATCCTGTCGCGACCGCGTGAATCGCGCGAGAGCGGCCCACGCAAGCGCGAAGACGGTGAGCTGCGCTGCAATCGCGGCGGGCCATCCCAGCATCGCCCCGAGCGAGACTTCCCCCCATTCCGGCAAACGCCCCCACCATGGCATGTGCAGGCTTGCGATGAACGATCCGACGCAGAATGCTGCCAACACCGCCGCCATTCGCGGACTGCCCCCGCCAGCGGTGTAGAGCGTGCCGGAGCCGCAGCCGCCGGCGAGCTGCATGCCGATGCCGAAGACGAAGGCGCCTGCTGCAACGGGCACTCCAACCGGGGCGACGGCGCCGACCACCTCGCGCCCCCACACCGCTCCTGACGCGAGCACCGGCGCGAAAAGAACAGTGGTCACCGCCAGCAGCACAAGCTGCGCGCGAACTGCGCCAGTCTCGCGCTGCAAGAGGAACTCGCGATACGCGGCGGTGAAACCGAAAGCCGTTACGTAGAGGACCAGCCCGAAGAGAATGCCCAGCGAAAACAATGCCGGCATCCTCCAACCCTCCGCCGGCAGCCACAGGAGCACCGCGCCCGCGAGCACCCCTGCAACCGCGATGACCCCACCCTGTGCGTGCCCGCCGCCACGAGGCGTGCGCTCACTTGCCGGCGGCATCGCTGACGATGCTTCGGAAGACACCATCGAGCTCCTCCGCCATGCGATCGAGGTCGGGGCTGCCATACGGCGCGAACACCGCGCTGGGCAAACGGTAGGTCAGGTTCGCCGTGCCGTCGCGGTTTTCGGTCACGTAGATGGGTAGCGGCGCCTCGATGCCGGCCGGCACGCTCGCCCGCAGCATGCGCACGGCGTAGTCGTTGCGAAACACCATCAGGACCGCGTTGCCCGGAATCTTCACGCCGCGTGATGCCGCGCCGCGGCTTGCGCTCGCCTGCGCCACGAGGCCCATTTTGTGGCTGGCGATGGCGTTCTCAAGACGAGCAACCAGCGGGCCGAACCCGTGTTGCGTCTTGATCGTCATCGTCGCCGGATAGGGAGCGCCAGTCGGCGCGGCCACGGCCTCCGCTGCCAGCAACGCGACCGCCGCCATGAGACCCGGCCCAAGAAGCTGGCGCCACCCTGTCATCATCCTAACCTCCAATCTTGCGATGGGCGCGCGAGTCGCACACTCCGCCGCTCTGCACGTCAATTCAATCGAGAATTCCCCGTGGAAATGTCACGCGCGCTGCTGCTTGCCAGCGCTCGCCCGTACTTCCTCCAGGGTGTCTTCGACAGAAATCGGAACATAACCCGTGATCTCGAGCGCGCGGTCCTCAAAAACGGCTTCCGCTTCACGGGATTTCATCCATGTCTCTACGACGGCGTCGCGGTGCTTGATCAGCGCTTCGACTTGCGGGCGGAACAGCACCAGCATCGCGCCCAGCCAGCGGTTGACCGGCCAGGATGGATAGGCATGGTCTATCCGGAAGCGCTCGAGCAAAGCGATCGCGTCGGCAGCGCCGTACCAACTCTCTCCCGTTACCCAGCGGTTCGTCGCGAAAAGCCCGATGGGAAACCCGTAGGCATCCATCGAGATCGCGATCAAGTGCGAGGTCTCGCCGTTTGCGTCGGGGTCGATTTCACCGCGCGAGAGCGGCGGCTTGCCCAGTACGGCCGCGGGATTCCTGATGAAAGTATGGAAATGTCCGTGTTCCCCGCTGCCGCTCCGATGCGCGTGATAGTAGTACTGCGCGCCAGTGTCGCTGTCGTACACGTCGTCTTTGGGATAGTGCTCGTATTCGATGAATTCGCCCTGCTCGCGCAACACCTCGCTCACGAGATTCACGCCCCCCTTGGTCAGGACACGGTAGCACTCCATGACTTCCGCGCCTGCCATCACCATGGCGCGCAACTGCGTGCGGGGGAGGGACGCGAGCGCCGGAACGACGATCTCGGGATGCGCTGTGCCCGCCGCGGCGCGCCGGGCCTTGACGGCCCGCCCGGCTGCACGCGCTGCATTCATGGTCGCCTTCCCGCCCGAGCGTCCCGGCACGACCGTGTCAGCGTTTGGCTGCGCACGGATTGCGCGGCCCGCATGGGTTCCTCGACGCGCACGGATTTCTTCCCGCGCAGGGATTCCGTCCCGCGCAGGGATTTTTCGCCGCGCAAGGATTCTTTGCTGCGCATGGGTTGGGTTTGAAGTTCTTTTGCAGCTCCACCGTGTAGGCCGTCAGCGCTGCGAGTTGCTTCGAGTCCCAGGCAAGCGGCTTTGCCGCCATCGGCACGACCATGCAGAACTGCACCATCTCCTCCGCCGTAACCTGTTTGAAGCCCGATTGCTGGTCGGTCATCGCGACGTAGTGAGGATAAGGCTTGGCGAACGTCGCTTGGAACGCGCCGCCGTTGGTATGACAGGTGTTGCATGACAGGCCGTTGGTGCTGAGCTTGGTGTCGCTCCACAGCGTCTTGCCGGCCTTGACGAGATCAGCGCGCTTGCCGCGATACGGTTTCGTCCCCTTTGGCCGCGTCACCAGCTTGGAATCGACCTTGCCGCTCGCGCCGCATGGATTCTTCGCCCCGCATGGATTTCTCGCAGCACACGGATTCTTCGCCCCGCAGGGATTTTTTGCCGCACAGGGATTCTTTGCTGCACAGGGGTTCTTCGCCGCACAGGGATTCGCGCCCGCACGCGACGACCGGTTCCGGGCGCCGCAGGGGCTGCACGGGCTCGCGGCATGGACTCCCGGCAGGCCCAACGCGAGCGTGACCAGACCGGTTGAGGCCAATGACTTGGCGAGTGGTTTGAGTTGCAAAAGCATTGTGGTTCTCCTTTTGGCTACGAGCTCGGGTGATCTGGCGCCGGGGTCCCATACGATACAAGGGGCCCCTCGGGACGCCTAGGGTTGATACGTCGCGCGGCCGAGATCGGATGCGCGGCGGTAACCGCGGGCCGTCTCGAACATAAATATAACGCTTTTACTTCAGATGGTTGAAAATTATCGATGCCGGTTGCAAGCCCCAGCGAGCGGGCCTCCACAGCGCCTGCTGGCGCCCGATCGGCGCAAGCTACCACGGCCTTTGTGCACGCGGTCGAAAACGGTGATCGACGCATGGCGCGGTCGCGCATCATGCCCGCGATACGAGCCGCTGTCTGCGCCAGCACAGGCCTTCGCCCGGCCATGCCGTTTCCGTTACCATCGCGGTCTCGAAAGGAGGAACCGCATGAAACAGAAGGGGTTGGGAATTGCTGTGGTCGGCGCCGGCCGCATTGGGACGTTGCGGGCACGGCTCGCCGCCAAACATCCGTCGGTCGAATTTCTCGCGATATCGGATATCGACAAAAACAACGCGCAGGCGCTGGCCGAAAAGACGAACGCCGATTTTCATTCGGCCAATAATTTTGAAGTCATCGAGAGGCCGGAAGTGAATGCGGTTTTCGTCTCGACGCCTGAAGGCGAGCACACTGCGCCGGTTCGCAGAGCGCTCGAGCTCGGCAAACCGGTGCTGTGCGAGAAGCCGATCGCGCTCTCGATCAAGGACGCGGACGATGTCCTCGAAACCCTTAAGCAGACCGGCGGAAAACTCAGGATCGGTTATAGCCGCCGCTACAAGGAATGCTTCCTGCGGGCCAAGGAGCAAATGATCCACGGGCGCCTGGGCACCGTGGTCGGCGGCCACGCCCGGGTCTACAACTCACGGGCGCAGACATTCGCCATTCTCAAGCGCGACCCGCATGCGACCCCGGTGCTCGACGTGCTCACCTATTACGTGGACCTCATGTGCTGGTTCCTGGAAGGCAACCGGCCGGTTGAGGTGGTGGCACGAGGCCAGCACGGGATCTTCAAGCAGGCCGGTTATAGCGCGCAGGATGTGACGTGGGCGATCATCACATTCGCGGACGGCGCGGTGATCAACCTGGGCATCGCCTATGCGCTGCCCGCCAAGTACCCCACGCAGGGTCAGTCCGACCGCGTCGAGCTGCTCGGGACCGAAGGGACCATGCTGATCGACGACGACCACATGGATCACCTGCTCTACACCGAGAAAGGCATTCCGCATCCCTATGTGCCGGGACACAAGATGGAGTTGGCGTTCCTGGGCAGCAACAGCGCCGGCGACTGGGCGTTGGGCGAATTCTGGGGATCGCTCGGCAACGAGACGCGCGCGTGGCTCGATCATCTCGTCACCGGCAATCCCACCGCGCATACCACGCCCGAGCAGGCACGCATGAACCTCGAGGTCACTCACGCCATCGAGCGCTCGGCGCGCACGGGCCAGGCGGTGCGCTTGCCTCTTGAAACTTGAGGGCCGCGGTCACCGAGTATCGCTCACGCCCCGCCAGTTTCCGGCCGCTCGCACCTGATAACCGATATCCGCGGCCCTAACCCGGCGACCGCCACCATGCAACACATCCCGTTCAATCTCGGGTCGTTGTGGTCGGTCTTGGCTAAGGAATCTGTCGGACGCGAGGCCGACAGATTCCTAGCCGGGCGGCCACCGGAACCTGCGCCCTGAAAGTATGTGCAGGTGCAGGTGAAATACGCTTTGTCCCACCTCCGCGCCATTGTTAACCACCAAGCGGAACGCGTCGGCGACGCCAAGCTGCTCCGCTATACGGTTCACGGCGAGCAGCAGGTGGCCGAGCAGCGCCTGGTCCGTGGCGTTGGCATCAGCCAGCCGCGGGATCTCCTTCTTTGGAATGAGAAGCACGTGCGTTGGCGCTTGGGGATTGATGTCCCGGAACGCGAGACACAGATCGTCCTCGTAGACGATGTCGGCGGGAATCTCGCGCCGGATGATCTTGCCGAAGATCGTGCTCACCCCGCCTCCTCTATCGAAAAGCGTGACTCGTGACCGGTGACCCGTCGCCGGAAACTGGTGATGAGCAATAGTGATGAGAGAGAGTGATGATTATTGGTGATGTACAGCCGTTTGCGGGCTTTTCATCACCATTTCCCATCACCACTTTTCATCACCAGTATTCATCAGTTCTGTCGCCCCGGGCCGGCGGCGGCGCGGAGCTGCTCGCTTGTCCACTCGAGCAGCTCCTCTATCAGCTCGTCGCTGGCGTCAGCGAGTGCGGCGACCGCGCCGCGCGCGTCGGGACTCGGTGCCGGGCGTTCGAACACGAAGACGCGCTGCGCAACGAGCGTGCGGTGCTGAAGATTCACTACGCTCGCTCGAGCGCGCACCACCACCCGGCTCGTGCCCGGAGCGCTGAATGTCTGACTGAAATCCTCGAGCGCCACACGCACCTTATAATCCGCGCGCGCGCCGTCATCGCTTGTCACAATGCCGCGCTGCGTCGCGGCGGCAAAACGCCCGCGCAACCGCTCCGAAAGCAGGGCTGGCGGCGGCGCTTTCCAGCGGCTTTGTGCGTACGTTTGCAGTCGCGCAGGTTTCTCATAGGCGAGGCGAAAGACGATGCCTTTCCCGTCGAGCCAGGAGGGGGCGGTGACGTCGGGCAGCAGCACGATCGCTGACAACGCGGGGTTCGCGCGCTCTTGATGCGGCGGCGGACCCAGATCGTAGCGTGCCGATTCGTCTCGCGGTGGCGGCATC
The DNA here is from genome assembly GCA_029863175.1 of Betaproteobacteria bacterium. Next base: position 24,536 of record JAOTVX010000032.1, on the reverse strand, counting down.
AGCGCGCAACTCGCCAGCATCAGAGCCATCGCCGCGCTCGCGAAGCCACGCAGAAGGCCGACGCGTTTCATTCTCACTGTTCGCCCCTCTGCTGTACGGTGAAGCCCGGCTCACCCGGCCCCGGCGCGGGCACCGGCCGTCCGAACAGAAAGCTCGCCGGTTGCTCCTCGAGCTCCGCGAGCAATCGATCGAGCCGGCGCGAGTTGCGCGCCAGCTGCTCGAGAAGCGAATTAAGACGTGGCAGCGTGTCGTTCTCGGCCGCGCTCGACAGGGAGACCGCTGCGCCACCCATCTGTTCGGTGCTTGTTGCCACCCGATCAAGCGCGCCAAGGCCGGTGGCCAGCTGCAAGGTCACGTCGTTGACACTGGCAAGTGCGGCGTCGGCGCGAGCCAACACCTTGCGCGCATCCTCGGTAAGCGCCGGCAAGTTGCGTACGGCCGGATCCGCCTGCACCGCAAGCTTGTCAATACGGTCAGCCGCGCTTTCGAGGCTCGCTAGCGTGCGCACGAACTGCGCCTGGTTTTCGTCGCTCAACAGCCCGTTGAGTCGCCGCGCGACACGGTTGGCATCCGCGACAAGGTCCTGGCCCGACGCCAAAAGCCCATCGAGGAATGACTGCCGCACGGGAATGCGGTTCGCCCCGTCGGTATCCGCGGCGAGCCGCTCCGGATTGCTGCCATCGTCGTCGAGCGTGACGTGTGCGATTCCTGTGACTCCCTGGGTACCCAGCTGAGCGTAGGTTCCCCGCGTAACAGGCGTGCCAGTGCGCACCGCGACGCGGATGAGAATCACGCGCGAATCCTTCGGGTCGATATCGATCGCTTCCACTTTACCCACGTCCACGCCGCGGAAACGCACCGACGCCTGCGGGCTGAGCCCGGTGACGGGATAGCGCGACTCGAGCACGAAGGTGTGGCGCGACTCCGTCTCTCCGGTCAACCACATCGCGATAAAAACCAGGCTGGCGCCAAGCAACAACGTGAACACGCCGGCCGCAAACGCGTAGGCCCTGCTTTCCATATTTACGTTTTCCCCCGCGACGCGTTCTTGCCCAGGCCGAGCGTATCCCACACCGCTTCCAGCGCCCGCCGGCCGCGTTCGCCGAGAAAGAAGTTGACGACGAAGGGATTTTCGCTGTGCACCACCTCGCGCAGCGTGCCCACCACAACCAGCCTCCCTTCGTACAGCACGGCGATGCGGCTCGAAAGCGCCACCAGTGTATCAAGATCGTGGGTAACCATCACGATCGTAAGGCTGAGCTCGCGCATAAGTCCCTCGACCAGCCTGACGAAGCTCTCGCTGCGGTCGGGGTCGAGGCCGGAGGTGGGCTCATCCAAGAACAGGAGTTCCGGCTCGAGCGCGAGCGCCCGGGCAAGCGCGACCCGCTTCACCATGCCGCCGGAGAGCTCCGCAGGCAGCTTGAAGGCGTGCCAGAATTCGATTCCCACCATTTCGAGCTTCATCAGAACCAGTTCCCGGATGACCTCTTCGTCCAGCACCCGCAGCTCGCGCAGGGGCAGCGCGACATTGTCGAAGACTGGAAGCGCGGAGAACAACGCGCCCTGCTGGAAGAGCACGCCCCAGCGGTTGCGTAGCGCTTGCAGCACGCCGGGCTCGCAGGCATGCAGGTCCTTGCCCAACACCCGCACCCGCCCACGGCGCGGCGTCTCGAGCCCCATCATCTGTCTGAGCAGCACCGTCTTCCCGCTACCGGAACCGCCGACGAGTGACAGCACCTCACCACGTTCGATCTTGAGATCGATCCCGCGGTGAACGACCTGGTCGCCAAACCGCGTCCATAATTCCTCGATCTCGACAACGTGCCCGGTCATTTGAAGACCCCCACGTCCGAGAACATGACAGCAAAGATAGCGTCGACGATGATCACTGTGGTAATGGCGATAACCACCGACTGGGTGGTGCCCGCGCCCAGGCTCTCGGTATCGGGCTTGATCCGCAACCCAAAGTGGCATGCGATCAGCGCGATCAGCGCGCCGAACACCACGCTCTTGCCAAGCCCCAGCCACAGATTGGCGATCGGCACCACCTCCGGCAACCGGGACAGGAAGAAGCGGTAGCTGATGTTGAGCTCCGCCTTCGCCGCGAGCATGCCACCGAGGATTGCGATGATATCCGTCCACAGCACGAGGAGGGGCATCGAGATGGCGAGTGCGATCATTCTTGGAAGCACGAGGCGCACCGTGTGAGGAATGCCCATCACCGTCATGGCGTCCAGTTCCTCGGTCACGCGCATCACCCCAAGCTGCGCCGTCATCGCGGAGCCGGAACGGCCCGCGATCAGCACCGCAGCGAGCACAGGGCCGAGTTCGCGGATCACGCTCACGCCGACTAGGTTGACGATGTAGATGTCGGCCCCGAATTGCTTGAGCTGCTGGGCCGAGAGGTACGAGATCACTACCCCCACCAAGAAGCCGACGATGGCGGTGATGCCGAGCGCCTTCGCGCCCGTCCGGAAGATATTTGCGGAAAACTCGCGCCAAGGGATCTTGGACGGCCGGCGCACGAGCCCTGCGGCGTCGATCATGACCCGGCCAAGCAGGGCAGTCGCCCCGAAGACGTGATCGAGCAGTCTGATTACCTGTTGTCCGAGGGCAATCGTCGTCGCCCACCAGTCGAGCGGCGACGGCGGCAGCTCGCGCGGCTTCGCGAAATCTGCGAACAGCGACTCGTGCTCCGGCTTGAGGATCAACTGCGGCGCGCGCCGCCGCCCCCAGACCCGCCAGAGCAGCAATGCCCCGGCGTGATCGAGCGTTGTCACCGCGCTCAAATCCCAACTGCAACTGACATCGAGCGCGTACTTGGCGAGCCGCGGGCGAAGCTGTGGCAGGCGTTGCCCGAGGGCGGCCAGGTTCCACGCACCGCTGAGCTCGACGCGGCGCCCGCCGCCGGCCGCGACTGTTTGCCGTAGCTCAGGCGTGTTAGGCGAACTGGATGCGGACTCAAGCATGGTGAGCACTCGCTTCGGGTGTTCCCAACCTCGCCATACGTATTATAGGCATATGATTGGGAACGTTTTTTAATCCTATATGGCTGCCCAGTGCCTGTCAAAAGAAGCATTCATACGTTTCAGGAGTATTGCGGCGCAGAAAAATGTTCAAGAGATCCCCTTGACATGCCCGTTTTTAGTCATATAATTGGAATTGTGCAGTGCAGCAATAGAAGGCGCTGCCTTAATTCACTTAATTGATTTATAAACAGTTTTCCAAAAAGGAGGCTGACGATGTATCAAGCACCCGAACATTTGGTAGAAATTAACAAGGCCAACTTCGAAAGAGCATTGAAGTTTGCGGGCATCGCGCTGGAAGGCGCGGAGCGCATGATCGAACTGCAGCTCAAGGCAACGAAAGCAGCGTTTGCCGACTCCGTACAGGGAGCAAAGACGCTTGCCTCGGTGAAAGATATGCAGCAGTTCGCCGCGCTTAACGACAACCTGGCGCAGCCGTCCATCGAGAAGGCGACAGCCTACGCGCGCAGTGTCTATGACGTGGCAGCGGCTACCCAGTCCGAGTTTAACAAGATCGTCGAAGAGCAGATGGCGGAATTCAACAAGCAAACCGTGGCGGCCCTCGACAAGATGGTGAAAACTGCTCCGGGCGGCTCCGAGCTTGGCGTCGCGACGCTGAGGTCCTCCATCGCTGCGGTCAATTCGGCCTACGACAACCTGTCCAAGGTGGCCAAGCAGTTCACGGACGTGACGCAGTCCAATATGGAAGCCGTCGCCAAGCAGGCGGTGAGCGGCGTGAAGAAGGCGAAAAAGAGGGGCTGAAACGGCTCTCCTCGTCCAGTAGCAAAAAGTCCCCGGGATCACTCGGGGACTTTTTTTGTATGGGGTGAGGGGCGAGGGTGAGGGACTGAACGCCGATAGACGCCGATAAGAACAAAGTGAATTGATTTTTGTCGGTTTTCTGTCCGCGTTTATCTGCGGCTAATATTGTTTTTCGTCATTTCTATACACATTCTAGAGGGAAGGTTGCGCGGGATCGGACCACCGGAAGCCGAGCGCCGAGACCCCTTCCTTGAGCGCCGCGATCGCGGCATTCACCTCGTCAGGCACGCCCCGCACGCCGAGCTCGATATGACGATCGTTCGGATCGATGCGCGGCAGGCTGAACACCTTGACCCGGCGGTAATGCGCAAGACAGTCGTTCATCAGGCTGATCAGCTGGCTCTCGCCAGCGCCGCGCACGAGAATCGAGGATTCGGTGATGCTCCCCGGCGCAAACAGCTCCGCGTAGTGCGTGTCGAGCACCCATTCCAACATCGGCCAGGCCATCTCGGGAAAGCCCGGAAAAAAGTGATGACGGCCCTGGCTGAAGCCGGGAATTCGATTGTAGGGGTTCGGGATGATGTCGGAGCCGGCGGGAAACTCGCCCATGGCAAGGCGCTGCGGCGTAGCACCCAGCGAATCGTTGACGAAGCGTCCCCGAATCTCGGCCTCCGCCTGCGGGTGCAGGCGCAGTTCGACGCCCGCGGCCCGGGCCGCGCACTGGCGCGTATGGTCGTCCGGTGTGGCGCCGATGCCGCCGAAGCTGAGCACCGCATCGGATCCGGCCAAAGTTCGGCGCAGCGTATCGGTGATGAGGTCCACGTCATCGCCCAGATAGTGCGCCCAGGCAAGCTGCAGGCCACGCATGCGCAGGGTTTCGATGACCCGATTGAGATGCTTGTCCTGCCGCTTGCCGCTCAGGATCTCGTCGCCGATGATGATCGCCCCAAAATTCATCTGCGACGAATTTTTAGCCGCCAGGTTCCCTGGCGGCTCAGCGGTGGATATAGGACTCGAGCTGTTTGATCGTCTGTTCCTGATCGGCGATCATCTCCTTCACGAGATCGCCGATCGAGAGCACACCGATCAGCCGTTCGCCTTCGGTCACCGGCAGATGGCGCACGCGCCTGCTCGTCATGAGCGCCATACATTCCTCGACTGTCTGGCTCGGCTGGACGGTGAGAACCTTGTCGGTCATGATCTCGCGCACTGGAATATCGTGGGATGATTTCCCGTGCAGGATTACCTTGCGCGCGTAATCCCGCTCCGAGAGGATCCCCGCGAGCTTGCCGTTGTCGACGACCACGAGGGCCCCTATGTCCTTGTCGGCCATCAACTCGAGCGCGTCGATAACACGGGCGCCGGGCCCGATCGAATGCGCCCCCCCGCCCTTGGCCTGAAGCAGTTGCATTACAGTCCTCATCGAGACCTCCTCTTGTTCCCCTGGCGGGCGATTTCTTTTGAGGCGAGTGTAGCCAAATTCAGGCACGGGATAAAGCAGGGGCCCGCCCGGCCCTTCAAGCCCCGCGATTGCCGATCGCGAAATAGTGATGGGTACTGGTGATGGGTAATGGTGATGAGAGCTGGTGATGTACAACCATTTGCGTGTTCTTCATCACTATTTTCCATCACCAGCTTCCATCACCACTATTCATCACTTCGTGTTACGCCGGCTAGTGATGCTTTTTGAATCCTGAGGCGTGCGCTACTGCTAGTCAGAGTCGCCTTCAGCGCGACGCGGGTACAGCGTCTGGACAGTGGCACGCCGGCCCGGCGCCACCGGCTGCTGGACGATGCTGGCGACAATCTCTGCCCGCACCGGCGCGCTGAAGTAATTGCCCTGCATCTCGTCGCAGCCCAGCTCGCGCAGGAACTCCCACTGCTCGCTCGTCTCCACGCTCTCGGCGATCACTCGCAGGTTAAGGCTGTGCGCCATCGCAACGACGCCGCGGGTGAGCGCCGCCGCCTCCCGATTACGCGGCAGGTCCGATATCAGCGAGCGGTCGATCTTGACGGAATCCAGCGGCAGGCGACTGAGAAATTTCAGCGAGGACAGGCCAGTGCCAAAATCATCCACCACAAGGTGCACGCCAAGCTCCTTCAGCTGGGCGAGCACCTTCTCCGCGCGCTCGGGGTTGCGCGTCACCATCGCCTCGGTGAGCTCTAGCTCGAGGCGCGACGGATCGACACTGGTGATGTGCAACGCCTCCCTCACCACGTGGATCAAGCTTTCCTGCGCGAACTGTCGCTGCGACAGGTTGACTGCCACGCGCAGAAGAGGCAGCCCCTGCTCGCGCCAGACGGCAAGCTGCCGGCATGCCGTGCGCAGCACCCACTGCCCGATGGACAAACCGAGCCCGGTATCCTCGGCGACGGGCATGAACTCTCCGGGGTTGATCACGCCCTGCGTCGGATGGTGCCAGCGCACGAGCGCCTCCACTCCGGTTACCTGAGCGTCGCGAATACCGACTTTGGGCTGGTAGAGGAGCACGAGTTCCTCGCGCTCGACTGCTCGCCGCAGGTTCGACTCGAGCGACAGCCGCTCGGCACTATGCACGTTCATCTGTGGCGCGAAGAAGCGGAACGCATTCTTGCCCTGCTCCTTGGCGCGGTACATCGCCATATCCGCGGCCCCGAGCAGCGCCCGCGCGTCGTTGCCATCGTCCGGAAACATGCTGATGCCGATGCTCGCCGTCACCTGGGATTCCTGGCCCTGCATTACGTACGGCTGGGACACGGTGTCGAGCACCTTCTTGGCTACTTCGCCCACCTGGATGGGCTCGCCAAACTCCTCGATCAGCACCACGAACTCATCGCCGCCCATGCGCGCGATCACGTCGCCCTCGCGCAACGCCGCTCGCAGCCGGGCTGCGATCTCGGCAAGCAGCGCGTCCCCCGCGTTGTGTCCCAGCGTGTCGTTCACCAGCTTGAAGCCGTCGAGGTCGATGAAGAGAATCGCGAGGGTGCGCTCGAAGCGCTGCGCCTGCGCGAGTGCCTGCTGCAGGCGCTGATTGAACATGCCGCGATTGAACAAGCCCGTCAGCGGATCGTGACTCGCGAAGAACTGCAGTTTGGCCTCCGCCTGCTTGCGGGCGTTGAACTGGCCGATCTGGCTGCCAACGGTATGCGCGATCTCGACGATTCGCTCGTCGCGCGCGCGTGTCCCGTACCCAAAAAATTCCATCACGCCGTAGATCTCGCCGCCGACCAGGATCGGAAACGCGAAGGCGTGCAGCAGCCCCGCCTCGAGCGCGAAATCACGGCGCCGCAAGGTCGCGTCCTGAGTCACATCGCCCATCCAGTAGGGCGCGCTGCTTGCCCACACCCTCCGGTTGAGCCCGCCCGGCAGTCCCGCATTATCGAGGGGCGCGGAGCGCGCGACGCGAAATTCCTCCACCTTCCGGTCCGGGACGCACCAAGTTTCGGCACAGCGCAGGATCTGCTCCTTGTTGTCCACCACCCAGCGCGCGCCGTAGGCGAACTTCAGGCTCCAACAGATAGTCCGGATCACGCGCGGCATGACTTCTTCCAGGCTGCGCGCGTCCGCGAGCAGCAGCGTCACCGCATTCTCCAGATCTTGGCGCCGTTCGGCGTGCTTACGTTCCGTGACGTCGGCGATGATCGTGAGATAGCCTCCCGTCTGCCCCGAGGCGTCGCGCACCGGCGCCGCCGAAATGCTCACGTTGACCGGGGTGCCATCCTTACGCATGCGCACGGCCTCCACATCGGTGAACGTGTCACCCCGCAGAATGGCCTCGCGCTGATGCGATCCCTCCTCCTCCCGGCCCACGGGATAGAGCGGCACCGCCCTGCCGAGCAGTTCCTTTTCGGACCAGCCGAACATCCGCTCGGCGGAGGCATTCCAATTCTCGACCCGGCCGTCGGCGTCGCACACGATGATCGCCAGCGGCGAGGCCTCGATGAGCGCCTCGAACCGCCGCATGGCGTGGTGCATGATCTCTTCGAAGCGCTGCTGCTCGGCAACGCGCTCGGCGAGGTGCCGGTTGGTCTCGGATATTCTCGCCACCAGCACGGCGTTCTCGAACTTGACGCGCAACGACTCGCGAATGATTTCCGAGATCACCGGTCCCGTACCCAATACGACACCGAGAAACACCACCATCAGCACGCCCATGAACAGGTGGAGGCTCGTGCCCTGCGCGAAGACCATCGCGGTGATCAGCGCCAGCGCCGGCAGCGTGTAGGCGAGAAATGCCTGACGCACGGGTGCCAGGATCACCACTGCGACCGTCACCATGCCAGCGATCATGAAAATGAGCAGGAACTGGTGAGGCACCGAGCTCGCAGGGAAAAGGCCCGACCCGGCAAGGCCCCACAGCACGCCCGCGGCCCCAGCACCGATTACGAAGCGTCGCGCCCACCTCCGCGACTCGGCGGGCGGCGGAGCGATCCTGAAGTAGGCGCGATAGAGCAGATAGCGCGCGGCTGTCGTCGCAAAATTCGCGCATAACCAGCCGCCAAGCATCACGGCCGGTACCAGCCCCCACAGCGCGTAGACCAGCACGCTCGCATTGACCAGTGTGGCCACGTACGCCGGCCGCGAAAGGCGGTACAGGTGGCGTACCTCCTCGGCGTGGATTTGATCTCCGGTCGCGTGCTCCACCATCATCGATTGCGCCCCCGCAGGATGATCCCGGCTGTCGTTGTTCGGCGGCCCCCGGCTGGCCGCAGTGGAACAGAGATTTTTGCATGAAGAGGCCCCCGAGGACAGGCTCTGAGGGGGTGGTAACGGGAGCTTTGTCCACATCCTAAATTGAGATTTAACTAACTGTATTTTATACTATTTTTTTATTATAGTCCGCGCCCTAGGAGTGTGTCGGACTTTGCCGCGACACACTCCTTACGCAAAACTGCCCGCAGCCAAAAGGCAAGATCAGATGCGAAATACAAACATTCGGACCCACGCGCGCCCCTTTTTGACGCCAAAACGGGCCTTTTTACCCCGTTCTGTCGGAAGTCCGCGGGCGGTTTTGCATTTAGCAGCCGGTCGGAGCCTCAAGTCCGACGGGCCGCTAGCGCAAAAGCCCTAGCGCCATGATCAGGGGCAAGCTGAGCCAAAAGAGAATCGTGCTCCAGCCAATCAGCAGGGCCGCCGCCCGGGAGTCCAGCTGGAAGCGCTCGGCCAGTAGCAGTGCCGTAACCATCCCCGGCGTCGTGCCCTCGATCACCGCGGCGTACTGTGCCTCGCCCATCGGCATGTAGAGCATCTTGGCTGCCAGCCAAACGATTAGCGGCAAGGCCAGCAGCTTGACCACAGCAGCCGACACAATCTCGAGACGCGGCGTGAGATTGCGCCATGGGACCGTCATGCCCAGCACAAACAGCGTCACCGGTATCGTGGCCTGGCCGATGAACCCGGTCGCAGCGGTGAGCGGCGCATAGGTGAGCCCCATTTGGTGCCAGCCAATGCCCAGGATGAACGCCCAGATCGGCGGCATCGACAACATGATCCGCCATACGACAGGCCGTCGCGCATCGCTATGCGCACCCAGACGCGTGCAGATCCATACTCCAATACTCCATACGAGCGGCATGGTCATGAGCATGTCGTTGTAAACCGCGTAGCGCGTCGCCTCCAGGCCGAAAAAGAACACCAGCACGGGCACGCCGATGTTGAAAGTGTTTCCGAACATCCCGCCTACGACCAGGATCGCCCGGGTCTGATCGGCCAGGCCGCGCCCGATGGGTGTCCGGTAGAGCAACAAATACAGAATCGCGCCCGAGAACAGGGATCCGATTCCGACGAGCAGCGGTACGGACAACAACTCTCCGGATATCTGCGTAGTGGAAGCGACGGAAAACAGGATGCATGGCAGGAACAGATACATCACCATGCGGTTGAGCAGCGAGCGGGCGCCCTCGACGGGCGTGTCGGGAAAGAAGCGCGGCCATAGCCCGCCCACGCCTACCAGCAGGGTGAGCGGCAGCATCACCTCGACCAGAAGGTCGAACAACTGCGCGAAATAGCTCATGCTAACGGCCGCGCGGGGCGCGCCTGGAAGCTATCGCAAAAAAGCGAATTACAGCCGCCGATGAACGCCGATAGACGCCGATAAGAACGAAGTGCATTGATTTACGCGGGTTTTCTGTCCGCGTTCATCTGCGTTTATCTGCGGCTAATGATGTTTTTTGTTTCTGAGATGCGTTCTACTGTCACCGCGCCTCCGGGTTGAGGAGGTTGGGCGGCGCTGCACCGCTAAGTGCTGCAACGAGGTTCCTGGCCGCGGTCATCGCCATCGCGCGCCGCGTCGCCTCGGTCGAGCTGCCGACGTGGGGGGTCAGCACGACGTTGTCGAGCTCGAGAAATTCGGGGTTAAGCCTGGGCTCGTTCTCGAAAACGTCCAACCCCGCGGCCCGGATCATGCCGCCTTTCAGCGCCGCGATGAGTGCGACGTCATCCACCACGCCTCCGCGGGTGGAATTGATGAGGATGGCGCCCGGCTTCATCTGCTTCAGCTCAGCCGCGCCAATCATGTGGTGCGTCTCCGGCGCGTACGGCACCTGCAGCACCACGAAGTCCGACTGCCTCAGCAATTCGTCCTTGGTAACGTAGTTGGCATTGAGCCTTTTCTCCAAATCGGACGCGACACGGGTCCGATTGTGATAGATCACTTTCATGTCGAAACCGGAAGCGCGCTTCGCGATCGCCTGCCCGATGCGGCCCATGCCGAAGATGCCGAGCGTCGCGTGGTGCACGTCGACGCCCATCCATTGCTTCAAACGCCAGCCCGTCCATTCGCCGTTGCGGACGCGGCGCTCGAGTTCCGTTACCCGCCGCGCTGCGCCCAGCATGAGCGTCCACGCGAGATCCGCGGTCGAGTCGTCGAGCACCCCCGGCGTATTGGTCGCCATGATCCTGCGCGCGGTACACGCGGCAAGATCGATATTGTTGTAGCCGACCGCGATGTTGGCCACCACCTTAAGCTGCGGCGATCCCGCGAGCAGAGTCGCATCGATTCGGTCGGGGAGGCAGCACATCACGCCGTCCTTGTCCGAAAGCCGACGGGCGAGTCTCTCGGGATCGAATGCAACATCCTCCTGGTTCGCTTCAACTTCGCAGTACTGGCCGACATATTCGAGCGTTTCATCGAATACTTCGCGGGTAATGAGTATTTTCGGCTTCATGGGTGTCAGCATCCAAAAACGTCACACGTAAAGAAGCCGGGTCACGGGGTTCCGGGAACCGGCTTCTTGGCGAACCAGTGATCGTAGGCGATACGCGAATCGACGGTGGAGTCCTGCTCCCACCCGACCGTGCGCCGCGCCCAGGCGAGCTGCGACTTGATCACCTTCTCGGCAATCGGGTTGTCCCTCGATACCCGCTTGACCACCGCGCTCCAGGCGCGCATCTGCGCGCGCAGTACGCCGGGCGGCGTTCGGTGAAACTTCACACCCTTTTCCCTTTGCAGCCAGGTGTAATCCTCCGAGTAGCGATGCAGCGCCTTCCACGACAGGTCCGCGCTCGCGGCATCGGCCGCGTGGCTCACGATCGCCTTGAGGTCGTCCGACAGCCCATCGTATTTCTTGCGGTTAATCAGAATCTCAAAGACTTCCGCCGGCTGATGGTAGCTCTGCAGCATGCAAGTCTTAGCCACATCCGGCAGGCCGAGCCAGCGGTCGGACGTCGGGTTGTTGAATTCCGCCGCGTCGATGCGCCTTTGCGCCAGGGCCGGAGCGATCTCCTGCGCGGGGAACTCCTCCGCGGCCGCGCCCATCTCCCGGAAAAGTTCTACCGCCAGGCCTGCCGTGCGGTACTTCAGGCCCTTCAGCTGCGCGGGCGAGTCGATTCGATTCCTGAACCAGCCGAGCGGCTGCGTCGGCATCGGCCCGTAGAGCAAAGCCGTCACGTTCAGATTCATGACGCGCGTAAGAAGTTCTTCGTAAAGCGCTCTGCCGCCGCCGTAAGCCATCCAGGCGAGGAAATTGTTCGCGTCCATGCCGAGCGCGGGCCCGCTGCCGAACAGCGAGAATGCCGAGTTCTGGCCGTGCCAATAGGCGGGCACGGCGTGGCTGCCGTCGAGCACGCCCTTGTTCACGGCCGCGAGCAGGTCGAAGGGCTTGACGACGGCATCGGCCGGCAGCACCTCGATGCGAAGGCGGCCACCGGACATCTCCCTCACCATCTTGGCGTAGTCGAGCGCGTACTCGTGAAAGATGTCTTTGGCCGACCAGGCGCCCTGCCAGCGCCACGTGATGGCGCTCTCGGCTGCGGCGATCATCGGAAAACCGGAGAGCGCCCCCACAGCCGCCGTAGCCCCGAGCAGGCGGCGGCGCGAAGAACTTACGCCATGCCGGTTCAAGATCCGTTGGTCCTCTCGCATTCGTTAACGTAACGGCGCCGATACGGGCTACCTCCATACAGTGGAGGCGAAAAACATTTCAAGTCAGCACGGATTACCCGCGGCAGCCAGCCGCGTGGTGGAGTGACCGGCGCGGCGCCAGCCGCCCGCCGGTGCGGTCGCGCTCAGTCTTCCTTCGTCTTCAGGGAATCCCAAAGATCCCAGGCCATCATGCCGATGCCGATCAACGTCACGACGGCGAGCGGCATGTCTTTGAGCTTGAGCACAGCCACAGTGAGGTATCCGATCAACAAGACCAGCGCGATGATACCGGACAGAATCTTGACTGCCATTATCGTGTCCCCTCCTGGTCTTTCAGGGTCGGTCCGATCCGACGCTGTTCACGAGCCAACGCGCCGTACGGAGCAATCTCGCATCGCCATGGCGCGGCCCCACAAGCTGCATCCCTAAGGGAAGTCCGCCCGCCCCTCGCATCAGCGGAAGGTTCAACGCCGGCATGCCGCAATACGTCCAGATCGTGCAAAACGCGGGGTCGCCCGTCGAACTGAGCCCTTGCGGCGCAGTGCCGGCGGCACTCGGCGTCAGCAACGCATCGTAACGATCGAACAGCTCTTGCAATCCTTCCGTGACTTGCGGAATACGCGCAAGCGCCGCCTGGTATTCCAAAGCGCTGTAGCCACGTCCGCGCTCCAACTGGGCGCGCAGCGACTCACTCAACCGGTCGCGGCCTTTCTCATACTCCGCCGTGAGATTAGCGGCCATCTCGGCTTCCATGACGATGCGATGCCACTCCAGTGCGCGAAGAGCCGACTCCGGCAGCACGACCTCCTCGACGCGGTCGCCGAGATGTTCCGTGACCTCCGCGAACGCCTCGCGGGTCTCCTCTGTCGCGCGTTCCCACAGGGGAGTCTTTACGAATCCGATCGTCGGCGGCATTGGCGGCTCCTCGGCCGCGACGGCGACGAATGGAGTTCGTGCGCGCGGCCGCGTGTCGGGATCCCGCTCGTCGTAGCCGACGAGCTGTTCCGATGCCAGGGCGATATCCTCGATCGTGCGCGCAAACACGCCAATGTGGTCGAGCGAGCGCGAGAGCTTCAACACGCCGTGGCGCGAAATGAGGCCGTGCGTCGGCTTGAATCCGAACACGCCACAGTAGGCGGCGGGGCGGATCACGGACCCATTGGTCTGGCTGCCGAGCGCGAGAGGCACCATGCCGACCGCGACCGCGGCCGCCGATCCGCTCGACGAGCCGCCCGGGGTATGGCCGGGATTGTACGGATTGCGCGTCTTGCCCGGCGCATACGTCGCGAGCTCGGTCGTGACGGTCTTCCCCATGATAACCGCGCCGGCCGCGCGCAGCGTGGCGACCACAGCAGCATCGCGGTCCGGCGTGCGGCCCGCGTGCAGGACGGTGCCGTCCTCGGTGGGCATGTCGCCCGTATCGATGATGTCCTTGATCCCGACGGGCACGCCGTGCAACGCTCCCAGCGCTCGTCCTTCGCTACGCTGCAGGTCGAGCGCGCGCGCCTGCTTCAGGGCATGCTCGGGATCGAGGAAGGTCCACGCCTGCACGGCTTCCTCGACTTCCCGTATCCGCGCGAGGCACGCCTCGACCAGCTCTTCGGAGCTGATTGCCCCGTCCCGAATCGCGCGGGCGGCGTCGTTCGCCGACAGCCAGCTCAACTGCGAAACGTCCATGCCCCTGCCTACCTGAGCGTGTAGAACAAACCCGGAAGCCAGTACACCAGCTCCGGAAAGATGTAAATAAGCGCCATCGTGAGGAACACCATGGCGAGAAACGGAAAGCACCCCTTGAAGATGGTCACGAGCTGGATGTGAGGCGGCGCAATTCCCTTCAGATAGTAAGCTGACATTGCCATCGGCGGCGTGAGAAATGAGGTTTGCAGGTTCAGCGCCACCAGGATGCCGAAGAACAGCGGATCGACGTTAAAGTGCGGCAGGAGCGGCAGAAAGATCGGAACGAAAATGATGATGATCTCGCTCCATTCGAGCGGCCAGCCGAGCAGGAAGATGATCGCCTGCGAGAGGAGCAGGAATGTAACCTTGCCGAGGTCCATCGCGAGGACCATCTCCTTGATCAAGCCCTCGCCCCCGAGGTACGAAAAAACGGAAGAGAACGTCCACGAGCCGATGAATAGAAAGCACACCATCGCCGACGTGCGCGCGCAGAGATAGACCGCCTCCCGCAGCCGCTGCAGCGTCAAGGCGCGGTAGCCAGCTGCCAGAGCCATGGCGCCAAACGCGCCGACCGAGGCCGCTTCCGTGGGCGTTGCGAGGCCGAACAGGATCGAGCCCAGGACCGCAATGATCAGCACCGCCAGCGGAAAGAACGCCTGCAGCAGCAGAACGATCACGCGCACCCACGGCACGTCGGTCTCTTCCTTCGGCAACTTGGGCGCGAGTTTTGGTTTGAATGCCGTCAGCCCGATCACGTACATCACGTAGAATCCGGTCAGCACAAAGCCAGGCACCAACGCGGCGGCATAGAGCTTCACGACCGATACGGACGACGTGGCGGAGTAGACGATCAGCATGATCGAGGGCGGGATCAGGATGCCGAGCGTGCCGCCGGCGCATATGACTCCCGACGAGAGTTTTTCGTCGTAGCCGGCCTTGAGCATCGCGGGAAAGGCGAGCAGTCCCATCAGCGTCACCACTGCCCCGACAATCCCGGTCGCGGTGGCAAACATCGCGCACGTCAGGAGCGCCGCGACCGCCATGGCACCTGGGATGAAGCGAAGAGCCACCTGCAAGCTGTAAAAGAGGCGATCCAGGATGTTCGCGCGCTCGATCACGTAGCCCATGAAGAGAAACAGCGGGACCGCAACGAGCACATCGTTGCTCAGGATGCTCCACGTATTCTGCGTGAGCAGGTAGAACACGCGGTTATCGAAGAAAGACTGGTCGGGCTGGAAGTAGGCGTAGTAGCCGAATCCGACGCCGAGCGCCATCAGGGTGAAGGCGATCGGAAAGCCGATCAGGATGATGAGGATGAAGATCCCCAGCATGAACAGGGCGATAGCGGGATCGCTCATTGGCCCTTCGCTTCTTTCGCCTCGGCGCGCCGCGCCCGCACGATACTATCCATTTCCTCGACGTCGTGCAGACGCTGCGGCCAGCGCCCGTCACGCAGGCACATCAGGGAGCGCAACACTTCAGCGACACCCTGCAACGCGAGCAGCGCCGCCCCGAACGGAATCAGGAGCTTCAGGTGCCAGACCGGCACGCCCACCGGGCTGTTCACGCTGACCTCCTTGATGAGGAGGGCGTCGTATCCGTACGCCCAACCGGCGACCACGAGCGCGATCACGCCGGGGAAGAAGAAAATAATGTAGAGCACCAGCTCGACGGTAGCCTGGATCCGCGGCCGCCACAGGCGATAAAACACGTCGGCGCGAATATGGCCACCGCGCGAGAGGGTGTAGGCGCCGGCCATGTAGAAGAGAGCCCCGTACATGATGTAACTCATGTCGAACGCCCAGCTCGTCGGGTCGTTCAGCACGTAGCGCATAAACACCTCGTAGCAAGTGCCGAACGTGAGGATCAGGATGCACCACGCGAACGCGTGGCCAACGGTTTTGCTCAGCTGGTCAATGGCGTGCAGGAAATGGTTCATTGAATCTCAGGCAACCCAACAAGAAATGGGGCGACACCGCTGGGTGCCGCCCCACGTCACAGTCGTAACCGCGCTGATCCGACGCTGTTAGGACGGCAGCTTGGTCTTGAACACGTGCTCGTAGCCCATCTTGAACGGCGCGTCGTTCAGGTAGTAGTAATAGGCGACGTCCTTTGCCCATTTCCGCTGCGAGTCGACCACCTTCTTGAAGAACGGGTCCGCGTCCGAGAGCCTCTTGTTGAGGGTGTCCCAGGCCTTGAGCTGCGCCTCGAACACGGCTTTCGGCGTGCGGATCACATTGACCTTGTGCTTGTTGATGAGCAACTGCAGATCCTTCGAGTAGTTCTCGAGCCCGGTCCAGTAGTTCGCCGACGAGGCGGCCTCCGCGCTGTATTGCAGGATCGCCTGCAGGTCCTTCGGCAGCGCGTCCCACCGCTTCTTGTTGATGGCGATCTCGAAGAACTCCATCGCCTGGTGGTAGCTGCCCATCTCGTAGTTCTTGATCACGTCCTGGGCACCGAAACGGCTGTCCGAGGTCGGGTTGTTGAATTCGAAAGCGTCGATCACGCCGCGCTCGAGCGCCGGCATGATTTCTCCACCCGACAGCTGGGTCACCTTCGCGCCCATTTCCTGGAAAAGGTCGGCCGCGAGACCCACGGTGCGGTACTTGAGGCCTTTCAGCTGACTCGCGTCCGTGATGGGCTTCTTGAACCAGCCCAGCGGCTGCGTCGGCATCGGCATCGCGAAGAAGCCGACATAGTTCAGGCCAAGTTTTGCCAGCAGCTCGCGGTAGAGCTCGAGCCCGCCGCCGCGGTAAATCCACCCCAGCGTCATCTGGGCGTCGCAGCCGTTAATGGGACCGGAGCCGAACAGCGATGCGACTTTGCTCTTTCCGTACCAGTACACCGGGACGGTATGCCCCGCGTCGAGCACGCCCTTGCTCACGGCATCCGTCACTTCAAAGGCCTTCACCACGGAACCGCCCACCAGATAGTCGATGCGCAGGCGCCCGCCCGCCATGGCGTTCACGCGCGTGACGTATTCCTGGGCGTACTCGTTGAAGATGTCGGTTGCGCTCCATGCGCCCTGCATCTTCAACACGATCGGCGATTGCGCCACCGAAATCATCGGAAAACCGGCAATCGCGGTTCCCGCGGCTGCGGCAGTCGCGCCTGTCAGGAACTTGCGGCGGGATGTGGCGGGTTTCTGTTCGGTTTGCACAGTGTCGTTCACTTTTTCCTTGAGCATCGCGTCCTCCATCTTCGGTTATCAATCAGGGGAATCAATCATACCGACACTGAGCCAGCAAAGCATTTGGCTGCGTCGGCCTTTTTTTTGAATTTTTACTATGTGGAATGGTCTGCTACGCTGCAACAATGCTATACCCCGCGTCACACGAAAGCAAGCTTGGGGGGATGCCCCCAAGCGGGGCACGAGCAGACGTTCCGGATCTCGTCATGACGAACTCTAAATTCCCCAGCCGTGCCCTATAGATAATAGGCAACCAGGTAGGCCAGCAGCAGGATCATGACCCATAGCGCCATGCTGCCGGTGGGCCAGGTGCGGGCCAGCACACCCTGTGGGCCATGGTAGCGGTAGAGGCGGCTCATTGAACTCGAGAAGAACGCGGCCCACGCGCTGCCGACCTGCGCTGTAGTCCGCGATACCGCGGCGGTAAGAGCGCAAACGAGCTTTGGCAACGCATGGCGGTACGTCCAGTCGCTATCGAGATTGGTGGACCGCAACTCCGGCGGGTAGATCCCGGTCCGCATGAGCACCGCAAACGCCAGGGCGGAGAACAGCAGCAACTGCAACTGCGTAACAACGTGCATGGTGGTGTAGGGCTCGAAATTCACCTGGTACGGCAGGATGGCGTAAAGCGGGTCCGGATAGACGCCGATGCCGATGCACAATGCCGCAGTGATTCCCATCGCCCACAGCATGTTGCGCGGCGCCTCCTCGCAACGCTTGCCGGAATCGTGGGCGAAGAACGCGAAATAGGGGATCTTCATCCCGGAGAAATAAAATGCGCCGGCACTCGCGAACAGCAGCACCAGCCACGTGATCAGGTAATGGCCTTCGGCCGCGGCGGCAAGGATTAGCGACTTCGAGATGAAACCGCCGAACAGGGGAGCGGAGATCGATGCCGCTCCGACAATGCAGAACGCGGTGGTGTACGGCATCGACTTGTAAAGTCCCCCCAGCTCGGAGCCCTTGCAGGTACCCGTGCGGAAGAGCACCGCTCCCATCGACATGAACAGCAGCGCCTTGTAGAGAACGTGGCTGAAGGCGTGGGCCGCCGTGCCATTGAGCGACAGCTCGGTGCCGATGCCGATGCCCACCACCATGAAGCCGAGCTGGATGTTGAGGCCGTAGGCCAGCACGCGGCGCAGATCGTTCTCGATCACGGCGTAGAAGATCGGGAACGCGGTCATGAGCGCGCCGATCCACACCAGCATCTCGGTGCCGGCGAAACTGCGCGCGAGCGCGTAGACCGCGAGCTTGGTGGTGAACGCGGACAGGAACACCGTGCCGGTGACCGTGGCTTCCGGATAGGCATCCTGGAGCCAGTTGTGCAGCAGCGGGAAGGCGCACTTGATGCCGAACGCGATGAAGATCAGGTTTGCACCCGGCCCGCCCAGGCCGATATGCTCGAAAGCGATCGATCCGGTCTGCGCCTGGTGCAGCACGATGCCCGCGAGCAGCAGCACCCCCGAGCCGATCTGCACCAGGAGATAACGTACGGAGGCGCGGTAGGCGCGGCGCGTGCCGCGGGCGAGAATCAGGAACACGGAGGCGATGGCGGTGAGCTCCCAGTAGACAAACAGCGTGATGAGGTCGCCCGCAAATACCGCGCCGATCGCCGCGCCCGCGTACACCAGCGCCGCCACCTGCTGTACCTTGTCCTCGACGTGCAGCGCGTAGATGACGCCGAGCAGCGCCGCGATATAGAAGATGTAGCCGAAAACCAGCGCCAGCCGGTCGACGCGACTCTGGATCAGGGTGTATCCGAAAAGCTCGACTGCCGCGTGCACCCCGGGATCGAGCATCAGCAGATGCGCAAACCCGACCACCGGCAGCACCAGCATCCAGGCCGTGCGCAACCGACCCCGCAGCAACGGAACCAGCAGCGCTCCGACGATCAGTATCAGGCCGGGCGGCAGGCCGTCAATCGTCGCCATAGTAGTCCTCGCCGCGCTTCAGCAGCTTGCGCAATTCCTTGGCAGTCAGCACCAGTCCGATGCACGCGATAAAACCGAAGATGCCATAGAAGGCGAACCAGTTTTCCGCAGCAAAATGCGCGTGCTTCTCGTAGAACAGCTCCGCTGTCGCGAGTGCGCCGCAGACGATCAGAAGCCCGTAATAGATCTTGTCGACGTTGCGCCGCTCGTCAAGCCAGTAGCGCTTGTCGCCGCGCGGTCTCGCCTTATCCGGATGTGCCATGAGTTTCTCCATGCCTCATCGACCCTATACCAGCAAAGCGACGAAGTCGAAGATCGGCTGCGCGAAAAAGAACAGCAGCACACAGCCCGCGGCCGTTGCGCACAGGGGCGCCACGCAGGCAAGCGGCGCTTCGTGGACTTTCCCGGCGTAGTGCGTGTCCTTCGCCGGCAGGAAAAAGGCGCGCAGCGCGGGGGTGAGCAGATAAGCGACGTTGAGCAGAGAGCTGGCGATGAGCACCGCGACCATCAGCAGAGTGCCCGCGTCCACCGCCCCGTTGATCAGGAAGAACTTGCTCCAGGCGCCCCCGAGCGGCGGTAGGCCGATCACGCTGAGCGCCGCGACGGTGTAGGCTGCGAAAGTGAACGGCATCACCTTGCCCATGCCGTCGAGCTCGCTCACGTCGTTCTTGTGGATCGCGGTATAGATTGCGCCGGCGCAGAAAAAGAGCGTGATCTTCGCGCACGCGTGCATCGCGATCTGCAGAGTGCCACCAATTACTCCCGCGGCATTGGCCAGCGCCGCACCGAGCACTACGTACGATAGCTGGCTCACCGTCGAATACGCGAGCCGGCGCTTGAGGTTGTCCTGCCGCAAGGCGACGATACTCGCGGCGAGTATCGTAAAAGCCGCAACATAGGCCAGCCAATCAGTCGAGGTCTCGCTTGACAGGAGGTCGACGCCGAAGACATAAACGGCAACCTTCATCACGCTAAACACGCCGGCCTTGACGACCGCGACCGCATGAAGCAGTGCAGACACCGGGGCCGGCGCCACCATCGCGGCCGGCAGCCAGCGGTGAAACGGCATGAGCGCGGCCTTGCCGATACCGAACATGTAAAGAGCGAGCATGATCCCGACCACCGGGCCTTCGACCTTGCCCTCCAGAATGCCGCCCGGCACGAAATCCAGTGTGCCGGCGACCGACCACGTCCAGATGATTACCGTCAGAAGAAACACTATAGAGGTGGTGAGCAGCACGCCTAGGTAGACGCGGCCGCCGTGCATCGCCTCCGCCGTGCCGTGATGCGCAACCAGCGGATAGGTGATCAGGGTGAGCGCCTCGTAGAACAGGAACAGGGTGAAAAGATTGCCCGCGAACGCGATGCCAATCGCGCTCGCCAGCGCGCCGGCAAAGCACACGTAATAGCGCGTCTGGTTCTCTTCCTCGTTGCCCCGCATGTACCCGATCGAGTACACCGACGTCACGATCCACAACACCGAGGCAACTAGTGCGAACAGCATGCCGAGCGGCTCGACCTCGAACTTCAATGCAAGCCCTGGCATCACCTCGAAGAGCGTCACGGCCGGCCGGCCGGCCGCCGCGACTTCCGGCAGTAGCGAGGCCACCAGCAGGAACAGCGCCGTCGCCGTCACGAGCGTGATGGTTTCGCGCACGTTGGGCGCACGGTGCGCCGCGGCGATCAGCACCGCGCCGATGAGCGGCACGGCGAGCGCCGTGAGGATGGTGTCCACCGGGCTCACCGGCCGCTCCCCAGCAGTTCCGCCGCGGCCTGCGCCGCCCCGCCCACGGTGAGCGACGCGTCCAGGCCGAAATAAACGCAGGCCGCCACCATCAGCCACGACGTCGCGAGCATCGACAGCGGGGCCTCCCGGAGCTTGGCGACCGCAGCGCCCGGCTCGCGGAAGTACGCCACCTCGACGAAGCGCCAGACGTAGATCACCGCGAGCAGCGAGCTCAGCACGATGAGGGCCGCGAGCCACCAGGCGCCGACCTCGAACGCGGCGAGCACCAGGTACCATTTGCTGACAAAGCCCACCGTCCCGGGCACGCCGATAAGACTCAAGCCCCCGATAACGATTCCGAATGACGTGAGCGGCATGACGCGGCCGATCCCGCCGATGGCATCGAACCGGACGGCGCCCACGCGCAGCGCAATGCCGCCCAGCAACAGGAACAGAGCGCCCTTGGTGAGCGCGTGGTTGAACAGATGCACGATGCCGCCGGTGAGCCCCGTCATGTTGTCGAGGCTCACGCCGAGCGTGATGTAGCCGATCTGCGCCACGCTCGAGTAGGCGAACAGCCGCTTGATGTCCTGCTGGAAGATGGCGACGATGGAGGCGATGAACATCGCGGCAAGCGACAGCATGAGCAGAATTTCGCCCATCGGCAGCGCGCTGAAGATGGCGCTCTCGCCGAACACCGAGTAGTAGAAGCGCAGGAGCACGTAGACCGACACCTTGGTCGCCGTGGCTGCGAGGAATGCGGTCACCGCCGACGGCGCGTACGCGTAGGCGTTCGGCAGCCACAGGTGAAGGGGAAAGAGCGCGAGTTTGAGCGAGATGCCGACGGTCAGAAAGGCGAGCGCGGCGAGTACCGGCCGCGTATCGGTCACCCCCGGAAGGCGCGTTGCCATGTCGGCGAGATTCAGCGTCCCGGTCATGAGGAACAGCAGGCCGACGCCGATCACAATGAAGGTGGCGCCGATGGTGCCCATGATGAGGTACTGGTACGAGGCCATCAGCGCGCGCCGGTCACGGCCCAGCGCAATCAGCACGTAGCTCGACAGCGACGAGATCTCGAGAAACACAAAAAGATTGAATCCGTCCCCGGTGGCCGCGATCCCCAGCAGCCCCGCGAGGCACAGCACGTACATGGTGTAGAAGAGGTAGTGCTGCTCGGGCGCGACTTCGGCCTCAACGCTGTCGCGGCAGTAGATCACGACCACCGACGCGATCAGCGATACGAGCACCAGCAGGAATGCGTTGACGCTGTCGATGCGGTATTCGATGCCCCACGGCGGTGCCCAGCTGCCGACGGCGTACGAGATCACCCCGCCGCCGGCGACTTCTCCCAGCAGCGCAGCCGATACCGCGAGCGACGACCAGCTGGCGACGGTGGCAAGCAGCCAGGCAAAGCCGCCGTGTCGCAACAGCACCATCAGGGGCGCCGCGATCAGCGGCACCACCACGTGCAGAATCGGCAAATGCAATGAGATCAAATGGTTAGGTCTTCGTCTCGGACAGCGGATCGAGGGTGGCCTGATCCTGCGCCAGGATCTCGTCCTCTTCGGTGCTGCCGTAGGCTTCCTTGATCCGAACCACGATCGCAAGTCCGAGCGCAAGCGTGGCTATGCCTACGACGATCGCGGTGAGGATCAGCACGTGCGGCAACGGGTTCGAGTACACCGCGAACCCGTCCGCGATGATCGGCGCGGTTCCTCCGATGAGTTTTCCGGGCGCGATGTAGAGCAGGTAGACCGAGGTCTGGAAGATCGCCAGGCCGACGAGCTTCTTCACGAGGTTGCCGCGTGCGATCACGATGTACAGCCCCGCGATCGCGATGAACAGCGTCGCCCAGTAGCTAAAGTGGTTGGCGACCGCGGTCATTCGCCGCCCCCCTCGCCCCGCCCGGCGAACATGTAAAAAATCTTCAGCATCACGCCCGCGACCGTGATCAGCACGCCCAGCTCGACCCAGAAGATCCCCCGGTGCTGGCCGTCGACTGGATTGGCCCCGAGCACGAAGTAATCGAGGTAGTTGCCGCCGAGCAGCAGGCCAGCGACGCCCACACCGGCGAACAGCAGCACGCCGGCCCCGATCATGGTCTCGACCAGCCAGTCGGGCACCACTTTGCGCGCCGCCTGCAATCCAAAAATGATTCCGTAGAACACGATCGCTGCGGCCGAAATCACCCCCGCCTGGAAGCCGCCGCCCGGGCCAAAGTCGCCGTGGAACTGCACGTAAAGCGCGAACAACAACATGAAGGTGATCATGAGCTTCGCGATGACCCGCAATACGAGATAATCCCTCACGGCTTCTCTCCCTGCTTGCGGGAACGCCGACGCCGCAGCAGCGCGATGACACCGATGCCCGCGGTGAACACGACGGTCACCTCGCCCAGCGTGTCATAGCCGCGGTAGCTCGCGAGCACGGCGGTCACGATATTGGGCACGCCGGTCTCGCGCGCTCCGTCCTCGATATAACGCTTAGCGACGTGCTGATGTATCGGCGCCTGCGGATCCAAGAACGCCGGCAGCCCGAGCGTGCCGTAGGCAAGCACCGCGCCGGTCGAAATCGCCACCGCGAGCGGCAAGAACGGACGGTGAATCGGCTTCATTTCCACTCCCTTGCCGAGATGCAGCACGCTAAGGAACAGAATCATCGAGATCCCCGCCCCAACCGCGGCTTCGGTCATGGCGACGTCCACGGCATCGAGCGCGACCAGCACAGTGGCCATCAGGAAGCTGTAGATGCCGAACAAGACGACTACCCCGAAAAGATTTCGCTGGCGGGCGATCACCGCCGTGATCACCGCCATCATGACGAGAAGCGTCGTGATGATTACGGCTTCGATGATCGGCTCCTGTCTTCCGCAAGCAGCGGCGTCAGGCCGCGGGCGAGTCCCGCCTTGGCCAACGCGTGGGTGGCGGTCGGACTGGTGAAAAGGATCAACACCCCGATCATCAGCAACTTCACCGCGACCAGCGTGAATCCCGCCTGCAGCACGAGCCCGACGAGGATCAGCCCTGCGCCGAGCGTGTCGGTGACGCTCGCCGCATGGATTCGGGTGAAAAAATCGGGCATGCGGATCAGCCCCACCGCACCGACGATGCAAAAGATCCCGCCCGCGACCAGACAGGCCCAGCTTGCCGCGTCGATCATCACGCTCATGACTCCGGCCCCTTTTCAGCGTCGCCCGGGTCGCCCAGATTGCCGTACTGGAAGTACTTCAGCACCGCAATCGTGCCTACCACATTGAGCAGGCCATAGACGATGGCGAGATCGAGAAACTCGGGACGGTCAGTGAGGAAACCGATGACGGCGAGGAGCAGCACCGCGATCGTGCCCACTGTGTTCGCCGCGAGGGCGCGGTCGAACACCGTCGGGCCAAGGCAGGCGCGGATCAAGACCAGCGCGAGCGCCACCAGCAACGCTGCTGCCGCAGCCGCGAACATCAGCGCAACCCTTCGAAGCGCGTTACGCGCCGGTCCATCTCGCCCTCGAGCAATCCCGCTGCGGCCTCCCGCGTCAAGGCATGTACCAGGATCTCGCCCTGCTTCACATCCACTGAGATCGTGCTCGGCGTCAGCGTGATCGAATTGGCGTAGGTCACCACGCCGACCGTGGTCTTCTGCGACGTTTTCGCGCGTACGAGTGTGGGGCTGATGGGGAGGCGTGGATTCAGGATGATGCGCGAAACATCCCACGCGCTCTTCGCGATTTCCTTGAAAAGCCACGGCCAGTAAAAAATCAGGCGCCAGCTGAGGCGTATCGGGTAGCCCTCGTGGTCAATGAGGTCCATGCGGCGCCCGAGCATCGCGACCGCGACCGCCGAGACCGCGCCCATCGTGAGAAGAAACGGCACGAAATAGCCGGAGAGCAGCA
>JAOTVX010000066.1 GCA_029863175.1 Betaproteobacteria bacterium | reverse complement strand
CGGCACTATCGTGGTCACCATTGCTTTCGAGGGCCTGCGCCATGTCGAAGGTGCAATAAACATTGCGCAAGTATTCCCTCGCCCCATCGTCGGTCTGACGGAGGTCACGCTGGCCGTGGGCATGATTCTGTTGTTGATATTTCGCCCTGGCGGCATCTTCGCGACGGCGGAAATCGGCACACTGCTCCTGCGGCACCGGCGCGGGAGAGATCCGACCGAGGAGGACATTTGATGAATTGGAAGACGGCCCATCGATCTTTCTACTACGCGAACGCAGAGGAGCCGGACGATATCGTTCTTCCGTGTGCCGAGACGGCGCACCTGGTGATCGACGTACAGAAGATCTATTTCAAGAAGGACACCCCCGAGGAAACCGAGCGGTGGACTCCGTTCTTCAAGCGGATGAACAATACGGTGATCCCGAACACTGCGAGGCTGGTCGAACACTGCCGCGAACGCGGGGTGGAGAACATCTTCGCCCGGATTGCCTGCCTGAAAGAGGACGGGCGCGACCGCTCGTTGAGTCAGAAGAAGCCGGGGTTCAACTACCTGCTGCTACCGAAAACTTTCGAAGATGGGCAAATCGTTGACGAGCTGACGCCGCGCGACGATGACATTACCATCACCAAGACCACCGACAGCGCGCTCACCGGCACCAATTTGCGCCTTGTCCTGCACAACATGGGGATCAAGAACGTTATTTGTTCCGGGATCTTCACCGATCAGTGCGTGTCATCGACGGTGCGCAGCCTGGTAGATGAAAGCTTCAACGTCATCGTGGTCGAGGACTGCTGCGCCGCGGCGACCATGGAGTTGCATCTCAACGAGCTGGAGATTATCAATATGATCTATTGTCACGTTGTCACGCTGGACGACGTTCTCGGATTTCTGGCCGACTGATTCGCCCGAAGAAAACGAACCCACGGGAGCGGGATCATGGGTGCCGACGATCTACTGGAACGACTGAATGCCGACGATGTCGACAATCTCACCGTGGTCTACCACGATTACAGCGGACGCGCTTGTGCCAAGACCATCCCCAGGGAGGGATTCGAGGGAGTCGTTCGGCACGGGGTCGTGTTCGCCCGGGCGAACCTGAGCTTTATGCTCGACGACCACCAGAGCGAAGGCGCGGCTTTCCTCGCCGAAACCGGAGACTTCCTCGCGGTACCGGATCCCTCGAGCTACGCGCGCGTTCCCTACCAGGAGGCTACGGCACGGGTGCACGCGTTCATGCGCACCGACGATGGCCGCCCCTGGGACGGTTGTCCGCGGCACCGACTGGCGGCGATCGTCGATCAATTCACTCAAGAGGGATTGGGTGTGCGGGTCGGGCTCGAGCCCGAGTTCTATCTCTTCGAGCCGGTAGGAGACGGCGAGTATCGTCCGGCGGACCAGGACGGGATGTTCACCCTGGCCGGACTGGATCGCCACTACGAGCTGTGGAAATCGGTGACCGACGACCTGCGCGAGATGGGCATCGACGTCGAGCAGTTCGGCAAAGAGTATGGCCCGGCACAGTACGAGGGTTCGCCGCGCTACGGATCTCCCATCGCCGCTGTCGATGGCTATCTTGCGTTTAAGGACGTGCTCAGGAACCGGGCGCGTGCTGCAGGCTATCTCGCCAGCTTCATGCCCAAGCCGTATCAGCATCTTCCAGGCTGCGGACTCCACGCGCACCTCAGCCTCTGGGATCTGGAGGGCAAAAGGGAGTTGAGCGCGGGTGAGCGCGACGCCGATCCGTTGTCGGAGATAGGCGGTCAGTTCGTGGCCGGTTTACTGGCGCACGCGAGTGGTCTAACCGGCCTCGGCTCTCCCATCGTCAACTCGTACAAGCGATTGCTTCCCGGCTCCTGGGCGCCGGCGCACGTGTGCTGGGGGGTAGGTAATCGATCTGCGCTGGTGCGCGTGCCCGGTCTCGGGCGCCGCCGGCATGTCGAGTACCGATCCGGCGACAACGCCATGAATCCGTTCCTCTTCGTCACCGCCTTGCTTGCCGCGGGCCTTGAGGGAATTCGTGAGCGCGTCACGCCGCCGCCGCCGGTCGATGTCGACGTGGGCCACCTGAGCCCCGAGGAGGTGGCCGCGCGTGGTCTCACGATGCTGCCGAATTCCCTGCGCCAGGCCCTGGATGCATTCGAGGCGGACGAGACGCTGACGGCTGCCCTCGGACCGGTGATCGGCCCGGAGTTCTTGAAGGTCAAGCGTGGCGAACTCGCCGCCTATGATCTGGCCGTTCACCCGTGGGAACGGGACATGTACCTGGAATCCATCTGAGATTCGGCGGCGCGCGGTCAATCACTCGACCCGGAATTAGTACCATGTTGCGAAGCGAAATTGACGATATCCCGCTCGAAGGCGATGTGTCGTTTCGCCAACGCGCCATCGAGAACGACCGGGCAGTGCTGCTCGTGGTCGACCTGCAGAAGGGTGAGTACAACGAGCAGAGCCGAAGTACCAGGCCCGAGAAGAGCTACCTGTGGGATCGCATCGAGCACAGCGTAATTCCGAGCGGGCAACGGCTCATCGATGCATGTCGACGCAGCGGTCTAGAGGTGATCTTCACCGTTATCGAGTGCCTGACACTCGACGGACGCGACCGCAGCCTCGACTACAAGGTGTCGGGGATTTTCGCTGCGAAAGGCTCCTGGGAGGCGCAGGTGATCGACCCACTCGCGCCCCTCGAGAACGAGATCGTCATTTCGAAGACGTCATCGAGTCTGTTCAACTCCACCAATTTCGAGTACGTCCTGCGCAACCTGGGAATCGAGTACGTCATGGTCATGGGCATCATGACCGATCAGTGCGTCGAAACTGCCGTGCGAGACGGATGCGACCGGGGGTTCCTCATGACTCTGGTGGAAGACGCCTGCGGCACGACTTCAGAACAGCGCCATCAGGAATCGCTGATCGGGATGAAGGGCTATTGCCGAGTGCGCAGCAGCGACGAGCTGATCGAAGAAATCCTATCGCAGACGGGAGCGAGCCAGTAGCGGGTCCGAGTCGGTGAGGTGAATCCGCCTTCGATGAAGCTACGCCGGGACAAGTCCGGCTTTGACAACAGAAAAGTCGTTAGCGCCGCGGCTCTTGCCAAGGTGGATGCTGCTCCGCGCCGGCTCAGCTGCCTTTGAGCGCCTCCAGCACTTTTGCCGGATGATCCGCGGTCTTGGCGACGCGTTTCCAGTGCTTGCGCACTGTGCCGTCCGGCCCGACCCAGACGGTGGAGCGAATGACGCCCGTGGTTTTTTTCCCGTAGAGCATCTTCTCGCCCCATGCCCCGTACTTGGACATCACCTTCTTTTCCGGGTCGGAGACCAGGGTGAAAGGCAGGGTGTATTTCTGCGCGAACTTCCGGTGTGATTCGGCGTCGTCGGGGGAGACCCCAATCACGACTGCGCCGGTCTTCTGAATATCCCTCCACAGATCGCGGAAGCCACAGGCCTCTTTGGTGCATCCTGGCGTATCGTCCTTCGGATAGAAGTACACGATCACGTCCATTCCCTTAAAAGTCTTAAGCGACACTTTATTGCCGTCAGCATTCTTGAGGCTGAATGCCGGAGGCGCCTTGCCTTCCACGATTGCCATTCCTATCTCCATCTGAACTACGCCGGAAGGTCTAGGGTAAACGAAGTTGCCATCGTGGCGCCAAAGACTCTAAGCGGGCCGTCGCCCGGCAACTTAAATTGTGCCTTCGCACAGGGTCTGGCCGACTCCGGGGCAAGGACTGCAAACACATTGGATTTCCTGTAAACCACGCCGGTTCTAAGATGCGCGTTATATAGTGATGACTGAGCTCGAACTCCCAAGCGGGAAAACGCGAGATGCCGTGACCGAACCCTTCATCCAGGATATTTCACGACTGATCTGGGACAGCAAGTACCGGTTCCGCTCCCACGGTCAGGCCCTAGAAGCGGGTATCCGCGAAAGCTGGCATCGAGTCGCCGATGCCGTAGCCGCCGCGGAAACAAAGCACCGGCAGCGGTGGTCGCGCCAGTTCCAGGACGCCTTGGGCGGGTTCCGCTTCCTGCCCGGCGGCCGCATTCTTGCCGGCGCGGGCACACCCCATCGGGTAACGCTGTTTAACTGTTTCGTCATGGGTGTGCTTGAGGACTCCATGGACGGCATTTTCAGCGCCCTGCATGAAGGGGCGCTGACCATGCAGCAGGGAGGCGGAGTCGGCTACGACTTTTCGACGCTTCGCCCGGCGGGCAGCCCCGCCCACGCCACCGGAACCATCGCCTCCGGGCCGGTGTCGTTCATGCAGATCTGGGACGCCACCTGCGCCACCTTGCTTTCCACGGGTTCCCGCCGTGGTGCCATGATGGCGACGCTTCGCTGCGATCACCCGGACATCGAGACCTTTATTGCGGCGAAACGCGAGTCGGGCTCACTGCGTAATTTCAACCTTTCGGTGCAGATCAGCGACGAATTCATGAGCGCCGTGGCGGGCGATGAAGATTGGCCGCTGGTATTTCCGGCGGCACAGCTCGACAGCCCGAGCGTTTCCAAGGCGCCGAAAGTTCACCGGCGTTGGACGGGACAGCAAGAGGCCACCCCCTGCGCTGTCATTCGAATCGTTCGCGCCCGCGAACTGTGGGAGAAGATCTTACGCGGGGCCTATGAGTACGCGGAGCCGGGCGTCCTTTTCGTCGACACCATAAATAAGACAAACAATCTGGCGTATCGCGAGCACCTGACGGCAACCAATCCCTGCGGCGAGATCCCCCTGCCGCCCTACGGCGCCTGCGATCTAGGTTCCATCAACCTCCCGGCGTTCGTGGATCAGCCCTACAGCGACTCGGCGGCTTTCGACTTCGATGCCATCGCCGGACACGCTGCCACCGCCACGCGATTTCTCGACAACGTGATCGACGTTTCGGAATTTCCGCTGCAGTCACAGGCAGACCAGGCGCGCGGCACGCGCCGGATCGGGCTCGGGATCACCGGACTGGCCGATGCCCTGATCATGCTTGGCGCCGACTACGATTCCGACTCGGGCCGAAGAACCGCCTCGGAAGTCATGGGTCTCATTTGTCACACCGCCTACCGGACGTCGGTACAGCTGGCCAGGGAAAAAGGCGCCTTTCCATTTTTCGACCGTGACGCTTTCCTTGCCAGTCAATTCGTGACGTCTCTGCCGGATGATATTCGCGACGACATTGCGAAGCACGGGATACGCAACAGTCATCTGACTGCGATAGCGCCCGCCGGCACCATCAGCCTGCTGGCGAATAACATATCCAGCGGTATCGAACCGGTTTTTTCAACTGAATACGATCGCCGTGTGCTCAAGGCCGACGGCTCTTACGTTAAACATCGCGTGCGAGATTACGCCCTGCAGAAATGGCGCGAGCTCGATCCGCGAGAGCGGGGAATGCCTCCCGGCTACGTATGCGCTCACGAGTTGTCGCCCCGCGCGCATGTCGACATGATGGCGGCGTTGCAACCTTTCGTGGACAACGCCATATCCAAGACAGTCAACGTTCCGGAAGAGTATTCTTTTGAAGACTTCAGTTCGCTCTACGACGTGGCCTGGCGCGCGGGCTTGAAAGGCTGCACCGCATTTCGGGCGAACCCGGTGACCGGATCGATACTCGAGGTGAGCGCAACCGATACCGAACTGAGTTCTCCGCACTGCTGTAACATCGAACGCGAGGCCGACTGAGTCGCAGGCCAGGTCGGCAACCCGATTTGAAAGTATTGTCGGTCGTTGTCGATCTTTGGGCGAAGAGTCAGCTAGCGCGACCGCGGCCTGCCCGCGCAGAATTTACCGCAACGGACAAGGTCAACCTCAGCCTTTGATACAAACCACCGGTCGGAGACGGACGACCCTGCGCGCGAGCCCCGCCTTTTCCGTCGCTTCGACCACCGCGCTCACGTCTTTGTAGGCACCCGGTGCTTCCTCCGCTACGCCGCGGGGCGACGGGCTGCGAACGATGATGCCGCGCCCGGCCAGCTCGTCTCTCACCGCCCGCCCGCCCCAGCGCTTGCGCGCCTGGTGACGGCTCATCTGCCGGCCGGCGCCGTGGCAGGCGGAAGCGAATGCATGCGCCTCGCTGTCCCGCGTACCCACCAGCACATAAGAGGCCGTGCCCATGCTGCCGCCGATCAGCACCGGCTGACCCCAGGGACGAAGGTGCTCTGGCAGGCTCGGCGCATCGGGGCCGAAGGCTCGGGTTGCCCCCTTGCGGTGGACGAACAGCGCCTTGCTCTCGCCGTTGATGCGGTGCGTCTCCTCTTTGCAGGTGTTGTGCGAGACGTCGAACAGCAGCTCGAGATGCGCCGCCGGGAAGAACTCGGCGAACACTTCCCGCGCCAGGTGGCCGATGATCTGCCGGTTTGCCAGGGCACAGTTGATCCCCGCGCGCATGGCGCCGAGATAGCGCCGGCCGAGCTCGGAATCGAGCGGCGCGCAGGCCAGCTCGCGGTCCGGCAGGGTGATCCCCAACGCCGGCGCCTGGGCCACCATTTCTGCCAGGAACTCAGTGCCGATCTGGTGACCGAGCCCGCGCGAGCCGCAGTGGATGCTGACCACCACGGCGTCCTGTTCAAGTCCGAAGGCCGCGGCGGTGGCCTGATCGTAGATCTCGGCGATCCTCTGGATTTCGAGATAGTGGTTGCCGGAGCCCAGGGTGCCCATCTCCTTGCGCTGGCGCTTGTGCGCCCGCGCCGAGACACAGGCCGGATCGGCGCCGGCCATGCGGCCACCTTCCTCGATGCGCGACAGGTCGCGCGCCTCGCCGTAGCCCTGCTGCAGCGCCCAGCGGGCGCCGCCGACCAGCATGGCGTCCATCTGCCGGTCGGTGAGACGCAGCTCCCCGGTGCTGCCGATCCCCACCGGCACCTTGGCGAACAGCGACCGCGCAAGCGACTCCTTCACCGGCTCGATGTCGGCGGCGTTCAGACCAGTGGTCATGGTGCGCACGCCGCAGGAAATGTCGAAGCCGACCCCGCCGGCGGAGACGACGCCGCCGGCATCGGGGTCGAACGCGGCCACCCCGCCGATGGGAAATCCGTAGCCCCAGTGCGCGTCGGGCATGGCGAAGGACGCTTTGACGATGCCGGGGAGGGCGGCGACGTTGCGCACCTGCTTCTGCACCTTGTCGTCCATTTCGGCGATCAGATTGGCATCGGCATAGATGATGCCGGGCACCCGCATCGCGCCGCTGGGCGGGATGTGCCATTCGGTGTCCGAAAAGCGCTGCAGCATCGTCAAATCCATCGTCGACTCCCGCAACGGGCGTGGCCATCGCCGCTCACACGTCCACTACGCACTGCGCCAGCCAGCGGCCGTTATCCAGTTGACGCACGCTGAGCTCGGTGTAGGTGGCCCCCTTGGCCTCGGCCGCTACCTCGTGTCGCTGTTGATCGATAGGCTCGCCTTGCGCGTCTGCCTTCAGGCTATCGCCGTCAATCCGGACCTCGAAGCGGCAGAACAGCATGCCGCGAGTCGCGATCTCATAAACGACGGCGTTGAGCCACTCCACCAGCAGCGCCTCATCGTTGGCTGCGCTGCAGCGGATGTGCACCTTAGTCTTCGGCACAATGCGCTCGATCTCGGCAATTGCGGCGATCAGCGCATACGCCGCCTGCTCAAACGCGGCTTCCTTGCTTCGGCCGACGCCGCGCACGCCGATGTCCGCGACGTGCGGGAAATGCTCCCAATGGTCGGCGACGCCGTGCTCATTGGCCATGCCACGTGACCGTTTGGTCAACATCGTTCAACCTAATAAGGCTCGCTCCGATGTGGTGACGTCGTATTGCCTTGGATCAAGGATTGCGGCTCCGGCCCCGCGTAAGCTCGATGTTGAAACTAATCAGCAGCCGCCCGGGAGAAACCGGATGAATCGAGCGATGGTTTTGTTCGCCCTGAAGACCAGCCGCGATTTTGGCGCCAAGGTTGCAGAGCAGCTGCAACAGCCGCTCGGCGAACTTGAGGAGCGCGAATTCGAGGACGGAGAGCACAAGGCCCGTCCTCTAATCAGCGTGCGCGGGGCCGACGTCTTCGTCATCCATTCGCTTTACGGTGAACCCGGGCAGAGCGCTAACGACAAACTCTGCCGGCTGGCTTTTTTCATCGGCGCTTTGCGCGACGCGGCCTGCGCCAGCGTGACCGCGGTGGTTCCCTATCTCTGTTACGCCCGCAAGGACCGCAAAACCAAGTCGCGTGACCCCGTGACAACGCGCTACGTCGCGCAGATGCTGGAGGCGGTGGGCGCCGACCGCGTGGTGACTCTGGACGTGCATAACCTGGTGGCTTTCCAGAACGCCTTTCGCTGCCGCACGGAACACCTGGAGGCCGCGGGCTTGTTCGTCAAGCATCTGGCGCCAAAGCTCGATTCGGATCCCGTTGTGGTGCTGTCGCCGGACCTGGGGGGCGTCAAGCGGGCCGACTACTTCCGCGAACGTCTTGAGAAAGCGCTGAATCGATCGGTCGACAGCGCCTTCATGGAAAAGAAGCGCAGCGCCGGCGTTGTTTCCGGCGAGGCCTTCGTCGGCGACGTCGCCGGCAAAACGGTCCTGGTGGTGGACGACATGATCGCCGGCGGCACCACGACCCGCCGTGCCGTCGAGGCTTGCGCCGCGCGCAAGGCGAAGCGCGTGCTCGCGTTGGCCACGCACGGGTTGTTCATGCCCGGCGCCGAAACGCTGTTTCAGCAACCTTTGCTGGAGCGCATTATCGTCACCGATTCCGTTCCGCCGTTCCGGCTCGCCCCGGAGGTTATCGGTGACCGCCTCGTTGTGCTTGACACTGCGCCGCTCTTTGCCGAGGCAGTGTCGCGTATCCACGGCGGTGGTTCTGTTGTCGCGCTGCTCGAAAGCTAGCCCAACGCGCTTGCATAGTTCCGCGACAGGCCTAGATAAGCCCCTGCGCGGTCGCGCCAGGCGGCATCGGTCGACGCTTCGGTGCTGGTGATGTGCCGCAGGCACAACCTGGCCCGTAAGCAGGCACGACGACTCTGATAGAGGGCGAGCAGCGTGGGCGGCGCGGGATCGCCGCTGAGCTCTGCATAGCGCGCGAGCAACCGATTGCCGACGGTCTCGCGGTCACGCACGCGACACTCCATCGCCAGATAGCCGAGCTCGTCCAGCGGATCGACAACGCGCAGCGCGCGGTTGAATTCCAGGCAGTCGATGATCTGTGGCGGTGGGCCGAGAAAGACGTGTCCGGGGCGCAGATCGCCGTGGCCTTCGACGATTCGGCCCGCGGCGACCCGATCATCGAACAGCTGCGGCGTGGTGTGCAGCAGATCGAGCTGGGCACGGATGATCGGCTCGATGGCTCCGCGTGCCAGTCCGTATTGCGGCTCCAGCAGCACCTGGCGATTGGAGCGGACGTCGTGCTCCAGGGTACGGCGATAGACCTCGGAGACTACTGGCTCCGGCGGCTGATCGCGATAGAAGTCCACCAGCAAGCGGACCACGGCGTCGAGCTCGGCGTCCTGCACCGCGCCGGCTGCCATGGCGTTGTCGAGCATCCTCGCGCGCGACAGCCGCCGCATTCTTACCAGCCAGTCGACGGGCTCCCCATCGCCGCCGAGCGCGAGCCGGTCGCCCGCTTCGCGGGTCAACGGCACGATGCCCAGGTAAACACTGGGAGCCAGCCGCTGGTTGAGGCGCAGCTCCTCCAGGCAATCGTGACGACGCGCCGTGACGCTGCTGAAGTCGAGATACGGATAGTGCACCGCCTTCTTCAGCTTGTAGGCATGGTTGCCGGCCAGGAACACCCACGACATATGAGTTTCGATCCGCTCGACCGTCGCGGGCGCCTCGGCGTAGTTTGCTGGCTGCGAAAGGAAGGCGGCTTTGCGCGCCGTGGCGTCGTCGCCGTTGCGCGTAGAATCCGCGTTGTCCCGAGTTCTTCCCTGCGTTTTGCCGATGCTGCGCGCTTTCGCCATGCTGCGGCCGACTCCGAGTGGGGTTGGAACGAAGTGTACGTTGGCACTCCCGCAGAGCGATGACGTGGATCAAAGTGTTCCGGCGCGAGTCAGCATAGCGTGTAATCAGGCCGACATTGCTAGTGGGTGGGTTGCTATGCGAGCCGCGCGGCCGCGCGCGCGGCCGCTGCCAATCTTGGTGGCTTCCATGAGAAAGGATATTTTCGACGACCGACACGAAGCGGGACGGCTTCTCGCGGAGCGACTTGCGCACCTGCGCGAGGAAAAGCCAATCGTGCTGGCACTTCCGCGGGGAGGTGTGCCCGTTGGGTTCGAAGTCGCCAGGGCCCTCCAGGCGCCCCTCGATGTAATCTTGGTCCGAAAGATTGGCGTGCCCGGCCAGCCGGAACTGGCGCTGGGCGCCGTGGTCGACGGGGTGCGGGCGCAGACCATAGTGAACCGCGAATTGATGGACATGCTCGGGATCTCCGAGGCTTACCTTCACGAACAGACAGAGAAACAGCTTGCCGAAATTGATCGCCGGCGCAAGTTGTACGTCGGTGACCGCCCCTATCTAGACGTTGGGGGGCGCACCGTGATCGTCGTCGATGACGGTATTGCCACCGGCTCAACCGTGCTTGCCGCCCTGAAAGCGGTGCGGCAGGCTAAGCCACGGCGCATCGTGCTGGCGGTCCCGGTCGCACCCCCCGAAACGGTAGAAGAGTTGAGCGAACAGGTCGATAAGGTGGTCTGCCTGATGACCCCGGGGTGGTTTGGAGCCATCGGCCGCTTCTACGCCGATTTCCACCAGCTTAGCGACGCCGAGGTGGTGAACTATCTGGTTGCCCGCGCGCCCAAAAAGGGGACCCTTGCGGAAACTAAGCCGGCAGAATAAACCTGCAGGTTGGATCAGCTTACGCGAACAATCGCCGGCGGAATCGCCTTGAGTATTGCATCGGAAAAATATTTCGATTATTTTGGAAATATGGAATTATCAGATGAGACCCAGCTGGCGGTAGAGCGACTCGCCGCCCTGGCGCAGCCGACGAGGCTGAAGATTTTTCGACTTCTGGTGGAGGCAGGGCGCAACGGCTTGCCGGCGGGCGCTATCGGTGAGCGCCTGGGCATCGTGCCAGCGACGCTGTCGTTTCACTTGTCCCAGCTCAGTCAGGCAGAACTTCTGACCAGTACGCGGGAAGGCCGCTCTATCATCTACTGCGCCAGCTTTTCCGCCATGTATGGGCTCATCGGCTATCTGAGTCAAAACTGCTGCCGCGGCGAAATGAAAAAGAAGCGCCGGGCGGTCCACGCGTAGAGGAAACTGCCATGAAACGCATTCACATCGGGCTTGCTGTTCAACACCTGGAAGAGTCCGCGCGCTTTTACAGCGACCTCTTTGGCGCCGAACCGGTGGTGCAGCGGGCGGATTACGCCAAATGGATGCTGGAAGATCCGCGGGTGAACTTCTCCATCACGTCCAAGGCTAGAGACGCCTCCACCGGCGAGGTGCACTTCGGAATCCAGGTGGAGTCCGAGAACGAGCTTCAAGAAATCTCCAGCCGGCTTCGTGCAGCGGGTCGACGGCTCATCGCCGAGGGGGAGACCTCCTGCTGTTACCACAAGTCCACCAAGGCCTGGGTGATGGACCCCAATGCGCTTCCCTGGGAGACCTTTTTCACCCATGGCGAAGCGACGGTCTATGGAGAGAACACGCCGGAAGTCGAAGCCGCGCGTCGCGAGGCCCGCTGCTGCGACTGATAGGGGAGATCAATTCTCA
>JAOTVX010000004.1 GCA_029863175.1 Betaproteobacteria bacterium | reverse complement strand
GCGGCGCTCGCCGCGCGGCTCGACGCCGTGAGCGCGCTCGGCGGCGATGGCGGCGCCGCGCCTTACGGCGGCATCCACGGCTTGCTGGGAAATTGCGCTGACGTCGAGCGCATCACGGCGCGCATCGCGTTGCGCTCCGCCCGGCCGCGCGACCTATCGGCGCTACGGGAAACGCTGAACGTGCTGCCGCAGTTCGGCCCGGCGTTGGCCGGGCTCCCCGCAGCCCGGCTGACAGAGCTCGCCGCCGTGCTCGCACCAGTCGATGACCTCGCCGCGCTTCTCCGCGCCGCAATCAAATCCGAGCCGGCAGCCGTGCTGCGTGAAGGCGGCGTGATCGCTGACGGCTACGATACGGAGCTCGACGAGCTGCGCGCCCTCCAGTCGAACTGCGGCGAATTCCTGGTGCAGCTCGAGGCCCGTGAACGCGAGCGTAGCGGCATCGCGAATCTCAAGGTCGAGTACAACCGCGTGCACGGCTTCTACATCGAGGTCACCCGCGCCCAGGCGGAGAAAGTGCCCGCTGATTACCGCCGCCGCCAGACGTTGAAGAATGCCGAGCGCTTTATCACTCCGGAGCTGAAATCGTTTGAAGACAAGGCGCTCTCGGCACAGGAACGCGCGCTCGCCAGGGAAAAGCACCTCTACGACAAGCTTCTCGAGAAACTCTCAGCGTACATTGCCCGCCTCCAGACGGTCGCAGAGGGACTTGC
Source organism: Betaproteobacteria bacterium (assembly GCA_029863175.1). Next base: position 139,712 of record JAOTVX010000004.1, on the reverse strand, counting down.
AGAGCTCGACCTGCTATCCAGTTTTGCCGAGCGCGCAGCAGCGCTCGATTACTGCCGGCCGGAATTCGCCGAAGAGCCACTGATCGATATCAAGGGGGGGCGGCACGCCGTTGTCGAGCGGCAGGTCGAGCAGTTCATCGCGAACGAGGCGTGCCTGTCGGCCACGCGCCAGATGCTGATCGTGACCGGCCCCAACATGGGGGGAAAATCGACATTCATGCGGCAGGTGGCCCTGATCGCGCTCCTCGCGCACTGCGGCTCTTTCGTGCCTGCGCAACGCGCCCGCCTCGGGCCGATCGACGCCATCTTTACGCGCATTGGCGCCGCTGACGATCTGGCTGGCGGCCGCTCCACGTTCATGGTTGAGATGACCGAAGCCGCGCACATCCTGCACCACGCGACGCGGGAAAGCCTCGTCCTCATGGACGAGATCGGCCGCGGCACATCGACCTTCGACGGCCTGGCGCTTGCCTGGGCGATCGCCCGCCACCTAGTCGAGAAAAACAGCAGTCTGGCGCTGTTTGCCACGCACTATTTCGAGATGACGCGCTTGGCCGAGGATTACCGGCAGGTTGTCAACGTCCATCTCGACGCGGTGGAGCACAAGGACCACATCGTTTTCCTGCATAGCGTCGAGGAAGGCCCGGCCAACCAGAGTTACGGGCTCCAGGTCGCGCAGCTGGCGGGCGTGCCGGCCGCCGTGATCCGCGCCGCGCGTGAACGCCTGGTAGAGCTCGAAGAGCATGGCGTGACAGCTGAGCCGCAACGCGATCTCTTCGCCGTCGGCGCGAGGAACGCATCCCTCGCGCCTCAACAAAAAGAGCACCCGGTGCTCAGGCGGTTGCAGGAACTAGATCCGGATACGCTGGCGCCGAAGGAAGCGCTCGAGCTTCTCTACCAGCTGCAGCGGCAGCTCGAAGAGTAGAAATTCAAACCTCTGACCGCAGAGGTGGAGAAAAATCAAAAATCCATTGAACCGCCAAGACGCCAAGAGGAACAGGATTCAGGAGAAAACTAGGTTCTGGCTTGGCGTGTACCGGTCACTGCTCACCGGTCACTGGTCACGCTTCTTCGGCGGCGCTATCGCGTGCACCGCACTCTGCACCGCGCTCTCTGCGGGCGCCGCCGAGTTCGCGTTTGCCGTGTTTGGTGACACGCCGTACACCGCTGACGAAGAGGCGAACTTTCCAGACCTGATCGCGGAAATGAACCGCGAAGGCCTCGCCTTCGTTATCCATCTCGGCGATTTCAAGAGCGCAAACAGTGCCTGCACTGATGACATCTACCTCGAGCGCCGCCGCTGGTTCGAATTATCCCGCCAACCCTTTGTATACGTACCGGGCGACAACGACTGGCTCGATTGCACTCGCGCACTGGGGGACCCCCGCAACCCGCGCGAGCGGCTGCAGAAGCTCCGCGCGTTGTTCTTCGGTACGAACGTCGGCCTTGGACAACACCCCCTCGACGTGGCCCGGCAATCCGGCCTTGCCAGACAACATCATTATCCCGAACACCTGCGTTGGTCGCACCGCGGGCTGGTATTTGTGACGCTCAACGTACCGGGACCATCCAACAATTTGCGCGATCCCAAGGAACACGAGCAACGCAGTGCGGCTATCGCGGATTGGCTTGCAGAATCATTCGCGCTGGCGCGGGAGCGCAACGTACAGGCCGTGGTAGTGCTGATGCATGCATCGCCTTGGGCGCCGTCCGGGCGAGCGCGCCGCGGCTTTGAACGGTTTCTTGCCCAGCTCGCGCGCGAGACGCAGCGTTTTAGAAATCCGGTACTGCTGGTCCACGGGGATGAACACCGCTTTGTGCTGGATCAGCCACTACGCAGTCCGGAGGGAAGCGCTCCGATCCAAAACTTTACCCGCATCGAGGTCTTCGGAAGCCCCGAGATGAACTGGGTGCGCGTGAAAGTAATTGAGAAGCCAGGACGTATCAGGTGGGACGTGACGCCGGGCAGCTAGATTCAGTGACCGGTGACCCGTGACCGTCACCGGTCACACGCTTCAATGATAATGGCCTTCGGGCCCATGCACATGGCCGTGCATCAGCTCGTCCTCGGTCGCGGCGCGAACTGCGGTCAAGGTGCCCGAGAAATGAAGTGTTTGACCCGCCAGAGGGTGATTGCCGTCTACGACCACTTTGTCCTCCGCGATATCGGTGATGGTGTAGATGACCATCGTGCCGGACTCCTCGCCGCGTCCTTCGAAGCGCATGCCCACCTCGAGGTTTCCCGGAAACTTGTCGCGCGACTCCATGCGCACCAACTCGGCATCGTAGTCGCCAAACGCGTCCTCGGGCTCGAGCCGAACCTGGCAGCCCTCGCCGACCGTCTTGCCCGCCAGCGCCTTCTCCACCAGCGGGAAAATGCCGTCGTAACCGCCGTGCAGATACTCGATCGGCGTATCCGAGCTCTCGATCAGCTGGCCGTCGGAATCCAGCAGCTCGTAGGTCAGTGTAACGACCGTGTCCTTGGTCACTTGCACTTGCCGGGTTCCCGCAGCAATTCGAGCACGTTAGCCGCGTGACCGCGCGACGTCACGCCGTAGAGCGTGTGCTTGAGCTGCCCCTTGCGATCGATGATGAAGGTGGAGCGGACAATGCACGTCTTCGTCTTGCCCTCGATTTCCTTGTCCTGGAGAACGCCGTAGCTCCGGCACACCTCACCCTCGACGTCCGCCAGCAGCTGCACCGACAGCCCGTGCTTGTCACGGAACGCGCCGTGCGACAGGCAATCGTCCATGCTGACGCCCAACACTACTGTCTTGAGCGCGTTAAATTCGTCGTCAAGCTCGCTAAATTCGATCGCCTCCATCGTGCAACCCGGGGTGTCGTCCTTGGGGTAGAAGTAAAGCACCACGTTCCGCTTGTTGCGGAAATCCTGCAGGCCCACCATATTCATGTCGGCATCGGGCAGATCGAAGAGCGGCGCCGCCCGCCCCGGTTGCAGCAATCGCGCGCTGTGTTGAGCTTCAGGCAACATGACAGGCCCATTTTGTGAACATCAGTCGCGCTGGTCAAGCGTTTTTGTCGCAGGATTTTGCCGGCCAGGTATCCGGCAAAATCCTTATCCGGAACTTTTTTTGCGGACCTGACGCGATCTGCACCCTGATTTGCAGTGCCTTCCCGGTCCATGGCATCGGAATCATGGCACTTTTCCAGGCCGGTCCCGCATATTAGACAGTTATACTTCAAGCAGCCTGCCCCACGGTGAGTTTTGGCGGGCTGCTTTTATCATCGTTTTGCATGACGAAAGATCGTCTCGGCAACCTCTCGGTCGAGCAATTTCTTCGCCGCCACTGGCAGAAGCGACCGTTGTTGGTGCGCAATGCGCTGCCGCAATGCGCCGGTCTGGTGCAGCGGGAACTGCTGTTTGACCTGGCCATGCACGACGACCTCGAATCACGTTTGGTTCTGCGCGACAAGGGGCGCTGGCGCGTGCGCTACGGACCCTTTACGCGTCGCGAGCTCGGTCGGTTGCCCGCATCGGGCTGGACGCTGCTCGTGCAAGGCATCGACCGCGTGCTGCCCGCCGCCCGCGATCTGCTCCAGCGCTTCAGTTTCATCCCCCGTGCGCGACTCGACGATGTCATGGTGAGCTACGCGCCTCCCGGCGGCGGTGTCGGCCCGCATTTCGACAGCTATGACGTCTTCCTGCTGCAACTGCAAGGCGCGCGGCGCTGGCGCGTGAGCCCACAGCGCGACCTGTCGCTCATCGAGGGCGCGCCACTGCGGATCCTGCGCCGCTTTCGCGCCTCACAGGAATGGGTGGTGCACCCGGGTGATCTGCTCTACCTGCCGCCGCGCTACGCGCACGACGGCATTGCCGTTACGGATGGTGTCACCTGCTCGATCGGGTTCCGGGCGCCGAGCGCGCAGGAACTGGGAACGAGATTTCTCGAGTTTCTTCAGGAGCAGCTTCAGCTAACCGGAATCTACAAAGACCCTGGGTTGCGGCGTCAGCGTCATCCCGCCCACCTCAATGATGCGATGGTGGAAAAACTCACGCGCCTGCTGGACGAGGTGCGCTGGAGCGCGGCCGACGTCGAGCGCTTTCTCGGCTGTTATCTGAGCGAGCCCACGGCGAACGTCGTATTCGTCCGTCCCCGCCGGCCGCTCGCGCCCGCCGCCTTTGCGCGCCGCGCCGCGCGCGACGGCGTGCGCCTCGCACTACCCACCCGCATGCTGTTCCGCCACGACGTTTTCTTCATCAACGGCGAGGCCTGCCCAGCACGTCCGCGTGCCGCACGCACGCTGCGCCTTCTGGCTGACCAAGGCCGGTTGCCTCCCGGGCGAACGGGCGATCAAGAATCGGCGCGTTGGCTTTATCACTGGTACCGGGCGGGCTATATTGAAATCGGACCGTGACGATTGACTCGTGACCGGCAAGGCACCTCCGTGAGAGACTTTAATTATGGAACGAACCGGCAATTTACCCCACGCCCAATATCGCCGTTTCGACGGCATGCGGGAGTTCGAGGCGCTCGTCGACGACATGATCCCGCAGACTCAAAGTGTGATTCGCGTCTTCGACAAGGCGCTCTCTCGTGAATACAATTCGCCGCGGCGCTACGAGGCGCTGCGCCAATTTCTGCTCGCAAGCCGGTCGAACCGGCTCATGATCGTGCTGCACGAGGCCGACCCGATCGCGCGCCAGTGCCCCCGCGTCATTGATCTCGCGCGCCAATTCAGCTCCGCGGTCAAGATTCATCAGACGTTGCGGCCCGCCAGGCATGTCTACGATCCATTGGTGATCTTCGATGCCACCCACTATCTGCACCGCTTTCATTACGACCATTTGCGCGCGGCCCAGGGCATGAACGATGTCATCGGCGCGCAGCAACTACTCGACCGCTTCACCGAGATCTGGGAAGCTTCGGCCCCGGCAATTTCCTTTGATAAGACGGGCCTCTAAAAAAGCCGGCCTGCGGGCCGGCTTTTTTTAAGGAGGAAGGATGAAGGAAAAACCGTTAGGTAGGATCTCTGTCGCCTTCCGCGTTCTAACTTCTGACTTAAAGGATTTGCCTCCAGGTAAATCCTTCGTCTTGCGTCGCCACCCCGATCCATTCCGCCTCGCATCCCAGCGCGCCGGCCAATGCGGCGCGCGCCAGCTCCGGCGTGTTGTTCTGCTGCGAAAGATGACCGGCGATCACGTGCTGGAGTCGGCTGCAATCGAGCTCCCCGAGCAGCTGGGCCGCGGCAGCGTTTTCAAGATGACCGAACCGCCCCGCGATGCGTTCCCTGAGCGTTGCAGGATATGCGCTGGCCTCCAGCATCGCGCGATCATGATTGCACTCGAGCACCAGCGCCTCAAGGCCGGAGAGCATCTGGGCTACGTAGGGCGTGGGCGCCCCGACATCGGTCAACACGCCGAGGCGCGCCGCGCCGTCAGCCAGCACGAACTGCACCGGCTCCCGCGCATCGTGAGGCACGGGATAGGGTTGCACCTCGATATCGCCGATGGCGAAGGGAGCGTGTCCGTCGATCAGCACGGCTTCGGGCAACGCCGCGCGGTCGCCTCCGAGCGCGGCCAAGGTTCCGTAGGTAAGATATACCGGCAACTCGTGGCGGCGCACGAGCCGCGCCACGCCGCCGGCATGATCGTCATGCTCGTGCGTGACGATGATGGCATCGATATCGCCGGGAACAAGTCCGATCCGGGCGAGCCGCGCGGTGACTTCCGCAAGGCCGAAGCCGCAGTCGAGCAGGATGAGGGTGTTTCCAGCTTCAACGAGGAGAGCGTTGCCACCGCTGCCGCTGCCCAACGATGCGAAGCGCATCATCGCGGGTAATGGAAAAAAGCAGAGATCTTCGACAGCTTTTCACTCATCACCCATCACCCGTCTCCCGTCACGTTATTTCAGTTGGTTGTAGAGGAGCGTGAGGATACGGTTGGACGTATCGGAGTGGTCCTGGCTGCCGTCCTTGTTCAGCACGTTGACGAGCGCCACGGACTGCTTGTCGGTCACCTGTATCCGGTATTGCTCGGGTTTGGGTGGCTCAGAGCTTTTCCAGAACGCGAGTTTGGAAAGCCATCCCGTCTCTTTCTTGGTCTGAACGTCGGTCTGCGGATCTATATAACGCACGTAGTAGAGCCCCTTCGCGCGATTGCGGTCCTCGACGGTGAAGCCGACCCGATCCAAGGCAAGTCCAACCCGCCGCCACGCGCGGTCGAATTGGTCGTTGAGCGCGAGCGTGCTGCCGTCGGTACCGTCGATCAACCGCGCGCGCGCGGGCGCCTCTTTAACGCTCGCCACTTCCTTCTTGGCGCGCTTTTCCTCGACACCGAATCGCGTCATCAGACGGCCCAGCATCTCGGCTTCGAGAGTGGGGTCGGGCGGTCGCGGCTGCCACATGGTTTCTTGGACTTGGTCCGTGTTCACGGCAGTCGTGTAGACTTCTTCCATTCCACGATGGCTGATGTAGATCTCCGTTGTCGCGGGCTTCACGCCATGTTCAAGGCGCGTGCGGAACTTGTCGCGCTCGCCGGTCTCATAGGGGGAAAACTTGCCCAAAAAGTTACGGATCACCCCGACGCCGGGTAGTTTCGCCCGGTTCTCGGCCCAGTCGGTCTCCATGATGCCGGCTTCGGGAAGCTCGAGATTGACGATGAAACCGGTTTCCTGCCAGAACGACTTCACCACTGGCCATACTTGGTCCGGCGTGCCGATCACCACCAGCCAGCGCTGGTTGCCATCGCGCTCGACGCGCACGCGTGTCGTCGTGGGCAGCACGAGCGAGGCCACGGTCGCCGAGCCCCGCGCACCGGAGCGATCGCGGGTGTATTCCGAATACGTCGCCGTTCCCTTCGGATTGATATCGGGCACGACATAGCGGTCGTCGGCGCTCGGGCGCGTCAGATCGGGCGGAATCTCCAGGGGCGGCAGCTTGCCCGTCGATTTGTAGTCGACTTTCTTGCTCTCGATACCGAGATTGCCGCATGCCCCCAGCAGCACGCCGACGAGCGCGCAAACCGCGTGATGCTGCAGGCTACGCGGCCACATATCGCCCTCCAGGCACTTCAAGCCCGATGCCCGCGTGCTTCATGGCCTCGCGCACTTGCTCGTGATAGGCGGCAGAGAGCGGGGTAAGCGGCAACCGGATGCCGCCCTTGATGAGCCCCATTTGTTCGACCGCCCACTTAACCGGAATCGGATTGGCCTCGACGAATAGCCGGCGATGCAAGGGCAGCAGGCGATTGTTGAGCTCGCGCGCCGCCGCGGCGTCGCTAGCGAGCGCCACGGAGCACATCTCGTGCATCAGCCTGGGCGCGACGTTTGCGGTAACGGAAATCACGCCATTGCCGCCGAGCAGCATCAAAACCAGCCCGGTCGCGTCGTCACCACTGTAGACCGCAAAGTCCTTTGGCTTACGCCGGATCAGGTCTGAGGCGCGCTCCAGATTGGCGGTCGCATCTTTGATGCCGATGATGTTCGGAATCTGCGCAAGCCGGAGCACCGTTTCGTTCTGCAGATCAGCCACGGTGCGCCCGGGGACGTTGTAGAGAATATGCGGAATATCCACCGCTTCCGCGATCGCCCTGAAGTGGCGGTAGAGTCCCTCCTGCGTCGGCTTGTTGTAATACGGAACGACCGACAAGCTCAGGTCCGCCCCCGCTTGTTTTGCGTACGCGGCGAGTTCGATCGCCTCGCTCGTGGAATTGGCGCCCGTACCCGCCACGACCCGAACGCGCTTCGCCGCGTGATCGACCGCAGTCTTGATGAGAAGCCGATGCTCATCGAAATCGACCGTCGGCGACTCGCCCGTGGTACCCACCGCGACGATGCCGTCGGTACCTTCCTTGATGTGCCAGTCGATCAGTCTGCGGAATGCGTCGAGATCAAGGACGCCGTCGACCTGCATCGGCGTCACGATCGCGACCATACTGCCCTGCAGCGGTGCCATCTAGAAAATTTCCTTCTGAAACAGGGCCTGGGTGTAAAGTGTAACTGTGTAATTTTACCTCATTGCAATGAATTCCATAAACAAGGTGACAGGCGGGACGAACGAATCGTTCCCCGCGGCCCCCGGCAATCAGCCCAAAATCCGTCCCTTATCGCCCCGGCCCTAAAGCAGATCGACCGCGCAGATACGCTGGACCATTGCGGGCTTGGGATCGGACACAAACAGGTCCTCGTAGGCAAGAACTCGCAGGCGCCCGCGCGCGACCTCCAGTAACTCTCCGGGCCGCAACAGGAAATCGGGATTGGAAGGGCGGCCGTAGCGTTCATTGCCCGCCGCGAAGGTCTCGTAGATCAACGCTCCTCCCGGCGCCACCGCGGCCAGCAGGCGGGAAAACAACGGCCGCCAAAGGTAGTGGACCACCACCACCCCGGCGAAGCGCTGCCCCTCGAAGGGCCAAGGCCCCTTCTCCAGATCGGCGCACCGGGCGGTGACGTTCGCTGCGCCACTCAGCCACGACAACACCGCAGGATCCCGGTCAACCGCGTCTACCGGGTGGCCCCGGGCGGCAAACAGTCGGGCATGCCGCCCTCGGCCGCAGGCGATATCCAACACGCGCCCGCCCGCAGGGATCCGGTCAGCCCAGCGCTCGACCCACGGCGATGGCGCGGCGAGATCGTGAGGATCAGTGACCATAGATGAGCCGCCAATGAACGCCGATCACACGAAAGAAGTGATGATTAATGGTGATGCGAAATGGTGATGAAGAGCGCCTGCAACCTTGTACATCACCACTAATCATCACCATCTCTCATCACCAGTACTCGTCACCAGTTCCTGGTCATCGGTCACCGGTCACCGGTAAGTGGTCACCGTTTTGGTTCGTGGTGCGCGCGGCTGTCGGCGGGCGCCTGCTCGCGGTCGGCGATGCCGTAGTCCCGGATTACGCCCGCGATCCGAAGCCGGTAGTCCGCGAAGACCCCGTTCCGGCCCCGTTCCTGTGCAAGCCGATGTCCCTCGAACTGGCGCCAGCGTTTGACGGCGTCCTCGTCGCGCCAGAACGAGAGCGACAGAATCTTGCCCTCGTTGGTGAGGCTCGCGAAGCGCTCGATCGAAATGAAGCCGTCAATTTTCTCCAGCTCAGGCCGGAGACTTGCCGCGAGATCGAGGTACTCCTGCTTCCGCCCGGAGGCAGGCATGACTTCAAAGATCACAGCAATCATCGGAAAACAGATTCGGATAAAAGGCGAAACCATTTAACCGCAAACGCGCCACGAAAATCAATACCAACAAAAACGGGCACGCTCTCGTGCCCGTTCCTTCCTCTGTGTCCTCTGTGCTCTCTGTGGCAGTTTGGTCTTATTCCTATCGGCATCTATCGGCGTCCATCGGCGGCTAAAATGAACTGCCTTACTGGTCACCGGTCACCGTCGTCAAAGAACGCGGATATTCTTGAACTGCCACGGATCGGACTTGTCGATGTCCTCCTCGAACAGCCACCCGCGGTTGTTCAACGGCGTCCAGTCGGAATACGCGCCCACAATGTCCCCCAAGTACGGGTCCGCGACGTCTAGCACGCGCCGGTAGTCGAGGTCGTCCGGGTCCACGAGACCCGCCTCGGGGTTTTCCAGTATCCAGACCAACCCACCCAGCACGCCGGCCACGACCTGCAGGCTCGTGGCATTGTTGAACGGCGCGAGCTCGCGCGCCTGCTGGATGGAGAGCCGTGAGCCGAACCAGTAGGCGTTCTTGGGATGCCCCATGAGGAGTGCGCCCAGTTCGTCCACGCCTTCAAAGATCTCGTCCATGAAAATGCGGTAGTTCGGCTGCGCGATCCAGTTCTTGCCCCCCATCTCGTGGTTCGACAGGACCGCGTCGTCGCACGGGTGATAAGCATAATGGCAGGTCGGGCGATAGATCGCGCTTCCGTTCTCTCGCAACGTGAAGTAGTCGGCGATCGAAATCGCCTCGCCATGGGTGATCAGGAATCCGTGAAAGGGACCCTCGTCCGGCGTCCAGGAACGGACTTTCACCGACATGCCGGGCCGGTCGAGATAGATCGCCGCGCGGCAGCCGTAATCGTGGCGGTGCCCGTCGGGCGGGAAATGTTTCTCGTGCGTGCCCCAGCCGAGCTCGGAAGGCTGTCGGCCCTCGCTCACGAAGCCGTCCACTGACCAGGTGTTGGCGAATTCGTTCTGCCGCTTGCGGGGCTCCGCGACCTGGGTGTCCCGCTCGGCGCAGTGGATCGCCTTGATTCCCAGCTTCTTGGCAAGCCCACCCCACTCCTCACGGCTCTTCGGAATCTTTACGTCTCCCCACACATCGCGCGCGACGTTCAACATGCCCTGCTTGACCCAGTGCGAGATGAGGCCCGGGTTCGCGCCATGGGTCGGGACGACACTCGCCCCTTTCGGATATTTCCTCTTCAGCTCCAGCACTTCCTCACGCAAGCCGTAGTTGGAGCGCTGGCTCGGCGGGAGCGACGCGTCCGTGTACATTCCGTGCCACGGCTCGATGCACGTGTCGAGGTAGAACACCCCGCGCTGCAGGCAAAACTCGATCAGCGCCGCGCTCGAGACATCCACCGAGAGGTTGAGCAGGAAATCGCCCCGGCCGAGCAGTGACTCAAGAATCTTCTGATAATTGTCGCGCTTGAGGGGGTTGATGACGAACTTTACCCCGTACTCCTCCGCTTCCTTCCGGCCGCGATCGTCGGCAGTGAGGATCGTTATGCGGTCGCGCCGCATGTCCACATGCCGCAGGATGAGCGGAAGGGTGCCCTGACCTATGGAGCCGAATCCTACGAAAACCAGCCGTCCACCAAACTTGACGTGTTTTTTCTCGTCCATTCCTCGATTGGGCGATCTTCTTGCGCGTTCGCGCATGGCCCGCCGTTTTCTGTCGCGAATCTTAACACTTCATCGCGTGCGACGTGTAGCAATTTCACGGAAGAATCGAGCTCGACCCGCTGACCGCCCTGGAATTGGTCCACCTTGTGCTGGCGCGTGAGGAGCCCACGACAAACCGATCCGGTCCCGTTCCGCGGCGGACGACGCCTTGTATAAAGCTCATCCGGCGGTGTGCTGCCGGTTCTCGGAATCCGTGCCGTGGTTTATCCTGTTATCGCGCACGGCAGGTAGGCAGGTACTAAGTGAGCAGCAATTCGGTTGCTGAGCCATTCGAGGCTCACAGCTCACCAAATTTGGCAACCAGGAGTGAACATGGCGCGAATTGAGACCCCGGCGGCAGCACCGGTGAAAGAGACGGTGGCCGCTCTGGTCGCCCGCGCCCGCGCTGCGCAAAAGACTTTCGAGCGCTCGACGCAGGCACAACTCGATGAAGCCGTCACCGCGGTCGGCTGGGCCATTATGAATCCGGCGCGGAACAAGGCCCTCGCCGAGATCGCCGTGAAAGATACCGGCCTTGGGGTGGTCGCCGACAAGATCGAGAAGAATCATCGCAAGACGCTCGGGCTGCTGCGCGATCTGCAAGGCGTGCGCTCGACGGGCGTCATCGCTGAAATGCCGGAGAAAGGGGTCATCGAAATCGCCCGTCCCATGGGCGTGATCGCAGCCGTCGTGCCCTCGACCAATCCAGGCGCAACGCCGGCGAACAACCTCATCAACGCGCTGAAATGCGGCAACGCCGTGATCCTCGCGCCTTCACCCAAGGGACACGGCACGGCCGCGCTGCTGCTGCAGTACGTGCACGAGGAGTTGGGACGCATCGGTGTGCCTGCCGAACTGGTGCAGCAGCTGCCTGCGCCGGTCACCCGCGAGTTGACGAACGAGCTCATGAAGCAGGCTGACCTCGTCGTGGTCACGGGATCGCAAAACAACGTCCGCGCCGGCTATTCGAGCGGCACGCCCTGCGTGGGCGTCGGGCTCGGCAACGTCGTCGTGATCGTGGACGAGTCGGCCGATCTGGCCGATGCGGCAGCGAAGATAATGCGCTCGAAGGCCTTCGACAACGCGACCAGCTGCTCGTCCGAGAACGCGGTCGTGATCCACGACCGCGTTTATGACGAGATGATCGGCGCCCTGACAAAGGAAGGAGGAGTTGTTCTTACTGCTTCCGAAAAGGAAACATTGCGCCAAGCAATGTTTCCTGGCGGTAAGCTCTCGCCCGCAATCACGGCGCAGCCCGTGAAGAAAATCTGTGCGGTGGCGGGACTCACGCGGCCGGCGCTTCTCAATGCGAAATGCCTGATGGTCGAAGAGACCGGAGCTGGCGGGAGCCACCCTTTTTCGGGCGAAAAACTCTCGCCCGTGCTTACCGTTTACCGCGCGCGCGACTTCAACGACGCCTTCGACATCATGCGCGCGATCTACGACTACCAGGGCAACGGCCACTCGTGCGGAATCCACACGCGTAACGAGGACCAGATCCGGCGGCTCGGGCACGAGATGACGGTATGCCGCGTCATCGTCAATCAGGCGCATGCGATCGCGAACGGCGGCAGCTTCGACAACGGCCTGCCGTTCTCGCTTTCAATGGGCTGCGGCTCCTGGGGCCGCAACAGCATCTCGGACAATCTCAACTACCGGCACTTCATGAACGTTACGCGCATCGTGCGCCCAATCCCGCCGAGGGAGCCTTCGCTCGACGACATTTTCGGCGTTTATCGCAAGAAGCACCGCTTGTGACAGATCCAGCCGCTCCAATCAAGGCAGAAGGATGAAATATGTAATGGGAATCGGTTTCCTGCCACTTTGTTCATTCTGCTTTCATCCTTAGCAGCGCATGCGCACCATCCGGCACTACGTTGACCTGCGAGCGCGGGAGCAGCCCGACGCGCCGTACCTGATTGCCCCGGAGACCGGCCATACGCTCACCTATGGGCGCCTGCGGAACGACTGCAAGGAGCTCGGGCGCTTCCTGCTCGGCCGGGGATTGCGCAAAGGCGACAAAGTTGCCCTGATGCTGCATAACGGCTACCAGACCGGACGGCTGCTGATTGCGGTGATGTACGCGGGATTCGTCGTGGCGCCGCTCAATCTGCTTTCTCAACGCGATCAGCTCGTCTTCGTCCTCGAGCACTCCGACACCCGCCTCGTATTTACGAGTGCCGAGCATGCCGACCGGCTGCATGAGGCGCTACGCAACCTAAACCGGGAAATCGAGGTTGTTGTCATTGATCCCGACGCCGCTTCAATCTTCGATGCGAAAAGCATTAAAGCCGCCGATCTGCCAAGGATCGCCGCGACCGACGACGCGCTACTCATGTACACCTCCGGCACGACCGGCAAGCCCAAGGGCGTCGTGCAGACGCACGGCAGCGTATGCGCCGGCGGGGAGTTCACCAGCGCGGCGCACGAGCTCACGCGCGAGGACCGCGTGCTGTGCGCGCTGCCGCTCTATCACATCAACGGGCAGATCGTGACCGGTGTCGCGCCCTTGGTGCATGGGGGAAGCGTCGTGATGCCGCACCGGTTCAGCGCGTCGAATTTCTGGGACCTCGTCGCGCAATACCGCTGCACCTGGATCAACGTCGTGCCGACCATCATCGCCTACCTTCTCAACGGCCCGGATCCCGCCGATAGGGGGCGCCCGATCAGCCAGGTCAGATTCTGCCGCTCAGCCTCGGCGCCCCTCCCGCCCGAGTTGCACCGTGCATTCGAAGACAGGTTCGGCATCGGCATCATCGAGACGTTCGGCATGACCGAGACCAACGCGCCCTGCTTCACCAGCCCCCTTGATCCCGCAAAACGCAAATTGGGCAGTCCGGGCCCCTTCTTCGGCAACGAAGCCAAGATCGTCGACCCGGTAACCGGTGTAACCCTGCCGCCCAGCGCAGCCGGTGAGATCATGGTACGCGGCGCGAACGTCATGAAGGGCTACTACAAGGACCCGGAAAACACGGCAAAGACGCTGGAGCCCGACGGCTGGATGCACAGTGGCGACCTCGGTTATCTCGACGAGGATGGCTTTCTCTTCGTGACCGGACGCATCAAGGAGCTCATCATCAAGGGCGGCGAGAACATCGCGCCGCGCGAAATTGACGAGGCGCTGCTCAAGCACCCGGCCGTGCTGGAGGCCGCGGCAGTCGGCATCCCCGATGCGACGTACGGCCAAGAAATCATGGCCTGCGTCGTGCTGAAACCCGGCAGTCGCTGCACGGTGGACGAGCTCGCCGCGTTTTCACGGGACGAGCTGGGCAGCTACAAGGCGCCCAGGATTATCAAGCTGGTCACCGAACTGCCTAAAGGCCCCTCGGGCAAGGTGCAGCGGCTCAAGCTCCTCGAAAGCTGAGTCCCCGGCTTTAGTCGTGGCGACCAGGCTGCCGCTTGACCCTGGAGCAAACTCCAAGGTTTAAGCTGCCTGGTGATTTTCGGTTTTTTTGACGAGGTGCATGGCATGAACGAACTGACGATTGGCAGGGTCGCCCGTCGCGCCGGGCTGGCGATCGACACGGTTCGCTACTACGAACGCGAAGGCCTTCTCGACAAGCCGGTGCGCACAAGTTCCGGCTACCGGCAGTATTCCGCCAATGTGGTCGTGCGGCTGGGGTTCATCCGCCAGGCGAAGGAGCTGGGATTCACCCTGTCGGAGATCCGGGAACTCCTCGCCCTGAAGGTGGCCCCGGGCAAGTCGTGCGCGGACGTGCGGGCACGCGCGGAGGCAAAGATCGCCGACATCGCGCAGCGCATCGCGCAGCTCAACCGGATGAAGCGCGCGCTGGCGAAGCTCGCCACCGCCTGCTCCGGCCGCGGGCCGACGAGCGAATGCCCCATACTCGATGCCATGGAAGCACGCAAGCTTGCGTCATGAAAACGTTGACAGTCACGATCGAAGGCATGCACTGCGACGGCTGCGCGGAAACGATCAAGGCACTGCTCACGCTCGAAACCGGCGTCAAGGCGGCCAACGTTTCATACCAGGAACGCCGCGCGCGCGTACTCTACGATCCCACCGCGGTTGATGAGGCAAAGCTGGTCGCCGCAATCGAAAAGGGCTGCTACAAGGTCGCGTCCACGGAATGACCGATGCCCTGACCACCGGCGTGCTGCTGCCGATCGGGCTCGGCCTCTTCGGCTTCATCGAGCCCTGCACGATCGGCTCGACGCTGGTGTTCATCAAGGTCATGGAGGGCAAGCCGCCTGCAACCAAGCTCTGGCAGGTCGGCATCTTCACCGTCACTCGTGCGCTCTTCATCGGCGCGCTCGGCGCGGTCGCGGTGCTCGTCGGCACCGCCTTCATCGGCTTTCAGAAAGCCATGTGGACTGGGTTGGGAACGATCTATTTCGTGCTGGGGCTTCTGTACCTCGCCGGCCGTACGGGATTGTTCATGCGTTCGCTCGGACCGAGTCTCGCGCGCATCGGTGACGTGCGCAGCTCGGCAGCACTCGGCGTGCTCTTCGGATTGAACATCCCGGCATGCTCCGCGCCGCTGCTCTTTACCCTGCTCGGCGCCGCCGCCGCGAGCGGCGTGTCGGGCTCTACGCTTGCGAGCGGATTTTCTTCGCTCGCGCTCTTCGGTTTCGCGCTGTCACTGCCTCTCGCGGTTGCCGTCCTGTTTCCCGCGGCGCGGCGCGCGCTCGACTGGCTCGCGCAATTAAGCGGGCGCATGCCGCGCTGGACCGGCATCGTGCTCATCGCCCTCGGCATATGGTCGATCTGGTTCGGGCTCTACGTGACCCCACAGCCGCCAGCTTGAAGCAGAGTCCTTTGCGGGCTTGCCTCCTAATGCCGGCACTTCGGATCGCCTGGGTGTCACTGGGCGTGGCGGCCATTTCGCAGCTATCCGCGCCGCCCGCAGCCGCACAAAATATCGAAGCTCAGTTGAAGGCCACAGTCGCCGCGACCTGTACCGACTCGGGCGGCAACGGCGCGACGATTGGCAACGCACTCGGTGGCGCAATTCGGCTTGACATCGAACCCATGAAATTCCGTGGGCGCGAGGTGGGTACCCGCACCCGATACGAGCTCACGGACGGCGCGCGCATTTTGGTCGAGCGCTTCACTCCCGGCGGCAATCTGCGCCGCGTGATCATCGTTTATCACGCGCCGGCCGAGCGTGCTCACAGGCCGGAGTGGATGGTGTTCGCCGACGACAAGTGTCGAATCGTCTCCGCACGTCGTCTGATCTACGACGGACCGGGGGCGCCAGCGTTTATCGAGAGGACCGATGCATCTCTCACCCGGGTGGACGTGCGCGAGCCGCTGAATCCCCCCGTGCCCGAAGGCGGAACCCGGGACGGGGTGCTGGTGGCGCTGGTGGACTCGGGAGTCAACTACCTGCTGGATGCAGTGCGCCGGCGCATGGCCCGCGGCGCGGACGGCGGACTGCTCGGGTTCGACTACTGGGACATGGACTCGCGCCCCTTCGACAGCAACCCTGCGACGTCGCCGTTTCTGCCCCAGCGCCACGGCACCCAGACCGCCGGCGTGCTGATCGCCGAAGCGCCATCGAGCCGTCTGGTGGTGTACCGTTATCCGCGCCTGGACATGCGCAGGATGGCGGCGCTGGTGGAAGACGCGGCGGCAACGGGCGTCGTGATCGTCAATCTGTCACTCGGCAGCACGAGCGCGGAAGAATGGGCCGCCTTTGCCGAGGCGGCGCGAAAGCACCCCGACATGCTGTTTATCGCGTCGGCCGGCAACGACGGCCGCGATATCGATGCGCAGCCGGTGTTTCCCGCCGCGCTGCGTCTGGAAAATCTGCTCACGGCGACGTCCTCCACCGAAACCGGCGTGCTCGCCGCAGGCTCCAACTGGGGCGCCGAGTCGGTGGATCTCCTCGTGCCGGCCGAGAGCCTCGTCAGCATCGATTTCTACGGCCGCCCGAAACTCGTCTCGGGTTCGAGCTACGCCGCCGCGCGCCTCTCGGCGCTCGCCGCATGCCTGCTTGCTGCGCATCCCGAGTGGAAGGGGCCGCAGCTCAAGGCGGCCATCCTCGATCGGGTAAGGCCGCCGCCGAACGGCGCCGCAGGCCTGATTTCGAGGGGAATGCTCGAGTCGCCGACGGAGACCGATCGAGGCGCCTGCGAGGCGGAGCCGAAAGGAGTTGAAGTCATTGCGCGTTCACGCATCGGGGTGAAAGCGCTATACGGCGATTCTAAGATGCCGGACGGCGTGCGCGCCGCGCTCGAGGCCTCCCTGGTGATGCTGCAGGGCACCCGATGGTCGACGGCGTTGCTCGAGTCGGCCGCCCGAGACGCGGCGGGAATATTCGCCCAGTGCGGCGTGATGTTTCGCGGGTTCGAGGTTTTCGAGCTGCGTACGCCGCGGCGTTACCTGTATTTCAATGACGCTCACGCCGCCGCACTGGTTCGCGGACTCGATATTCCACGCCCGGCGGTCTTTTTCGTGCGCGACACGCTGCAGAGAATCGCTTTCGATGCAGAAGCCATCGGTCGCTCCAGCGGGAGGAGGCGGCCCGAGCTGGTGGATACCGTATGGATGACCGAGGCGACCAGCCACCCGGGCATCGCCCTCGCCCACGAGCTTTATCATGTCCTCGCCGATTCGGGCGCTCATTCGGACGACGCGGCGAATCTCATGTATTCGCGGACGTCGGGGGACAACAAGCAGCTCGACGAAGCGCAGTGTATGCGACTGCGAAAAGTTAGCGCCAGCGACGGCCATTTGACCCCGGCGAAATAGGAAACCTCAGTGGTCCGCCGTCTGAGATTCTAGGAATGTGCCGGGCTACGCCACGACAAAATCCCTAACGAAACAGCTCCACCAACACCGAAGAAAAGCAAAGGACAATTTTCATCTCGGCGATTTTTGTATTTCTCTTGTGGCGCCCATCTCACATAAGGAGTTTGTCGGGCTAAACCCGACAAACTCCTCCCCCTTGACTCTGGAGCTTACTACAAGGTTTAGGCTGCAGTTATGAACACGGCGGAAACCCTCGAACGCGCAGAGAAGATCCAACTGAAGATCGGCGGGATGGCGTGCTCCTTCTGCGTCACGAGCATCACCAAGGCGCTTGGGCGCATGGACGGCGTGCGCAACGTCAACGTCAATATCGCGCACGAGGAGGCGCTGATCGAATTCAATCCCGATGCGGTGACCGCCGCAGCGCTTCGGGAGACGCTGCGCGACCTCGGCTACACCATCCGCGGCTCGAACAAGGTTCGCGCTTATGAAGAGCAGGAAGCGGAACTCAGGCAACAGCGGGACAATCTGCTCTTCGCCGCGGCATTGTCCGCGATTTCGCTCGCGGCCATGGCGCTGATGTGGCTCGAGTGGCTGCCGCCCCAGGGCATGGCCGCAATGTTCTGGCTGATGCCGATCCTCGCGCTCTCGACGATCTTCGGTCCCGGCTGGCACGTCCTCACCATGGCGTGGGCCAGCCTGCGGCGCGGCATCCTGAACCAGCACGTGCTGCTCGAGTTTGGCGCCTTTGCCGGGTTGGCTGGCGGGTTTCTCGGTTACATCTATTCCGAGTTCCCGGCGCCGGATTTCTTCGGCGTCGCGGTTTTCGTGACCACCTATCACATCCTGTCCGGCTGGGTCTCGCTGCTGGTCCGCACTCGCGCATCCCAAGCGGTGCGAAAGCTCCTGGCACTGGCGCCCGCCACGGCCCGTGTCGTGCGGGACGCTCGCGAGCAAGTGCTCCCGATCGATCAGGTCGTTCCCGGTGACCTCGTGCGTGTGCGTCCGGGCGAATCGATCCCGGTCGACGGCGTCGTGGTCGAAGGCGGCTCTGCCGTGGACGAGCATCTGGTCACCGGCGAGTCGATTCCCGCCGAGAAACGGCCCGGAGACAGCGTCATCGGCGGCTCGCTCAATCAGTACGGCACGCTGCTCGTCCGGGTGACCAAGGTCGGCAAGGAAAGCTTTCTCAGCCAGGTCGCGCAGCAGGTCGAGGAGGCGCGCGCACTCAAGCCCGGGCTTCTCGCGCTGGTGGATCGCATCCTGCAGATCTACGTGCCAGGCGTGCTGTTTTTCGCCGCGGCCGCGCTCCTCATCTGGACGCTCGGCGCGTGGTGGACGGCCGGCGCTCCGGACTGGACGCGCGCGATCTTCGCCGTCCTTGCCGTGTTCGTCATGGGCTATCCCTGTGCCTTGGGGATGGCAACGCCCCTGGCGATGATCCGGGGTGGCGGCATGGCCGCCGAGCGCGGCATCCTGATGCGCTCGGGGGAAGCATTTCAGGTACTCAAGGATATTCGCACGATCGTGCTCGACAAGACGGGCACCCTCACCGAAGGCCGTCCGTCCCTGCGTGAGATCGTGAGCCTCGGCGTGGCCGAGGGCGAACTGCTGGCGCTCGCCGCGGCCGTGGAAGCGGCTTCCGAGCACCCGTTGGCGCGCGCGGTCGTGGAAACCGCCTTCGAGCGTGGCATCACACCGCCCGGCGTGGACAGCTTTGAGGCGATTCCGGGCAAAGGGGTCGTAGCGCGAATTGAAGGAACGCAGACGCTGGTCGGCAGCCCACGCTTTCTCACGGAGCATGGCGTGCCGCTCGACACACAACACGCTCGCATCGAGGCGCTGGAAAGTGAAGCGCATACCGTGATCGCCGTGGCGCGCGGCGGGATCTGCCTGGGCTTGCTCGCCCTGGGCGACAGCTTGCGCGCAGACGAACGGCAGGCCGTGGCGGCGCTCCGCGGGACGGGGCTCGAGACGATTCTGGTCACGGGTGACAACGAACGCACGGCGCGTGTCATCGCGGGCAAGCTGGGGATCGACGCCGTTCACGCCGGCGTGCTGCCCGGCGGAAAGGCCGAGATCGTGCGGCGGATCCAGACGAGCGGAAGGGTGGCCATGGTCGGCGACGGCATCAACGACGCACCCGCGCTCATGCAGGCCGATGTGGGCATCGCCATCGGCGCGGGAACCGATATCGCCATCGAGTCGGCGGACATCGTGCTGGTCGGCCATCGCCTGGGCGCGGTGGTCGAGGCATTCAGCATCGGCAAGCTTTCCTATCGCAAGACCCTGCAGAACCTCGCCCTCGCGTTCGCCTTCAACGGGATCGGCGTACCGCTTGCCGTGACCGGCCTCGTCCATCCGGTATGGGCGATGATCGCCATGGCCGCGAGCGTCACCGCAGTTCTCACCAATTCCTTCGCGGGAAAACTGTTGCCCGCGAAAAAGGGACGCAAGTCGCTTGGGAACATCAACGGAGAGCGATATGGCATGGGTGCGTAATCTGGTCGTAACGGGCCTGGTAGCCTTGATCATCGGCTGGTTCGTGCTCTCGGCGCGCGAGCAGACCGGTTTCGTCGTCCCGCCGGTCGACGGGTTCATGGGGGGACAGCGGATTCGTTTCCTCCACACCGAGGTCTCGGATCCGGAGGTCGCAAAACTCCTGACGCAGATGAAAGGCTCCCCCGTTCTTACCGTTCCTTCACTCGCGAAGGCACCGAAAGAATTGCTGGCGAACGTCTACGTTTTCACCAACGGCGTGGCTGGAGACGGTCCCTTCAAGTTTCAGCCGGACGTGTTCGACAGCCCGCCGGGACAGGCAGGCTACACGCCTCTGCGCGCGCTCGTCCTCGTATCGTGGAAAAAACCGGAGACCGCGCGCGAGCTCAAAAGCGCCGGGGAGGTGAAACAGGCGCTCGCGAAAGGGGAAATCGAGCTCAAGCAGCCGGGCGTGGTCATCAACATGCCGATGATCACCTGGCCGCCCGATGGACACCGGTAGCGCCAGGCGGCGTGGCGGGCGTCTCGAACGGTGATCTTTTCGTCGCGGGTGTCTACAATCGCTGGATCCAGAAATGACGGCCCGCCGCTCGCGCCAGTTGATGAAGGATCCCGCGATCAGAATCGTCGCCGTAATCGCAATCGTCCTCGCGCTGGCGGGGGCCTATTGTCTGCTTGAGGAAACCGGAGTCCTGGCGACGATCCTCGACGGGCCCGCACTGCGTCAGCGCATCGTCGCGCTTGGCGCGGCGGGTCCATTCGCGGTGATCACGTTGATGGTGCTTGCCATCATGGTGAGCCCGATCCCCAGCGCCCCGATCGCCGTCGCAGCCGGCGCCGCCTATGGTCACGGCTGGGGCATGCTCTACGTCCTGCTTGGCGCCGAGCTCGGAGCACTCGCCGCCTTCGGCGTCGCGCGCCTGCTTGGGCGCGACACCCTGCAGCGCTGGTTCGGCGATCGTCTGCCAGTGGGGTGGCTCGGCTCCCAGAATGTGCTGATGACGGTCGTGTTCTCGAGCCGCTTGGTGCCGTTCATCTCCTTCGACGTGGTGAGCTACGCGGCGGGGCTGACGGCGCTTTCCTGGTGGCGCTTCGCGATCGCCACCCTTGCCGGCATCGCGCCGGCGAGTTTCTTTCTCGCCCACGTCGGCGGCGAGATGGCAACCGGAGAATCCGACAGGATCATGTACGCCGTGCTGGCGTTGGGCTTGATCACGCTGGTCCCGGTTGCGGTGCATTTCCTGCGCCAGCGCCTTGGCAAGCGGCCGGATTCCCGAAATCAACGCCAACGTAATCCTTGAAAAAGCCGGGGCCGTGGCCCCCTTCGACGACCCGAAGACCAACATGGAGGTATTGCGCAAGGCGACCAGGGACGCCGGCTATCCGTCAACGCTCAAGAAGGAGCGGAAATGAAGCTGCGCTATTTTTTTCTTTTGGTCGCCCTCGCCTGCCCTGCGACTGGCTCCACCATGGGACTCCTACCGCAAGACAAGGACAAGGCCGTATGGGAGTTCCTCCAGAGAAAGGTCTTGAAACGGCTGGGAGGCGGTTGCGAGCCGGTCACGCAACCTGCAGATGGCGTCATGGCAGCGGCGACGGCTGACGCGGCGCGTCACGAGCTACCGGTCAACAAGGTAGTGAGCGCGAAACTTCACGCGATGGACAAAGTGAAATTTGCGCTCGTACCGGAGAAAAAACAGGGGCGACCTCGCGACGGGGGCGGGCTGTTCGCCCTGACCCCCTCGGTGACGGGAACCTACGTTCTTGGCACCGTGAGCCGGGCATGGATTGACGTGGTTGACCAGGAGCGCAATCGATTCGCCACCGCAAAGCCGTATCAGTGGGTCGACCTCTGCGGGAGGCGCATGAAAGCGGGAGTCTTCGAACTGCGCGCGGGCGTGCGCTACCGGATCCAGATATCGGTGAGTCCGGACCCGGTACTCGATCTTTTTTGTCGCGGGCCCGCTGAATTAACGATCAGCCGCCAAGGCATCGATGATCGGGCAGCCGGATCTTCGGCTGCCTTTCGAACATTCCGTGATCAGCCCCTTCAGCGCCTTCTCAATAGCCGCCAAGTCGGTGATTTTGTCCTCGACCATGGCGAGCTTCTTTTCCGCGAGCCCTTTAGTCTCTTCACAGTGTTCACCATTGGAAAGGCCTAGCAGCAAGGCAATTTCCTCCAGCGAAAAGCCCAGCGCTTGCGCGCGCTTGATAAAGCGCAGCCGTTTAAGGTCAGCCGAGTCATAGCGCCGGATGCGGCCATGCTCCCGGCGGGGGCGGGGCAACAGGCCGATGCCCTGGTAGTAACGGATGGTCTCGACGTGGACCCCGGCTTGCTTGGCCAGCTCACTGATTCTGATGCCTTTTTCCATAGCGGTGCGCTTCAACATCTCGCTTGACTCCGTAGCTAACTACGGAAGTAAGGTTACACCTTCGCAGCAGCATAAGGAAATCCGCGCATGATCGAAAGCAAGGCTGAAACCGGCTCGCTGGTAACCGGCAGCGTCGCCGCCATATTCGCATCGGCGTGCTGCGTTGGTCCGTTGATACTCGTCAGCGTCGGACTGGGCGGAGCGTGGGTGAGCTATTTGACCGCACCCACGCCCTACCGCTGGGTTTTCATCGGCATTGCCGTGGTGGCGCTCGCCTTTGCCTGGAAAAGAATCTACCGGCCGGCCGCGCAGTGCGAGGCCGGCGAGGTGTGTGCGGTTCCGAGGACTCGCCGGGCCTACAAAATTGCGTTCTCGATCGTGACCACGTTCGTGGCCATTACCGCCGCCGTCCCGTACGGCATGGCGCTGTTTCTCGGAGGCTGAAATGAAAAAGACCGCCTTGTTCCTCATCGCAACTGCACTCTTCGCGACAGCCGCGTTCGCGGAAATAAAGACCGTTACGTTCTCGGTGTCGGGGATGACGTGAGGCGGGTGCGTGATCTCCGTGAAGAGATCCTTAACCAAAATCAACGGCGTCACCAAAGCGGACGTCAGCCTCGAGAAAGCCGAAGCCGTGGTCAGCTTCGACGACGCGAAGACTAATGTTGACGCTCTGCTCAAGGCAATCAAGGACGCCGGCTACCCGCCAACGCTCAAGAAGGAACGGAAATGAATTCGTACACCATGCGCGTGACCGGGATGACCTGTGATCACTGTGCGCAAACTGTTGAGAAAGTATTGGGCACGGTGCCAGGCGTAACTGCCGCACAGGTGTCCTACGCGGAGGGCAAGGCGCGGGTCGAGACCCGAGACGGGACCGCCGGGTCCGCCTTGATCCAAGCGGTCAAAAGCAAAGGCTACGGCGCCAAATTGCTCGACGCGCCTGCGCGTGGCAGCAGCGCGGTGCGCGCCCCCTCCATGGGCGAGACGGCGCCGTCGAAACAAAGGGCCGAAAGCAGTCTGCATGTCGCAGTCATCGGCAGCGGCAGCGGAGCGTTCGCCGCGGCGATACGGGCTGTCGATGAAGGAGCGCAGGTCACCCTGATCGAGGCGGGAACCGTGGGCGGCACTTGCGTTAACGTTGGCTGCGTGCCTTCCAAAATCCTGATCCAGGCGGCTCATGTCGCGCACACCCACGCCACTAGCCCGTTTTCAGGGATCGAAGGCCGCCCGGCGAAGCTGAATCGCGCCGCGCTGGTCGCACAGCAGCAACAGCGCGTCGAAGAACTGCGGATTGCCAAGTACCTGAACATCGTGGAGAGCAACCCCGGCATCAACCTGGTGCAGGGCTTCGCACGCTTCAAAGACGCCCACACCTTGGTTGTGAAGCGGCCGGACGGTCGTGAGACGCAGTTACACGCCGACCGGGTGTTAATCGCGACTGGTGCTTCCCCCGCAGTACCGCCCGTGCCGGGGCTCAAGGAATCGCCGTACTGGACTTCCACCGATGCGCTGGTTGCGGAAGCGCTGCCCCGGCATCTCGTCATCTTCGGATCGTCCATCGTCGCCGCCGAGCTGGGGCAGGCATTCCTGCGCCTCGGGTCGGAGGTAACGATGATCGCGCGCAGCAACGTGTTGTTCCGGGAGGATCCGGCCATCGGCGATGCCCTCGAAGCGGCGCTCACGGGCGAAGGCATGAAGATCCTGACCCAGACCCAGACGCGCTCCGTCGCTCACCGCGATGGGCTGTTCCATCTTGAAACCAGTTCCGGCACTGTGAAGGGTGACCGGTTGCTGGTCGCAACGGGCCGACGCCCGAATACCGCCGGCATCAATCTCGAAGCGATCGGTGTAAAGCTAGACGAGCGCGGCGCGATCAAGGTGGATGACCAACTTTGGACCGGTGTGCCGGACGTGTACGCGGTGGGTGATTGCACCAACCAGCCGCAGTTCGTTTACGTCGCGGCGGCGGCCGGGACCCGCGCCGCGATCAACATGACCGGCGGCGATGCGGCCCTCGACCTCACCACCATGCCGGCGGTGGTCTTCACCGACCCGCAGGTGGCGACTGTGGGTCTTACCGAGGCGGAAGCGCGGTTGAAAGGAATCGAGACCGATTCACGTACCCTCACGCTCGACAACGTGCCGCGGGCCCTGGCCAACTTCGATACGCGGGGATTCATCAAACTGGTCGCGGAGGAAGGGACGGGGCGCTTGCTCGGAACGCAGGCGGTGGCGGCCCAGGCTGGAGAACTGATTCAGGTGGCGGCGCTTGCGATTCGCAACCGCATGACGGTCGATGAACTTGCCAGTCAGCTTTTCCCGTATCTCACCATGGTCGAGGGATTGAAACTCTGCGCGCAGACCTTCACCAAGGATATAGAGCAGCTCTCGTGCTGCGCAGGCTAGGAGCAGATCGTGAAAGAACTCTGTAAACAATGCACGTCGGTCGCCGGAGCGGGTTTCGCAGGCGCATGTTGTTTGGGCGTGACAGGCGCGCTGTCGTTGCTAACCGCGATCGGCGCGGGTTTCCTGATCAATGATGCGTTTCTCATTCCGCTCTATCTGGGTTTTCTCGGCCTGAGCACGTGGTTGCTTTATCGATCGGCGCGATCTCACGGCAACCTCGCGCCCTTTTGGACGGGCCTCGCAGGCGCCGTTGCAGCCTTCGTGGCCTTGTGGTTTCTGCCGGCGCTGGTCTATGCCGGCCTCGCCGTGATGATCGCGAGCAGCGTGTGGGACTTCTTCAGCGGGCGCCGGGCGCTGGCCTCCCCGCGTTAGATTTCTGTAGGGAGCTGCGCGAAAAACCAATAAAGATGCATTAATCATGGAGACGACACACACGTCAAAAGCAACCTCCCCGGCCCGCGGTACGTAGACCTACATCATTTCGGCCCACGCAGCGTGGCTTGAACAAGCATTTTTTCAAGCCAAATCACATCATCGTGAAAGTGGTTTCTTATCGGATCGTCACCGGCCCTGAGGGTGGTGACGGCGGGAACGTGTTCCTTTTTACGTGCGCCGGCCGTCGGACGGCAAATCCCGCAGCGAGACCTTCAAAGCCGCCCGCTCCGCGCTCGGCGCGAACAATGCGCGCCGTCGCAACACCGCCTTCTTAAGCGACGCATAGAAGCGAGCGTCCGCACGGCAGCGTTCGATCAACCGCGCGAGCGACTTGTCGTCGAACAGCGGAAAGTAGCCCGGGTAATCACGGCCCAGCATGCCGACGTTTCCCTGAATTCGGGATGCAAGCACCGGAACACCGATGCGGGCAGCCTCGCAAATGACGTTCGCACCGCCTTCCATGACGGAGCTGACGACCAGCAGGTGGCACGTGGACAGCCGGCGCATCGCGGTCGCATGCGGCAGGCTGCCCAGCCAACGGTAGCGCGGATCGCGTTTTTCCCACGACTCGCATTCCGCTCGCATCGCCGGATCCAGCGCGTCGCCAATCTGTAACAGTTCGATCGGGGCCGAGGGCGCGATATGCGCCAGCGCCCGGGCGGCACGGAACGGATCCTTCTCGCCGCGCAGGTGACCGATGACCGCGACCCTGAATCCGCCTTTCGCCGGAGCGTGCCGCAACCTCACGTCCGACGACTGATAAACGACCATCGCCTTCTTTCTTAAGGCAGAGGTCAATTCATTGAGCCCTTCCTCCTGCAGCACGATCAATCGGGTCGCCAACTTGAGCGCCTGCCTGGCCTCAGCTTGCTCGCGGATGTCACGATAGAGATCGGTGCCGGTCAGCGCCAGCACGAGCGGCGCATCAGGTCGCTGCTGCCTGAATCGCGCGATCGACGGATAGCTCTTGTAGGCATGCAGCGCCAACAGCATGTCGTCTTCGCCGCCATTCCAGTCGGTGCCCACGCCCACCCGATGCCCGAGGCTGCGCAAGAAGGCACACCAGCGCGCGGCGGTATGCCGGTTACCGCTTCGAGGCACAGCGGACGGTGGAACGGTGATGGCGATTTTCATGTGGCGGCTGTCATCCAACAACAAGAATAGACAGGATTGACAGGATTAGATCAAGAAACGAGACTTGATGGGAATTCGGGTTTTGCTGATTGAATCTCCGTCTTGTTAATTTTGTCAATCCTGTCTATTGTTGATCTTTGAAGTTATCGGCGTTCATCTGTGTTTATCTGCGGTTAATATTGTTGTTCCAGGAAACGTTGCGGACTCACGCTTGATGGACCCGGCCCTCCTCGCCGCCGAGCTGCGCGCCAGCCGAACGCATCTTACCCGGATTACTGCGGACCTGGACGGGAACCAGCTGCTCGGCCCCAAGCTCACGATCGTCAACCCGCCGCTCTGGGAGCTCGGGCACGTCGCCTGGTTCCAGGAGTTCTGGTGCCTGCGTAACAGCTCGCGGGGGACGCCTCCGGAGGCACTCGTCCCGGGCGCAGATGCGCTCTACAACTCCGCGGAAGTGGCGCATGACACGCGCTGGAACCTGACGCTTCCCGACCTGAAAGCGACGAGGTCGTATCAGGCAGAGGTCCTGGAGCGCGTTCTTGGAAGGATCGAGCGCGAGCCGGAAAATCGCGAGCTGCATTACTTTGTTCAGCTTGCGATTTTTCACGAAGATATGCACGCCGAAGCGTTCCACTACACCCGGCAAACACTGGAGTACGGTAATCCTTTTCCGGAAAACGAAAGCGCTGCCGGCCCTCCCGAGTCGATTGCCGGCGACGCAGAGCTTCCCGGTGGAACCTTCATGCTCGGTGCCAATCAGGGCAGCGCTTTCGTTTTCGACAACGAGAAGTGGGCTCATGAAGTGGAGATCCGTCCGTTCCGTCTGTCGCGCACGGCGGTCACCAATGCCGAGTTCTCTGCCTTCGTCGACGCGGGCGGCTACAACCGCCGCGAATGGTGGAGCGACGAGGGCTGGGAATGGAGGAACCGCGCGGGCCTGGCGGCGCCGAAGTACTGGGTCCGGCAGGACGACGCCTGGCTTCAGCGGCGTTTCGAACGGGTCGTACCGCTGCGCCCGAGCGAGCCCGTTTTACATGTGAACTGGCACGAGGCGAACGCGTATTGCCGCTTCGCGGGGCGGAGGCTGCCCACGGAATCCGAGTGGGAGTATGCCGCTTCCTGGGATCCCACTGCGCGCGAGAAGCGTCGCTATCCGTGGGGCTCCACACCACCAGCGACAGCGCTCGCCAATCTCGAAACCGCAGGTCTTGCCAGCGTCGAGTCGTACACTGCGGGAGATTCCGCCTCGGGTTGCCGGCAGCTGATGGGAAATGTCTGGGAGTGGACGACGACCACCTTTGGCCCCTACCCCGGTTTCATCGTCGACCCCTACAAGGAATACTCCGAGCCCTGGTTCGGCACACACAAGGTGCTGAGAGGCGGCAGCTTCGCGACGACCCGCCGTCTCATCCGCAACACGTGGCGCAATTTCTACACGCCGGACCGCAACGACGTTTTCGCCGGGTTCCGCACCTGCGCGCTGGATCGCTGAGCGCCGCCTCCCCTAGAACGCAAAACAATTAACCGCAGATACACGCAGATAAATCAAGAAAAGAGGCATTAGCCACAGAGAACACAGAGAAGACCAAGTGTCGCAGCATATGCACTACCCGCCGGCCTCCTCTGTGAACTTTGTGTCCTCTGTGGCCCGTTCTCTATTTTTCATCGGCGTTTATCTGCGTTTATCTGCGGTTCATTTTGTTTTTCAACCAGACAAGGTCGCCCTCCATGACCTACTACCTCGTCAAGCTCTTCCTTTCCGCTGGCATCATCGTTGCCGTCTCGGAGATCGCCAAACACAGCGCCGGGATGGGCGCGCTCATCAAGTCGCTGCCGCTCATCTCAATTCTTGCCATGATCTGGCTCTATGTGGACACGCGTGACACCGGGAGGATCTCGGAGCTCTCCATTGCCACTTTCTGGCTCGTGCTGCCGACTCTGCCAATGTTCCTGGTCCTCCCTGCCCTTCTCAAGCATGGGTGGGGGTTCTACGCGAGCCTCGGAATGTCTGTCGTGGTGATGGCGGTCTGTTACCTCGCGGCCGTGCCGCTGCTAGCGCGATTCGGCATCGAAATCTGAACGCGCCACCGCCGCGGCGGTCTTAGTTTTGCACCGACAGGGGGCAAGAAACTTGGACAAAGCGCGCCGCAGAAGATTGATCCTCGCCGCGGGGGCAAGCGCAACCGGCGCCGGCCTTGCCGGCGGCTTCTGGTGGTGGCGCCGCGGACGTTTCGGGGAACCGCTGACGCCGCCCGAGCCACCGCTGCCACCGGACCCGGCGTTCCCGAACGCGCTGCGGTTGCCCGGCAGGGACGGCCTCTACGGTGTGCTCGAAGGCCAGGCGGCAATCACGATCGTCGCGCGGCCGGTGCGTTACCCGCTGTTCGGGGACAAATCAGCCAATCTCCTCGCCTACGAGGTTGACCATCGGGGGGGCACCTATCTCAACCCCGTGTTCCGTGCACGTACCGGCAGCGCTTTCAACGCAAAGTTCTGGAATACGCTCGAAGATCCCGGGATCATTCACTGGCACGGCTTCAAGGTGGACAGCAACAACGACGGCCATCCCCACTATGCCGTAGCCGGCGGTAAGACCTATGAGTATCAGTTCGTCATCCCCAACCGCGCCGGTACGTACTGGTACCACCCTCACCCCCACGGGCTCTCCGGGCAGCAGATTTATCGCGGAATGGCGGGGCTCTTTATCGTCGAGGACGAGGAAGAGCTCGCGTTGCAGCGAGCGCTCGACCTGCGCTTGGGCGCGACCGACATCCCGCTCATCGTGCAGGACAAGCGTCTCGATGCCGACGGAAATCCTGTGTTCGCTCCGACCGGCACCGAACGCTTCCAAGGCTATCTCGGTGACCAAGTCCTGGTTAACCTTACCCCCCGGCCGCACCTGGATGTCGCTTCACGCGTCTACCGCTTCCGCTTGCTAAATGGCTCGAATGCTCGTATCTACCGCCTTGCTTTCCGACACGCTGAGCGCCTGATCGACTTCACGGTGATTGGCACCGACGGTGGCCTGCTCGATCGCCCGCGCACCGTAAAGGAGGCTTATCTCAGCCCGGCCGAGCGTCTGGACATTCTGCTTGATTTGCGCTACGCCGCGCGCGGCGAGGCGGTGACGCTCGTCAGCCTGCCGTTCGACAGCATGCCTCTCCACAAACCTGCCGGACAGGCACCACAGCGCGCCGACGCGCCACTCTCGGAACCCGATGCTCTCTCCGCCGATGGCGCGGAGATCGAACTGATGCGTATCCGGGTCCGGGACAGAGTGACGTACGGCCGCACCGTTCCGCTTGAGCTATCCAAGCTCGAACCGCTCCAGCACGCAGGTTCCCGTCCCCGCCCCATCACGCTCGATCAACGGAAGGGTACCTGGCGCATCAACGGGCTCACTTATGTCGGGCACCAGACGCCCATCGTCGTCAAGCGCGGGGCGATCGAGACATGGGAAATCCGCAATCTTCCTCCCACTATGCCCCACCCGTTTCACATTCACGGATTCCTGTTCCAGGTGCTCTCGCGCAGCGGCAGTCCCGAGCAGGTTCGTCGCATTGCTGACGCCGCAACCGGACTCACCGTAGCCGACCTGGGCTGGAAGGACACGGTGCTCGTGTGGCCGGGCGAAACGGTGCGCATCGTGACGGACTTCTCGCACCCGTATCTTGGCGACCAGGTCTACATGGTCCACTGCCACAACATGGAGCACGAGGACGGCGGCATGATGCTCAATCTCAAGGTCGCGACGTAAGCCGGGAAGCAGGGGCCCCACGGTTCAGTGGGGATGCGGCCAGGCGAATCGGCGCAAGCCACCGACGCGACATCGTTGGGACGCTCCGTGCTCTAGCCGAGGTGGCGGCGTGAGTCGTGAGTCGAGAAATACAACGCGGAGAAACGGCGTCACCGACAAGGGGACGCCTCCGGAAGTGTCTGGGGAGAAAAGCGGCGCTAGGATATCACGACGAAATCGAATCGCGCGTCGCGCTGTGCGCCTTTGCGCACGACTTGCATCGTTAGCTCGCGGCGGTAGAGGCCGTCGGTGCGGTTGCCGGGTTCGTCCGGAAAGTAAAGTTGGGTTGTTAACACGCGGCCACCCGGCACCTGCACGTTGACGTGAATGTGGCGCGTGCGCCCCGGGTATTCGCCCGGAACGATGGTCTCGAGGCTGTAGCGTCCCTGCGTATCGACAAAAATGTGCCCGCGATAACGAGAGCCTCTGTTGTCGTATTCGCCCGCCTCGTCGCAATGCCAGAAGTCGAGCAGCGCGTTTGCCACCGGCTTGCATTGCGGCGAGAGCACGAGGCCGGTCAGCACGAGCCGTTCCGCCTTGCTGCCCGGCTCGACCAGCGAGCTGCGCCGCGGCGAATTGGGGGTATAAAAGGGGCCCGCAGTCTGCGACGGCGTTCGCTCGGGCTTTTCGCCGCAGGCCGGTGTCAGCAGCAACGTCTGGCCAGACACGGGGCCGATCGAGGCGAACGGAAGCGCAAGCGCAGTGCCCAGGAACCTGCGACGGCCGGTCCAGCTCCGAGTGCGGCTCATGGCCTGTCTGCTTACTTCGTTCTGAGCTTGCCCCAGAGCTTGTCCAGCCGCGCGTAACGGCCGCAGCCAGAGACGTAGAACTTGTAACGTATCGGGTTCTTCATGTAGTAGCCCTGGTGGTAGTCCTCGGCCGGCCAGAACTCCGTCGCCGCCACGATCGGCGTCACGATAGGCTGCTTGAACGGCTTTTCCTTCTCCCACTTTGCTTTCGAGGCTTCGGCAAGACGCTTCTGCTCCTCATCGTGCCAGAAGATCGAAGGCCGGTATTGCGAGCCGGCGTCGCAGAACTGCCGGTCGATCACCGTGGGATCGTGGTTCACCCAGAACTGCTCGAGCAGCCGCTCGTAGCTGACCTTCTTCGGGTCGTATACGACCTGCACCGCCTCGGTGTGGCCGGTGGCGCCCGAAGACACTTGTTGATACGTCGGGTTCTTCTTGCTTCCGCCGATGTAGCCGGAGGTCGTTGAAATCACACCAGGAACCTTGTCCATGGCCTCCTCCGCACACCAGAAGCAGCCGGCAGCGAAGGTGGCTGTGGCCAGTCCGGACGGCTGGCCTTGGGCAAAGACAGGCTGGGCGGCGAGCGCGGCCAGCCAGATCGGCAGGATGAGAAGTCGGGCAAACATGGACTATGGCTCCTTCATGACGTTACCAGCTTGATCGGTGTTAAGACCGATCGTCTGCACTTTAGTTCGGCGGGCATTGCCTACATTACCAAAACGTCGCGCAGGGAAATCGCCAAGAGCAAGGACGGCGGCACGGCCTCATTCCAACCGCGCGCCGCGCTCACGCAAGTGTGCGCTCAGATATTGAGCGGCCCCTCGAAAACCCAGCTCGACATTACGGGATACGAAACACACGTGCAAACGGATTCATTGGTACGGAGCGGACGGAAAATCGATCCCGGCTCATGCGCCGCATCAGGCTTACGCTCGTCCGGACCGTACCCGCGAGGATCCGGGATAAAATTTCTCGCACCCCTTCCCCGGCGACCACGTGTAACTCGTCCACCGCCGCAATATGGAGCACGACGACGGCATTCTGCTCGATCCGAAAGTGTCGTCCCACGCCGACACGACGTGCTCCGTCAAGAACTCCTTCACGTTTCTGCTGTCTTCCATGCGCGCAGCGTTGCAGAACGCTGAATTCTCGGATACACTCCGCGCGCTTATGTTGAATGGTGCCAAACGATTCGTACTGTTACTTGCACTTGTAATGTTACCGGTGCAGAGCATTGCCGCAGCGCTCTCCGGTATCGTCTGCGATGCGGGCAGCGACGAACCTACAGCGCATGTCGCACATGCGAACGACGGCCACGACCATGGCGCGCAGCGTGACAGCCACCCCGATGACGACGGCGCCAACGTTCAACACGAACACTCCTCCTGCCATTACTGGGTTTTCATATTGCCGGCAGTGACGCTGCCGGCCGGCCTGCTTGATTCCCTGGTTTGGGCGTCGCCGTCGCACGGCTTGCCCGACCTTTTCGTTCCCGACCGGCCACAGCGGCCTCCCCTAGCCTGATCTTCGTTGCACGCGGGTAAACCCCGCGGTGGCGCGCCTTGCGCGCGCATCGATCCGTCGCGCGCCCACGCGTTGCGGGAGCTTCAACAACGAGGACAGGCATGAAAACGTATCTTGCAGCTTTGGCCATCGCGGCGTGCGCGCCGCTCGCCACCGCACAGCAGCCAGCTCCGCGGAGCGGTCCTGCTGATCCCGCGGCACCGGCACCGGTATTCCGGTACGAATCCGCCTTCTCGGGCTATCGCGGCTTTCGTGAGGAGCCGCTCGCGCCGTGGCGCGACGTAAATGACGAGGTTGCGCGCGTTGGCGGACACATCGGCATTATGCGCGGCACCTCTGGCGGGCATGGCAGCGCCAAGCCGGGCGCAAAACCGCCCGCAGGCAATACCGCGCCCGGCGGCGAGGCAGGGAGGCCCCAATGACCGAGCAACTGCAACACTGGGCACGCTGGCGCACGCTGACGTGCGCCCTCTTCGCCCTGTTTCTGGCGGGCTGCGCTTCATTTTCCGAAGATGGTGGCTTCGGCACGGTGCAGTCGGTCGCGCGCGAGCGCCTCGACAAGGAAACGAAGTGGGTCAAGTCGGAACAGGATGCCAACGCTGTACGGCAAAGGGTGAAACAAATGCTCGCCGCGCCGCTGACCGCGGATTCCGCCGTCCAGATCGCGCTCCTCAACAACCGCAGCCTGCAGGCAACCTACGCCGAACTCGGGATCGCGGAAGCCGATCTCGTTCAAGCCGGACGCCTGCCCAATCCGGGCTTCGTGTTCGAGCGACTGAGCCGCGGAGGTGTTGTCGATATCGAGCGCACGTTTTTCATCGACATCGTGGGCCTCATCACGATGCCAGTCCGCACCGATCTCGAGCGGCGGCGCTTTGCGATCGTACAGCAACGGGTCGCCGCGGAACTGTTGCAGATCGCCGCCGATACACGACGCGCCTACTACCGCGGCGTTGCCGCTCGCGAGAGCGTGAAATACATGGAGCAGGTCAAGCTTGCGGCAGAAGCCAGTGCCGAACTCGCCCACCGCATGGCGGCGGCCGGTAACTTCAGCAGGCTCGAACAGACCCGCGAACAGCTGTTCTACGCCGAAGTCACGGGCCAGCTTGCGCGCGTGAAGCAAATAGCTCTCGCCCAGCGCGAGCATTTGACCCGCCTGATGGGCTTGTGGGGAGAAGACATCGCCTTCCGTCTCCCGGAACGACTACCCAGCCTGCCAAAGGCCCCGCTGGCGATCTCCGACCTGGAAGCACAAGCGCTGACGCAGCGCCTGGACGTCCAGGCCGCGATGAAGGAGGCTGAAGGCATTGCCGCCTCGCTCGGTCTGGTTAAAGCAACGGGTTTCATCAACGTGCTCGAGGTCGGCTATCGCCGTAACAGCACAAGCGGCGAGGGGCGTCAGACGGGTTACGAGATCGCGCTGCATCTCCCGATCTTCGACTGGGGCGACGCCCGCGTCGCACGCACCGAATACACCTACATGCAGGCGGTAAACCGCGCCGCCGACATCGCGGTGCGCGCGCGCTCCGAAGTGCGTGAGACCTATGCCGGTTACCGCACCGCGCACGACCTAGCAAAGCACTACCGCGACGAAATCGTGCCGCTGCGCAAGCGCATCTCGGAAGAGAACCTGCTGCGCTACAACGGCATGCTGATCGGCATCTTCGAGCTGCTGGCAGATGCGCGTCAGCAAGTGGCGAGCGTCAACGTCTCGATTGAGGCCTTGCGCGACTTCTGGGTCGCGGACGCCACGTTGCAGCTCGCGCTGACCGGCAAATCACCGGGTGCGATGACCCTCTCGGGCGGCTCCGGGGCAATGGCTGCCGATGCCGGCGCGGCCGAACATTGATCGGTGGAGAAAAACATGACCACACGTCGTAACTTCCTTCGCACGGCAGGCGGCGCGCTGCTCGGGAGCGCGCTCGTAAGCCGGGCGGCACAGGGCGCAGTGCCGGAAGCGCCCATGCAAACCAAGCCCGACACGCAACCGCCGCTCGCGCCGCCGAGCGGGCGGCCCTACCAACCGGTCGTGACGTTGAACGGCTGGACCCTGCCGTGGCGGATGAATAATGGCTGGAAGGAATTCCATCTCGTCGCCGAGCCGGTGCGCCGGCAGATCGCGCCCGGCATGACCGCGCATCTCTGGGGCTACAACGGGCAGTCCCCGGGACCGACGATCGAATGCGTCGAGGGCGACAAAGTACGCATCTTCGTCACCAACAAGCTGCCCGAGCACACCACCATTCACTGGCACGGCATCCTGCTGCCGAACGGCATGGATGGCGTCGGCGGATTGAACCAGAAACAAATCCCTGTGGGCAAGACCTATGTCTACGAATTCGAGATGACGAAGAGTGGGACCTTCATGTATCACCCCCACGCTGACGAAATGGTACAAATGGCGATGGGCATGATGGGCTTCCTTGTAGTGCATCCGAAGAACCCACGCTTCATGCGCGTCGACCGCGACTTCGTGTTCCTGCTCAACGCATTCGATGTGGAGCCCGGCGCTTACACGCCGAAGGTCAACACGATGCTCGATTTCAACATGTGGTGTTGGAACAGCCGGGCCTTTCCAGGCATCGCGCCGCTGGTAGTGCGCAAAGGTGATCGCGTGCGCATCCGCATCGGCAACCTCACGATGACGAACCACCCGATTCACCTGCACGGCTACGAATTCGAAGTGACAGGCACTGACGGCGGCTGGACGCCAAAGACCGCGCGCTGGCCCGAGGTGACGGTGGACGTCGCAATCGGCCAGATGCGGGCAATCGAATTCGTCGCCAATGCCCCCGGGGACTGGGCGTTTCACTGCCATAAGTCACACCACACCATGAATGCGATGGGCCACAACGTGCCGACGATGATCGGCGTGGACCACCGCGGTGTCGCGCAGAAGATCATCAACCTCGTTCCTGACTACATGGTGATGGGGGAGCGCGGGATGGCC
Organism: Betaproteobacteria bacterium; assembly: GCA_029863175.1. The sequence goes on along the minus strand of JAOTVX010000004.1, from coordinate 104,327 downwards.
GACATGGGCGAGATGGAGATGCCCTTGCCGGATAACACGCTGCCGATGATGACCGGCACGGGGCCATTCGGTCCGATCGAAATGGGCGGCATGTTCACGGTCATCAAAGTGCGGGACGGCCTCGCGCGCAACGACTACAAAGACCCAGGTTGGTACAAGCACCCGAAAGGTACGGTGGCCTATGAATGGAAAGGCGAGACACCCCAGGCAAAGCGCCCAGCACCGGCTTCCGCGAGCGGGATCGGGCGCGAACTGCTCGCGCGCAAACCAAACGGCCACGCCAAACATTGATTTACAAACGTCACACACTAAGCGAAAGGAGTTTATATGACGAAGGGAAGCATCATCACCGCGATTGTCACCGCCGCCCTGCTCGCACCGGCACTTGCCCTGGCCGACGCCGGCCATGGTGCCGCAATTGGCAAGCCGGGCAATCCAAAAAAGGTAACCCGCACGATCAAGATCTCCGGGAGCGACAACATGCGCTATACCCCGTCGGCGATTACAGTGAAACGTGGCGAGACCGTTCGTCTGGTCGTAAGGAACACCGGGAAGATCGATCATGAGCTCGTGATTGGCACGTTGAAGGAACTGAAGGAACACGCCGAGCTCATGCGCAAGCACCCGGGGATGGAGCACGATGAGCCGAACATGACGCTCGTGCGCCCTGGGGAAACGCGCGAAATAATTTGGCAATTCACCAACGCGGGAACCCTGGACTTCGCATGCACCATTCCGGGGCACCTCGAAGCGGGGATGGTCGGAAAGATCAAGGTGAGCGGACGCTGAGTTGCGTGATGAGCGCCGCCGGTGACGCGCACCCATCGGCGGGGGATCTGAGAATCTTTGTCATGAGGAACGGCGGGCGCACGCAATGCTGAATACGGTTAAATTGAATATGAGACGTATCGCGATGTCTCTCGACGATACTCGTTGAAGAATTGTCAAAAAAGGTAATTCACATGAAAGCTCTGACCATTTTTGTTGCAGCCGTATCGTTCTCCGGCTTTACCGTCACGCAGAGTTACGCTGGTTATGAATCCGGGCACGCCGCTGCTCTTCAGATAGCGCAGGCGCCAAGCGCTCTGGCCGACGGCGAAGTACGTAAGGTCAATGAAGACGCGCAAAAGCTCACCATCAAGCACGGCCCGATTCCCAGCCTCGACATGCCGCCGATGACGATGGTCTACCGCGTCAAGGATCCAGCGATGCTCGATCAGGTTAAGCCCGGCGACAAGATCAAGTTCAGTGCCGACAAGATCGGCGGTACCTACACGATTACCACGCTCGAGCCGGCGAAGTAACCTGCAGCCCGTAACCGCGTCATGCACGGGTGACTGGCAGGGGGCCCGCATGCTTGCGTTCGCGGGGTACGATTTCAGGGAACTACGTGCAGGAATCCGAATCTACAGCGAATAGCGAACATGATCGATTCCACGCGACACTGTTCGGCTTCAATGACTGGGCTGTTGTTCGCCGCAGCCCTCATGGTCCTTGCCCCGGGCACAGACTCGGCGGAGGGGCCGCGCACGAAAGCGAATCCTGCCAGCGCCGAGGGCCAGCGTTCGCCCTGCCCGCCCGTCTTACGCGAGTTGTTTTCGGAAAGGCCGTGAGGGGCGGCGCCACGGCATTCTAAAGAGAGCCCAACCGGACGCACAGGAGGCGAGGTGAACAAATTCGCAGTGCAACGTGGATTTCCTCCGGAAACAGGCGTGTGGAGGATGCTTGCGATCGCGTTGGCTCTGCTGATCGCAGCGCGGGAACCAAATTGATCTATATCAACCTGCGGGTAGAATGCGACTGATAGCATTCATAGCATTTTTATGAGATCGCCATCGGATCGAATTGGGGTCATTGTGCGGTGCGCGGCCATCGCGGCGATATTCTTGGTCGGCCTCCAAGCGTTCTCGGCGGGCGCCGCCGGCATGCACGATTCGGTTTTGAACGACCCGGTTGCGCAGCAGGCAGGATGCCACCACGCGCAAGACGAAAGCCTCTGCACATACGTCGCGAGCGGAAAAGACAGTGCCCCTCATTGTCATCCGCTCACCGCAGCCCATCGGATGATGGTTTCTGGGTGGTCGCCCGATTCTCGGGACGCGGTGTCAGACGATGGGGTCGTTGTTGCGCTTCCTCGTGGCGCGATGTCGATCCTCGCTGTTCCGAGGGCCTTACCGGCGGGTCCGCCGGCTTTCATTCTGTTCGCTAACTTCCGCAGCTGACCGCCGCGAGAGCGCGGTGGGCGTCCGCAGTGCAGCGGCGGCCACTTGCTCGCGCCGCGCCTGTCAATCATTTACCAAGAGCCATCGGCTCATATTGAATCGATTCAAGAAAGGGGCTTGACCATGAAACGGATGAATTTTCGTAAAACATTGATCGCCGCCGCGCTGATCGGCGCGACCACGATCGGAGCAACCGCCCGTGCTGACCCACAGCATGGCGGTTACGGGCCCGGCTCCGGGATGGGCCCGGGGATGATGGGCGGCTACGGTCCGAGCTACGGCATGGGTTCCGGCATGATGGGCCCCGAGATGATGGGCGGCTACGGCATGGGTCCGGGAATGATGGGCGCCTACGGTCCAGGTTACGGCATGGGGCCAGGCATGATGGGCCTCGGGATGATGGGCGGCCACGGCATGGGTCCGGGAATGATGGGCAGCGGCACGGGATACGGCATGCTCCACCACCTCAACCTCACGCTTGAGCAATGGAAGAGCGTCAACGCGATCCACGAGGACCTGGCGAAAAAGCAGTGGGATCTGACCGGCAAGATGCGCGAGGAGGCGGTCAAGCTACGCAACCTCATGACGGCGGAACAGCGTGACCGCGGCGCGATCACCAACCAGTACCAGAAGCTCCAGGAAGTTCGGTCGCAGCGATTCCAGGCGCGCCTGGACGCGCAGGAAAAGATCGACGGCGTGCTCACGAAGGAGCAGAAAGCGCAGCTGCGGCGGTTCAGACCGTGGTAGGAAGCGGACACGGAGCACCGCGTTCGTCGAGCAGGGCATCTGCGCGCGTTCCAGCCACCTGAAGGATTTCGAGAAGGACTATTGACACCATGAACGCGTATACCATCACGGCCACGCGACCCGCGGGATTCGGCGTGCTCGCCTTCGGCCTTCTCCTCGGCGCCTATTTCGGCGTCCTCACGCTGGTGTCCGGCTGGAGTTTCACGGTCACCCAGTTTTCCGAGTTCTGGTATTACCTGTTGCCACTCGCCGCGGGATTCGGGCTGCAGGTCGCCCTCTACCTTCGGCTGCGGCAATTGCTGCTCGGTCCGCAGGGGTCGCGAACGGTGATGGCCGCGACGGGAACGACGTCTACCGCGGCAATGATCTCGTGTTGCGCGCATTACCTGGTCAACGTGGCGCCCGTGCTCGGCGCCACCGGGTTGGTCACTTTCGCGACGCAGTATCAGGTCGAATTCTTTTGGGTCGGCCTCGCGTTCAATGCCGCGGGAATCGCGTACATCGGAAACAAACTCTGGAACGCAACCAAGGATCACGCCCAATGCGCACACACCTAATTGTATTATCGCTGTGTTTCAACGCCGCCCTCCTCGCCGCTGGCGGCGCGAGCGCAGCCCAAGGCCTTGCCCCGCAATCAACGAGCGAGGCGGGCGTCACCGTCAAGGCCACGCCACGCTCGCTGGCGAATGGATCCTGGGAATTCGACGTCGCGTTCGATACCCACTCGCGGGAACTCAAGGACGACTTGATGAAATCGGCATCGCTCATTGCGAGTGGCAAGACACACGCTCCCGCTGGCTGGAAGGGTGATCCGCCGGGCGGACACCATCGCAAAGGCGTACTCAAGTTCAATGCGATCGACCCGCGGCCGCAGGCGATCGAGCTGCGCATCGCGCGGCCTGGTGAGCCGAAGCCGCGGTCATTCCACTGGCAGCTCAAATGATGCCGGAACAGCGACGGCGCGCTGACCCGGTGTCCCGGATACATCACCATCGAGGAGGCACGTGATATGTGGGGTGATGGAGGAATGTGGGGTTGGGGCTGGGGAATGTTCGGCGTACTGCACATGTTGTTGTGGTGGGTGCTCATCATTCTCGGCATCGTGGTGCTTGTGAAATGGCTGTTCGGCGGGTCTTCCCGTGCGGGGAGCGCGGAGCCGAGCCGCGCGCTGGAGATCTTCAAGGAACGCTACGCTCACGGCGACATCGGCAAGGACGAGTTCGAGCAGAAAAAGCGAGATCTCTCCGGCTAGGAATTTGTCGGACTTCGCTCGGACAAATTCCTAACGAAAACCGTTCGCATGAAAACGAAGGTTCCGACCGGACGCTGAACGCATGTGTCATATCGCCTTGATGCTTCCGCTGCTGGCGCTGCCCGTGTTGTGGATGTGGCCACTTGCGGTGTCCGTCCCAATCTACGCCGTGGTAGCGATCGTTTCGGCCACGATCTATTGGTATGCCGTCCTCGCCATGCGGCGGCCCATCGAGAGCGGCGCGGAAGCGATGATCGGGGCAACCGGCAACGTCACAGAAAGCCGCAGCACGCGCCTGATGGTACGGATAGGAGGCGAGCTCTGGAATGCCCGATCACTCGCCATTCTCCATGAAGGCGAGCGCGTGGAAGTGGTCGCAGTCGAGCGTCTCGTGCTCGTGGTAGAGGCGCTTGATGCGCCGGCGGACATCTCTCGCCAGCCGCGTTCTTCACCCGGTAGCCGTGTTGCCGGTGCCTGATGCAGCGCCGCGGGCGCTGGAAGCCTGCCGAACTGACGAAAGGAAGGTGCTATTGGGTCGAGGGCGCGGGCGTGCGCCGCGCGCGGGCAGGTTTACGCCAAATCTTCGGTGAGGCAAAACGATGAGCGGAACAGACGGAAAAGATGTCAAGGATGACCGGGACGCTACGCCCAGTCCGGCGCGACGAAAGCTTCTGGTAACGGCAACCAGCGTAGTCGGCGCCGCGGGACTCGCGGCGGCTTCAGCGCCTTTCATCGCCTCGATGGCGCCGAGCGAGCGTGCGCGCGCCGCGGGCGCGCCGATTGAAGCCGAGTTCGGCCAGCTCGAACCCGGCGCACAACTCACGGTAGAGTGGCGTGGGAAACCGGTATGGATCCTGCGCCGTACCGAGGCGATGCTGAAAATCCTGGAAGAACCCGTGCATCGGGGGAAACTTGCGGACCCGGACTCCAGGGTCGGCAGCCAGCAGCCCGCTTACGCCCAAAATCGATCCCGGTCGATCAAGCCGCAGTATCTGGTGGTCGTGCCGATTTGCACCCATCTGGGCTGCGTGCCGACGTTCCGGCCCGACGTTGGGGCCAAAGATATAGGACCGGATTGGGATGGCGGCTATTTCTGTCCGTGCCACGGTTCCAAGTTCGATTTCGCCGGACGGGTGTACCGCAACGTGCCAGCGCCGACCAACCTCGTCATTCCGCCCTATCATTACCTGAGCGAAACGAAGGTGGAAATCGGCGAAGACCTTGGGAGCGCGAAGGCATGAACGCAGCCGTGAAGCCGCGCATCAGCGGGTTGCCGCCTAGTCGTTATCCCTGGTACGTGCGGCTGATCCTCAGGATGCAGCAGCGCAAGTACGGGCAAGCCTTCGAACCGGCACGTCTCTGGGGCCGAATTCCGCGGGCGTTTCTGATGTTCACGCTACTCTACCGATCGCTCGACCGTGCTGCTTCACCGCTCGATCCCGTGCTGCGCTCGCTCGTGCAGGTGCGGATTTCGCAGATCAACTGGTGCGCGTTCTGCGTCGATCTCAACTCCGCAACGGCGCTCGAGCGGCACGGCTCCCGCGAAAAGCTGGCCGCCCTCGCGGACTACGAAATCTCGCCGCTGTTCTCCGACCGCGAGCGGGCTGCACTGGCCTACGCAGAAGCCGTCACCGATTCGGCGCGCCGCGTCGATGACGCGCTCTTCGCGCAGCTGCAGCGGCACTTCCCGGACCAGGAGATCGTGGAGCTGACGGCGCTCATCGCGTTCCAAAACATGTCGAGCAAATTCAACGCGGCCCTTGGAGTTCCGGCGCAAGGTTTCTGCGCCACAGGCCCAGAGAAACGCTGATTTGAACCGCAGATGAACGCGAATGAATGCAGGTAAAGTGCAGACACGAAGGGCACGAAGGACACCAAGGAAAACACGAATAGGAACAAATTCTGAATGAAAACCTTTGTGTCCTTTGTGTCCTTTGTGTCTCAGCTTTCGCAGCCTGGCAGCCCACGCCATTCAATTTTTTGTTCTAGCTAAGATCCTTGGTAATGGCGGAGATAATCGGGCAGTGCGGTGCCTTTTTATGGGCCTCGCACTCGTGAAGCAGGTGCGAGAGTGCGCGCTCCATCTGTTTCAGATCCGCCAACCGCCGGCGGATCTCTGCGAGGCGAGCGCCGGCGATGCTCCGGATCGTGCGCCGGTCGGTGCCGTCCTCGAGCGCGAGCAGTGTCTCGATCTCCTGGAGGTTGAATCCCAGCTCCTGCGCGCGGCGGATGAAACGGATGCGATGGACGTGATCGGCTCCGTAGTGGCGATAGGCTCCCGCCGCCCGCGCGGGTTGGGCGACCAGCCCCCGCCTCTCGTAATAGCGCACGGTCTCGACCCCGACCCCGGCGGTCTGGGCGAGGCTGGCAATGGTGTAGCTGGTGTCTTGCATGCGACCCCCCTTGACTCCGTACCGAAGTACGGACTTTACACTTCGGATGTATCGGGATCAATAACGGAAAGCGCTCCATGAGCCACGAACACGATCACCATGGGAAGCACGCCGCTCATGTCAATCATGGCGCTGATGCGGCGGCGGCAAAAACCAAGGATCCCGTCTGCGGCATGACCGTCGAACCCGCAAAGGCCGCGGCTTCGTGCGAGCACGAAGGCGTTATCTATTACTTTTGCTGCAGAGGCTGCCTCGCAAAATTCCAGGCCAATCCCGCTCACTATCTCGCAAAGGCCGCGCCTGCCGGTTCAAGCGCAAGCACTCAGGCGACCGATCCCGTTTGCGGCATGAAGGTTGATCTGCAATCGGCCCGCGCGTCGACGGATCACGGCGGCGTAACTTATTACTTTTGCTGCCAAGGCTGCCTGACGAAGTTCCAGGCTGATCCAGCGAAGTATCTCCAAGAATCCGGGCCCACCCCGGCGCCTACCGCAGCGAAGGCGTCGGGAATCTATATCTGCCCCATGGACCCGGAAGTTCGGCAGGAAAGCCCCGGCACCTGCCCCAAGTGCGGCATGGCGCTCGAGCCGGAAACTGTCTCTGCGCCCGCCGTGCGCACCGAGTACGTCTGCCCGATGCATCCGGAGATCGTGCGCGACCAACCAGGAGACTGCCCCATCTGCGGCATGGCGCTGGAACCGCGGACGGCCGCGGTCGAGGAGGCAAACCCAGAACTCGATGACATGATGCGGCGCTTCTGGCTGAGTACCGCGCTGGCAGCGCCACTCTTCCTCCTCGCGATGAGCGCCGAATTCGCACCGGGATTGGCCGGGCGGTTTATCTCTGGTCACGCCCTGCCGTGGATCCAGCTCTCACTGGCGACGCCGGTCGTGTTGTGGGGAGGCTGGCCTTTTTTCGTCCGCGGGTGGCAATCGCTCGTCAACCGCCATCTCAATATGTTCACCCTGATCGCGCTCGGCGTGGGCATCGCTTGGATCTACAGCACCGTGGCGACGCTCGCGCCGGGGCTATTCCCACCAAGCTTACGCATAGCAGACGGCACGGTCGCGGTCTATTTCGAGGCCGCCGCGGTGATCACGGCGCTCGTGCTGCTCGGGCAGGTGCTCGAGTTGCGTGCCCGCACCCGTACTGGTGCCGCGATCAGGATGCTTCTCGGGCTGGCGCCCAAAACCGCGCGCATCGTCCGGTCTGACGGTCGCGAGGAAGACATCGGTCTCGACCAGGTCCGCGCCGGCGATACGCTGCGCGTGCGCCCTGGTGAGAGGGTTCCGGTGGACGGGATCGTGGTCGAAGGCTCGAGCGCGATCGACGAGTCCATGGTCACCGGGGAGCCGATCCCCATCGAGAAGCACACAGGTGACCGCGCGGTCGGCGCGACTGTCAACGGCACCGGCAGCCTTCTAATGCGCGCCGAGCGCGTCGGCACAAACACCCTTCTCGCGCGCATAGTACAGATGGTCAGCGAAGCCCAGCGCAGCCGCGCGCCTATTCAGCGGCTCGCTGACGTCGTCGCCGGCTATTTCGTACCCGCGGTCGTGTTGGTCGCCGCAATCGCATTCGTCGTCTGGGCGCAGTGGGGCCCCGAACCGAGGATCGCGCACGCGATCGTCAATGCCGTCGCCGTCCTGATCATCGCCTGCCCCTGCGCGCTCGGCCTCGCCACGCCGATGTCGATTATGGTGGGCACCGGCCGCGGCGCAACCGCCGGCGTGCTGATCAAGAACGCTGAAGCTCTCGAAGTCCTGGAGAAAATCGATACGCTGGTCGTGGACAAAACCGGGACGCTTACCCTCGGCAAGCCAAAGCTAACGGCTGTCGTCGCGGCGAACGGCTTCCGCGAAGAAGAGATCCTTCAACTCGGCGCCAGCCTGGAGCGTGCCAGCGAGCATCCCCTTGCCGCTGCGATCGTAGGCGGCGCCGAGGAACGGGGCCTGACGCTCCGCCAGGTCACGGGCTTTCAGTCCGTCACCGGCAAAGGCGTGAAAGGTAACGTCGATGGCAAAGCGGTGGCGATCGGGAACCGCCGGCTGCTTGAGTCCCTGAATGTTGATCTCGGCGCGCTCGACGAGCGCGCTACCGCGCTCCGGGCGGAGGGCCAGACGGTCATGTTCGTCGCCATCGAGAACAGGCCTGCCGGGCTGATCGGCGTCGCCGACCCGATCAAGGACTCCACGCCCGAAGCGATCCGCGCGCTGCACGCAGAAGGCCTGCAGGTGGTCATGTTGACCGGCGACAACCGCATCACGGCGGAAGCGGTTGCAAAGAAACTCGGGATCGACAGGGTAACGGCCGAAGTCCTGCCCGAGCAGAAAACCGAAGTCGTGAAGAAACTCCAGGGCGAGGGCCGTTTCGTGGCGATGGCTGGCGACGGCATCAACGACGCGCCGGCCCTCGCGCAGTCTCAGGTCGGGATCGCGATGGGTACTGGCACCGACGTCGCGATGGAGAGTGCCGGAGTGACGCTGGTGAAAGGTGATCTGCGTGGCATCGTGCGCGCGAGGCGATTGAGCCGCGCCACCATGCGCAACATCCGTCAGAATCTTTTCTTTGCTTTCATCTACAACATACTGGGCGTCCCCATCGCTGCGGGCGTGCTCTACCCCTTCTTCGGGCTGCTGCTCTCACCGATGATCGCGGCGGCAGCAATGAGCTTGAGCTCCGTGTCTGTTATTACCAACGCATTGCGACTGCGGCACGTCGAACTTTAGCCACGACATCGGATGTCCGCACCCCGCAACACCCGTGTGCCCGCTTTTCGCCAGAAGCTCGGAATCGCGGTGATGTCGGCAGCCCTGCTCTTCCTTGCTGGCGCGATCGTGCTGGCTCTCCTGAAAGACGGGGAATCGCCTGCCGATCCGGATAACGCTGAGCAGGTAGCGCGAGGAAAACCGCTCTACGATAAATACTGCGCGGCGTGCCATGGCGCGCGGCTGGAAGGCCAGGTGAACTGGCGCCTGAAGCTGCCGAACGGCCGCATGCCGGCGCCGCCGCACGACGCCTCGGGCCATACCTGGCATCACCCCGACGCCATACTGTTCGGCATCACGAAGCACGGCCCCGTTCCCGGCAAATATGCGCCGCCCAATTCCCAGAGCGACATGCCCGGATTCGAGAAGACGCTCTCGGACCAAGACATCTGGGCGGTGCTCGCGTACATCAAGTCGTCCTGGCCGCCCGACATCCGCGAAACGCAGCGGAAGATCGATTCACGGCGCAAACGGTAGATCACCGCCGCGCGTCTATCGTCCAAGCACCGTATCCTCCATATCGATCGGTTATCCTGCCGGAACGACGAGGTACGCGACAAGAAGGGACGGATTACGGGTTTGCTACGCGCGGACAAAGACAAATGGCCTGCATCGCTGCGAGCACTTCAGGAGCTAGAACAGTTCGGCGGGGAATTTCGCGCCTACTGGCTTGTCAAACGTTCCAATGTTGCGGACGACAAGGTCGACTAACCCTCTCGGTGACAACAGTTTAACTACGATAAAGGCCAAAATAATATGGATGCCACACTGATCGTCATAGGCGTATTAGTCGTCCTCGCGCTGTTGGTTTTTTACGTGATCGCGATTTTCAATAACCTGGTCACACTAAAGAATCGATATAAGAACGCTTTCGCACAGATAGAAGTACAGTTAAAACGACGTTACGATCTGATTCCAAATCTTGTCGAGACCGCAAAGGGTTACATCAAGCACGAACGCCAAACCCTGGAATCGGTAGTCGCGGCGCGTAACGAGGCATCCAAGATGTTGTCCAACGCGGCGGCGGCTCCGGGCGACGCCGCGGCGATGAAGGGCTTGATCGGCGCCGAAGGTAAGCTGTCCGGCGCCTTGCTGAATATGAAAATGGTGATGGAAGCCTATCCGGATCTCAAGGCCAGTCAGAATATGCTGCAGTTAAGCGAGCAACTGACGACCACTGAAAATAAGGTGTCCTTCGCCCGGCAGGCCTTTAATGACCAGGTGATGGCCTATAACATCTATAAACAGTCGTTCCCACCGGTTTTCTTTGCGCCAATGTTTGGCCACGCACAGGATGCGGTGTTACTGGAATTTGAAGACAGTGCGGCCATACAGGCCGCGCCGAAAGTCTCGTTCTGATCGCAGGGGTTCATCCTGGCGTTCAAACGATGAATTTCTTTGAATCGCAAGACCGTGTGCGTAAGAACACGGTTCTGCTTGTCGTCCTGTTTATTCTTGCTGTGATCGCCTTGATCATCATGACCAATTTATTGGTCATGATTGTGTTTGGTTTTATCGATAGTCAGCAGTTGCGTGATGGCGGGACATTAGTCCGGCAAATGGATTGGCAAACATTTGCCGCTGTAGGTGCCGGTGTCAGTGTTGTGGTCCTTGCGGGCAGTGCCTACAAGATCATGGCCTTATCCGCGGGCGGCAAGGTTGTTGCGGAGTCGCTGGGCGGGCAATTGATTCCACGCAATACGCAGGACCTCAAGCAACGCAAACTGTTAAACGTGGTGGAAGAAATGGCCATCGCTTCCGGCACGCCTGCGCCGCCGGTTTATCTGCTCGCGAATGAACAGGGCATTAACGCCTTTGCGGCGGGATTTTCGCCGCGCGATGCAATCATCGGCGTTACCCAGGGGACTATCGATCATTTGAGCCGAGAACAGCTGCAAGGCGTAATCGCCCATGAATTCAGCCATATTTTCAATGGCGATATGCGGCTCAACATTCGCTTGATCGGCGCGCTGAATGGCATCCTGATTCTGGGAATTCTTGGTTATTATCTGCTGTATTCGACGTCATTGTCGGGGCGCCGGCGCAGCAATGACAAAGGCGCGGGCGCAATATTGGCGCTCGCCATCGGGCTGATGGCCATCGGTTTTGCGGGCACGTTTTTCGGCGGCCTGATAAGAGCCTCGGTGAGTCGGCAACGGGAATACCTGGCAGACGCCTCGGCGGTTCAGTTTACGCGCAACCCGAACGGGATTGCGGGCGCGTTGAAGAGAATCGGGGGGCTGGAGTCCGGTTCAAAAGTGGAGAATCCCGGCGCGCCCGAAGTCAGCCATGCTTTTTTCGCCCAGGGGATTTCGGGTCTCATGCAGTGGTTGTCCTCCACGCACCCGCCGCTGACAAAGCGCATTCTGCGCCTTGATCCGCATTGGGACGGCAAGTTCGATTTCTCCGACCCGCCCGACGCGGTTCAGGATGAGGAGCAGGCCGGTGGATCGGAGACCATGACGCGTCAGGCAGTTGCCAAAAAGGTCGCGGCCGTTGCCGCCGGCGCAGCGGTTGCCGATGTCATGACTGCGATAGATCAGGTTGGCAACCCGAAACAGGAAGCAGTCGATCACGCCCACTCACTGCTAACAGAGTTGTCGATGGTCATCCAAGAGGCTGCGCGGGAACCCCACGGCGCCCGGGCAGTCATCTATTCCCTTGCGCTCGACAAGGGGCAAGAGGTTCGCGCCATGCAGTTGAAGCAATTACAGGATTATGCCGATCCGGATGTTTACGCATTGACACTCACGTTGATGCCGCAGACGGATAATCTGGATATCAAATTCCGTCTGCCGGTCATTGATATCGCCATTCCGGCGCTAAAGCAGTTGTCGCTCAATCAGTACAAATCGTTCAAGGGAAATCTGATCGCGTTGATCGAGATGGACTCCAGGGTTGACCTGCTGGAGTGGTCATTGCAGAAGATCCTGTTCAGGCATCTGGACGGGCAGTTCTTCAAACTAGCACCCATGAAAGCGCGCTATTCCGATCCCGGGCAACTCAAGAAGGAGTGTGAAGTTCTACTCTCGGTAATGGCTCATGCCGGCGCTCAAAATCAAAGCGCTATGGAAGAAGCATTTGGTGCGGCGGCCGAAGCGCTGGCGTCAAGCGGGTTAGTATTACTGGCGAAAGACCAAATCAAGGTTGCGGATCTGGATCTGGCCTTGAGGAAATTGGAACAATTAAAACCCTTGGCGAAATCCCGATTACTGAAGGCCTGTGTCGTGAGTATCGGACACGATCAGAGAGTATCAGCGGTCGAAGTAGAGTTATTGCGCGCCTTTGCGGGTGTTTTGGATTGTCCTATGCCGCCAGGGATGGCCTGATGGCGATCGGGGCGCGGCGCGAGCGGGCATGATCTCGGCGGTCGCTTTCGGGGAATGCCGGAAACTACGCTGTCGTTTGCTATGCTCGTTTCGACCCGGTTCAACTGGAAGGCAGGGAGCGTTCGATGGTGCTGAAATACATTAATCCTGGTTTGATTCTGGCGCTTGCCGTCCCGCTGGTCGCGCTGGCGCACGGTCCGAAGGATCTGCCCGATGATCCAAAGCTCCTGAACCAGTACAAGGAAGGCTACGCGGCCTATCAGCAGAACTATTACACCACTGCCCTGCGCTCCGTGACGGCGCGCGCCGTACGCCGAATCGATCCTCACTAAAGGAACCCTCGCCATGACCTCCGATCCCTCCTCCCCGATCCTCTGGCGCCTCGACGCGCGCGGCGTCGCCACCGTCACCTTCAATCGACCCGAGGTCAACAATGCGTACAACGGCGAGTTCATCGCCGGCGTGCTCGGCGCGATGGATACTCTCGGCAAGGAACCTTCCTTGCGCGTCGTCGTGCTGCGCGGCGCGGGCAAGCACTTCCAGGCGGGCGCGGACCTCAAGTGGATACGCGCGCTGGCGGCGCGCCCGGCCGAGGACAACCTCGCCGCGTCGTGCGACACCGCGACCGTAGTGCGGCGCCTGAACGAGCTTCCGGTGCCGACCGTCGCGCTCGTGCAGGGGGGCTGCTTCGGCGGCGGAACCGGGATCGTCGCCGCGTGCGACGTCGTGATCGCGGCGGAAGACGCCGTGTTCTCGATCGCGGAGACGCGCTGGGGCCTGATGGGCGGCATCATCCTGCCGCAGCTCGCCGACGCGATCGGCGTGCGGCAGGTCAGGCGCTACGCGCAGACCGGGGAGCGCTTCGACGCGCACGAGGCGCGCCGCATCGGCCTGGCGCACGAAGTCGTGCCGCTCGCCGAGCTCGAAGCCGCGGGCGAGCGCGCAGTCGACCAGCTGCTGCAGAACGCCCCCGTCGCGAACGCGCAGACCAAGGCCGTCGCGCTCGAGTACGCGTGGGGCAGGATGAGCGACGAGACTTTTACGCGCCTGGTCGCGCAGCACGCCGCCAAGCGGCAATCGGTGGAGGCGGCAGAAGGGCTCGCGTCGTTCGCCGAGAAGCGCCCGGCGCGCTGGTACCGGCCGCCTGCCTGAGGCACGGAACTTTGTAAGACCTTGTCCGATCGGCCGCCGCAGGCACGCGGCAATCGTCAAAGTCTGCCAACTTCACATTGGCTGACGCACTCTCGGGCAGGCAATGCCCTACCCGTTTGCCATATTCTGAGCCGATTTTTGATTAGGTGAATGTCCGGTTTCGGCCCAAAGTGGACCCTTAACGTCAAAAAATCAGCCGCGCGCGTCGGCCCCGACAACCGGCGCAGCTTCAAGCCGGCTGAAACTTCCGGCGATAGACGGCGTAGTACAAGACGGGGATTACGACCAGCGTCAGCAAGGTCGAGACCAGGATCCCGAATATTAGAGAAATCGCGAGCCCGTTGAAAATTGGATCGTCCAGGATGAAGAGCGCCCCCAGCATCGCGGCCGCGGCGGTGAGCGCAATCGGCTTCGCGCGCGCGGCCGCTGATTGCATGATGGCGTCCCGGAAATCGACTCCTTCAGCCACTTTGAGGTTCATGAAGTCGACCAGCAGGATCGAGTTGCGCACGATGATGCCGGCGAGCGCAATCATGCCAATCATGGATGTGGCCGTGAAATTGGCGCCGAGCAGCGCGTGCCCCGGCATGACGCCGATTACCGTGAGCGGAATCGGGGCCATGATGATGAGCGGGGTGAGATATGAGCGAAATTGGGCGACGACCAGGATGTAGATGAGAATCAGTCCCACAGCGTAGGCGAGGCCCATGTCGCGGAAGGTCTCGTAGGTCACTTGCCATTCGCCGTTCCACTTGATCGCGTACTCGCGGTACGGGTCGGAGGGCTGCCGTATGAAGTACTCGCCGAGCACGCCGCCTTCATCGAGCGGCGTGCCCGCGAGCCGTGCGCGCGCCGCAAACATTCCGTAGAGCGGGCTGTCTACCCGCCCGGCTTGGTCGCCAACCACGTAGACCACCGGCAACAGGTCCTTGTGATAAATCGGACGATCCCGCTCGTTTTTCGACACCCTCACGACTTCGGACAGCGGGACGAGATCGCCGCCGGACGTGCGGATCGTGAGCTTGAGGAATCCTTCGAGGGCACCTTGGCGCTCCGGGGGCAATAAGATGCGCACGGGAACCTCGTACTTGGATTGCCCGTCGTGGATCGGCGTAACATTTGCGCCCGATAGCCCCATGCGCATCGTTTCGACCACGTCGCGTCGCGACACGCCAAGCAGTGCGGCCTTGCTCTGGTCCACTTTTAGCAGCATGCGCGGCGCGGGATCCGCGACGGAGTCGTCGATGCCGACGATGCCGGGCGTGGTCTCGAAGACCTCGCGCACGCGCTTGGCGACGCGAATGCGGCCCGCTTCATCGGGCCCGTAGACTTCAGCCACGATGGGTGAGAGCACCGGCGGGCCGGGGGGCACCTCGACCACCTTGACCTCGGCTTCCCAGCGGCGCGCAATTTCCTCGAGCCGGGGGCGTACCGCCTGCGCGATCTCGTGGCTCTTGCGGCTGCGCTTGGCCTTGGCGACGAGGTTGACCTGGATGTCGCCGACCTCGGAGGCATTGCGCAGGTAATACTGCCGCACGAGCCCGTTGAAATTGATGGGCGAAGCGAGGCCTGCGTAGGCCTGATAGTCGGTGACCTCGGGGACGGTGCCGAGATAGGCGCCCATGTCGTGCAGCGCCGCGGCGGTTATCTCGACCGGAGTGCCTGCCGGCATGTCGACCACGACCTGGAACTCGGACTTGTTGTCGAAAGGAAGCATCTTCAACACGACAAGCTTCACGCCCGCGAGCGAAATCGAGGCGAGAATGAGGGCGAGCACGGTATAGAGCAGCGCGCGCCGGTTGGCGGCGGCGCGCGCATGGGCGACGAATGGGCCCAGTAGCCGTTGAAACAACGCCTCGAGCCGCCCGCCAGCAGCCGTCTGCGGGGCTGCCTTGCCCAACAGCTTCAACGCGAGCCAGGGGGTCACGGTGAAGGCGATCGCAAGCGAGATCAGCATGCCCATGCTCGCATTGATCGGGATCGGGCTCATGTACGGCCCCATGAGTCCGGTGACGAAAGCCATCGGGAGCAGCGCGGCGATTACGGTCAGCGTGGCCAGAATCGTGGGTCCGCCCACTTCGTCCACGGCGGCGGGGATCACCTCTCGCAAGGGACGGCGCTCGCGACTCATCCGGCGGTGGATATTTTCCACGACGACGATTGCGTCATCGACCAATATGCCGATTGAGAAGATCAACGCGAATAGCGACACCCGGTTAAGCGTGAATCCCCATGCCCATGAGGCGAACAACGTCGCGGCCAGCGTCAGCAGGACCGCCGCGCCGACGATCAGCGCCTCCCGGCGGCCGAGTGCGATGAACACCAGCACGACCACCGAAAACGTCGCAAAGATGAGTTTCTGAATCAGCTGCCGCGCCTTTTCGTCGGCAGTCGCGCCATAGTTGCGCGTGACAGTCAGGTGAACGTCGTGCGGGATGATCGTGCCGCGCAGCTCCTCCACGCGCTTCAGCACATCTGTGGCAACTTCGACGGCATTCTCGCCCGCTTTCTTGGTGACCTGCAGGGTTACGGCGGGCTGCTCCCCAACCGCCGCGGTGCCTTCGCGCCAGCCCCCAGGGCCCATGCCGCTCCAGACATATCGGGCAGGCTGATCGGGACCGTCGACGACTTCGGCGACATCCGACACGAAGACGGGGCGCTGCTCGAAGGTGCCGATCACAAGGCTTCTCACGTCCTCGGCTGATTCAAGATAGTTCCCGGTCTCCACGACCACCTCGCGGTTCCCGCGAACGAGCTTGCCCGTGGGCAGACTGACATTGGCGAGCTGCAGCGCATTTCTCACGTCAATTGCCGAGACGCCATGCGCGTTCAAGCGATCCGCATCGAGCAGGACGCGCACCATGCGCCCCGGCCCGCCCAGCGTCTGGACTTCGCGCGTGCCGGGGACCCGCTTCAGCTCTATTTCGGCGGCGTGCGCTACCCGCTCGAGCTCGAAAGCACCCTGGCGTGGATCCGCGCTCCAGAGCGTGAGTGTCACGACCGGCACGTCGTCGATCCCTTTGGGCTTGATGATCGGCTCGAGGATGCCGAGCTCGGGCGAGACCCAGTCGCGGTTGGAGTTGATGGTGTCATAGAGCCGCACCAGCGCGTCGATGCGCGGCACGCCCACCTCGTATTGCACGGTGAGCACAGCCATGCCGGGGCGCGATACCGAGAAGACGTGCTCCACGCCGCTGATCTGGGAGACGACCTGCTCGGCAGGGGTGGCGATCAGCGCCTCCACGTCGCGCGCGGAGGCCCCGGGAAACGGGATTAACACGTTCGCCATCGTCACGTTGATTTGCGGCTCTTCCTCGCGGGGTGTGACCGCGATCGCAAACAGGCCGAGGAGGAAGGCGATGAGGGCGAGCAGCGGTGTGAGCTGCGAGTCCTGGAAAAACCCGGCGATGCGTCCGGATACGCCCATGAGCGGCGGCGGTGGCGGGCGCCTTACCGCGCCACGGCGGTCCCAGCGGACATGCCCGCTTTGATTGGCTCGAGCGCAACGCGCTCGCCCGGCCGCAGCCCCGAGAGCACCTCGACAGAGTGCTCATCGGCAGCGGTGCCCAGCCGGATCTGGCGCAGCCGCGGGTGGCCGCTGTCGTCCACGACATAAACGCCGGTCACCTCGCTCCGGTAGATCACCGCTTCGCGCGGCGCCAACAGCCGCGGTGCTCTTCCCACGAGGAAATGCGCGCGGGCGAATACACCCGGATAAACGCCGTGCCCGTCCGCCGGCAGCTCCAGCCGGATGCGGGTCGTGTGCGTGCGGGGATCAGCTGAAGGCACGACCGTCAGCCGCGTCGCATCGACCCACATGTTCAGCGAGGGGATCTCGACGCGGGCCCTGCCGCTCGTCTGGATTGCTGACACCTGTGCCTGCGGTACGGTTGCGACGACGCGTAGCGTCGACGGATCGAAGCCCGTCATGAGCGGTTTGCCCGGGTTTGCCATCTCGCCCAACTCCACGTGGCGCGCCGACACGACACCGCTGTAGGGGGCGACGATGGTCGCGAAACTGCGCTCGGTTGCCGCCTGGCCGGCACCGGCGAGCAGAGCCGCGAGGCGCGCCTGCGCGGTCTTGTAGGCTGCCTCGGCCTTATCGAGGGCGGCCTGGCTGATGAACTTCTGGGCGAAGAGCTGACGCGAGCGCTCATAGTCTGCCCGCGCGTTGCGGAATGTCGCGCGCGCTTCCCGCACCTGCGCCTCGCTGGCGGCCAACGCCTGCGAGGCGGCGCGCTCGTCGATGCGCACGAGCACTTCGCCCTGCTTCACATAATCGCCCACGTCAAACCGGATATCGACTATGCGCCCCGCAATCTGTGCCGCGACGGTGGATTGGCGCACCGCCTCGACCACGGCATCCGCGGAATAGGAAAGATCGACCTCGCGCACTTCGACGGCCCCAGTCTTGAGCTCGGGTGGGGGCGGCATCTTAGCCGGCGGAGCTTCCCGACCGCATGTGGTAAGCAGAAGCGGTAGCATCGCTAACAATAATGCCGTGACGCGTCTCATTTGCGTCTCTTCAAGTCTAGTCTCTGATCCAGCGCACAAGCGATCCCGCGTCCATCGCGCCGGAGCTGCGAGCGATTTTCCACCCGGGCCGCTAATACCCGGCTTGCTATCAGGGAAGCGGGGCAGGCAACCCGCAACAACTTTCCGTACTTTGTCACGCCGTTCACGGGATCTGCGGTTCAGGCGGCGGAACCGGTGCTCTGCTCTTTAAGCCCAGGGCTTGCTCGTAACTCTCGTGGAACGCAGCATGGCTCGAGTGCACCGACCCGCTTTCATCCAAAAATACAAATTTTCGCTTCGTCGACCATTCGTACGGTTTGTTCCTCAACCTCTTTGACAACATGCAGTATCCCAAAGCTATTACGTTTAACCGCCAGTTCAAGAGCTGCCGACGCTTGATCGAATGATTTGTCCGTTTCCACTATGTAATACATGAGTCACGTCTATCTTTGTCGTCGCCACATGAAGTAGTTAACCTAAAAGGCGATTTGTAAATCGGCATTGTGCGCGTGGGGTCGTCACTCATCAAGCGGATCACGGCATTAACGTGGGACGCTGCACAAAAAATCGTGTCCTGCGCAAGGAGGCATGATGGATCAAGAAAAGCCTCACGATCGTCTGGCCAATGACCGCTATTGGCCGACTTGAGACGTTCAGGGCTTCCGACCGGTCCGTTAGAGACCCACTCAACCAACCCTTCAGCGTGACATAGTCCCACGTTTTGCGTCTTGCAACGGGAGATTTGACATAGATCAAGGCTCGCTACACGGGTAGGATTAGCATGGCATTGATATTTTGACAATTGCCATGCGCGCCCGGACGCGGTCCGGGTGTTGTGCGGCAACGGGTATGAGAAAGAAGCGATTTCGTTACCTGATCACATTCGTCGCGGCGATGTTCATTGCAAACAACGCCGGGGCGAGTGTCTCCGCATGCATTGCGGGCCTGGGCAACATGGTTGCCATGGCGGCAGCTCAGTCTCATCCCACTGCCATGGGACACCCGGAGCATGTGGCTAATGGTGATGCTCTCTGTCTTACGCAGTGCGTCCAAAGCTATCGCGATCCGACGCAGGAACTCGCGGCCAATGATTTAAACATCATTCCCATACCGGCCTTTTCTGGTCCGTGTCTGTCGGTCAGGACCGAACCGACCCGTGCCCGCATCGCATGGGCCCCGAAGGTCGCCGGACCCAAGTTGTTCATACTCTTCGGCAACCTTCGTATTTGATCCCCCGCGTCGTCATACGGAGCCGTTAGTCCGGCTCTCCGTGTGAGTCTTGCGTCGTTGGACGCACGACGCTTTCGTTCCCGATCTTCCGTTCGTTTCGAGTGCCCTGGGCGGCGGCGCGTACCGGTCGCCAGGGTTGGCGAGCCGAGCGCGTCACTGATCGTGAATCGCTTAAGGGACCACACCGAGCTTCCGATGATGTTCTCACTACGTCGCGACAAGGATGTCTGAAATGACTGATCAGGTCTATGTCGACCGCATGCGCGAGAAGGAGCACGCCCCGCGCATGGCGGTTTTCACGCCCCTCCTGGTGTTTCTGGGAATGGCCGTGATGTTCGGGATCGGGCTCACGTTGAACCCGCGGGACATACCGTCGCCGCTGATCGGCAAACCGGTGCCGGTTTTCGACTTGCCTGCGGTCAAGGGCCGTGAATTGGGCCTCTCCAGCGCCTCTCTTCAGGGCGAGGTGTCGCTGGTCAACGTGTTTGCATCCTGGTGCACGGCCTGTCGCGAAGAGCATCCGCTGTTCATGGAACTGCAGAGAAGCGGCATCGTGCCGATCCACGGTCTTAACTACAAGGACAAGCCGGATGACGCTTCGAAATGGCTGGACGAGCTGGGCGACCCCTATACGCGGACGGGTGCCGACATTAACGGTCGGGTCGGGATCGAATGGGGCGTCTACGGAGTACCCGAAACTTTCGTGATCGACCGCCAGGGCCGCATCGCCTATAAGCATATCGGAGCGCTAACGCCGCGGGCGCTGCAGGAAAAGATCATTCCCCTCATCTCCGAGTTGCGCAAATGACCCGGGGCGACATGTGATGAGTGATATCTCCGCTCTCGGCCTAGCGACCGCTATCGCGGCCGGGACAGTGTCTTTCCTGTCGCCCTGCGTGCTGCCCCTGGTTCCTGGCTATGTTTCCTACGTAGCCGGCCATGCGTTGCCGCATTCACACCACGAGGAACGCACCGCACAAAGACTGTCGGCGCTGGCGTTGAGTCTGTGCTTCGTGCTGGGGTTTTCAACCGTATTCATAATTCTCGGCGCCAGCGCCACGGTACTCGGCCAGCTCCTTATCCGTTACCAGTATGAGACGAATATCGCGGGCGGCATCATCGTGATGACGTTCGGTTTATTCATGACCGGGGTATTGAAGCTACCCTGGCTGGAACGCGATGTGCGTTTTCATGGAGCAATCCGCGGCACCCGCCCACTTGCGGCTTATCTGCTCGGGCTGGCATTCGGGTTCGGGTGGACCCCGTGCATCGGGCCGGTGTTAGGCGCAATCCTCACGGTAAGCGCGGCATCGGCGACAGTTTCCAGCGGCATCGCGCTGTTGACCGCCTATTCGCTCGGTTTGGGAATTCCCTTTCTCGCGACCGCGGTATTCACGGGCGCATTGCTGAAACGGCTCAAGACGATGCGCCGCATCGGACGGCCGCTTCAGGTCGTAGCGGGCATCATCATGATGATCATGGGCTTGGCCATGGTTACCGGTCAACTCTCGGTGTTCGCGTGGTGGCTGCTCAATACCTTCCCCGGATTTGCGAGCATCGGATGAACGCGGCGAGCGAAGCATCACTACTTCTAATAGCGCCAAGGTTCTGAACTTGTCTTGAAGAAAGGATACGCACATGTCAAAGAAGCATAAGGCCGGAAGAACGGACATGCATATGTCGAAACCGATGACTCACAAACCGGAAGATCCCATGTCGAGACCGAACAACAGGAGAAACATCCTGTACGCGCTGGTGGCCGGAACGGTCGTTGTTATCGCCTTAGGGATCTTCGTGCCCCAGAAAAAGCCTTCGGGGGGATGGGTGCCGTACGACGAGGCGCGGCCGGCCGTTGCGCAGTTTTCCGGCGCAAGAGTGCTCACCTCGGACGCGCCATCTTTCGATTTTGGACGCATCTCGATGGCGAAGGGCAAGGTCTCTCACCGCTACTCGATCCGGAACAGCGGCGCGACCCCGCTCACCATCACCAAGATATTCACCTCCTGCATGTGCACTACCGCCACGTTGATAACGCCTTCGGCAAAAAAAGGCCCGTTCGGAATGCCGGGGCACGGGTGGCTCGCGAGCGTTAGTGAACTCCTCGCACCGGAAGAGTTGGCGCAAGTAGACGTGGTGTTCGACCCTGCAGCGCATGGCCCGGCAGGGGTTGGTCCGACTGCTCGCACCGTGACGGTCCTAAACGACGCGGGGCTCGCCCTCGAACTTCGGTTTAACGCCATGGTGACGCCGTAGGCAATCATGAACAAAAAACTCTCATGGCTGATTGGAATCGGCACCCTGCTCGTCGCGTCCGTGTTTTTCTTCAAGGCGGGCAACATCGGGACGGCCACCCTGTGGAACTGGTCGAATCAAGGCTCATGGCTCCTGCCGCTCATCGTCGTCTCGGCGCTGATAGACAGCATCAACCCCTGCGCTTTTTCGATCCTGATTCTCACCATTGCCTTCCTCTTCAGTATCGGCAAGTTCCGGTCGAGCGTGCTCGAGATCGGCATTGCGTACATTCTCGGCATTTTTCTGGTCTATACGCTCATCGGTCTGGGAATCCTGCAGACGCTGCACATCTTCGATACGCCGCATTTCATGGCAAAGGTCGGCGCCACGCTTCTGGTGGCCCTCGGACTCATCAACATCACCAACCATTTCGTCCCCGCATTTCCCATCAAGCTGAGAATTCCGCACGGGGCGCACCACAGAATGGCGGAGCTGATGGAAAAAGGATCGCTGCCGTCCGCATTCGTTCTGGGCGGATTGGTGGGGGTCTGCGAGTTCCCTTGTACGGGCGGGCCGTACTTGATGGTGCTGGGACTGCTTCACGATCAGACCACCCGTACTGTCGGCCTCGGGTATCTTTTCCTCTATAACCTGCTCTTCATTCTCCCTCTCGTGATCATCCTTTTCATTGCAGGCGACAAGGCGCTAGTGGAGAGGCTGCAGGACTGGAAGAAGCGGAAAGCGCACACCATGCGGCTTGGAGGGGGGCTCGCCATGGTGACCCTCGGTTTCATTATCTTCACTATCTGATGACTGCCATGACCACACAGCCACCCAGCTTTGATGCATTACGCCGAAAAATCGAGACACTGAAGAAGTCAGGAAATATTGATCTTTCCGCCGAGGAGGACTTGAGCATCGCCGTTATGAACCTCATCAGCCTCGAGGAGCATTTCTTCTTCACCGGCATGAAAACGGAGAACGCCGAATACTTTGATTTCATGAACGAGGTGCGCTCGACCCGAAAAGCGCTACTGGAGAAATTGATCGACAAGCATGAAGGGGAGACCTGGTGCATCACGAAGCATTTGCTGGCGACAACGATGCGGCTCATGGAGGTGGGCACCAAGCGACAATCGGAGGGGAACAAGAACGAAGCAAAGGAGATTTTCGGGCATGCTTACAAGGCCTATTCGCTGTTTTGGGCTTTGCGGCTCAAGCTGATCGATGCCTCCGGATTCCGGCAAGTAGCGGCCGAGGAAAAGCCGTGGACGCTTGACGATATCGTGAAGAGACTGGTCAACTGCTGTGACGAATGACGGACCGGCGCGTCATCGCCTTTATCGGGGCAGTTGAGTGTCTCCGTTTTTGGAAGAACTTATTATGGAAAATGCGGTTATGTCGTGCGAAACGATGGTTGCAGCAGCGCCCGGGCAGGTGAACATGACATACACGGCACAGCGGGTGAGCAAGCCAGCCAGCACTACGGCAACCTTCGTCTGCGGATTATGGATGGTCGTCCTTACGATCCTGGTCTTGCCGGCGTTCGCCGCCGCCCCGCCAACCGGCAACGCGGCTCAGGTGACCCCGCGTCTTGCGAGCCTGCGTATCGATATCTGGCCGGAATACGACCGTCAGGCCGCGCTTATCATTCTCAAGGCCCAGTTGTCCCCTGACACGCTGCTCCCTGCCGTGGTATCGCTGCGCCTACCCGCAGCCTCCGGCGGCCCGTCGGCGGTCGCATTCGCCAGCGCCGCTGGATCCGAGCTCTTCAACTTGCAGCACGAGGTGACGAGTACCGGGAATGACAGCACGCTGCGATTCACCGCCCCGCAGCGGTTCTTTCACATCGAGTACTACGACGCGCTCGCGACGGGATCGTCCCTGCGCACCTACACCTACGTTTGGCCAGGCGATCTTGCGGTGGACCGGTTGAGTGTCAGGTTTCAGGAGCCTGCGACGGCGAGCGATGTCTCCGTCCTGCCGGATCTTGGCCCCGGGACCGCCGGCCCGGACGGGCTGTTTTACCGGACGCTGGACCTCGGCGCCTACGAAGCGGGAAAACAGCTGCCCGTCGCGATCCGCTATGCGAAGCCGGATTCGAGAACCTCCGTGGAAATACTCAAGCTGAATACTCCTGCGGCAAAATCCCCCGGGCCCGCGGGATTGTTCGAGAGCAACCCGGCCTGGACCGTGTTTGTCACCATCGTGGTAGCTTTGACGGTGGGCCTGGGTCTGGCAGCGTTGTGGTGGGTGTGGCGCCGGCGCAGGGCCGCATCTGGGGTTCGACCGGCGATTGCGGGTTTCTGCTCCCAATGTGGCAGCGCGCTCGCCCGGGACAACCGCTACTGTTCATCGTGCGGTGCGCCCGCGCAACAAAGCTAGGACAGTTCGTTTTGACATAGGTCAGTACCCGGCGAGTTCTGGCCTGCTAGGTTGGTCTAGATTGAGAGCTGTCTGATGTTTTGTTTGAAGCAAAGGAGTCAATTAATGAGAGCGTTTCTGAGAGCAGCCATTGTGGGTGCGGCGCTGGTACAGGCAGCGTGCGCGGCCGAAACTGCGGACACGACCGCAGTCACCGTCTATAAGAGCCCGACCTGAGGGTGCTGCGGCTCGTGGATTGAACATCTGCGGGCGAACGGCTTCCGTGTGAAGCCTGAAAACGTAAATAAACCCACGTCGTATAGAGCGAAATACGGCATACCTGATGTGCTCGGTGGCTGCCACACGGCTGTGATCGAGGGTTATGCAATCGAAGGTCACGTGCCCGTGCGAGAGATCAGGAGACTTCTCGCCGAGCGGCCGAAAGCGCGGGGACTGGCCGTGGCGGGCATGCCGGGCGGCTCGCCAGGGATGGAGAGCTCGCGCCCCGAGCCGTACGACGTGTTCCTCGTTCTTCCCGACGGCCGGTATACGGTCTACGCCCGCTACGGCCGGTGAGCTCGTATAAAATCAAATATTAGCCGCAGATAAACGCAGACCGAAACCTGTACAAGTGAATGCAGGTCGTTTCTATCGGCGTCGATCGGCGTCTATCGGCGTCTATCGGCGGCGGACCAAACTTATGGCAGAAGGCGAAACGGTTCTTGATTTTTTTATCGATGTATCTGTGTTTATCTGCGTTTATCTGCGGTTAGTACTAGGTTTTTGACGTTCCGATTCACGATTCACGTTTCACGATTTACGAACGTTAATCGGCGGCTTAGAGTACGGCGCCACCATGAATCTCTACGGGCTCCTGAAGCAACGCGCCGCCGATGGCAAACCGCTACGCATCCTCCTGATCGGAGCGGGCAAGTTCGGCTCGATGTTTCTCGCGCAGGTCCGGCGCACGCCGGGGATTCACGTCGTGGCGGTTGCCGACCTCTCGCCCCGGAGGGCTCGCGAAAGTCTCGCCCGGGTCGGTTGGAACGCGGAGCGGTTCGCTGCGGCTTCGTTGGCCGAAGCCGAAAGGAGCGGCACAACATTTGTCACAGATGATGCACCGGCGGTCATCGCCGCCGGTGCATTAGAGATCGTCGTCGAGGCAACCGGCAATCCGGCTGCCGGCATTCGCCATGCGCTCGCCTGCTGTCAGCACGGCAAGCACATCGTGATGGTCAATGTCGAGGCCGATGCGCTTGCAGGACCGCTGCTCGCGCGCCGGGCGCGTGAAGCTGGAATCACCTACTCGCTCGCGTACGGTGATCAGCCTGCGCTCATCTGCGAGATGGCAGACTGGGCGCGCGCGGCCGGTTTCGAGGTGGTCGCCGCCGGAAAGGGCACGAAGTATCTCCCAGCGTATCACGACTCCACGCCGGAGACAGTCTGGAGCCACTACGGGTTCACATCAGAGCAGGTGGCGGCAGGCGATTTCAACCCTCAGATGTTCAACTCCTTTCTGGACGGCACCAAGTCCGCGATCGAGATGGCGGCGGTCGCCAACGCGACCGGCCTTGCGCCTGCTCCACAGGGTCTCGCCTTCCCGCCGTGCGGAGTGGACGATCTACCGCGCGTGCTGCGGCCTGCGGCTGAAGGAGGCCAGCTCCATCACCGCGGCCAGGTCGAAGTGGTGTCGAGCCTCGAGCGCGACGGCCAGCCCGTGGCGCGCGATCTGAGATGGGGCGTGTATGTGACGTTCGCCGCAGATGCGGACTACGTGCGCCACTGCTTCGCGGAATACGGCCTCCTGACGGATGACAGCGGCAACTATGCCGCGATGTACAAGCCCTATCACCTGATCGGGCTCGAGCTCGGCATCTCTGTCGCGAGCATCGGCCTCCGGGGCGAGTCGACGGGCGCACCGGACGATTTCCGGGGCGACGCAGTTGCCGTCGCGAAACGCGACCTCAAGGCCGGCGAGACGCTCGATGGCGAAGGCGGCTACACCGTTTGGGGTCGCCTTATGACCGCGCAGGACTCGCTCGCTTGCAGCGGATTGCCAATCGGCCTTGCCCACGGAATCCGGGTCACGCGCCGGATTTCGAAGGGAGATCTCGTCACCTGGCACGATGTGGCAGTGCCGGAATCGGAGGCTGTACTCGTGCGCCGGGAGATGGAGGTGTTGTTTGCCTCCGAACTCGGATTGCGCCGGAACGACGCAATAACGGTCGCCTGACGGCGACCGGGAAGAACATGGTTCGTAATCCAATTCTCGATTGCCCCGTTCACGACTCATGGATCAGCACGCAACCAGGAAAGTTGACATTCGCCCTGAGTTGTACAGAGAATTGGATATATGCAGCGACGTGACTTCATCAAGGCGTGCGCCGCCAGCTGCGCGCTAAGCGCGCATGAGGCCCTGGCTGCAACGGACCTGAAACCACGCTTTTACTCGCGCGCGCAGCTCGTCGATTCGCACGGCGCGCCAATCAAGGCGGCGCGGCTCGCCGTGGGCAAGAACTACCTCTTCCACTACCCGTTCGAGAGCACGCCCTGCTTCCTCCTCAATCTGGGCAACCCGACGCGCTCGAAGGTGGACCTCAGGACTGAAAGCGGCGCGGCATACCAGTGGACGGGGGGCGTCGGGCCGAAGCGCTCCATCGTGGGCTACTCCGCCATCTGCGCGCACAAAATGACTTACCCCACGCCGCAGATCAGCTTCATCAGCTACCGCGAGCAATCCACGGCTTCGGCCACGATGAAACCGAATACCATCCATTGCTGCTCCGAGCACAGCGAATACGATCCGGCGTCGGGCGGTCGCGTCCTCGGTGGCCCTGCCCCGCAGCCGCTATCGGCGATCCTCCTCGAGCACGATGCTGCGACTGACGCGCTCTATGCGATCGGCACGCTGGGCGGCGAGATGTTCAACGCTTTTTTCGAAAAATACCAGTTCAAGCTCGTGATCGACTACGGTACCGCAAAGGCAAACCAGCGCGTCGCGAATCAAACAGCCGTGGTTGCGCTAAGCCAGTTTTGCCGCCAGCAGGTTCGCTGTTGACGAGCCGGCGCTCTCGACCTGGAGACAGGTTGAACCTGGCGCGCGTCAGCTCGCCCTATCGGAAGCCGGACGAGCAAGCGCTTCGGGAGCGCCGTGGCACACCTCCTCGAAAGCATGGGCGACAGGCTGCGTCGCCTTGACCATTCCGAAGACACCGACGCCGACGATCAGAACGGCGAACACCATGCGCACCGCGCGCGAGCGCGCCACCCTCGCGACATAGCCGAATGATGCGCCGATGGTGAGCAGGTTGGGAAGCGTACCCAGCCCGAATGCGAGCATGAGCAGCGCACCGTGCCAAAGATCTGCGGTCGCAAGCGCCGCGATCAGGGCGGCGTAGACCATGCCGCACGGCAGCCAGCCCCAGACCATCCCGAGACCGAATGCCCGCGGCGCCGAGTCCGCGGGAAGAAACCGGCGCGAGTGCGGCTCGATGCGGCGCCACAAGGCCGTGCCGGCGGACTCGATCGTGCGGACCAGCTATTAGATCGAGTCCAACCAGAACCACCGTCCTCCCGTTTGACACCGTGGTCGTGGCAGCGCACACTTTTGCGCTGTGCGGCCCTTATGATTGACGTGATGCCGCGCGGCGAACAAAACGGTCAGACGAGGAGCATCCGATTCAGCACCCCAAGGGAACTCGAGCTCGCGTTCTCCTGACATCTGTCTTCAAGCCCTTCGCGCAAGACGACGAATACGGCAGTCGCGCGATCAACCCGCTCGAGCTTTATCACAACCAGGTCACGCGGGCGCAGGGACCGTTCTCGCTGCGCATGCACCACCGCTCGTGGGGCATCATGATGATCCAGGAGAACATCTCCGTTCCCTCGACGCTGCTCGACTTTCCCACGCGCGAACGCTTCGTCAAAGAGCTGAAGACCAATCACTACGACATCGTCGGCATTTCCGGGATCATCGTGAATGTCGGCAAAGTGCGCGAGATGTGCCGGCTTGT
This sequence comes from Betaproteobacteria bacterium, assembly GCA_029863175.1. The sequence continues at coordinate 76,110 of JAOTVX010000004.1, read as the reverse complement.
GCGGGAGCACTCCCCGAAATCGATTGTCGTCGTTGGTGGCCACGTCGCCGCCATTCCCGCTATAGAGCGGATCCTCGGAGCCGATCACATTGTCAAAGGCGAGGGCATCCGCTGGTTCCGCGAGTTCCTCGGCGAACCCGTCGATCAGCCGATCGAGCACCCGGTCATCGCATCGTCATTCGGCTTCCGGTTGATGGGCCTCAAGGCGCCAAGGGGCGGCGGCGATCCGGCCGCGACGATCATCCCGTCGGTCGGCTGCCCCATGGGCTGCAATTTCTGCACGACCTCGGCGTTCTTCGGCGGCAAGGGCCGGTTCGTCAACTTCTACGAGACCGGAAAGCAATTGTTCGACGTCATGTGCAAAGCCGAAAAGCAGTTGAAGGTGCGCACGTTCTTCATGATGGACGAGAACTTCCTGCTGTACAAGAGACGCGCGCTCGAGCTGCTCGCCGAGATGAGCAAGCACGGCAAGGCGTGGTCGATGTACGTCTTCTCGTCGGCGAACGCGTTGCGCAAGTACGACATGCGGCAGCTCGTCGAGCTGGGCGTAACGTGGGTGTGGATGGGCTTCGAGTCGGAGCAGGCCGGCTACAGGAAGCTCAGGCATACCGACACGGTCACGCTCACCCGCGAGCTGCAGGCGCACGGCATCCGCGTCCAGGGCTCGACGATCATCGGGATGGAGCATCACAAACCCGACAACATGCGCGAGGAGATCGGGCACGCCGTGGCCCACGACGCCGACTGCCACCAGTTCATGCTGTACACGCCAATCCCCGGCACGCCGCTGCACGCTCAGATGGAAAACGAGGGCCGGATGTTGAACGGAATCGACCTCGCAGATATCCACGGCCAGCTCAAGTTCAATTTCGAGCACGAGCACATCGCGCGCGACGATTCCAAGTCCTGGCTCGACCTCGCCTTTCAACGCGACTACGAAGTCAACGGCCCCAGCCTCTACCGAATGATGCGAACCATGTACGAGGGCTGGACACGTTACGGGCAGGACAGCAACGCGCGCGTGCGCGCGCGCGTGACCGCTGAAGCCAACAACCTCAAGCGGGGCTATGGCGCCGCGTTGTGGGCCATGGAGCGATACCTGCGAGACTCCAATCGCGGCGTCAGCGAGCGGATCGCGGAGCTGCGAATACAGATGGAAAGCGAATTCGGCGTCCTCTCGCGCGTCATCGACCGCGCGGTCGGCCCGCTGCTGCTATGGTCGGCGCGCCGCGAGAGCCTGGTCTACCCGGAGGGGCGGCCGCTCGAGCCGCAGACCTTCATCGAGCGCAGAAACTGGGCTTAGAGTCCGCGGCTGCGCGTTTCATTCTCCTACCCCGCCGAAGCGGGGTGTGTGTCCATGCCGAGTAGTGCAGACCTTATCTGATGGGCAATGCCTACTTTGGCGTAACCGGCAACTTCGAGCGCCTCGCGAACCTGTATGAGCCGGTGAGGCGAAGCTGGCGCAAGTGGTTGCCGCGCAGGTCGAACAATAGCCCAGTGGATTGGGCGGCGTTTCAGCGGGTCCTCGAGCGCCTACCTCTACCTCGGCCGCGTCTTGTACATCGCTATACCGGCTCGTGAGTGAAACGGTACGGCGAAGAACCGGGTGCGTGAATTGCGCTCGCCCGGCACTGTGAGGGGCGAGGGCAGAAATGTCCTCGTCTACTCGGATAGGGATGTGCGAGTTGAATGCGACCAGATCGCCGAAGGTCTGAACGAAGGGTCGATTCACGACCCGCGATCCGCGAGTAGCAATCGCCGCAGCGATGCGAGCGCGTGGCGATCAGTCGAACCAGCGGCGCTTGAGATTGACGGTGGCCGCATTGGGGCCGGCGCCCGAAGGCTCGAGGTAGATCACCTTTCCCGGGTGCTTCACCGGCACGCCGTTGAAGCGCTCGCGCAGCCAGTCGCAGACGAACGCGTGGATGTCCGCTTCCCACACCGAGCTGCGCGCCGCGCCCGTGACCGAGCCGTTGTGATGCTGGTCTGACATCAGCCACAGTTCCGCGGGTGCTTTCATCTGGTCGAACAGGCGCAGCACCTCCTCAACCGGTGCGCGCGGATCGTACTCCCCGGTGGTCAGCAGCGTGGGGCAGCCGATCTTGTCCATCAGCCCCTCCATCGTCATGTTCGCCACGATCCTGTCCAGTTCTTCTTCGCTCGAGGACTGCGTGAGATAGGCGAACAGCTGCTTGTAGCGCGGCGACTCCTCGTTGAGCAGGTAGTACTTGTCCACGTACGACGCCCACGGCGCCGCCACCGCGCGAATGCGGTGTTCCTTCGCGGCGATGCGCATACCCCAGTGCGACCCGAAGGAGAGCGCGTACAGGCCGACCTTTTCCGGGTCCACGTCTGGGCGCTTCAGCAGGTAGCTGATCGCGGCGCTCGCGGCATCCTCGTAGTTGTCCGCGGTAAGCTTCACGCCGCGCAGGTTGCTCTCGCCCTGGCCTGGGCCGTCGAACGAGAAGGCGTGCATGCCGCGCTGCAACGCCTGGTTGTAGTAGGGATGCGGCCATGCTTCCTTGGTCTGGTCGCAACCCGGCACATAAAAGACGAGGGGCTTGCGCCCTTCCCCGGGCGTGAGGTGCAGGTTGCCCGACACTACGGTGCCGTTCCAGGGGACGTCCACGTGCTCGATGCGGTACGGCGCGAGCTCGCGCACTTTTCCGTAGCAGCGCATCAAACCGCCATGAAGGAACCGCTTCTCGTCGTTGGTCTCGAACACCACGTGCTGCGCGTCGTGGTACTGCAGCGTTGCCTGGTAGTAGAGCTCCAGTGCCGTTTCACGGTGTCCGGCCTCGGCCTCCGCCTGCGCCAGCCGCTCGATTCGGCGTGCCGCGAGCCCCATGTGCTTCGCGATCATGTCGTGGCTGCGCACGCTGCGCGGCATGCGCCCGCGCCCGTCGGGCTGGAAGTGGAAGACCTTGCCGGTCTCCTTTATCACCCAGTCGAAAACCCATTTCTGGCTGTCGCGCCGCAGGTGCGGCCGGCCCGATTTCTGGCTCTTGGGGCTTGGCATGAGCTGGTTACCTTTCTGGAAAACCCGGGGTTGAAGACACTTGCGGTTGGGGCCAGCCGACAGAATTAGACGCGGATATCGCCGCACTCTACGGCGTGGAAACGCGCAGGCTCACGAGCAGGTACGCCGTAACCGCCGACGCTTCCCGGCGGACTTTATGTTCTGCCTGACTCGCGAGTACAAGGTTGGTCCGCTGCATGCAAAACCTATTACCGGCTTTCCGGTCGTGCAACGGAGTAGGCCTTGTCCACCACCCGCATCGCGCGATAGCAGTCCTCGGGTCCGGTCGCCGGCGGCTGGCCGCTTTGCCAGTGCGCAAGGATGTCGCGCACCGCGACGACCGGCAGCGGTTCGCCCGGCGGTTCCGCCACCTCCTGCTCGCCCTTGACCGTCGTGCAACGCACCGACCCGCCCTGCTGCACGAGCAGCGCGTCGCGCCCGGCGAGCTTCCATTCCCCGTCTGCGCCCTGGCCCGGAAAAGTATTTCCGACCTCGATCGTTCCGAGCACGCCGCCGGGTGTGTGCAGGAGCACCGCGGCGTAGTCCTCCACGCCCTTGCCAAGCGCGCGCGAACTCAACTGAGCGCCCGCCACGTCGGCATCCTCCCCCGTGAGATAAAGGAACAAGTCGATGCCGTGCAAACCGATGTTGCGCAGGCAGCCACCGCCCGCGACCGCGGGATCGAGCATCCACGGCGATCCCCAGGATACGTAGCGCGCCGAGCTTCCGCGATTCGACCGGAAATGGAAATGCGACACAGCGCCGAAAGCGCCGTCGGCGATCATGCGCCGCGCATGGGCGACGAATGGGTGATAGCGCTGGAACAGTGGCACGGCGGCGAACGCCTTCTTCGCCGCGGCCCTGTCGGCGATGCCGCGCACCTCCCGCGCATCGAGGCCCATCGGCTTTTCCATCAAGAACGGGTAGCCCTCGTCGAGCAGAAAATGGGCGATCCCCGCCATCGCGTTGTGGCGGCCGAGGGCGACGACGAAATCCGGACTGGTCTTTGCCAGCATCTCCCGGTAGTCGGTGAACACCGGCGGCCCGCCCAGTTGCGCGGCGCGCTGCGCGACCAGCGCAGGGTCCGGGTCCTGGATGCCCGCGAGTTGCACGTCCGGCATCTTCACGAGCGCCTTCAGGTAGGCAGCGTCGAACAGCGAGTGCCAGTGACCGACTTCGATCGCGGCGATGCGGATGGACATTTAAATTGATGAGGCGTGACGAGTGATGGGTGAAGAGGGCTAGGGTGAGGCCTTTACTTTATAGGCCAGCATCTCAGCAGCCAGTCTATAGGTTCTCAGCCTTCCTTCCCCGCCAAAGATCATACGGCGACCAGAAGGGGGGCGCCAGCGCCCCAAGTGAGAAGTCAGAAGGCTACCCTAAGGCAGAAGGCAGAAGTCAGAAGGCGAAAGGCCGTGCACCAGAACTGGTGATGGGAACTGATGATGGAGATACTAGTGATGGAGATGCTGGTGATGTGTACCGGTGCCGCGGCGGGCAACGCGCTTTTCCATCACCATCATTGATCCCTATTTTCTATCACCATTTTTCGTCACCCCTTGGCTTCGGTTTCGGGTCTCCGCCAGTTCGTCATAAGCTACGGTCGCCGCCATGATCTTCTCCTAAACGTCACATGGGGAAATCATGGATTGGGACCTGTTGCGCGCATCCCCGTGCCTACTTCGTACCCGGATAGAGCTTCTCGATTTCCTTCGCTTCCGCCCGCAGATTGTAGTCCTGGTCCAGTTCGCCGTTGCCGCAGGGGCTCTTGACGGTGATGAACGTCGCGGGTCCGTTGACCGGGCGCGAGCGATGACGCGTGTTCCTGGGGATATGGATGAGGGTGCCGGGGCCGACCACGCGGTCCTCGTCGCCGAGCACGAAGTGCATCTGGCCGGCAAGTATGACGCTGAACTGCTCTTCGTTCGGGTGTTCGTGCAACGGAGGCCCTTCACCTTCCGGCTTGGTCACGATACCGAACTTCATGAATTCCCCGGGAACGGCTCCGGACTCGATTTTCGAATTGACGGTGGAATGCTTCTTCTCCAGTTCGTTGAGTTCGTAAAATGGCATGACACTCTCCTTGTGGGTCAATTCAACGATAACACGGTCGGAAGGATAGAAGACCCAACGCCGCTTCTACAAGTACCACGGGCCGACCGCAGACATGATGCGAGGCGGCAATCGGGCAGTACGTGTCGAACGAACCTGAAATCCTCGCTGGAATCGCAACGCAAACACCGCCATGGGTCGCCCGCACGAGTGACCAAGCTACCCTGGCGAGCGGCGGGACGAGCGCGCCCCCGCGAGCGACATCGGGTTGTCTTCGAGCTTTGCCTGCCGGGCGATGCGCTTGGCGATGCCCTCAACCCAGGTATTCAACCACGTGTAATCCCGTGCCCGCGCGGTCGCTAATGTACGCGAGACCACGGTAATCGAGATCAACGTCATTCGTCTGTATAACCGTCTTCAGCCGTGGAATAGTTGTTGTGGTCGTCTTCGGAATATAGTAACCAATTTCCTTCATGTTATAGGGGTCAGAAATGTCCAGCACCCGCAACCCGCCGCTGAAGTACGCGACATAAAGCAGATTCCGGTTGTCCTGCGGCCGGTAGAGCTTGTTGTCTTGCGTCTCGTTGAACTGGTGGGGGCCAAATCGCCCGCCGTGTGTCAGAAACGTTCCGTCGGGCACGCGGAAGATATCAGCCATCATCGGATTGTTCCAGGCGGTGACATCGAGCATGAACACCATGCACCGGACCTCCAGCCCCTGATATTTAGCGTCGCTGGCTTCGTTGCAAACAATAATAAAGTCACGAACGTCGCCGAAGCCGGGCGTGAAGTTCGGCGTCGTTATGCCCAATAAAGGCATCGAGGTATGCGGGCCCTTGAACTGCGGCTCGATCGTGTAATCGAATATGAGTTTGGGCTTGCTGATGTTGTTGATGTCGAGCACCGCGACATTGCCGCCCTTGGCGTACGACAGATAGACACGCTTGTTGGGCATGTCGACCACCGGATGGTGCAGGTTTAGGCCGTTATTGTTTGGTGCAGGCTCCGTTCGCAACTGGCCGGGTAGCCAATGGCTGGTAACGTACTTGGGTTTTGCGGGGCTGGAAAAATCCCATATCACCAGATGGCCGCCCGGGCGGTATCCCGGTTCATTCGCACAGCCGAAATAAAGCCCGCTGGATTCGTCCCACCAGCCCTTGTGCGCGAGATTCATCGGTCCTGCCGGGGTCGACGCGACGTCGGCGACCTTGACAGGATGCGCCCGATCACTGATATCGAAAATCTGAAAGCTACGGGCAGACGCCGTTTCGTGATTGCGCGCGAGGTAGCGCTTGCCGTCGTGCGGATTGTTGATAACCTGAACCGCGCGGCAATTCGCTTGAGGCGCGCCGGGAATATGGGCAATCAGGCTCGGGTTTGCGGGGTTGGAGACGTCAAGAATCGAAGTCCCGTTATGTTCGGCTATACCTGTAAGCGGGTTTGGCAGACATCCCGGAAGATGCCCCACATAGCACCAATCGCCCTGCAAGGTGACTTGCAACGATTCGCGTCCCTGCAAATCGTGAAATCCGACAAGTCGCGTGCGATGTGAATCAGCAGTGAGTGTGTCATGAATTTGCATGGCAGTTCTCCCTCGTTAAATGGAACACGAACCTCTACGCATGACTACTGATGGCTGTCATGCGCGTTGCTGCTGCCGGTCATTCTTGTGTCCCTGGCTCGCTACAATAGCGCATGGTTGCAAACGGCGACATGGTCACCGGGCAGGGCCGCCGTGGGCGACACCGGGCATGCGGCGTGCGGTCGCGGCTTCAGCGCCTGGCCGATGTCCTCCTGCTGCTCGTGTTGCTGTGTGCGCTGCCGCTGGCGATGGCCGCCGACGCCGTGGACATTGCCGCGGTGGTGGGGTTCGCCGACACCTTCCAGCCCGGGCGCTGGACCCCTCTGAGCGTCACCGTGACCAATCACGGTGGCGACCTGAACGGGGAGCTGGAGGTTCAGGTCACCGGTGGTGACGAGCTGCGCGGCCGGCTGTTCGTCACCTCCCACCGGCGCAAGCTGGAGCTCCCCCGGGATTCTCGCAAGAGCCTGCAGTTCACCGTGTTCCCGCAGGGGTTGTCCCATCCGCTGGTGATCCGCGTGCGCTCGAGCGGGCGGGAGCTGGCACGAGCGGAGGTCGATCTGCGCGCACGCTTCGCCGCCGAGCGCTTGCTCCTGGTGCTCAGCCGGGATGCGGATCTGGATTACCTTAACGACGGCGCCGCCAACGGCCTGCGGGTGCTCTACCCGCACCCGGAGCTGCTACCCGTGCACTGGCGGGGATACGACGCTGTGGCGGCCATTGTGGTGCATGGGGTGTCCCTGGAGCGGCTGAGCGCAAGTCAGTTCGACGCCCTGCACAAGTGGATTGCCCAAGGCGGGATCCTCGCGGTGTCCGGCGGACCGGATTACGCGCTGCTTCGAAGCCCGCGCCTGGCCGCGCTCCTGCCCGGGCTGCCCCTGGGAATGACGCGCATGAATGCCGACGCCCTCCAGGGCGCTTTCTCCGCGTCCCTGGACGTCTCGCGCCCCGTCCACGTTAATCGGCTCGGCGCCTTCCGCGGGCGTGCGCGTCTAACCGCGGGCGCAGTGGCGCTCATCGTGGAGCGCACGCTCGGACTCGGTCGGGTGCTCTACCTGACCTTCGACGTGGCGGGCTATCCCTTCGATCGCTGGGACGGCATGCGCGAGCTGTGGCTAGACAGCCTGCGCCTGCCGCCACCGACAACGGCCTCCCTGAGCGTGGCAGAACCGGTACTCGAGAGTCCGCTTCCGGCCCTCATCCGTGCCGAGTCCACGAATTTCCCCTCGCCTGCCACGGTGCTCTACTTTCTGGCACTCTATCTGGGGCTGCTGCTGGCCGGGTACCGGCTTTCCGTGCGCGGGACGCGGCGTCGCTGGCTGGCACCGCTTTGGAGCTGGGCCGCGCCGGTGCTGTTCGCGCCCGCGGCTTGGTTGCTATTCGGGCCGGCCGCGTTTCCCCGCGGCGCCACTGCGGTGGCGATGGCGGTGATCGAGCCGTTACCGAACAGCATCTACGCGCGGCTCGGGCTGGATCTGGGCGTGTACGCCAATCGCAGCGGCGCGCTGCGCCTGGAGTACCGCGGTGCCGAGCCGGTGCTGTACCTTCCCCGCCAGGCGCAGCGAGAGGGCAATGTGGGGGACTGGGTGTTCGGCGAGGGACCACGGCGCTTCCTCGAGCCGCTGGACCGGCGACGCTACGTGCTGCACGCGCTGGAGGGGGAAGACGTGATCGCGTTTCATCTCGAAGCCTCGGTGCACGACGAGACCATGGGGCCGCGGCTCGTCCTGGACAACGCCAGCGGGCGGACCCTGAAAGACCTGTGGCTGGTGTTCGACGGCTACGCCTACGAGCTCGGGTCCATTGCAGCCGGTGCGCGGGTCGAACGCGGGCTCATCCGCCGCACGCACGGCGTCGAGGTGGGCGAGGCATCCTGGCGGCGCGTGCTCAGGCCACCCCCCGGGGTTCCGGCGCGAATGCTGGCGCCAACCCGGATCGTGCTCGAGCGCAGGTCGCAGGAGACGGGCGAAATCGGATATCCCGGCCCGGGCTATGCACTGCTCATAGGCTATACGGAGAGCCCGTTTCGGCCCGCGGGCGCCAGTGCCGGCTGGCCGCGCCGGGAACGGGCGCTGGTCGCGTTCCAGGTTGCGGCGTTACCGGGCGATGCGTTGGCGGGTGCGACCGGAACGGGACCGCTGGAACTGGGCGATGGCGATTTCGAGCGCCCCGAAATGCCCCGGGTGCGTGGTACCGCGGCGGACGTCGCGGCACCATAGGACGAATGATGCGAAGCAATCCACTGGTCGCCGAAGTTCTGGTCGGGCTCACCCGGTGTGGCAAGGCTCAGCTCGACTATCTCGGCTTGCTGCTGCTGCAGGCGGTGGTGCTGTTCGTGTGGTGGCCCAAGATCGGAGTGGCGCAGATGCTGCAGAGCCAGCACGGCCCGCACACCCTGGCGGCGGTGGTCATGGCCGTGGGCGTCACCATGGCGTACTTCGCGCTGCGTGCGGGTGCCGAGGAGGTCGTGCTGCCGGGCCAGCACGGACTGCGGGACTGGGCGCTGGCAACTCCGCTTGGTCTGGGTCGGGTTCTCCGTGGCTACCTGCTGGGACAGTTCGTTCACAGCCTGCATCTGCTGGCGCTTTCCTCGCCCCTGCTGTTGATGGCCTTCACGGTATCCGGGGGCGAGTGGGCCGCGCTCGGGTGGTGCCTGGCGGCGGCGCTGGTCCAGGCTCTGTTCTACCGGTTGTGCGGCGCGATCACACACCTCACGATCGGACAGCATCGCGGCGAGAGTTACTTTACCGTGCGCGCGATCTTGCTGCTGGTCTACGTTCCCGTCGGATGGCTCGCGCCCCTCACCAGCCACGTCGCGTTCACATCCCGCGCGCTCGGTGAGAGCATGGACACCCAACCGGTATTCGCGGAGGTACCCGACCAAGTGGTATTCCTGGCGGCCTACGCGGGACTCAGCGTGCTCGCGACGCTTGCGCTGCATCGCCTGCTGCTGCGCGAGCGACGCGGCACGGCAGGCCCCCACGACGACGGCGCGGTCGGTGAGGCAGTCACGTCATGAGCCAGGCCGCTAGCGCACCTAGTCTCTGGATTGGCAGCCCGCGTCCGGCCCGGGAGCGCCTAAGCAAGGCCGTGGTCGCCCTCACCCGCGCACGGCGCCTGCAGGTGCTCGTGGACCACGGATTCGGCGGCCTGCTGGCGGGACTCGGCCTGGCCACGTTCGCGGTGCTGGTGGCTCGGCTGGTGCCCTTGCCCTACCCGCCGTGGCAGCTCGGCGGCGCGGCGGTGATCATCGCGGTGGCGCTTGCGCTGCTGGTGGGCTGGCAGCGGCGTCCCGATGCCCTCGACGTCGCCATCCGCGCCGATCTGACGCTTAATTTGAAGCAGCGCCTGAGCACGGCGTGGGAGTTCATGACCGTGCACGACGACGTTAAGCTGGCTGAGCGGCTTGCCGTGCAGGCGGTCAAGGCGGGGCTCCCGGCGCGCACCGGGCTGGTGTTTCCGTGGCAGGTGAACCGCTGGGGGCGGTTGTCGCCACTGGCGGCCACGGCGCTGCTGTTGGTGAGCGTAATCGACCTGAACTGGATGCAAGCGCCGGTGCCTCACGAGGTGGATGAGCAGGTCGTGAGCGAGGGCCAGCGCCTTGGCGCGTTCGGACGCGCGATGCAGGAACGGGCGAGGCGTGACCGGCTGCCACGCAGCGCCAGGCAGGCCGCGCAGCTCGAGCGCCTGGGCGCGCGCATGGAAAGTGGCGCGCTGACCCGGGGCGATGCTTTGGGGCAACTGCGTGGGATGGATGAATCGCTTGACAAGGAGCGGATGCAGGCGCTGGCGGAGGCGAACCAGACTGATATCGGGCCGCTGCGCGAGGAGAGCTCGCCCATCGCGCCGGATTTGGACCCGGGGGCGATGCTCGAGCGCATGCAGCGTGGCGCCCTGGACAGCGCCGACACCCGCGCGCTGGCCGAGCACCTCGCCGACCTCGAGCGTTCGGGTATCCCGCGCCGCGATCTGGAAGACACCCTGAGACGCCACCTGTCGGGAGACAATGAGGGACTGAGGGAGATGCTGGAGAAGCTCGCGCAGATCGATCGTGCGCGCAAGGAGGGCAAGGAATTGCAAGGCGCGCGCGAGCAGGTGCGCCGGGCGCGGGAGAATCTGGGCGAGTCGCTCGCCGGGACCGACGGTGAACGTGGCCCGGCAGTCCACATGGACTGGGGTGAGGATGAGGACCGCGGTGTCAAAGGCGCCGCGAACGCGGGCGCGGACGGACGCCAGGAGAGGGAGACGACGCGCGGCGCTACGGGTTCCGGTTCGCAGGGTGATTCCAGCGTCGCGCTTGACCGGCAGCGCGCGCCGGTTCGCCCTGATCCCGGGCAATCGGGGCCGGTCCTGAAGCCGCAGAGCCAGGCGCGCAAGGGCGAGGTGTTCGTGACCCAGGCGCAGGTCCGTCCAAGGTCGGGTCGGCCGAGTGTGGAGAACGTAGTGATGAGCAGCGAGTTTGCGTCACAGGTGGAGGAGGTGCTCTCCAAGGAGCAGTACCCCGCTCATTACAAGGAGTTCGTCCGCAGGTATTTCCTGAACCTGAGCCAGGGCCGCGTCCCGCAACAGCAACCAACCGACAAGCGAGGAGCGCAGTGAGTGACGAGCCAAGCCTGGCGCTTGCACGCGAGCGGCTGGAGGCGCTGAGGCGCCAGATCCAGCGGCGAATCGTCGGACATCATGATCTGGTCAACGGCATACTCGCCTGCCTGCTCTCTTCCGGCCACGCGTTGCTGGAAGGCGTGCCGGGTCTGGGCAAGACGCTGCTGGTGAAGACCCTGAGCGATGCACTGCACCTGGAATTCGCCCGCATCCAGTTCACGCCGGACCTCATGCCCGCGGACATCATCGGCACCCAGATGGTGATGCAGGATGACGAGGGCCGTCGACACTTCCAGTTCCAGCAGGGCCCTGTGTTCACGCAGCTTCTGCTCGCCGACGAGATCAACCGCGCGACGCCGAAGACCCAGTCGGCGCTGCTGGAGGCGATGGAGGAGAAGCGCGTCACCGTCGGGCGTACCGGGCATGCGCTCCAGGAGCCCTTCATGGTGCTCGCGACCCAGAACCCGATCGAGATGGAGGGCACCTATCCGCTGCCCGAGGCCCAGATCGATCGCTTCCTGCTCAAGCTGAATGCCACCTATCCCGACGCCGGCGAGCTGTCGCAGATCATCGATCGCGCCACGGGTGCGCCCCTGCCGCCCATGGAGGCAGTGCTCAGCGCTGGCGAGCTGATGGAGATGAGGGAGCTGGTGCGCTCGGTGGTGATCGCCGATCACGTCAAGGACTACGCCATTCGCATGGTGCTCGCCACCCACGCGGGGAACGCCGACGCGACTCCTATGGTTCGCCGTTACGTGCGCCACGGTGCGAGCCCCCGTGGGCTGCTCGCTGTGGTGCTCACCGCAAAGGCCCTGGCCCTGTTCGCGGGACGCATCAACGTGAGCTTCGATGACCTGGCCGCCGCCGCGCCGCCGGCGCTCAGGCACCGCATTTTGCTCAACTTCGAGGGCGAGGCGGAAGGGATCGACGTGGAAGACCTGATCGCGGAAGTCATCCGCGAAACGCCTACCGTGCAGGGGGAGGCGCGCGCCTGAGCTAGCAGCCTGTCGGACTTGGTCCCATGAACGGACGTTGGAAACGCATGGGTCGTCGATCCCGGGCAGGTCAGAGCCGACAGGCTGTAATGAGTAGATTCTCTACCGATAAGCCAGTCAGGTTGACTGCTTGCAACCTGTTCTTGCCTATAGCAGTGTGTCGCCCACCTGCATTGCAGATCGCGGGGGCGGCGCCCTGCAGGATGCTGCGCGAAACCCAAAGTCCGACACACTGCTAGCAATGGCGATGAAGTCGCTCAACGCACCCGCCGGCGGCGATCCCGTCTTCAACGACGAGTTCCTGCGCAAGCTGCAGCGGCTCGAGCTGCTGGCGCGGAAGATCTTCCGTGGTCTGCTGCGCGGGGAACACACGACCTCGCACCGTGGGCGAGGGCTCGAATTCTCCGACTTCAGGCGTTACCGACCCGGTGACGACTTCCGGCACATCGACTGGAACATCTACTCGCGGCTGGATCAGCTCTTTCTCAAGCTTCACACCTCCGAGGAAGACGTTACGCTGCACCTGATCGTGGACACCAGCGCCAGCATGGGTTTCGGCGAGCCGTCGAAGTTCGATCACGCGCGGCGACTGGCCGCGGCGCTCGCCTACATCGCGCTGCACAATCTCGATCGTGTCGGGGTGAGCGCCTTCGCCGAGGGTCTGGGTGCGGCCCTGCCCCCCATCAAGACGCGGCACCACATGGCCCGCCTGCTCACTTTCCTCGGCGACCTGCCCTGCGCCGGGGTGACCCGTTTTGACTCGGCTCTGCGCGCCTTCGCAATGCGTACGCGAAACCCGGGACTGGTGGTCCTTATCTCCGACCTGCTGGGCGCGGGGGAAGCCCAGGATGGCATCGAGGCGCTGCGCCACGGAGGTCACGACGTGGTGGTGATCCAACTGCTCGCGGAGTCGGAAATCGACCCGCCACTCGAGGGCGCATTGCGTGTTGTGGATGCGGAAACCGGGGACGAACTGGAAGTAACCGTTGACCCGGAACTGCGCAGGCTCTATCAGCATCGGCTCGAACTCCTCCTGCAGGAGATGGAGAGCTTTTGTCGCCGGCGCGGCGTGGAGTACCTGCGTGCGAGCACCGCCATCGCGTTCGAGGACGTGGTGCTCAAGTACCTGCGCCAGGGGGCGCATCTGCGGTGATCCAGCTCGCCTACCCCGTGGCCCTGCTGTCGCTTCTGGCCATTCCGCTCCTCATTGCGCTTCACTTGCTGCGGCCGAGGCGCCGCCGGGTGGTACTGTCCACGACGACACTGTGGCAGGCAGCGCTGAAGGACCGCGAGCGCGGACTCGGGCTGCGCAGGCTGCTCAGGAACTTGAGCCTGCTACTGTTGCTGGCGAGTGCGCTGGTGCTCGGGCTGGCCCTGGCCGGCCCCCAGTGGCTGACCCGTGCCAGCGAGGGCGCCGATACGGTGCTCGTGCTCGACGTCAGCGCGAGCATGAAGACGCGATCGGGAATCGGAACGACGCGTTTTGACCAGGCCCTTGCCGAGGCTGCCGACATCGTGGACGGCCTGCCCCGGGAGGGGCGCATGCTGGTGATGACCAGCGGGCGCAAGGCCCTGCTCAGGACTGGTTTCGAGGCCGACCGCGATGCGCTGCGGCGGGTGCTGGCGCAGCTTCGCCCCGGCGACGAGGCAGGTCGGCCACGCGAAGCCCTGGCGTTGGCGCTCTCGCTGCTTCGAGGCCGTGAGCAGGGCCGCATCTACTTCCTGACCGATGGCGCCTTCGATCCTGACGTGGACCCCGGCTCTCCCCAGGTGGTGTTTCGCGTCGTGGGAGCCCCCGCGCGTAACGTGGCCATCACCCGCTTCGACTTCCGCCAGGAGCTGGCGAGCGACGACCGTTTCCAGGTGTTGATGACGGTGCGCAACTACACTGACGCGCCGGTGGTGGTGCCTGCATCGGTGAGCCTGGACGGCCGTGCGCTGTACCGGGGTTCACTCGAACTCGAGGCGAGTAACGAGCAGACCCTGGTTCTTCCGTTCCGTGGCCGTGCCCTCGGGCGGGCGGTTGGGCGCATCGACGTGGACGACGACCTGGCGGCCGACAACCAGGCCTTTGCGGCGGTGAACGCGGGCGATCCGCTGCGCGTGCTTTTGTTTACCCGGGGCAACTTCTACCTGGAGAGCGTGCTCGAAGCGTTGCCCGACCTGGACCTCATCAAGCGCGAGTGGTCGCCCGCCGAGGATATCGCGCGGCTGGCCCGCATCCACGACGTGGTCGTGTTCGATGGCATCGCGGGGCCGAGGCTGCCGCCCGGGAACTTCCTGCTCGTGAACACCGTGGCGCCGGGCCTGCCGTTCTCCGACGCGGGTCGGGTGGCGCAGCCGGACGTCGTGGGTCGCGGACCCAGCGCGCTGATGCGTGACGTGGACCTGACCGCCGTTCACATCGACCGTGCCCTGCGCGTCGTCATCGACGAGCCGGTCCCGGGACTGCAGCGCCTGTTCTGGTCTCCGGAAACAGACCTGGCGCTCGCGCTGCTCGATGACGGCTTGAAACTGGTCTATCTCGGCTTCGATCTCGCCCAGTCCAACTTCCCGCTGCAGGCCGCCTTCCCGCTGTTCTTCAGCCAGAGCCTGGAGTGGCTTCGCCCGCGAGGTGACGGTTTCGTGTCCACCCACATAGCGGCCGGCTCCACCCATTCGATCCGGGTGCCCTCGATCCAAACGCGGGTGATCATGCGCATGCCATCGGGTGATGCCACGACGCTGGAGGTGAAGGGCGGCTCGCTGCTGTTCGACGCCACCGCTGATACTGGCATCTATCGATATTCCGTTGGTGAGGTGGCGCGATACTTTGCGGTGACCCTCACCGACGCGCGGGAATCCGACGTCAACAGCCGATGGGCACCCGGCGAGCGACGCGAGCAACTACAACCTGCGGGTAACGGCGCGCAGGCACTGGTGCCGCTCTGGCCCCACCTGCTGGTGCTGGCCCTGGTGTTGCTGGCGCTGGAGTGGTGCGTGTGGACCGGGAGCCGAGGCAGTGCCTGAGTTCGCGCAACCCGCGTGGCTCGCACTCATCGCGGTGCCGGTGCTGCTCGTCGTCCTGTCTCTTCGACGCGCGGGGCGCGCGCACTTCAGGCAGGTGACCGCCGGCGTCCTGCGGGTGCTGGCCCTCGCTGCGCTGGTGATCGCACTCACGGGCCCGCTCGCCGGCTCCCGGTCGCACCATACCGACGTGGTGTTCGCCCTCGATCTCTCCAGCAGCATCGCCCGGGAGTCCATCGCCGAGGCGCTGGATCTCATCAATCGCGACAGGGAATCCTCAGCACGCATCGGGCTGGTGGTGTTCGGCGCCGACGCAGCGGTGGAATCCCTGGTGCGCAGTGGCAGCGAGCTGGTACGCGAGATCACGGCTCACGTGGAGCGCGCAGGCACCGATATCGGCCGCGCCATCGAGGTGGCCGTTGGTGCGTTTCCGGCTGCGGCGCATCGGCGCATCGTGCTGGTGAGCGACGGCCGCGAGAACCTGGGCGATGCGCGCTCGGCGGCCGCGGTGGCGCGTTCCCTCGGGGTGGAGATCCACACTATGGCGCTCGAGAGATCCTCGCCCCGCAAGGAAATCTACGTGCAGGGCGTGACGGTTCCGTCCCGGGTGCGCGTGCACGAGCCTTTCAAGGTGCAGACGGTGGTGCACAGCAACGAATCCACCCGCGCCCACCTCGTCATCATGCGCAACGGCGTGCTGCTGCACGACTCCGAGCTCGACCTCAAACCGGGTGCCAACGTCTACTCATTCGTGGAGCAAGCGGACACACCGGGTCTGCAGGAATACGAGGCCATCATCAACAGCGACGCGGACAGCGAGCAGGAGAACAACCGCTATCAGGCTTTCGTGCAGGTGCAGGGCGCGCCCAGGGTGCTGCACGCGGTGGGCGAGCCCGAAGCCGGTCGTTACGTGAGCGCGGCGCTGAGGGCCCAGGGCATCGCAGTGGACGAAGTGCCCGCCAGTGCGCTCCCGGCAAACATGCATGAGCTCGTGAACTACGACTTGGTGATCCTGGACAACGTCTCAGGTTTCGATCTGTCCCTCGCCAAGATGGAGTTGCTCGAGTACTACGTGCGCGATGCGGGAGGCGGCGTGGTGAAGATCGGTGGCGACAGGAGCTACGGCGCCGGTGGCTATTACGGCACCCCGGTGGAACGTCTGTTGCCGGTGACCATGAACGTGAAGACCGAGGTCAAGATCCCGAGCCTGTCGGTGGTCTTCGTGCTGGACCGCTCCGGCAGCATGAGCTCGACAACCCGGGGCGAGGAGAAGCTCGTCATCGCGAAACGCGCCGCCCTGTCATCCATCGACCTGCTGAAACAGCTCGACCGCGTGGGCGTGCTGGCATTCGACAGCGATCGGGAATGGGTGGTGCCCCCGACCGAGGTGGGCATGCGCCGGCCCGTCGCGCAGGAGCTCCGCGAGCTAGAAACCGGCGGCGGTACCGATCTCTATCTCGCCCTCGAGGAGGCGCACCGCGTCATGCGCCAGGAGCAGGCGACGGTGAAGCACCTGATCGTGCTCTCCGATGGTCTCACCGAGGGCGAGAAAAACTTCGATCCCCTGGGCGCACGCATCGCCGCCGACGGCATCACGATCTCCACCGTGGCCATGGGTGTGGACGCCGACCGCGAGCTGATGGCGAGACTCGCTGTTCTCGGCAAGGGTCGCTTCTACCACACCGACGATCCCCGAATTGTGCCGCGCATCTTCATGAGCGAAACCCTGGCGATCACGCGGGATCTGGTGGTGGAGGGGGACATCCGGCCACGACGGGCCTATGCGGGTGAGCTGATCGCGGGCTTCGGTGCTGACGCGTTTCCGGTCCTCGGCGGCTACCAGCGCACCTACGCCAAGCCCGCCGCCCAGGTCCTGCTCGCCGGACGCGGCGAGGATCCCGTGCTGGTGTCGTGGCGCTACGGTCTGGGCAAGGCGGTGGCGTTCACGTCCGATCTCTCCGGCCGCTGGGGCAGGCAGTGGGTGCAGTGGCCGGCCTTTGGGCGCTTCGTCTCGCAGATGGCCCGCTGGACCATGCGCCGCAGCGGGAGCGAGTCCTTTGTGCCCCGCTTCCAGTGGCACGGACAGCGCGGCGAGATGAGCGTGGATGTGCTGGACCGAGACGATCGCTTCATCAACGGCCTCAAGCTGGAAGCGTCCCTGGCAGACCCGTCTCGGCTCACCCGGCGCGTGCAGCTCGAGCAGATCGCACCGGGCCGCTACCACGGTGAGTTTCCGGTGCCCCGTGCCGGGCGCTACTACATCACGTTCAACGGGCGTGACGGCCAGATGCAGGTGGGCCCCAGGACCTTTGGACTGGCGGTTCCGTACTCCACGGAGTATCTGGACCTGGGCGTGGATCACCGATTATTGCGCGACGTCGCCAACATAACCGGCGGACGCCTGCTCCCGCTTTCCAGCGCCAGCTTGAGCGCCGTGACCGCGCCCGCGCCGCAAGCGTCCGGTCCGCTCTCGCGGGTCTGGTGGCCGTTCTTCCTGGCGGCCCTGATACTTCTGGTAGCCGAGGTGGCGGTGCGCAGGGTGGCGCTTCCCGATGCCTGGCGCGCGCGCTGGGCGCGATGGCGCGGCGCGCGTAAGGACGCTGAGGCGCCGGAGCTGGAGTACGACGCGCTGAGCGCCACCATCGCCCGGGAACGGGCGCGGCACCTGGCGGCCCTGCGCGATGGTGTTTATCTGAACGCCGACGATCCAGCCGTGCGTGCACGGCTCTATTTGGCGGCAGGCCGCAGCCGCGGGCGTTGAGCGCGGGCGCGCGGAAGGATGAAGAATGAGGGATGAAGGATGAATTCAGAAGCGGACGAACCGGGCTAATCGCGATTCGATCAAACGCGAATCAAAACCCTTCATCCTTCTGACTTCTGACTTCTGCCTTAGTACAGGTGGCACGCCACCATGTGACCGCGCGTGATCTCTTTTTCTACTGGCACGACATGAGAGCATTCGGGCTTGGCGGAGGGGCAACGGGGATGGAAGCGGCACCCCGAGGGCGGGTTGATGGGAGACGGGACTTCTCCCGTCAGGATGATCTCGTCGTGCGTGTCGTCCGGGTGGGCCGGCAGGGCGGCCGAGAAGAGGGCTTTCGTATAAGGATGCAGCGGATTGCTGAACAATTCCTGCGTCCTGGCCTTCTCGACGATCTTCCCCAGGTACATGACCGCGACCTCGTTGGCCATGTAGCGGGTCGTCGCCAGATGGTGGGCGATGAGCAGGTAACTCACGTTGTACTGCTGCTGCAGATCGACCAGCAGGTTCATGATCTGCGCCCGGATCGACACGTCCAGGGCGGAGACCGGCTCGTCCAGGATGAGGAGCTTGGGCTTCGACACCAGGGCGCTCGCCACAGCGATGCGTTGGCGCTGCCCGCCGCTGAACTCATGCGGGTAGAGGTTGGCCTGCTGCGGGCGCAGGCCGACGGAAGCCAGCACCTCTTTGACGCGATCCTTCACCTCCTGGTCGGAAACCGTTTGGTTGCACACCAGCGTCTCGGCCACGATGTCCCGCACGCGCATACGAGGGCTGAGAGAGGACCAGGGATCCTGAAACACCGCCTGGACCGTCGTCCGGTACTCCTTCAGGGCATCGCCGTGAAGGGCGTGGACGTCCTTGCCGTCGGCGAACACGTGGCCGGAGGTCGGTTCTTCCAGACGCAGCACGAGCTTGGCGGTGGTCGTCTTGCCGCAGCCGGACTCGCCCACGAGGGCGAGCGTCTCCCCCTGTGGGATCGAGAAGCTGATGCCATCGACGGCCTGGACCCAGCCCACGACCTTCGTCCACACCAGGCCCCGGATGACGGGAAAATGCTTCTTCAGGTTCTCGGCTTGGAGGACCGGTGCCGTGGTCATATGTGTCCCATTTTCCAGCAACTGGCGGTGTGGCCCTTGCTCACGGAGCGCGAGGAAGGATATTCGTCACGGCAGCGATCATCGGCGTGCGGACACCGGGGGGCGAACCGGCATCCGGCGGGGAGGTCCCAGAGCGCAGGCGGCTGGCCGTCGATCGAGTAGAGCCGCTCGATATCCTCGCTCATGCTGGGCACCGAGCGCAGCAGGGCCTGGGTGTAGGGATGCGCCGGATGATTGAAGATGTCCCGCACCGGTCCGCTTTCGACGGCGCGGCCGGCATACATCACCATCACGCGATCGCACATCTTGGCGACGATGCCGAAGTCGTGCGTGATGAAGATGAGCGCCAGGTTCGTCTGCTCCTGAATCTCGCGCAGCAGCCGCAGGTACTGCGCCTGTATGGTGACATCGAGCGAGGTGGTCGGCTCATCGGCGATGATGATTTTCGGTTCGCAGGAGATGGCGATGGCGCCGACCACGCGCTGCTTCATGCCGCCGCTGATCTGGTGCGGGTAATCCGTGACCCGCCGCTCGGGGGCCGCCACCCGCACCTGTTTCAGGCCATCGATCGCCCGCCGTACCAGCGACGGCCTATCGTCGTCAGCGTGCTGACTCTCGATCGCCTCGATCAACTGGTTGCCGACCGTGAACACCGGATTGAGCGAAGTCTGCGGATCCTGCAGGATCATGGAAATTCGGCGGCCGCGGATCTGCCGCATCTCCTGCTCGGACTTCGTGACCAGGTCCTCGCCTTCGAGCCGGATCGCTCCCTTGACGATGCGGGCCGCCGGCCGGGGGAGCAGTTGCAACAGCGACAAGGCCGTGATGGTTTTCCCGCTGCCCGACTCGCCCACGATGCCCAGCACCTCTCCCTGGCGCAACGAAAAGCTCACCCCATCCACCGCCTTCACCGTGCCGAAGCGGCTGAAGATATGGGTGTGGAGGTCTTCCACTTCGAGTATGACGTCGCCAATCTGCCGGGCCATGCGCCTAGCCTGCGCTATTAATCGTAAAAACAGCCCGCATCCTGCCGGCCCTCCAGTCGAGGTTCGTGAGTCATCCAAGAATTAGGCCGGCAGCGAGGGAAAGCGTTGCTTCCCCTCACTGTGCGGCACGTTGACTACTTGACGAGCTTGATGCCCTCGAAATGCGACGAGCGGCCGGCGGCGGGACCCGGGTAAACCCAGCTGGCGACGACCTTGGAATCGGCGAAAACCTCGTTGCGGAACCAGAAGAGCGGGATGTCGGCGTACTCTTCCTGGAGGTGATCGCCGATCGCCATCATCAACCGGTTCCGTTCCTCGGCATCCGTCGACTTCTGCACCGCGCCGAAGGTCTTCTCGAGGAAGTCGTCCTCGTAGTGGTGGTTATTACCCTTGCTGGAGTAGAAGTTCCGGACGCCCTGATCGGACGGACGCCAGCCAATGATGTTCGGCCACATGAAATCCTTGCTCAGTTTCTTCCGATACGTCGTCCGGATCTTGGACCAGTCGTGCATCTGGACGTCGGCAATGACCCCGACGTTCCTGAAGTAGATGGCGAGCGCGTCGGCGATCGCCGGGCCTTCCGACTCGCCCGGTTCGGTGAACGCCCAGAAGTCGAACTTGAGAGGGTTATCGGGACCGTAACCCGCTTCCTTCAGGAGCTGCTTCGCCTTCTCGGGGTTATAGGCATAGAGTTCGTTGAACCGGCTCTCCCACTTCGGGTTCCAGCCCTCGGAGGTGGGCACCCACAGCGAAAGATACGCGAGCTCCGCCCGCCCGGCGAACACCGTGGCCATCAGCTCCTTCCGGTTGATGGAGATGTTGAGCGCCTCGCGCACCTTCTTGTTGGTGAACGGGGCCTTCGGATCGAAAGCCTTGTCCCCCGTGATGTACCACTGGCCGCCCATGTACACCGACACCCAGTCCGTCGCCATCGAGGACGAGAAGCGCTTCAGGCCCTTGGCCAGCGCGTCCTTGTGCAGCTCGCGGGGCAGGTCGGCGATGTGTACGTCGCCGGACAGCAGCAGGGCGAGGCGCGTAGCCTCTTCACGGGCGATCCGGAACTCGAGTTCCTCGTAATCCACCTTATTGTCGGACCAGTGCTTGTCCGCCCGCTTGAACAGGATGTTGAGGCCCGTCTTGCGCCCGACGTACTGGAAGGGGCCGGTCCCGGCGGGCTGCTTGTCGAGGCCTTCGATGCCCTCCTTGTCCCACTGCGCCTTGCTGCTCATGCGCAAATCGCCGGAGCGTGAAAACGCAAACATGCTGGTCGGCATCGTCGGCGCCTTGAAGCGGAACACAACGGTGTATTTGTCAACGCACTTGACTGACTCGACCGTGCGCCAGAAGGGCGCCAGCGTCGCCGTCGAGTCCTTGCGCAACAGCAGCGAGTGATTGTGCGGGACGTCCTGGCATGTGAACTCCCCGTATCCATTGTGAAACTGGACACCCTTTCTCAGATGGAAGGTCCACTCCTTGTAGTCGGGGCTGATTTCCCACTTCGTCGCCAGCGCGGGAATGTACCCCGCGGTCTTGGGATCGATTCCGACCAGCGTCTCCCAGAAGGGCTCGAACTGCAGATGGTCGGGCCGGGCGATCGTCCAGTAGCGGTTGCTCTCGTGGAACCCGGCGGAGGCAAAGATCAGGCGATCGACTGCGGCCCATCCAGGCGCCGGAGCCGTACCGAACATGACTGCCACCACCATCAGCAGTCCCGTAAATAGTGAAGCGAATTTCAATCTCATGGGTGAGCTCCTCCTAGGTTAGTTGTGGTCTTGGGCTACACGTGTATTCGTTTGTGGTTTTATGGGCGTTCTTGTTATCCGGTATTTCGCGCTACAGGTTTCTCAACTTGGGATCCAGGTGGTCTCGCAGCCAATCGCCCAGCAGGTTGAGCGAAAGCACCGTCAACATGATCGCCACGCCGGGAAACATCGAGACCCACCACGCCGTGACGATCAGTTCCCGCCCGTCCGCGACCATGACGCCCCAGGCCGGCTCGGCGCGCGGCAGCCCCGCTCCCAGGAAGCTCAGGGTGGACTCGAGCAGGATGACGTATCCCACCTGGAGCGTCGCCAGGACGATGAGGGAGTTGACCACATTGGGGAATATGTAGCGGACCATGATGCGGGTGTGGGATGCCCCGGCCACCCGCGCTCTCGCGATGAAGTCCAGCTCCTTGATGGCGAGGGTCTCGCCGCGGACGAGGCGCGCATAGCGCGCCCACAGGAGCACGATGAGCACCGTGATGACCGTCCCGAAACTCGGGCCCACCGCGGCGACGAGGACGAGGGCGAGCAGGATCGTCGGCAGGGACAGCGAAATGTCCACCAGGCGCATGATCACGGCGTCTATCCGTCCGCCGAAGTAGCCCGATATCAACCCCAATGCGGTGCCGATGAATCCGCCGACGAAGATCGCGATCATAGAGACAATGAGAGAAACCCGCGCGCCGAAGATGATTCTGCTCAGCATGTCACGCCCGAGCTTGTCGGTCCCCAGGATATGCTCCATGGTGCCGCCATACTGCCAGACGGGCGGTTGCAGCCGGTCGGACAACGAGCCCAGAAACGCGTCGTGCGGCGCGACCCACGGCGCGAACACGGCGGGAATCACCAGGAAGAACAGGAGAATCGCAAGCGACACCAGGGGATAGCGTTTTATCTCACGCCACCCCGTAACGACCCACGGCACCGCATACCAGGGAAGCGTTCGCGTTGTCAATTGGGGCATGATTCAGACTCCTTGGCGATTTTCACTGATACCGGATACGCGGATCGAGATACGCGTAGAGGATATCAACGATCAGGTTGGCCAGGATGAAGATGCCGGCGAAGACGATCACGACGGCCTGGACCACCTGGAAGTCCCGGGATCGCACGGCATCGACTACCAGCAGCCCGACGCCCGGCCACGTGAACACGGTTTCGGTCACCACGGAGCCGGTGAGCAGAGAGCCGGCGATGATGGCAAAAAACGTCAAAGGCGCGATCCCGGCATTGCGCAGGCAGTGCTTCCAGATCACTTTCCACTCCGGGATCCCCTTGATGCGCGCCAGCTTCACGAACTCGGTATCCAGCACCTCCAGCATGGACGAGCGGACCAGCCGCATGATGGCGGCGACCTGGAACCAGCCGAGCGTGATGGCGGGCATAATCATGTGCTGGAGTCCGCCCCGTCCCGAGGACGGCAACCAGCCCAGCATCACAGCGAAGACCCACATTAGCACGATCCCCAGCCAGAAGACGGGCAGGGACTGGCCGAGCAGCGCGACGACCTTTGCCGCAGCATCCCAGCCGGTGCCTTTTGCGACCGCGGCCAGGACCCCGATGGGCAGCGCGATCAGAGCGCTGATGAGCAGCGCGAATCCGGCGAGCTCCAGCGTTGCAGGCAGGCGCTCCGCCACGAGGCCCATGGCGGACTTGCCCTGGTACTTAAGTGAATTTCCAAAATCGCCCTGGACGGCTTTCTTGAGAAAGATGGCGTACTGCGTGGTGATGGGTTTATCCAGCCCCCAATACTTGGAGAGCCGCTCGTAGTCCTCGGGCAGTGCTTCTATCGGCAGCATCACGTCGAGCGGATCGCCGCTGATGCGCGCGAGGCCAAAAACGATCACGCTCATGACCAGGAGGGCCACGAGGCTCTGGAGGAATCGGATCGCGATAAAGCGCTGCATGCGGCCTCCTCACGAATTGCAACCCATAGACCGCCGTTCTGCGCGGCGGGTCTTGGGTCTTTAGCGCTTGCTGCGGCCTCCCCGCGAAGAGGCACGCGTTAGTTGTCCACGGGTTGGACACAATATCCCAAGTCGCAGTCCATTGGCAAGCCGCGGTGCGCCGTGGTCGCCCGGCTCCGGCTGGGCTCAGCCGGTTCAACGTGTTGCGATTCCCTCCTGGTGTGCCGGGCCAGAATATACATCGCTGGCAGCAGCAGCGTCCGAGCGCGCCCGCAGGGTTTCCCGCACCTCGGCGCACAGCCGTTCCGGCGCCCAGTTCTTTGGGATAAACAAATGGATGCCGGCCTTGTTGGTCGCGCGAGTCAATGTGGGTGTGTCGTCGCCGCTCGATGCGAGCACGCGCACTGTCTTCGAGTACAGCGTGCGGACTCTAGCCAGGAATTCGATGCCTCTCATTTCGGACATATCGTCGTCACTGATAACAATGTCCACGCCGCGCGAGGCAAGAATTTCGAAGCCATCACTGGCGCTTTTTGCGGTAAGGATGCGGAAACCCGCGGAGGCGAAGGTCTGCGTAAGCCGTTGCATTTCATCTTCGTTCTCGCCGACCAATAGCAACGTCACGGAATCCTTGGCGGTGTCGCTTTCCGGCTTGTGCAGGCGTGTGTCTTCCGCAAGCATCCCGGTGCATTCCTCCACCGGGAGCGGGCGCGCGAAATAGAATCCCTGCATCTCGTCGCAGCCGTGCAGCCTCAGGAAATTGAGCTGCCCTTCGGTCTCGACCCCCTCGGCCACGACGTTGAGCTTCAGGCTGTGGCCGATATGGATGATGGTGAGCGCGATCGCGGCGTCCTCCGGATCGCTAACGGTGTCGCGAATGAAAGCGCGGTCGATCTTGAGCTCGTCCAGCGGGAATCGCTTCAGATACGCGAGGCTCGAATACCCCGTGCCGAAATCGTCCACCGATAGCTGCACGCCGAGATCCTTGAGCTGATGCAGTGTCTCGACGGTTTTATTTTCATCGCTCATCAGGAGCGACTCGGTCAGTTCCAGTGTGAGCAGGGCCGGGTTGATCCCGCTCTTGCGCAGCACCTGCGCCACCACGTCCGCCAGATTGTTGCGCTGGAACTGGCGGGCGGAAACGTTGACGGCAACCGGGCGCGGGGTGACGCCGTTCTGCTCCCATCGCTTGATCTGCTCGCACACGCTTTGCAGGACCCATTCGCCGACGGGCACGATCAAGCCGCTCTCCTCCAGATGGGAGATGAGTTTGGCCGGCGGGACCAGCACCTCGCCACGTTGCCACCGCAGCAGCGCCTCGAACCCGGTGATGGCACCCGTCGTCAGGCTGACCTTGGGCTGGTAATGCAGCAGGAACTCCTTGCGGTCGAGCGCACGGCGCAGCTGCGCGTCAATCCGCTGACGCTGGATGAGCCGCTCGTTCATCTGCGGCAGATAGAATTGATAACCGTTGCC
This sequence comes from Betaproteobacteria bacterium, assembly GCA_029863175.1. Next base: position 50,858 of record JAOTVX010000004.1, on the reverse strand, counting down.
GCCCTGCTCCTTCACCCGATACATCGCCGTATCGGCGTTCTTTAACAATTGATCCGGCTCACGACCGTCGCCTGGGTAGATGGCGACGCCGATGCTGGCTGCAATATAGGCCTGGCTACCGTCGAGATCGTACGGCTTCGCCAGTGCCGTCACAATCTTCTGCGCGACCAACCCGGCGTCGTCTGCCTGCGCCAGGTTCGACAGCATGACGGCGAATTCGTCCCCACTCAGGCGCCCGACGCTGTCACCGCTGCGGGTGCACTGCTCCATGCGCGTCGCCACCTCGCGCAGCAGCTTGTCGCCGGCGGCATGACCATATGGTGTCGTTGACTGCCTTGAAGCGGTCAAGGTCCACGAACAGAACCCCGAGCGACCGGTTGTTGCGCTGCGACTGCGCAAGGATCTGCCCCAGGCGGTCTATGAACAAAAAACGATTTGGCAGGCCGGTAACGGTGTCGAACCGCGCGAGAAAGGCTAACTTGCCCTCGGCCTCCTTGCGCTGGATGAACTGCCCGATCTGTCTGCTGATCGCTTCTACCATTTTCAGCAGTGCCTCATCGGGCTGCTTTATCTCGCTGCCATAAAACTCCATCACGCCGAGGGGCTGCGCCCCCGCGAATATCGGAAATCCGAACGCGCTGTGCAAGCCAGCCTCGCTGGCAGCTGGCCCACGCCGAAAGTCAGGCATCTGCAGGAGATCCGGGATCCATGCCGGCATGCCGCTGAACCATACGCGCCTCACCACGCCGCCGGTTGAGATCCCGGGAGCCGTGCCGTCGATCCAGGCTGGGGCCTCGTTAGGATGCTCAAGGGACGCGGCAACGAATGCTGCGACGCTCTCGGGACCGGCGTACCAGGTTTCAGCGCATCGCAACAACTGATCCGTTTCATTCCATTTCCAGTAAGCGCCGCACGTCCAATCCAGCGCCTGACAGATGGTTCGAAGAACATTCCGCATGGCTTCTTCGACGCTGGCCGATTCCGCCAGTACCTGTGTCACGGCATGCTCCATCGCCATGCGCTGCGAAAACATTTTGCGCTCGGTGATATCCGCGATGATACGGATGAAGTAGAGCGGCTGGCCCGCTGCGTCCTTCACCAGCGACACAATCCTGTTGGCCCAGAGAACCGAGCCGTCCTTGCGGAGGTATCTAACCTCCGACTCGTAAGACTCCAGTTCGCCCGACAGCATCTGTTCCCGATATTGCGGCCGGTCGATTCCCACCTGATCTGGGTGAACGATGTCGTGCGTCTTCATGCCGAGCAGTTCATCGCGCGAGTAACCGAGCATTTCGCTCAGCTTGGGATTCGTTTGCAGGATCCTGCCATCAGCTACGCCCGTTTGCATGATGCCGACAGGCGCACCCTCGAAGGTCGCGCGGAAGCGCTCCTCGCTCACGCGCAGGGCTTCCGCCGCCTGCTTGCGCTCCGTGATATCACGACTGACCCCGACCGTGCCGATGATATTGCCCGACGGGTCCCGCATCGGTACTTTCGTTGTGGCACCCCATTGGTTTTCAACCTGCTTCCCACCCGATGTGTTTAGGATGATTCTCTGCTCCCACTCGGGCATCGGAACCCCGGTCTTGATGACATCCGCGTCCTGGGCCGCCATTTTTTCGGCCACATCGCGGGAAAAGAAGTCGAACACTGTTTTGCCGGCAACATTATCGTCGGCAATGTCGCGCGCCCTGAGCCACGACTGGTTGGCGAGCAGGAATCGTCCCTGCGCGTCCTTGACGTAGATGTATTCGGGGACCGTGTCGATTATGGTCCTCAGGAGCGCGCGTTCGCGCGCGATCGCCTCTTCCGCCAGCTTGCGCTCGGTGACATCACGAGACACAACTACTACACGTGCCACCCGGTCCTGTTCATCCCTGATCACCTCGCTCCGCGATTCCATGTGGCGGATTTCGCCGCCCTCCAACACCAAGCGGTACTCGATCTGGCGACCGATTCCCGATTGCACGGTCTCGGTAAAGACCTGCTTGACCCGTTGCCGGTCCTCCGGATGGATTTGGGCGAAAGAATCGGTGCCGCGCAAGTCTGTTGTATCGCCGAAGAACCGTCGATACGAGGGGCTGGTGTAGAGTCGCCGCCCATCGCGATCAAGAACTGCTATGAAGTCGCCGATGTTCTCGGCAATCAAGCGAAAAAACTCCTCCTGCTCACGCAGGGCCACTTCCGCACCCTTGCGCTCGGTGATGTCGTGAAGAATGACGGATGCGCCCCCGACGTTCCCGGCGCTGTCCCTGATGGGAGAATGGCTGGTCAGGACATCGATCACCCGCCCGTCCTTGGTTAGGCGCTTGGATTCGACCGGCACAGTTGCCTCGCCGCGCAGAATAATCTCGGTGTTTTGCGCGAGGGAGGGTTGCCGGCCTGGCGGCAAATTGAAGGTAGCCGGCCGACCGACGGCCTCAGTCGCGGTATAGCCGAACAGCCGCTCCGCGCCAGCGTTCCACGTGGTAATGGTGCCGTCGAGCGTGCGGCCGAAGATGGCGACATTGGCGCTCTCGACGATCGCCGCGAGGTTGGCACGAACCTACTCCGCCTGCTTGCGCTCGGTGATGTCGTGGAATGTGAGCGACACGCCGATCATCTGGCCGACCGCATCCTTGATCGGCGATTGGCTGATCGACACGTCAAGACGCCGGCCGTCCTTAGCAAGGCGCACTGCGTCGTAGACCGGTATCGAATGACCGCCAGCGAGCAGCGCGCGGGTGTGCGCCGCCTGGGCTTCCTGATCGGGCGGAATCAGCAGCGAGACGTTCTGGCCGATGACTTCCGCTGCTCTGTAGCCAAAGAGCCGCTCGGCGGCGGCGTTCCACGTGACGATCCGGCGCTCGAGGTCGCGGCTGACGATCGCATCGTCCGAACTCTCGACGATCGTGGCAAGCTGCGCGCGCGCCGCCTCGGCGCGAGCTCGCTCAATCAGGCGCGCGAGCTGCGCCGAAACGCTGCTAATCGCTTCAAGGAATGGCGCGTCCGGCGCACGGATCTCGCCGGCGAAAAATTCGAGAAAAGCCAGCGGCTCGCCGGCGACGATAACGGGGAATGCAAAACCGGACCGCAGGCTGCATTTCGTGGCTTCGGCCAGGCGCCCGAAACCGTGCATGATCGACAGATCGGGCACCCACACCGGCTTTCCTTCGCGCAACGCCTCACTGACAAACTGCCCGGATAGCCGGCCAGTGTAGCTGTAACGGTTGGAAATTTCGATGAACTCGGTAAAATGCGTCGGTTGTAGACAGTGCCAGATAGACGCCTGTGGCGTGCCCAGGCGTTGCCCCGATGCAAAGGTCGCGACGCGTCCAAGCGTCCAGTTGCCGTATTCCGCGATGCGCTTGAGGCAGGACTGCAGGGACGTCTTGACGTTGGCCGCCTCGTTCGCCGCCCGCGACAGCGACTCCATGAGCCGGCTGAAATCGGCCTTGCGCTCCAGGTCGCGCTGGACGCGCTTCAGCTCGCTGATGTCGCGGTAAATCAGCGCGACGCCCGTCACGTTGCCGGCGCCGTCCTTGAGCGGCGAGGCGCTGATCGAGACGGGCAGGCGGCGCCCGTCTTTGGCGAGCCGTTCGATCTCGCGGGGGGTATGTGCTGGCCGGTGAGCGCAAGAGCCCTGTGCCGTCCGATCTCATGGCGCACGTTGTCCGGAACGAGGAAGCTCAGGTCGCGGCCGATGGCTTCCGATGCCGTGTAGCCGAACAGGCGTTCGGCGCCGGTGTTCCATGTGAGGATCGTCCGGTCGGGCGCGGTGCTGACAATCGCGTCCTGAGAAGATTCGACAATCGCGGCAAGCTGCGCACGCACCACGTCGGCTCGGCCGCGCTCGATCAGCCGGGCGAGCTGCGCGCCCACGCTGCCTATTGCCTCGAGCAGGACGGTGTCGGGCGGTCGCGGTTCTTCGGCAAAGAATTCCAGGAAGGCGGTGACCTGACCTTGCACGATGACGGGAAACGTAAAGCGCGAACGGAGGCCAAATTTCAACGCTGACAGCATGCGGTGGCCCGGATTGGCCTTCTCGCGAGATCAAGGATGTTTCCTTACCGCGCATCATTGACCGGTCTCTTGGGTGACATCAAAAAACAAAAACCCCGCCGAGACGGGGTTTTTGCGCTTACGACTCGACTTCAGTTGGTGAAATACTTTCCGTCTTAGACGGCCACCCGGCTCCCGTAGTCAACGACGTCGGATTCGGCCGGGAAGGGGCTGCTGGCGATGCGCACACCGTAGTCGAGTGAGTCCGACTGATCGGGGATCGCGCTGCGGCTATTCGCCTTGGCGACACGGATTCCGTAGTCGGTTGGACCCGACTGATCGGGGAAGGGGCTGCGGTCATCCGCCTTGGCGATACGGATTCCGTAGTCAACGACATCGGATTCGGCCGGGTACGGACTGTTCGCAGAGGCCCCGAACGAGGCGAGTAACAATCCACTGACAAGCATGGCATAAGTCATTTTCTTCAACATTATCGTCTCCCTTTGGTTAAGTTAATGTGGTCAAAATTACGACTCCACCCTGATATACGGCGTCAGCGCTCGTGCGGATTCAAATGGGGACAAATCAAAGGGGCCGGGTTCAAATTATGAAAATTCGAGCCTGGCCCCTTTAAACCTTAATTCACAGCATCACGCTCCGGTTCGCTTGATGAAGCGTGTCAGGGGAGTGGTCGGGCCCGGAGACCGTATCGCTCGTAGACCGCCAGCGCACGCCGGTCGCAGGTGGTGAGTTCGGCGCCGCAGCCAACGGCGGTCACGGCAACCAGCGCGTCGTATGCGGCACCGCCGGTCACCCCACGGGCGGGTAACCCGAGAATGAAAGCTCCAACGCTACGTTGATAATTGGCGATTTCAATCTTTTGATCCGGTGATCCGGTGATCCGTTGATCCGTTGGTCCGGGGTTCGAGTCCCCGACCGCCTACCGAAAAAAAGCCGGCGAACGCCGGCTTTTTTATTGGCGAAAAAATAGTTTGCTATTTGAACCAAATCAGCGCGGCGAAGACAGCGAGCGCCACCACCAGCCAGGCGGCCACCGATCGAACAACCCTATCGAGCGTCGCGAGTTTTGAAACGAGCGGCTTGTGCTCTTCAATTTGCCGCTGTCGTTGTTCGTGTCCCGCGTCTGTAATTTCCCCTGCGATGCGAGGCTCCTGCGATCGGCGCTTGTCTTTGAGTGCTTTCAGCCTGTCCGTCACCGGATCCGACGCCCGCGATCCCCAGTCGTCGTGCACGGCCTTCCGGATTCGCAGGTAACGATGCGTCAGCCAGTCATCCCTGAGGTATTGCTCCAGCACCGCGCTTTTGTCGGCATTAAGCAGGATGCCGACATTGCCGACAGCCCCAAGAAGAAACGCGGCGTGGTCGCGCTGGTAACCCGCCCGGATCTGCCTGTCGGTCAGTCGGGCGTTTGCGTAGTAGCAGCAGCGGCGCGCAATGTCGTGCGATGATTCGGTAGCGTCGGACAGCGCGCCCTCCTTCTTGCCATACAGACTCGCGATCACACAGCGCAGCTCTTCTTGCCTCGATAATCCTGTCAAGGTGTTTTCTTTCCTGCTCGTCTTTCGCAGCCGGGGACGCCCCCAGCGCTCCAATGCTGCGTCAATCGAATCGGGCAAATACACTTGTTCCGGATTCAGCCGCACGAGCGTATTCAAAACGATCTGCGCTATCAGTTCATTGAAGGGCGCGTTCTGAACGAACTCCCAGATCGCCTTGTGGATGCGATAATGCCCGACGTCGGCCTTTTCTTCCGTGTACCGGCATAGCTGCAAGCGCGGATTATCCATGCAGTAGACCAGCATGGACGCCCATTTGCCGACAGCGATATCTGAAAACGGCTTGTCCCGCTTGTAAAGCGCCTCGACTAGCTCCTCATCGATTGCCGGATTCGTGAACAGGGCCAAGAGCTCGTCGCTGGACGCGACCTTCAAGACGGCGGCTACGCCACCCTTTCCGAGGTAGCTGGTCGGGTTTCCGACTCCCGCGACGAACTTTCGCTCATTCCGAAGACACGCTATGCGGAGCCCCGTCTTGTAGCTTCGCTGCAACGTATTGGGAGCCCGTCCCAATGTCCGCATGAAACAATTGCGGACATGCGATGACTTGGGAGAGTACTGAGCGACGGCCAGGTCTATGAGCGGGTCCTTTCGCCTTATCGCCGTTCCATACACCACCATCTCGGTAGCCGACGCGGTTTCCTCCTTCAGGTCCTCGCCGAGGCGAGTCAATAGGCCGTGGCAAGAGTCGGGACTTCCTACGGCAACCCGTGCCGCAGTCAGGAAAAGTTCCGACGAAGAGTATTTCATGATCGTTATTGCATAAGGATAATATGTTTAGCTCGCGATGTACACTAAAAAATGACCCTGGTATCCCGCCGTCAGTGCACCGGTGATGGCTCGGCTCCTACGCCGCTGCCGTACCGATCGTCCCATTCGAGTGTGAGGGACCAGGGCGGTATTCGGTGCGTTGGCGCCGTGGCGAAATCCGTGCTGCGACCGACGGCCGGCTTAACTCCCTGGAGCGTTATGTCGCGGGCGGACACCGACTTCTTCGGTACCGGTTCGATGCGCCAAAACCCATTCCGACCCATGTTTTCCGCCGGCTGGGCACGCGTCAGGCTCGTTCTGTTCCGTCCGCCTGATTACTTGGACGAAATCGTGGCGGTCGACGTGCTGGAGCATGTTCCGGACCGGGTCACGTTGTCGAAACGTCCCCTTTCCGAAGCGGAACGCGCCGAATTCGACCGCCGCACCCGGCGCGCCTGAGGCGCGTTCCGGCCGGCGAGGCGCACGACCCTGTCGTCATCGGGCTTGTGGCCCGGATCCCGCTTGTGCCCGGAGGCGCTCCAGCAAGTCCACCGCGGGGCCGGGCTTGCCGATATGGTAGCCTTGCGCGCGATCACAGCCCAGATGCTTGAGCGCAGACTGAATGTCTTCGTTCTCGACGCCTTCGGCGACGACGGTAAGCTCCAAGTTGTGGGACAGGTCGATCAGCGAGCGCACGATCTTGGCGTAATTCGGCACCTCCAGCATTGCCCGCACGAACATCAGGTCGATCTTGAGTTCATCGAGAGGAAGCTGGGCGAGGTAAAAGATCGACGAATATCCTGTTCCGAAATCGTCTATCGAGAGGCGGATGCCGTGGGACTTCAGTTCATGCAGTGTCTCATTGGCCGCTTTCTGGTCGATCAGCATGGCTGTTTCGGTAATCTCGACGACCAGATTCTCCCCGGGTACCCCCCACGTGCGGAGCGCGCGATCGACGTGAAAGGGCAGGTCCGCTTCCCGAAGGTTCGAGGGTGAGACGTTTACACTGACGCTAAAGCGCGGATCGATCTTCTGAAATTCGGCGTAGTGCTGCACAGCGCTGGTGATGACCCAAAATGAAAGCTGGTCAATAAGCCCGGCGGACTCCGCCGCGGCCACCACCAGGTGGGGCGGAACCGTCCCGAGCTCCTCGTCGTTCCAGCGTAGAAGCGCCTCGGCGCCGACGATACGGCCCGTGTGCAGTTCTATCTGGGGCTGAAACGCCAGTAACAGCTTATTCTGCTCGAGTGCCAGGCGCAGCCTCTGCTCGTAGATGAGCTGGTCCGACGGCGATTCGCTGTCGTCCTTCGTGAATACGCAGACACGATCGTGCTGGTCCAGCGCTCCGCGCAGCGCAAACTTGGCGTGTTGAAGAATGACGTCGGCGTCTTGCCCATGCTCGGGGAACAGGGCGATTCCCACCGCCGCATCGGCGGTGACCAATCTATCGCCGAACGCCAAGGGAACTGCGAGCAGCTTGAGCATCCTGTGGGCGGCAAGCATTGCCACGCCCTCCGACGATGCCGGTCTGAGAATGCAAGCGAATTCGTCGCGGGAGACGCGCTCGACCAGGTCAGTCTCGCGCAATGCCTTCGTCTTCAGGAGATGGTTGATGTCTTGGGCGAGCCGGTCGCCGGCGTGGAAGCCCTGCGTCGCGTCCATTTGATCGATGGCCGTGCACTTTATCAGCAGTAAGCCGACGGATTCGCCGCGCTGTCGCGCCTCCCCGAGTACGCGCTGAAAACGCTCGACAAGCGGATTCAGAATGCTACCGTCGACTGATTCACGGTCGCCGCGAAACGCCATTCAATGCGCCTTTTCAGAGGAAAAATTCACGAGGGTCCATTGGAAGCGTGCTCGGGTCCAAAGTGCGCCGGATCCGGTACGGCTGGTTGGCCGTCGCCCGCGGTTCCTTCACGAGGTCGAGCAATACCTGCGGCTGAACCGGCTGGTGGCCGGCGTCTAGAATCACCATCACCCGCGGCTGTAGGCGGCGCACCAGATTCTGTGCGATCACGATGCCGATCTCCCCAGTATTGAGCTCGACGACGCTTCCTACCGGGTAGATCCCGATGCACTGAATGAATTGCTCCACCAGTGCTCCGTGATACAACGTGCCCCGCATCTTGTAGAGCTGGTTGAGCGCGTCGGAAGGCGCGTATTGCGGGGCGTACGGGCGTTCGGACGTGAGCGCGGAGAAGGTATCGACGATTGCCGAGATCGAGCCCTCGAGCGAGATCTCCGGGCCGCGCAAGCCGCGCGGGTAGCCACTACCATCCTGCCGCTCATGGTGTAACCACGCGATTTCCGCGATTCCCTGCGGCAGGCCGGGCGTCGCGCGAATGATCTCGATGGAATGTAACACGTGGAGCTTGACCTCCTGGTATTGCTCGGGGCTCAACAACCCTTTATTCCTCAGGAGCGCATCGGGCAGCTTGACCTTGCCGACGTCGAGCATCATGCCGGCGATCCCCAGCAAGTCGAGACGTTCCGGCGAGAGCTGGAGGAATCGTCCGAACGTTATCATCAGCACCGAGGTGTCGATCGCACGCCGCACCTCGTACTCGCCCTTCTGCTTGAGTTTGACCAGCATCAACATGGCATCCGGGTTGCGCTGGACACTCTGCGATATGCTGGCCACCATGCCGGTCAGGCGCTTTGTATCGACGCTCCTGTCGGTGAGCAGGGCATCCATGGTTTGCTGAACGACTTCCTGATACTCGTAATACGTTTTCTTCGCGACCGGCGCTTCCTTTTCTACGGTCGCGGTCTCGGGGTAGACCGTCGACCCGCGTACCCTCTGACCCCTGGGGGGAAGCGTGGGCACATAATCCCTCTGGAAATCCCGCTCAACGTCAATGAAGACGGTTTTGCACCATCGGCCGAGCTCCGCGATCTGATCCGGGGAGGTGATGTAGAAGCCCTGTAGTTCAAACGGCGTGCCAATCCACGGGCGGTCGAGCTCGGCGACATACATGCCGACGCGCAGCTCCGTGACGGGAATTTTTGTTTTGCTCAGCACAACGCGCTATAGCATTTCATCCGAACGACGCGCACTGCGGTCGGATGCGCCCGCCGCACACATTCCAGAGGAGGATTCAGCCCGCTGACGGTGACTGGCAAAGCTCGCACCGTGCCCGCGGCGTCGTGAATGGCGCGTCTGATGGACGGTGCCGAAGACTTCATGGTTCACTTCGCGCCATTATATCTGACGGTCGGGTTCCTTAGCTGTGCTATCGTTACACGCTCAACTTGATCGAGGAGGAGAGGGTCGATGCTCAGAGCCGCGATTTTCGGTGTCGGCACATGGGGCGCGCGCCTGGTCGATGCGGTGCAAGGTAGCGAGAAGATCCGGTTCGTCAAGGCCATCTCGCGCGACCCGGGAAAGTACCACGAGTTCTCCCAGAAAACCAGGATAAAGGTCGTGTCCTCCTATGGGCGCGTCCTCAAGGATCCGGAGATCGATGCGGTCGTGCTCGCGACACCGCACTCGCTGCACCATAAGCAGATCATCCAGGCTGCCAGAGCCGGCAAGCACGTCTACGTGGAGAAACCGCTCGCATTGAAGCGCAAGAACGCGCTGGAGGCGGTTGACGCGTGCCGCGTCGCGGGGATCACGCTTGGGCTTGGCTTCAATCGCCGCTACGCGCCGGTTTTCGTCGAGATGATGAGACGCATCAAGGCGGGCGAGATCGGAGACGTGCTGCACGTCGAGGGGCAGCATTCCGGGCCGAGCGGCTACCGACTCAAGGCCGGCAACTGGCGGGCGACCCGAGCGGAGGCGCCCGGGGGGGGCATGACGGCGCGCGGCATCCATACGCTAGACGCGATGATCAACATCGCCGGGCCCGTCGCGTCAGTCTACGCTTTCAGCGACAAGCGCAAGCTGCCGCCCGAGGTGGACATTGACGACACGACTTCCATGCTGCTCCGGTTCGAAAACGGCGTCACGGGTTACCTGGGGACCGTATTTGTGACCGGGGATTTCTACCGCGTCCACGCTTTTGGCACGAACGGCTGGCTCGAGATGCGCGGCGACTCGGAGTTGATCGCGCACGGTCTTGAAGGCGCAGCGGAGCGCGTGCCGGTCGCTCCTGCGGACAAGGAGCGCGCAATGCTGGAGGGTTTCGCCGACGCCGTCGCAGGAAAGCAGCTCTTCGTCGTGCCGCCCGATGAGATCGTGAACGGGATCGCGGTGCTGGAGGCGATCGTCGCTTCGGCGGCGAAGGGCCGGCCTGTCAAGGTCCAGTGACCGTTTGGCGGTGAGCGGATCGATTGCCCCATCCGCCCAGGTCGATATAGCGGCCGGCTTCGCGCCGGCTTTTTTTCGCGCGCTGCGCCGCGCGCGCAAGGAGCGCTCACGGCAGCGCGTTGCTCAATTTGTGGGCATTCCAACGGACGCGCGCGGTGGCGTGTGGTTCGCCCGGTGGGGGCATCACGTTTTGCACAAGGTTATCCACAGAAAAAGTGAATAACTCTGACGGCGTCCCGCGCGCTCGCGACGTCACAGGAGGAATTGCCCCCGGCGGTCACCGGGGACTACGTAACGCTTTGTGCGAGGCGTTGCCTCACCGTCCCCGGCGTCTCCGGTCAAGGCTGCGCGCGCGCCGCCTCGCCCGCGCCAAACGCCGTGTGCTCGCACCGTAAGCGGGCATTACAAGGAGCTGTTTCTACGCTTGAATTTTCCGCATCTCTGCCGCGGCTTACGGGGTGGCGCAGCGCATTAGGTGACGGCGCACGCACTCAGCCAGGGCGCTCTGAACGGAACCAGCAGGGCGCGCGTTGTTTCTTATTGTAGGCTCGTGATCTGGCCAGCCACGATGGTCGTTCTCTCCTGCACGCTGCGTTTCCCCGGTCGCGGCTGTCACACTGAAGTCATCGAAGTGTCAATGAGTTATCAACACGACTCTGCGCGCGCGCAGTGGCAGGCCACGCGCGCGGCCGGACCGGTGCAGTAGACGGTGGACCCGGACCCGGCCCACGAGCCACACGCGAGTCGTTGCGGCACGAGCCGTCACGCCCTGCCGTTGCGCGGCCAGCGGCCACGGCGCTAGTCTCGCGCGATTACTTCCTGGATCTTCTCCGCCGGCACCGCGATGTCCACGCCGGCACGCTCCTCCTGCAGCAGCATGAACGAGCGTGAGTCGCGTTCGCCCCAGCCGCGGCCGAGCGCCTCGGTCATTTCCGCGTGCGTCAGGTTGGCGATCCGCATGGGCACGCCCATATCGCGCCCCAATTCGGTGGCGAGGGTGACGTCCTTGTGCGCGAGCTTCAAGGCAAAGTCGGGCGGCTCGAACTTTCCCTGGAGAAACTGATTTCCCAGGCGGTCGAATGTGCGCATGCGCCCGAGCGAGCACTGGCGCACGGCCGCCCACAGCTCGAGCGGATCCACGCCCGCCTTGACCCCCACGGTGAAGACCTCCGCGAGCGCGGCCTGAATGGCATAACCGGCGCAGTTGTGCACGAGCTTCGCCACCGAGCCCGCGCCGATCGCCCCGATGTAGAGCACCTGGTCGCCGATCGCGTCGAGCACGGCGCGGAAGCGATCGAAGACAGCGCGCTCGCCCCCGACGAGCAGCGCGAGCTTGCGGGATTTCGCGCCGCGCGGCCCGCCGCTCACGGGGGCATCGAGCATCGGAATTCCCCGGGCCGCGAAGCGCGCGTGGATCCGGCGTACCACCGTCGGCGAGTTGGTCGAGAGATCGAACCAGGCGGCATCCGGGCGCATGCCCTCGAGCAGCTCGGCCCCAACCGCTTCCGCTTCGGGCGGTCCCGGAAGCGATGTAAATACGATGTCCGACTGCTGCGCAAGTTGTCGCGGCCCGTCGGCCCACTGCGCGCCAGCCTTCAGATGCGGTGCGGCCGCCTCGCGCCGCAGGTCGTGAACGACGAGTTCGTGGCCCGCCGCCTTGATGTTGAGCGCCATCTTTCCGCCCATGATGCCAAGCCCGATGAATCCGACTTTCATAGCGAACCCCTCTACAGACCGTGAATCGTGAATCGTGAATCGTGAAACATGAATCGTAAACCGCCCGAGCCGCTGGCTGTCAGTCGGTTCTCAACACTGAACGCTGAACGCTGAACACGGAACGCGGAACACGGAACACGCCGCCGCCAGCGGCCGCTCACGTCAGGCCCAGCTTCTTGAAGCCCTGCTCCAGGTCGGCCATGAGATCCGCCGGGTCCTCGAGCCCGATGTGCAGCCGGATTGTCGGGCCGCTGGGCTTCCACCGGGTTGCCATTCGCAGCTTCTCAGGGTGCGCCACCGTCGCCAGGCTCTCGTAGCCGCCCCAGCTCGAGCCGATGCCGAACAACTTCAGTGAATTCACGAACGCGGCGGCCTGCCGCTCGCTTGCGCGGTTCAGAATGAACGAGAACAGGCCGGCGGCGCCGGTAAAGTCACGCCGCCAGATGGCATTGCCCGGATGGCTGGAGAGCGCCGGAAAGAGAACGATCTTCACCTCTGGCCGCGAACGCAGCCAGCGTGCGACCCCGAGTGCGCTCACCATCTGCTGCTTCAGGCGCACGCCAATAGTACGGAAGCCCCTCAGTGCGAGATAGCAGTCGTCCGGGCTGACGCTGTAGCCGTAGTCGGCGACCGTCCGGCGCACCGTCCTCCAGTGCTGCTTGTTGGTAACGATCAGACCCATCATGACATCGGAATGCCCGGAGATGTATTTGGTGGCCGAATGGATGGACACGTCCACCCCGCGGTCGAAAGAGCGGAAGAAGTACGGCGTGCCCCAGGTGTTGTCGGCGAGCACCGGCACGCCGCGTGCGTGCGCAGCCGCCGCGATCGCGGGAATGTCCTGCATCTCGAAGGTGAGCGAGCCGGGCGATTCGCAGAAAACCGCTTTTGTGTGCGGCTTGAAAAGCGCGGCGATGCCGTCTCCAATGACGGGGTCGTAGTACTCGACTTCCACGCCGTTCGTCTTGAGCTGGCGCTCGCAGAAGATCCGCGTTGGCGCGTAGACCGAATCGGTGACGAGAATGTGCCCGCCCGATTTCACGAAGGCGCTGATGGCAGCGGCGATGGCCGCAAGTCCCGAGGGCAGTGCGACTGCGTGGTAGCCGCCTTCGAGCTTGGCAACCGCTTCCTCGAGAGCGCGGGTCGTGGGCGTGCCGTGGCGGCCATACGTGATCCGCTGGTAGTCCTCGTCGCGCGGCGCCTCGTAAGATTCCACATCGGGGTTGAGAACAGTTGAGGTGCGAAAGACCGGGGTGTTGACCATGCCATTGGTCTGGCGGGGGTCGCGGCCGACGTGCGCGAGGAGGGTATCTTTGTTCATGTTTGAGGGAGTCAGGGAGTCAGGGAGAATGCATGAGCGAGTTTAACAACACATAGTCGCCGCAGATAAAGGCCAATTACCTGCCGATATACACGCCGGCCCGCAGCCCTTCAGGAATCGTGCGCTCGGCGGCCATCGGCAGCTGAACAAGGCTCTCGGCACCGGGCCGGGTCGCCGGCAACGGTGTGGCCTATTGTGCGCGGCGCCCCAAACCGGTGCAACATGTGGACTGTCGGAGGATTGCCGGGCCGCGTCGTATGTCAGATAATCTGCGGCTCGCGCGCCCCCCAATGTGCAAAGAAGAAGGGGGCGTATCTCCAATTCCAAAACACGGACTTCCGGGAGCTCGCTAACGTGGACACCCATACCGCTCATCATGGCGGCCGGCTTGAGGATTTCCGCCTCGTAACCGGCGCTGGCATGTACACCGCCGACTGGAACCTCCCGGGCCAACTCCATGCCTGTTTCGTGCGCTCCGATCGCGCGCATGCCGAGATCGTCTCTATCGACGTGTCCAGGGCGCGCCAGCACGCCGGTGTCGAGCGCGTGTACACCGGAGAGGACGCGCTGCGTGCCGGCTATGACAAGTTCCTCGTGATCGTGAACTGGCCGGGGCGCGGCGGCGAGCACATAAAAAAACCCGCACGGCCCTCGCTGGCCGTGGGCAAGGTGCGACACGTCGGAGATGCCGTCGCGATGATCGTCGCCGATTCGCCGCTCGCGGCGCAGGATGCGGCGGAGCTCGTTACCGTCGAGTACCGCGAACTGCCGGCGGTCGTGACCGTGGAAGAGGCGCTGGCAGACGGCGCACCACAGCTGCATGGGGATGCGCCTGGAAACCTCGCGTTCGATTTCGAGGGTGGCAGCGAGGACGCGGCGAAGGCGGCGATGGCGAGCGCCGCGCACGTCACCCGCGCCCGTCTCGAAATAACCCGCGTCGCGCCCAGTCCTCTCGAGCTGCGCGCTTCCAACGTGCAATACGACGCGCAGAACGACGCCTACCACGTCTACACCTGCATCCAGGGAATCAATATGCTGCGCAAGCAGCTGGCCTTCGCCACCGATGTGCCTGAGGACAAGATCATCGTTCACGCGCAGGACGTGGGCGGGAGCTTCGGGCAGCGCAGCGCGGCCTATCCCGAGCACTGCATGCAGATGCTTGCCGCGAAGGAGCTTGGCAAGCCGGTGAAATGGGTTTCGACGCGTGCGGAAGGTTTCATGACCGACACGCACGGACGCGCGAACACAGTGGACGGGGAGCTTGCGCTCGACCGCGACGGGAAGTTCCTCGCGTTGCGCGTTGACTGGCTCGCGGACATGGGCGCCTATCTTTCCGCCACCGGATCGGCGAGCCATACGCGCAATCCCAATGCCTGCATGACAGGGGTTTATCGCATCCCGGCGCTCTATGGCCGCTTCCGGCTCATCTTCACCAACACCGTCCCGGTCGCCGCCTACCGCGGCGCCGGACGCCCGGATATCGCCTATGTGATCGAGCGTTTGGTGAGCCAGGCGGCCGCCGAGTTGAGGCTCGACCCGGCCGAGCTGCGCCGGCGCAATTTCCTTGCTCCGCAGGCCTTCCCCTACAAAACGCCGACCGGCTCCACCTACGAGAACGCCGATATGCCGGCGATCCTGGAGAAGGCGCTGAAGCTCGCCGACTGGAAGGGGTTCCCGAAACGCCGGGCCCAGTCCGAAAAGCAGGGCAAGCTGCGCGGGATCGGGATAGCCACCGTGATCGAGAACACGGGCGCAGGGCTTTTTCCCAAGGACCAGGTTGCGATCGAATGTGGCGCCGATGGAACGGTCACGGCGTATACAGTTGCGCACTCATCGGGGCAGGGCCACGAGACAACCTTTGCCATGGTGATCGCCGGCGCGCTCGGCATTCCGCTCGAGAAGGTGCGGCTGCGCGAAGGCATCCAGAGCAAGGGCCTGATCGGGAACCACACCGGCGGCTCGCGTTCGCTGGTCGGCGCGGGCAGCGTGTGCAAGCTCGCCGCGCAAAAGCTGATCGAGCAGGGCCGTTCGCGTGCCGCGGAAGAGCTCGACGTCGAGCCCTCCCAGGTCGAATACTCGCACGGGTCGTTCCACACGCGGGGGTCGAAGAAAAAGGTCAAGCTCGCCGATCTCGCAAAGAACGAGCCCTTCGCCACCATGACCGAGGCGAGCGTCGGATCGACGTTCCCCAATGGCTGTCACATTGCCGAGGTCGAGATCGACCCTGAGACCGGCACGACACGGATCGCGTCGTACAACACCGTGGATGACGCCGGCAACGTCATCAATCACTCGGTGGTCGAGGGGCAGGTGCACGGCGCTGTGGTGCAGGGCGCCGGGCAGATCTTCTGCGAGAAGGTGGTCTATGACCCCGACACCGGGCAGCTTATGACCGGCAGCTTCATGGACTACTGCATGCCGCGCGCCGGCATGCTGCCGGACATCCACATCGTGGATCACCCGCTGCCGAGCGGCAACAACTCGCTCGGCGCCAAGGGCGTCGGTGAATCGGGCTGCACGGCATCGCTTCCTGCGCTCGCCAATGCGATGATGGATGCGCTGCGGCCGCTTGGCGTGCAGCATCTCGACATGCCGTTCACGCCGACGGCGGTGTGGCATGCGATCCGCTCGGCGAAGCGTAAAAATCATTAGCCACAGAGAGCACAGAGAACACAGAGGGAGCCGACGGGCATGGGAAGGCGGTTTGATTCGATGGGTTTGCTCTGTGATCTCTGTGTCCTCTGTGGCAGATTCGGTTTTTGATCTCTAGCATGAGTTCTGCTCACAAGACACACGATCACGCGCCGGCGATGCGGGTGGAGGACGCGCGTCTGGTCACCGGTGGTGGCAAGTTTGCCGCCGACTGGAATTTTCCCGGCCAACTCCACGCGCAGTTCGTGCGCTCGGACCGCGCGCATGCCGAGATCGTCTCGGTGAACGCCGAGGCGGCGCGCAAGCACCCTGGCGTGAAGGGAATCTTCACCGGCGCCGATGCCGTGCGCGCGGGCTACACCAAGGCGCCTCATAGCCTGGCGTTCCCCGGCATAAACGGCATGCAGACGCGGGCGCCCGAGCGCCCGGTGCTCGCGCATGGCAAGGTGCGCTTTGTCGGCGAGGCGCTGGCGCTGGTAGTGGCCGAGAGCGCGGCCGCCGCAGTGGACGCCGCCGAATTGATCGAAGTGGAGTATCGCGATCTTCCGGCCGTGGTGTCGCCCGAAGGCGCGCTCGAGAACGGCGCGCCGCAACTGCACGAGGGCGTCGTGCCAGGCAATCTCGCGCTGGAGACCGAGGCGGGCGATGCGGCCGCGGTGGACACGGCGTTCGCCAACGCCGCGCACATCACGCGGCTCAAGCTCGAGGTAACCCGCGTGGCGCCGAACCCGATGGAGCCGCGGGCCTGTCTAGTGAAGCACGATCCCGCTGACGGCAGCTACCTGTTTCATGTTTGCACCCAGGGCATCACCACGCTGCGCAAGCAGCTTTCGGTATACACGGCCGTTCCCGAAGACAGAATCCGTTTCGAGGTACGTGACGTCGGTGGCGGTTTTGGGCAACGCACGCCGGCTTATCCCGAGTACTGCGCGTTGATGATCGCGGCGAAAGAAACCGCCCGTCCCGTGAGATGGGTCTCGACACGCTCCGAAGGCTTCGTGAGCGACACGCACGGCCGCGGCAACATCATCGACGGCGCGCTTGCGCTCGACCGTGATGCGAGGTTTCTCGCGATGCGGCTCGACTGGGTGAACGACATGGGGGCGTACCTGTCGCCGGCGTCCCCGGGCCACATCCGCAACACGACCATCTGCATGACCGGGGTCTATCGTATCCCGGCGCTCTATGCGCATTACCGGGTGTCATTGACCAATACGACGCCGGTTTCGTCCTACCGAGGTGCCGGGCGCCCTGATATCGCCTACGTCGTCGAGCGGCTCGTGAGCCAGGTGGCGGCAGAGCTCGACATTGATGCTGCGGAGCTGCGGCGCCGTAATTTCATCCCGCCCGAGGCCTTCCCCTACAAGACGCCGACGGGCTCCACGTACGAGTACGCCGACCTGCCGGGCCTACTCGACAAGGCGCTCAGGCTCGCGGACTGGAAGGGCTTCTCCAAGCGTCGCGCGCGCTCAAAGAAACTGGGCAAGCTCCGTGGTCTCGGGATCTCCACGGTGATCGAGAATACCGGGGCCGGCCAGGCGCCCAAGGACGAGGTCGAGCTCGAGCTCGATGCGCGCGGCACCGTCATCGTCGATACGGTTTCGAAGTCGCAGGGGCACAGCCACGAGACGACCCTCGCGATGATCGTGTCCGACGCGCTGGGCCTGCCGCTGGAGCGTATCGAGGTGCGCCAGTGCGCGCCCGAAAAGCAGCACCTGGTGGGCGGCCACACCGGCGGCTCGCGCACGACGGTCGGCGCCGGAAGCGTGTGCCACCTCGCGGGGCTGAAACTGATCGAGCACGGGCGATCGCTCGCGGCGCTCGACCTTGGCGTCGAGCCCTCGCAGGTGGAATACGCCGCGGGCGTATTCCATACAGAAGGGTCGCAACGGAAGATCCGTCTGGGGGATCTCGCGAAGAACGGGGCCGTGAGCGTGGTTGCCGAGGGGAAATTCGGCTCGACTTTTCCGAATGGCTGCCATATTGTCGAGGTCGAGATCGATCCCGAAACCGGCGCAGCGGAGATCGCCACCTATTCCACGGTGGATGACTGCGGCAAGGTCATCAACCACACAGTCGTCGAGGGGCAGCTGCACGGCGGCATCGCGCAGGGCGCGGGGCAGGTTTTCGGTGAGCACATCGTCTACGACCGGGACACCGGGCAGATGCTCACCGGCAGCTTCATGGACTATTGCATGCCGCGCGCGGGAATGCTGCGCGGCGTGAATACGGAAGAGCATCCCACGGCGAGCAAGGTCAGCCCGCTGGGGGTGAAAGGCGTGGGCGAATCGGGTTGCACGGCGTCGCTGCCGGCGGTCGCCAACGCGGTCGTGGACGCGCTGCGGCCGCTCGGCGTCGGGCATCTCGACATGCCCATGACGCCGGCCAAGCTCTGGCATGCGGTTCGCGCTGCAAGAAAAGGAGGCAACTGATGTACGCACTCAACTATGTGAAGGTCAAATCGTTGACGGAAGCGGCCAAGATGCTGGCGTCGAACCCCGAGGCTAAGCTGCTGGCTGGCGGCATGACACTGGTGCCCACGCTCAAACAAAGGCTCGCGCAGCCCTCGCATCTGGTGGATATCGGCGGGCTTCCCGAGTTGCGCGGCATTACCGCGAAGGCGGGGGCGCTCACCATCGGCGCCGCGACGAAACACCACGAGGTCGCAACCTCCGCCGTGGTGAAGAAGGCGATACCGACGCTGGCCTACCTCGCAGGGTTGATCGGGGATCCGCAGGTGCGCAATATGGGCACGATCGGGGGCTCCGTGGCGAACAACGATCCGGCGTCGGACTATCCTGCGGCCGTGCTCGGTCTCGGCGCGACGGTTGTTACCAACAAGCGCGAGATCGCCGCAGACGACTACTTTCAGGGTTTGTTCACGACGGCGCTCGAAGAGGGCGAGATCATCACGCGCATCGTATTCCCGGTGCCCAAGCGTGCGGCCTATGCCAAGTTTGCGCATCCGGCGTCGGGCTACGCGATGGCGGGCGTATTCGCGGCGCAGACGGCCAGTGGCACGCGGGTGGCGGTGACCGGGGCCGGGCCCGGGGTGTTCCGCTGGAAGGCTGCGGAAGCAGCGCTCGGAAAGAGCCTCAAGGCGGCGGCGATAGACGGCGCAAGGCTCGACGCCGGGGAGATGAACGAGGATATACACGCAACGCGCGAGTACCGGGCGAACCTGGTACGGGTCATGGCAAAGCGCGCGGTGGCGAAGCTTTCTGGAAAGAAGTAGCCGCAGATAAACGCAGATAAAAATCAAAACCAGCCACAGAGAACACAAAGTTCGCAGAGGAAAACAAGAGCAGACAACCAGAGTTTTGGTTCTCGATTCTCTGTGTTCTCTGTGCTCTTTGTGGCTATAGCCTTTAGGAATTAGAACATGGCCAAGGTCGAAATCAAGGTTAATGGCGTCAGGCAGTCGCGCAACGTCGAGGACCGTACTCTTCTCGCGAATTTCCTGCGCGATGAGGTCGGGCTCACCGGCACCCACATCGGCTGCGATACCAGCCAGTGCGGCTGCTGCACCGTGCAGGTCAACGGGCGGGCGGTGAAGTCGTGCTCGGTGCTCGCGGTGCAGGTGAATGGCGCGGAGGTGCTCACGATCGAGGGCCTGGCGAAGAACGGCAAGCTGCACCCGGTGCAGCAGGCCTACTCCGAGTGCCACGGCCTGCAGTGCGGTTTCTGCACCCCGGGCATGATCATGGCAACGGTCGGGCTCCTCAAGGACAATCCCAATCCCACTGAGGAGGAGATCATTCACGGCCTCGAGGGGAACCTTTGCCGCTGCACGGGCTACATCAACATCGTGAAGGCGGTAAAGCAAAGCGCCAAGATGCTTCGCGCCAAGAAGCCGGCCAAGCCAGCGAAAAAAGCCAAGCCGAAGAAGGCCAAAGCGGCAAAGAAGGCCAAAGTGGCGAAGAAAGCGAAAAAGAAGTAGCGTCGACCCGGCCCGCCCGTTCCCGCCGCTGCCGGGCGCCGCAACGGGGGCAGACCATTTCCTTCCGCCCCAGCGGCTGGCCGCATTCGTGGCACCTGCGCAGCAGATTCATGCGGCGCGGAGGGTGAATCGTGAATAGTGAATGGACTGAAGCGTAAAAAACTCGTGCGTTAGTTACGCACGAGTTTTTCCTCGAACCAGTTCCACATCTCCGCCACCACCAGCGTGAGATAGTCGCGCTGACAGTGCTGCGCGCCGCCCTCCTCAGCGGTGAAGACGCGCAGAGTCTTGTCCTTCGAGCCGCACGCGTCGAACTGCTTCTGGGCATCGGCCATCGGGATCTGTTCGTCGTCGGCCCCGTGGACGAGCAGGAAGGGGCAACGCATCTTCTGCATGACGCCGTCGAGCCGGTAGGATTCGAGAGCCTTCAATGCCGCATCGAGCGAGTCCACGCCGAGGATCCACATGATGTGATGCCCCGGCACGGAGAGCGAAGTCTTGAAGGATGCGTCGATCCGTTTCTTCCAGGTCGCGTAGTAGTCCCACTGCGCGCCCCAGGCGATGCACGCGGCGAAGCGCGGCTCCATCGCGGCACAGCGCGGGGCGTAGTAGCCCCCGAGGCTGATCGCGACGACGCCGATTTTTTTCGGGTCCACGTCGGCGCGCTTTTCGAGGAAATCGACGCACGCGCTGCCGGCGGCCTCATAGTCATGACGCAGCACGAAGCCGCGGAAGCGGATCGCCTCGCCGGTACCGGGACCGTCCATCACCAGGCACGAGATGCCGCGCTTCACCAGGTCGGACACGCCGCGCACGAACTGGATCTCCTTGGTGACGTCCAGCCCGTCGAAGAACACCACGCACGGGACGCGCTTCGACTTCGGATTCTGCGCGTGCACGAAGTAGCCAGGGAGGCTCTTGCCCTCGTACGGCACCTCCACGATCTCGATCTTGAGGTCGGTGAGGGCGACGTGCCGGTGAAAGCATTCCACGCCCTTGCGGTAGACGTCGAGGCCGATCGTGTCCTTGGGGGTGCGGAATCGCTCGGCCATCTGGTAGTAATTGCAGGCGCGCAGATAGGCGTGGGCTGCGGCAAAGCGGTGGCCCTGCTGGTCCCACCTTTCGGCATGGGCACTCACGCCGTTGGCGACCTTGACGCACGCGTCGAACCACGCCGCGTCGTCTTCCGGGCCCTTGTCCTTCAGCATGCGGCCGATCTTGTGCAGCTCGCCGATCTCGGCGCCCCCATAGGTGGCGCTGCCGATCATGTTGATGAATGCCGCCGACCAGCGGTAGTTGCCCGGGAAATACATGAAGTACGCCGGCTCTTTCTTCTCTTCCACGTTATCGCTCCTTTCGTTGTTACTCAATGTAGTAATGAGTGACGGCTGACGACCAGCGAACTGATCACCCGATGAATTGATGACGGGTAACGCGGACGCGGACCGCCGCCCATGACTGATCACCCGTCGCTCGTCACCCGTTACGTCATCACGGCGTCAACAATCAAATGGGCTTGATGCCCGCCCCAATTTTTTGCGACATTGGGGGTGCTGGCGGGAGCGAGGAGACCGATCGTGCCGCCGGCCCCGGCACGATCGTAACGTTTTGGGCGCGCCTCGCAAATGGTAAACTTTGTTCTCTTCCGTTTCACCTTCAAATTTGAGCCAACCGGGGAGCGACATGCCTGCCAGACGCAAGAAGTCTGTAGCGAAACCTGCGCCCAAGTCCACAACGCGGAACTACGGCGACATTCTGTACGAGGTCAAGGATCAGGTCGCGTGGGTGACCATCAACCGCCCGCGCGTGCTGAACGCGTTCCGTGAACAGACGCTCGACGAGATGATCGACGCGCTCAAGTCCACGCGAGAGGACCCGTCCATCGTGTGTGCTGTAGTCACGGGCGCCGGCGACAAGTCGTTCTCGGCGGGAGGCGATTTCTTCGCGATGAAGCGGCTGAACTTCGCCAACGCCTACATGTGGAATGACCGCATGCTGGGCCTGGCGATGACGATCCGCGGGCTGCCGATACCGGTCATCGCGATGGTGAACGGCTGGTGCATGGGCGGCGGCCACGAGCTCGCGCTCTGGTGCGACCTCGTGATCGCGTCGGAGAACGCCGTGCTCGGGCAGACCGGCGCGAAGGTCGGCGCCTGTCCCACGGTCGGTGCAACGCAATACATTCCGCGCCTCATTGGCGAGCGGCTGGCGCGCGAGATGATTTTCTGCGCACGGCGCTTTTCGGCCAAGGAAGCAGTCGAGGTGGGCCTTATCAACAGGTGCGTGCCGCAGAAGCACCTCCTCAAGGAGACGCTGAAGTGGTGCGAGACCATGAAGGGCCACAGCGCGCTCACTCTTCGCATGACGAAACGCTCGCTCAATTTCGAATCGGACAACCTCTATTCGTCGTGGCAGCACGGGATGGAGCTCCTCGCGCACGTCTGGGGCTCGGACGAGGCGAAGGAGGGCATGAATGCATTCCTCGCCGGGCGGCCGCCGAATTTCAACAAGTTCCGCCAGGCCGCCAAGCGCGAGCTCGATGGCTATCTGGGTGCGCTCGCGAAGAACCTCAACGAGCCTCCTGCCATGCGCAAGAAGCCGTGAATCGTGAATCGTGAATCGTGAATCGAATTGTTCTTCCTCCTTGGCGTGCTTGGCGGCTTGGCGGTTCAAGTGTTGTGATTGATTTCTTGGCGTGCTTGGCGCCTTGGCGGTTCATTTGTTGTTCTTGATTTTCCTTGGCGGTGAAAGGTTGTGATGGCTTCTGACAAGTCCGGCGGAGCGCTGGAAGGGCTGCGCGTGCTCGACCTCACGCGTATCCTCGCGGGGCCGCTGTGCACGCAGATACTGGGCGACATGGGCGCCGACGTGATCAAGGTGGAGCCGCCCGGCACCGGCGACGACACCCGCAGCTGGGGCCCGCCCTTCACGGGGGACGAGTCCGCGTATTTCCTCGGCGTCAACCGCAACAAGCGCTCGGTCACGCTCAACATGGCCACGAAGGCGGGGCAGGAGATTCTCGCGCAGCTGATCAAGCGCAGCGACGTGCTCGTCGAGAACTTCAAGCTCGGCACCCTCGAGAAATGGGGCTTCGGCAACGACTGGCTCGAGCAGAATGCCCCGCAGCTGATTCGCTGCTCGATCACGGGCTACGGCTCGCGCGGCCCCGATGCCGGGCTGCCCGGCTACGATTTCATCCTGCAGGCGGAATCCGGCCTGATGAGCATTTGTGGTGAAGCCGAGGGCATGCCGACAAAATATGGAGTGGCGATCGTGGACGTGGTGACCGGGCTCTATGCCTGCAACAGCGTTCTGGGTGCGCTTGCAGCGCGACACCGCACTGGCCGCGGCCAGCATGTCGAAGTTTGCCTCTACGACTCGGGGATCGCGATGCTGATCAATGTCGCGTCCAATTTTCTCGTGTCGGGAAAAGACGCGCGCCGTTTCGGCAATGGCCACCCCACGATCGTGCCGTACACGACTTATCCGACCGCTGACGGCACGATTGCCGTGGCGGTCGGAAACGACAACCAGTTCGTGCGCTTCGCGGACACCGTAGGCCACCCCGAATGGGCGCGCGACCCTCGTTTTGCCAAGAATCCTGACCGTGTGATCAACCGCGAGGCGATCGATTTGGCGATCGCCGATGCACTCAAGGCTGATCGGACGGAATCATGGATCACGAACCTGCGCGCCGTGGGCGTTCCGTGCGGACCGATTAATACGGTGGCCGAGGCGCTCAACGATCCGCATACGCTTGCGCGCGACATGGTGCGCACGGTGGGACACGCCGCAGCGGGCGAGCTCAAGCTGGTCGGCATTCCCTTCGAGATGAACGGCACGCCAGCGACGATCCGTCGTCCGCCGCCGCTCCTGAGCGAGCACACTGATGAGGTTCTAGTCGGAGAGTTGGGCCTTAGCGCGGAGCGCCTCGCGACCCTGCGCGCCGAGAAAGTCGTCTAACCCCCCGCTCCGCTGCCCCCTTTGTCAAAGGGGGCGACGACGTGAGGGGGTCGACGAAGTCGGGGGGAGCGCCACCCCTTTTAGCAAAGGGGGTCGACGAAGTCGGGGGGAGCGCCACCCCCTTTAGCAAAGGGGGTCGACGAAGTCGGGGGGAGCGCCACCCCCTTTAGCAAAGGGGGTCGACGAAGTCGGGGGGATTTGGAGGATTATCATGATTACCGGACTGTCCCACGTTTCGCTGGTCGTTCCCGATCTCGACGCGGCTGCGAAGCGGCTCAAAGACGTTTACGGGCTTACCGTCGGCCCCGCGCAGGTGAACGAGCAGCAGGGCGTGCGGATTGCGTACGTCGAGCTGCCCAACGCGCGCATCGAGCTGATGGAGCCTGCACGGCCCGACTCGCCCGTCTCGAAGTTCCTCGAGCGCAATCCCAATGGCGGCATTCACCACTTCTGTCTCAGCGTGGACGATGTGCCGGCCGTCGCCGCAAGCATTGCGGCGAGCGGCGCGAAAGTGCTGGGTGAGGGCAAGGAGAGCCGTAACGTGCACGGCGAGCGCATTGCGTTCGTGCACCCGAAGGATTTTCTCGGGGCGCTGGTGGAACTGGAAGAGCCTCGCGAGAATTGATTCGATACCCAGAGGCGTGTCAGAAGCAATACAGCCACGGAAACACACGGAATGACACGGACGAAACCTGAACAGAGACGTGTGCTGTTGCCGAGTAACAAGTTCCGTGTGCTTCCGTGTGCTTCCGTGGTTAATGATCTTCTGGTGTTATGGCTTTTTTTGAGGTGAGTTCTAGTGAGGAGTGAAGAAGTGAGGAGCGAGGCAAGGCATGGCTGATACTGCGACGTCGGTGCGCGTTTCGGCGCAGAAACTCGAGGCATTTATCGCGAGCGCGTTCGAAGCGGTCAGGATCTCCAAGTCCGAGGCAAAGAACATCGCGGAGCTGATGGTACGTGCCGACGTGCAGGGCTCGGAAGGGCATGGGGTGTTCCGCTTGCCCCAATACATCCGCCGCATCAAGGGCGGGGCAGTCAACCTCAAGCCGAAGATCCACATGGCGCGCGAGGCCGCGGGTATGGGACTCGTGGACGGCGACAACGGCATGGGGCATCTCGTGATGCGCTACGCTACCGAGAAGGCGATCGAGAAGGCGAAAGGCGCGGGCGTGGCCTGGATTGGCGTGCGCATGAGTAACCACGCGGGGCCGGCTTCGCTTTACGCGAGCATGCCGCTCGAGCACGACATGGTCGGGCTCTACCTTGCCGTCGGGAACGCCAACCACCTGCCGCCATGGGGCGGCCTCGACATGCTGCTCTCCACCAACCCGATCGCGGTGGCGGTCCCGGCGGGCGAGGAGCCGGCGATCGTGCTCGACATGGCGACCACCGTGGCGGCTTACGGCAAGGTCAAGACCAAGGCCCAGCGCGGCGAGATGATGCCGGAGGGCTGGATGATGGACCGCGAAGGCCGCCCGCTCACCAATCCCCAGCGCGCCAACGAGGGCTTCCTCCTCCCCATCGGTGGCTACAAGGGATACGGGTTGGCGCTCGTCATCGGTCTCCTGAGCGGAACGCTCAACGGCGCGGCCATGGGCAAAGACGTCGTCGACTTCAACGCCGACGACACCTCCGTGACCAACACCGGCCATGTGATCGTGGCGATCAACGTGGAGGCCTTCCAGCCGGTTGCTGAGTTCAAGCGGCAGATGGATACGCTGATTCGCGATCTCCGGGGCTCCAAGCGCCTGCCCGGCGTGGACCGCATCCGCCTGCCCGGCGAGGGCAGCCACGCGGCGCGCGCGGAGCGGGCAAAGAATGGCATTCCGCTGCCCGCGCCATTGCTCGCGAGCCTCAACCAGCTTGCCGGGCAACTCAAGGTTCCTCCTCTCGCCTGAGCGGTGAGAAGTGATGGCGGTGCGTGCAAGCCAAGAGGTGATGAAAATTGGTGATGAATAATGGTGACGATTAATGGTGATGTATAAAACGTTTCCCATCACCAGTACTCATCACTGGTATTCAGCCCGTCAGTCGTCGGTCGTCAGTCGTCAGTCGTCACGCATTTGAGCAGAGAGCGCGGCGTCGCGCGCCCGAGCGTGCTAGGGTGTAGCATGTTCGGCAAACTCCGCTTCGCTCTACGCATGCTGTTCTGGCTCACTGTCGCTGCCGCGATTGCCTGGCTGCTGTGGTACATGGTCAAGGTGCCGGGAATGTCGTACACGGGCGCGCTCCAGCCGCTCACCGCGGAGGGAAAGCTTCTCGCCGATCGGCTGAGCCGCCACGTCGCGACGGTCGCGAGCCGGGAGCACAACTTCATGCATCCGGTTGCGCTGGAGGCGGCCGCGCGCTACATCGAGACTGCTTTCGAGGGTCTGGGCTACGGCGTCGTGGCGCAGCGCATACCTCGGGACGGGACCGAGGTGCGCAACATCGAAATAGAAGTACCAGGTAAGGGCCGCCGCGATGAAATCATCGTGATCGGTGCCCACTACGACTCGGTAAGCGGCGCCCCTGGGGCGAACGACAACGGCTCCGGCGTCGCCGCGCTCATCGAGCTTGCGCGGCTGCTGCACGACTCGAAGCCGGCCCGCACCGTGCGTTTCGTGGCTTTCGTGGACGAGGAGCCGCCGTTCTATTCCGGCGAACAGATGGGCAGCCGCTTCTACGCGCGGCACTCGAAAGCGCGCGGCGAGAATATCGTCGCCATGTTCTCGCTCGAAACCATCGGCTACTACTCGGACGAGCCTGCAAGCCAGCGCTATCCGTTCCCGTTGAGCTTTTTCTATCCCAAGACCGGCAATTTCATTGCGTTCGTCGCCAACCTGTCGTCGCGCCCGCTGCTGCATGACGTGATTGCAAGCTTTCGCCGCCATGCGCAATTTCCGTCCGAAGGTGCGGCTGCGCCCGCACTGCTGCCGGGCGTGGGGTGGTCCGATCACTGGTCATTCTGGAAGGAGGGCTACCCGGCGCTGATGGTGACTGACACGGCGCCTTATCGCTACCCGCACTACCACACGATGCAGGACACACCGGACAAGGTCGATTACGAGCGCCTCGCGCGGGTCGTCACCGGGCTGCACGGAATGTTGCGCGACTTGGCGCAAATTCCAGAAATTTCAGCCGCAGATAAACGCAGATAAGATCAAGAAATAAACCACCAAGACGCCAAGAAATTCCAGGAACAAGACGCTCAACGTACGCGTTGAGCGGTGCGCACCACCGGGACCAAGCGTACGACGGCGGTAAACGCGCACCCATTACGCTTTCCGCGCGTTCGCTCGAAATCAAGGTTAGCCAGCACGAGGCCTCCTCGCCGGACGCATAGTTACCTTTCGTATTGACGAGAAGAAACCTCCGAGAAACAAACGGCTCTACTTCGACCTCACTTCGTAGATTCGAATGCTTGCAATAAATGGATTGCTTTGGGCAAGTTTCTCCGCGGCATCAAGACTTTCCGCCTCGATGATGTTGTAACCAGTAATGGATTCCATATTCCATGGTAGGTCCTTGGTTCCACTTTTCGAGACTTCTCGGCCACCACTGAAACCACCCTGGTCGACCTGCTTGTCGGAGATCGATTTAAACCAAGCCCCCCAGGCCTCCATGATTTCCGGGGTGGGTTTTTCAAATCCGAAATGCAAAAACATAAACTTTTTCACGTCTGTCCCCTTCTTTATGGGTGTTCTCAAAGGCTTGCCGGCGGGTAGGGTCTGGTTAACGAGAGATCGGCCCCATGTTGGCGAGGACGATATATCGCCTTACGGCCAGCTATTCTAGCGAGAAATGAGCATACAAGATCGGAGATTGACTGACTTCTGACGCGAATCGAGCAGGTGCTGTATGCGCTACATCGATCAAGAAAGTGCACTGTTACGCCAAAATAAGTGGGATTGGCGTCACATCCACCTCGATTCTGGCGGCTCCGGTCCGCCCCCGGTCGCGCGGAATGTCGCGGCGGAGCATCGCGCGGCGGTGAGCCACCATTTAACCCGGCCAAATCTTCGCTTTACCTCTAATTCTTGATCGGTTTTTCTTGGCGGCCTTGGCGTCTTGGCGGTTCAGTTCTGGCCCTGATCGGCGTGTATCGGCGTCCATCGGCGGTTAACAAACGTCGTTTGGGGTTTCGGGATTTTATATAAATAAATCTGCGTTTATCTGCGGCTAAATTGATATTGGTTACGGTGCCGGCGCCGCGCGGCCCTGGGGTTTGCCCGTCGCTTGACGGCAACACTTCTGCCGGGCGTTTGCCCGCGTCGCGCGGCGAAGCCATTGATTTGCCACGGGGCCCTACCCTGGCACGGAGGTTGCCGTGCCAGCTCGGGGACCGCTCGCCCGGCAGGCCGCAACCGATCGCTCGATGGTCCCGATTAAGGCCTTGGCAAACGCGCACGAACCGGTCGGGCCTGCTATCGTAGCGGCTCGATAGTCGAATGATGGGCAGAAAGGGCGAATCATGGTGAGAATCCTGAAATGCTTCGGTGCGGCGCTCGCGATGGCCTGCGCGTCGTTGGTCGCGGCGCAGGGGCAGGTGGTGGCGCCCGACGCGATGGTGCACGCCGGCGTGACCGAGGTGCTCGCCGAGATCCAAAAGAACCCCGATCCGCGCGCGCTGCAGGCGTTCGCTGAAGCGAAACTGGTCTCCCAGTTTGACTTCGCCGCGATGACCCGTCTTGCGACCGGCCGCGCCTGGCCGAAGGCGAGCGCTGCGCAGAAGCAGGCGCTCGAGAACGCATTCCGGACGCTGCTGGTGCGCACCTACACGACCGCCCTGTCGCAGGTGACGGGGACCTACTCCGTCGAGGTGAAGCCCGCCGTGATCAGGCCGGGCGACGCAGACACCGTGGTGAAGACGCTCGTCAAAGGATCGAACCGGTCGCCGGTCCCGATCGACTTCAGGATGACACGCACGCCCGGCGGATGGAAGGTCTACGATGTCGTGGTCGAGAACCTGAGTCTCGTGACCAACTACCGCGGCTCGTTCCAGTCCGAGATCTCCCGCTCCGGCATCGACGGGTTGATCAAGGTCATCGAGGACAAGAACCAGAAGGCCCAGAGCTAGCCGGCCCCGCGCGGCAGGGCCGTGTGCGACAAAACCCGCCGCAGGTTGTCACGGGTGCGCGGCAGTGTGTAGAGTCTGTAGAGTCAACCGATGCAGCGCTACTACCCGCGGTCCTTTCTCAATTTGCTCGTGATCGGCTTCACGCTGGTCGCGCTGCCGCTCATCCTCGCGCTCGTCAATACGGCGGTCTCTGTGGACCAGCTTTCGAGCCGGAGCCAGCAGACCGTTTACCAGGCGGTTCAGGCAACGCAGAGCAGCCGGCGGCTCGCCGAGCTCCTGACGACGATGGAGCGCGCGGCACGGCAGATGGTGATCCTTGGGGACCGCTCGCTGCTCGATGCCTACGGCGTCGCGCGCGAGCAGCTGATCAGGACGGCGCGACAGTTCGAGAGCCTCCCCTTCGACATCGAGCAAAAGGGCGCGCTTGACCGAATCGTGCGCGGCGAGGCCGAGATCTACGGCGTGCTCTCCGACCCCTTTGCCGAGACGCCGCGGCTCGCGCAGACCGTCCAGCGCTTCGTTGATTTGGCAGCGGAGGCGCGCATCATCAACATGCGCAGCAACGCGTTGATCGACCGCGAGGTCGAGGCGATGCGCGCCACCGCGGCGCAGGCCCGGCGCATCACGTTCTGGCAGCTGCTCGCCCTCATCCCGGTCGTGGTGTTTCTCGTGATCGGCTTCTCGATCCTGATCGCCCGCCCGATTCGCCAAATCGATGCGGCAATCCGGCGCCTTGGCGGGGGTCAGTTTGCGGCGCCCATCATGGTGAGCGGCCCGCAGGACCTTGAGCAGCTCGGCGAGCGACTCGAATGGATGCGGCGCGAACTGCTCGATCTCGAACGGCAAAAGAACCAGTTCCTGCGGCAGGTCTCGCATGAGCTCAAGACACCGCTCACCGCACTGCGCGAGGGCGCCGAGCTGCTATCGGAGGAGGTGGTCGGCAAGCTCACACCGGGCCAGCGCGAGATCACCGAGATCATGCGCCATAACAGTGTAGAATTGCAGAAGTTGATCGAAGCGTTGCTCTCCTACGGTGCGAGCCAGTTCCGCAAGGTGGCCGTGGACCTCGAGCCCGTGGAAATCAGGCAGGTGGTCGAGCGCGTGGTGGCCGACCACAGCCTCGCGATCCGCTCGCGCGGGCTCACGCTCGACCTTGCTGTCCAGGATGTGATGCTCTCGGCCGACCCGGAAAAGCTGCGCGTCGTGCTCGATAACTTGATCTCCAATGCCGTAAAGTTCTCGCCCGTCGGCAGCGTTATCCGCATCAGCGCTCGTGTCGACGGTGAAATGCTCCAGCTGGATGTCATCGATCAGGGGCCCGGCATCCCGGTGGCGGACCGCATGCGTATTTTCGAGCCCTTCTACCAGGGACGGGACGAGGGTGCAGGTCCGGTTCGGGGCACGGGTATCGGGTTGTCCGTGGTGAAGGAATACGTCTTCGGGCACGGCGGCAGTATCGAGGTTGTGGACAGCCGCAAGGGTGCTCACCTGCGCGTGTGGCTTCCGCTCACGCGCATCGGTGAGGAAGCGGCGGTGATATGAAAGCGCGCCTGGTCGGGTTGGTCGGGTGCTGTGCGCTGTTGGCGAGCTGCGGTATGCTGCAAGAGGTCGAGACGCAGGAACCCGATCTCACGGTCGAGACGCAGGAACCCGCTTTCACGGGGAAGGTCCAGCGCCCGATTTCCGACGTCGAAAGCCTGTTGCTTTATTACCACCACATCGGCAAGTTGAAAGAGGACCAGCTCAGCCGCGAGCTCGAGATCTCGCGCAGGGCCTACGCACGCAAGCGCTCGGATTTCAACCGGGTGCGGCTGGCGATGCTGCTCGGCCTGCCCAATACCGCGCTGAGCGATAATGCCCGCGCCCTGGAGCTGCTCGACTCCGTGGCGAAGAACGAGGGCGGGGAGTTTTCGGCGCTCGCGGCGCTGCTGGCCGCGCAGGTACGCGACCGCCAGCGCCTCGATGCCACTGCCCAGGATTTGCAGCAGAAGCTGGACGCCCTGAAGTCTCTCGAACGTAGCATGATGGAGCGCAAGCGTTGAGAATCCCTAACCTAGTGAAACACACGCGCGTTTCACTAGGTTAGGGACTCTAAGCGCCGATACAAATAGGGAATACAATGCGTGCGTTGAAACGCAGAATAGGTGACCCATGATCGGATTGCGTGTGCATACGAATAGTACGAAACTTGCCGAGACGGGCACTTTGCCCAGAACCAGCGTTCTTGTCGTCGACGATGATCCCGACTTGCTGCGCCTGATGCAAATACGGCTCGACTCGGCGGGCTATTACGTAACGACTGCGGAAAGCGCGGAGCGGGCTCTCGCGCAGATGAGCATCGCGCGGCCCCAGGTCGTCGTGACCGATCTGAGGATGAGCGGGATGGACGGCATCGCGCTGTTCGAGGCGATCCATGCCCGCAATCCGACGCTTCCCGTCATTATTCTCACGGCGCACGGGACAATCCCCGACGCGGTCGCGGCAGTCAACCGTGGCGTGTTCGGCTATCTTACCAAGCCTTTCGACGCCAAGGCGCTGCTCACGGAGATCCACCGGGCAGCAGCGCTCCGCGGGAGCGCGAGCCTCGGCGCGACGGGCGAAGACGCCGGCTGGCGCGCCGAGATCATGACGCGCAACCCGGTTATGGAAGACGTGTTGGCGAAGGCCCGGCTGGTCGCGATCAGCGATGCCGCTGTTTTCATCAGCGGCGAGTCCGGCACCGGCAAGGAACTGCTCGCGCGTGCGATCCACATGGCGAGCAACCGGCGCGAAGGCCCGTTCGTCGCGATCAACTGTGGCGCGATTCCCGAGCAGCTGCTCGAATCGGAGCTGTTCGGGCACGTGCGGGGCTCCTTCACGGGCGCCGTGCGCGACCACAAGGGCCTGTTCCTCGCCGCGAACCACGGCACGCTGTTCCTGGACGAGATCGGCGATATGCCGGTCTCGCTGCAGGTGAAGCTGCTGCGGGTGCTGCAGGAAAAAAGGGTGCGCCCCGTCGGCGCCACGGAGGCGAACGATGTGGATGTGCGGATCATTTCCGCCACGCACCGCGACCTCGAGGCGGAGATGGCCGCCGGCAATTTCCGCGAGGACCTCTACTACCGGCTGAACGTGGTGGCACTGCAGCTGCCGCCTCTCACCGAGCGGCGCGAGGATATTCCACTGCTCGCCAATCATTTCCTGATGCAGCTCGCCGAGAAATACCGCAAATCAGTCACCGGCTTTTCCTCCGAGGCGCTCGAGTTGCTGGTTGCCGCCAGCTGGCCGGGTAACGTGCGTCAGCTCTACAACGTGGTCGAGCAGTCCGTCGCGCTGTGCACGACGCCCCTCATCCCCGCGAGCTGGGTGCAGCAGGCAATCCAGAGCCAGCAGGCCGAGTTCGCCTCCTTCGAGGACGCGCGGCGCGGGTTCGAGCGTGACTACCTGACACAGCTGCTGAAGATCACCGAGGGTAACGTCACGCAGGCGGCGCGGCTTGCCAAACGCAACCGCACCGAGTTCTACAAGCTGCTGCAGCGGCATCAGCTGGATCCGAAACTCTTCAAGTCCTTAAGAGCCTAAAACACGGCAAAACACGCGTGCGTTTTGCCGTGTTTTAGCTCTCAACGGACCCCCACGGCGCCGTTTCATCTGCGCGCGTTCGAAACGGACTAAGGCTCGTATAACGCGCGGGATCGGTCGACTCGCCTTGATTCCAGAGCGGTGCGCATGAGGCCCGCCCTTACTGTCGCCCATCCCCGTGCCGTCATGGCGTTTTGTCGCCGCCTTGCGACAGCAAAACTCGCGGGGGATCAGGACCCTAAGCCGAAAACGCCGGGTCGCGTTGCCAGATAACGACATGTGGTTCACGACCTCGCCGTATAACTCCTTGTTTGATCTCGCGATTTGATCTGGCACGAGGGTTGCGGAAGCTTAAGCGCTTTAGCCCGGCGGGAGTGGCGCATGCAGACCGCGAGAGTCCTCGAGAAACGTACGAACTTGCTCTATCCCCTCATGCTGATCGCGGCCGTGACGGTGATCGTGTTCAGCATCGTGGGCATTGCCACCATGGTGGGGTGGCTGCCGAGCGCACAGTCGAAGAACGATCCTGCGCTCCGCACCGAGGCGGTTGTCAGGAGTGAAAGGGCCCCGGCGCCCGCGCGGCCAGGTGCCGCCGACGCCGTGAACGCCCCGACGACCGCGGCACCGGCGTGCGTGAACTGCGGGGTAATCGAGTCGATCCGCGTGGTCGAGGCGAAGGGAGATGGCAGTGGCCTCGGCGCCGTTGCGGGCGGCGGCGGCGGCGGCGGCCGCACCGTGATGACGGTGGTCGGCGCCGGTGCCGGCGCGTATGCCGGGCACGAAATCGAGAAAAACGCAAAACGCTCTACGCAATACCAGGTCCGGGTGCGGATGAGCGACGGGAGCTACCGGACGTTCTACCAGCAGTCACAACCCACTCTCGGCCTTGGGCAAAGGGTGCGGGTGACAGAAGGCGGGCTGGTTGCCGCGGGATAAAAGCGTCGATATGGGCCACGAGTTGGACAAGAGCACGGTAATCGATAGCTGCGATTTTTTGGAGCTGCTCGACGCGTTTCGGGCACTTGCAATGGTTGGCGAGCTGGCAAAAGGGCGCGATGCCGACGACGATGGGCTCGGCGATGGAGTCGGCGCGCAAGCTGCCGGCGCCGCCACCGACCATTCATGACGTTCCGCGGGGGCGCGCGGCCGCCCCGGCCTGAATCACTGACAGGGAGGTTGCAAGTGAACAAACTCACTCATGGGCGCGTCAAGCGCATACACGCCGAGTTCCGCGGTGACGACGCCGTCGAGCTCGATATTCTGGAGGCTACGCTGCGGCTCGGGGACGTCGTGCGCACGCGGATCGAGGCCGACACGGTGCTGACGCGCCTTGCCTACAAAGCGCTCTACCGCTCCATTGAGGAGTACTGCCACAAAACCGGGCAGCGCTATCCGACCTACCGCACGTTGCTGGGCTACCTCGAGGGCGCTCCGATCGAAAGCGAGCCCGACGCGGTGCGTGTCGTTAGCATCGCGAAGGAAGCGGGGCGCTGAGGTGGGCATGCGCTGCGCCTTCGATCGAGTTGGCGCGGCGACGGCGCTAGCGGCGCTCGCGCTTGCGGCGTGCGCCGATTCCGGGTCGGGAAGGCACGTCAACCTGTCGGGATTCCCGCCGGCATTCCAACAAGGCTATGCGGAGGGTTGCGAGAGCGCCGGCACGGGGCGCACTCGGCGCGACGAAGGCCGCTATCGTGCGGACGAGGATTACATGCAGGGGTGGAACGACGGCTACAGCGTATGTCGGCGATAGGAATCGCCGACATACGGGTTCACCAATTAGGGAATGCGGCGCGAAGGATCATCGAGGCGCAGCGCTCGAGCGGGTCATAATTGTCTATTCCATAATGCCGCATTCCCTCAGCCCTTGACGCGCGTGAGCCGCACCACTTCGGGGATATGGCGCAGGCCGCGCAGAATACTCGCCAGATGCAGACGGTTTTGAACCTGCAGCGTGAAAAACATGTTGGTGTAGGCGCTGCCGTCCTCGGGGTCCACGGCCACGTTCTGGATATTGGAGTCGGCCTCGGCGATGTCCGCCGCCACTTTCGCCAGCACGCCGCGCCGGTTGGCCACCACCAGCTTGATGTTGACTTCGAACAGCTTCCGAATCTCGGGGTCCCATGCCACGTCGAGTATGCGCTCGGGGTCGTGGCGCGCCTTGGCGATCACGGGGCAGTCATGCGTATGAATCACCATGCCCTGGTCCTTGCTGATGATGCCGATGATCGGATCGCCCGGTATCGGCTGGCAGCAGCGGGCGAACTGCACCGCCATTCCCTCTGAGCCCCGGATGACGACCGAGCCCGAGGCGGCGGCCTCGGCGGGACCGGGCTCGCCGAGCGAAAGCAGGCGGCGGGCCACCACCGCGGCGAGCCGCTTGCCGAGCCCGATGTCCGCGAGCACCTCATCGCGCGGTTTGCCGCCCGCGTCGGGCAGGAACTTGTTCCATTGCGCCTCCTTGACCTCCGCCAGGGTGGTGCCCAGCGGCACCAGCGCCTGGTTGAGCAGCCGTTCGCCGAGCTGCACCGACTCGCGAAAGTGCATGGTCTTGAGAAAGTGGCGAATGCGCGAGCGCGCCTTGCCGGTCGTGACGAAGTTGAGCCACAGGGGATTGGGCTTGGCGTGGGCGGCGGTGATGATCTCCACCCGGTCGCCGTTCTTTAGCTCCGTGCGCAGCGGCATCAGTTCCTGGTTAATCTTGACGGCGACGCAGCGGTTGCCGATGTCTGTGTGCACCGCATAGGAAAAGTCCACCGCGGTAGAGCCCCGCGGCAGCGCCATGATTTTGCCCTTCGGCGTGAAGACGTAGACTTCATCGGGAAAGAGATCGACCTTGAGGTGCTCGAGGAATTCGATCGAGTCACCCGCCTGCGACTGCATCTCGAGCAGGCTCTTCAGCCACTGGTGCGTCTTCTTCTGCAGCACCGAGAACGACGTGTCCGAGCTCTTGTAGAGCCAGTGAGAGGCCACGCCCGCCTCGGCAATCTTGTGCATTTCCTGGGTCCGGATCTGGATCTCGATCGGGCTGCCGAACGGACCGAAGAGCGCCGTGTGCAGGGACTGATACCCGTTTGCCTTGCCGATTGCGATGTAGTCCTTGAACTTGCCCGGGATCGGCTTGTAGAGCCCGTGCAGCGCCCCGAGCGCGAGATAGCAGGCGGGCACGTCCTTGACAAGGATGCGGAAGCCGAACACGTCATGCACTTGAGCGAAGGTGAGATGCTTCTCCCTCATCTTGCCGTAGATGGAATAGAGATGCTTTTGGCGCCCGTGCACCTCGGCCTCGATGCCGCTCGACCTGAGCCGTCGCTTGACCGCCTCGAGCACCCGGCCGACCACCTCGCGCCGGTTGCCACGCGCCGCCTGGACCGCCTTGGCGAGAACCCGGTAGCGATCCGGGTAGAGGTGCTGAAACGCGAGATCATCGAGCTCCTGGTAGAGGCTGTTCAGGCCAAGGCGGTTGGCGATCGGCGCGTAGATTTCGATCGTCTCGCGCGCGACGCGCCGCCGCTGCTCGGGCCCGACCGCGTCGAGCGTGCGCATGTTGTGCAGTCGGTCGGCGAGCTTGATCAGGATGACGCGCACGTCGCGCGCCATTGCCAGCAGCATCTTGCGGAAGTTCTCCGCTTGCGCTTCGGCGTGGGTCTCGAACTCGATCTGGTCGAGCTTCGAAACGCCATCGACGAGGTCCGCGATGGGCTTGCCGAACGTCCTCGAGATCTCGGTCTTGGTGACGGAGGTGTCCTCCATCACGTCGTGCAGAAGCGCGGCGGTCAATGCCTGGGAATCAAGATGCCACTGGGCGAGGATGTTCGCCACTGCAAGCGGGTGTGAGATATAGGGCTCGCCCGATTTTCGGAACTGCCCTTGGTGCGCCGTCTCGCTGAACTGATAGGCGGACTGCAGTTGCGAGATATCCTCCGGCTTCAGGTAGCCGGACCACTCCTTGAAGAGGGCGGGGGACTGGGACACTGCGGACTAGGGATGAGGGCGGAAGGCGGAAGGCGGAAGGATTCAGCGGTCAACGGTGATCAAGCCCTCCTTCGTCCTTCATCCTTCTGCCTTGGCTCAGGTCTGCCCCTTGTTGAGGATTTCCGTGCCATAGTGGTTTCCGGCCAGCTCGCGCAGCGCGATCACGGTGGGCTTGTCGCGGTTCGATTCGATCATGGGCTGTGCGCCGTTGGCGATCTGGCGTGCCCGAAAGGTCGCCGCGAGCGACATGTCGAAGCGGTTGGGAATCATTTTCAGGCAATCGTCGACGGTAATACGGGCCATGGTTCGTGCCTCTGCTATTTGATTCGGTTGAACAAGTTGCCGTGACGGGCGACCTGACGGGGGAACTTAAGCCGTTCGGTCCGGATGATGCTCGTTAGATCCCGCGCCGCCCGGTCGAGATCGTCATTAATAATAGCATACTCGAACTCGGCGCCGTGGCTCATTTCCTCGCGGGCGGCGTCGAGACGCTGCGCGATCACCTCCGCGCTGTCCTGGCCCCGGCCGACGAGGCGTGTCCGTAGCGCTTCGAACGATGGCGGCAGGACGAAGATGCTCACGACGCCGCGCATGAGCTTGCGCACTTGCTGCGCGCCCTGCCAGTCAATCTCGAGTAGCACGTCGTGGCCGTGCGCAAGCTCGCGTTCGATCCATTTGTGCGAGGTACCATAGCGGTTGCCGTGAACCGTCGCGCTTTCAAGGAATTCTCCCGCTTCGAGCATGCGCTCGAACACCTCGAGGGAAACAAAGTGGTAGTCACGCCCGTCGACTTCTTCCAGCCGCGGCGGGCGCGTGGTGTACGAGATGGACAGCCTGACCTCGGCCTCGGCCGTCAGCAGCGCCCGGACGAGGCTCGTCTTGCCGGTGCCCGAGGGCGCGCTGACGATGAAGAGAATCCCGCTCATTCGCAGTGATGAGTGATGAGTGATGAGTGATGAGCGAAAAGCCTCAGGCGCCTGTCGGCGTCGGCGTCGGCACGGTAGACTGGGCTCTCGCAGTTTTTCTCGCGCACATTACTCATTGCCCATTACTCGATGTTCTGGATCTGCTCGCGCATCTGCTCGACCAGCAGCTTCAGCTCGAGTGCGGCTTGCGTCACGCTCAAGTCCGCCGACTTGGAGGCAAGTGTATTGGCCTCGCGGTTGAGCTCCTGCATCAAGAAGTCGAGCTTCTTGCCGACGCCGCCACCCTCCGCCAGCACGCGTTTCAGCTCTGCAACGTGTGCCGTGAGGCGCGAGAGCTCCTCGTCGACGTCGATCTTGGTGGCAAAGACGGCCACCTCCTGCCGGATACGCTCTTCGTCGCCCGTGCCGATCGCCTCTTTCAGCCGTGTCGCAAGCCGTTCCTGGTAGCCGGCGATGACCTGGGGGAGGCGCGGCAGGATGGCAGCGACGAGCCGCTCCATGCCGGCGACGCGATCGAGCAGCACTTGCGCCAGTTTCTCGCCTTCGCGGGCGCGTGCCGCTGTGAACTCCACCAGCACAGCCGAGAGCAACTCGCGGCACGCGGCCTTCAGCTCCTCGAGCGGCAAGGCCTCGGTTTCCAGCATGCCCGGCCAGCGCAGGATGTCCGCCACCGCGAGAGTGTCAGCCCCCGGGAGGGCGGCACGGACGCGAGTGTTCAGCTCGACGAGTTGCCGCAGCAGCACCTCGTTGAACTGGGGTGCCCGCGGGCCAACCGCGGCGGCAGTGAACGTCACGCGACACTCGACCTTGCCCCGCGTCAACTGCGCGGCGAGCCTCTCGCGCAGCACGGGCTCGACCGAGCGCAAGTCGTCGGGAAGCCGGAACTGGAGATCGAGATAGCGATGGTTGACCGAGCGCAGCTCGAGATTGAGCGCCCCGTACGCGAACTCGCGGGACGCTGAGGCATAACCGGTCATGCTGTATATCATCGAAACCTCGTGAATCGTGAATCGCAATTCGAGAAGAAACGCGCCGCGTCTCGTTCGATTTACGAATCATCGCTGACTATTTATCATTCATGCTATCGTTCACCGGAAAGATAGCATACTCAGGGAGTTAGATGCGACCCAGCCAAAGAAGACCCGATCAGCTGCGCGACGTTCGCATTACGCGCCGCTACACACGCCATGCAGAAGGTTCGGTGCTGATCGAATTCGGCGACACGCACGTGATCTGCACGGCTAGCGTGCTCAACCAGCAGCCGCCGCATCTAAAAGGCCGGCTGCAGGGCTGGGTGACCGCGGAGTACGGCATGTTGCCGCGCTCGACGAACACCCGCAACGATCGCGAGGCGGCGCGCGGCAAGCAGTCCGGCCGCACCCAGGAGATCCAGCGCTTGATCGGGCGCGCGCTGCGCTCGGTTGTGGACCTGGAAAAGCTCGGGGAGCGCACCATTCAGGTCGATTGCGACGTGATTCAGGCCGACGGCGGCACGCGTACGGCGGCGATTACCGGCGCCTGCGTCGCGCTGCAAGATGCCGCGCAGTTCCTCATCGGGCAGCAGTTGATCGCCGCCTCTCCGGTGCGTGAATTCGTCGCGGCGGTGTCAGTGGGTGTTTTCCAAGGCACGCCAGTGCTCGACCTTGATTACACCGAGGACTCACAGTGCGACACCGACATGAACGTTGTCATGACGGGAAGCGGCGGGCTAATCGAAGTGCAGGGGACGGCTGAGGGGCACCCGTTCTCGCGAGCGGAACTGAACGCGATGCTCGACCTGGCCGAGCGCGGCATCCGCGAGCTCGTCACCGCGCAGCGCGCGGCGCTGAAAGATTGAACCGCCAAGGCGCCAAGAGAAGCAAGACAATAATTGTTGAATTTGTTTCTCTTGGCGGCTTGGCGGTTCAAAATTCTGCTTCATGAAAAAACTGGTTCTGGCAAGCAGCAACCCGGGGAAGCTGCGCGAATTTCGGCAGATGCTCGGCCCGCTCGGCATCGAGGTCGTGCCGCAATCCGAGCTCGGCATTGCCGACGGGGACGAGCCGCATGAAACCTTCGTCGAGAACGCGCTCGCCAAAGCACGCCACGCGAGTCGTTACTCGGGTCTGCCGGCGTTCGCCGACGACTCCGGCATCTGCGTCAATGCGCTGAACGGCGCGCCGGGGGTCTTTTCGGCGCGCTACGCGACGGCTGACACAGGGGGGCGCGACGAGCAGGACCGGCGCAACAACGAGAAGCTGATCGCCGAGCTGCGGGACAAAAGCGACCGGAGCGCGCATTATTACTGCGTGATCGTGCTGGTGCGCCATGCTGATGACCCCGAGCCGCTGATTGCCGAGGGGCGATGGTTTGGCGAAGTGGTGGCAAGTCCGCGTGGCGCGAACGGGTTCGGCTACGACCCGTACTTCTTCCTGCCGTCGCTCGGCAAGAGCGCCGCGGAGCTCGCGCCCGACGACAAGAACGAGATCAGTCATCGCGGACACGCAGCTGCGCAACTTGTTGCGCAGCTGCGTG
This sequence comes from Betaproteobacteria bacterium, assembly GCA_029863175.1. Next base: position 10,674 of record JAOTVX010000004.1, on the reverse strand, counting down.
TAATGAAAAATCCGGAACGATGACCGCGAATTGACCAGCGAGAAGACGCCGTGGGACTTAACTCGTCACCCATTACTCGCTACTCGTCACCGCAGTTCAGGGCGCTGCCGCCGCTGTCTTTATATATTCATATTCCGTGGTGCGCGCGAAAATGCCCGTACTGCGATTTCAACTCGCACGAGGCACGCGGCGCGGTGCCCGAGGAGCGTTACATCGCCGCGTTGATCGCGGATCTGGAACAGGCACTGCCTGACATTTGGGGCCGCAGCGTCTACACGATATTCTTCGGCGGCGGTACGCCGAGCCTGCTGTCGGCGCAGGCGATCGACTCGATCCTTGGCGCGCTACGCGCGCGGCTCTCGCTCGCCGTCGATGCGGAGATCACGCTTGAGGCGAATCCGGGAACAGTCGAAGCGGAGAAGTTCCGGGATTTTCGGGCGGCGGGGGTGAACCGGCTCTCGATCGGCATCCAAAGTTTCGATCCCCGGTACCTCAAGGCTCTGGGACGCATCCACGACGACGAGGAAGCGCGCCGGGCGATCGAAATTGCGATGCGCAATTTCGATAACGTGAACCTTGACATCATGTACGGGCTGCCGGGGCAGACGGAAACGGACGCACAAGCCGACATGAAAACGGCGATATCATTCTCGCCGCAGCACCTCTCGGCGTACCACCTGACGATCGAGCCCAACACCTACTTTCACCGTGTTCCGCCATGCCTGCCCGACGATGATACGGCTGCGCACATGCAGGATGCGATTGAAGACGCGCTCCGCGGCGCGGGCTACCGGCATTACGAAACCTCGGCCTTTGCGCGCCCGGGGAAGCAGAGCCGGCACAATCTCAATTACTGGACATTCGGCGACTACCTGGGCATCGGCGCGGGCGCACACAGCAAGCTCTCCTTTCCCGGGCGCGTCGAGCGGACGATGCGCAGCAAGCATCCCGAGCGCTACATGGAGGGCGCGGAACGCGGCGCCGCGGTGCAGGCGCGCCACGCGGTCGCCGTCGCCGAGATCGGCTTCGAGTTCATGATGAACGCCCTGCGGCTGACCGACGGCTTCGCGGTGCGATTATTCGAGGAGCGCGCCGGCCTGCCGCTGACCGCCGTGCTGGAGCGGCTCGAGTCGGCCGAGCGCCGCGGACTGATCGAGCGCGACCCTACGCGGGTGCGGCCGACGCCGCTTGGCCGGCGGTTTCTCAACGATCTCCTGCAGATGTTCCTGGCCGATAAGATCCGTGAATCGTGATTCGTGAGTCGAAACTTCGAAACCTTACTTTAGCCGCCGATGAACGCCGATGAACGCCGATTTAGCTCATCGAAAAACCAAGCGGAGCAACCATCAATCGCGAGTCGTTGCGGATACAACCAAGACGAGCCTTGAGTCGCGATCCACGAATCGCCATGCTCCGGGATTGACCACCGGCGGCTAATCAATTTCGATTTTGTTCTTGGCGTTCCGGTTTTTTCGATATGTGAATCTGCGTTTATCTGCGGTTAATTGGGTTTGGGGTTAGCCGTCATCGGCGTAAATCGGCGTCCATCGGCGGCTAATATAGGTTTTTGCTTTTCGCTATATCTGTGTTTATCTGCGTTTATCTGCGGCTTAAAATGTTCTTATGCCAGCTCTTCGATCATCGGCGGCGGAATACGACATCCCACACGCGGTGGCCGAGCTTCAGGCCGCGCGTCTCGAACTTGGTTTTTGGTCGCCATTCGGGGCGCGGCGCAAACCCCGACGCCGTGTTGACGAGCGCCGGCTCGGCGGCAAGGACCTCGAGGATCTGCTGCGCGTAATCCTCCCAGTCGGTGGCCACGTGCAGGTAGGCACCGGGTTTCATTCGTGAGGAGAGCAGCGCAATAAACGGCGGCTGGATCAGGCGCCGCTTGTGGTGGCGCTTCTTCGGCCAGGGGTCGGGGAAGTAGATGTGCACGCCGTCGAGGCTCGCGGGCGTGATCATGACGCGCAGCACCTCGACCGCGTCGTGCTGGATGACGCGCACGTTCGTGGCGCCAGCTTCGACGATGCGCGTGAGAAGGCTGCCCACCCCGGGCGTATGAACCTCGATGCCCAAATAGTCGTTTTCCGGATGGCGGGCCGCGATGTCCGCGGTCGTCTCGCCCATGCCGAAACCGATCTCGAGGATCCTGGGCGCGCTGCGCCCGAACGCCTGATCGAGATCGAGCGTTGCGTCACGGTAGGGAATTCCGAACAGCGGAAGGAAAGCCTCGCAAGCGCGCTGCTGCGCGGGCGTGAGACGCCCCTGGCGCAGAACGTAGCTCCGGATGGAACGCTGGGGTCGGCTCATCCGCATCGAAGTTTAGCGGCAGGGGGATGGACGCGCAAAAGATAACGGAGTGCGCGCGGGCGAGGCTGCCGCGACGGGGCGTGGCGATTCGTTCCGAACCGGGCGGTGCACGCGGCACGATTCCCTCCCGTTTGAGTCGAGCTTTGAAAGGCGGTAAGGTAACCACGGTTTGCACGCGTTCTTGGCCCGTGACACGGAGTGGCCGAAGGTCGAAATGACGTTTTCATTTCCCGTATATCGCGTTTTCTTGCGGGCGGTCTTGCCTTAGGGGGGGCATCGCACTTGCCGGGGACGAAGTCTTGGCTGCGCCGTATGACGAAACAAATTCGTCGGCATCCGCTCGCCTTCGTGGTGCTGGCGGCGGGGTTGCTGCTGTCTCTGGGAGCGTGGCGGTTGACCGCGGCCTACGTCAACGACACGGCGGAGCGCGAGTTCCAGCGGGACATCGAAGCGGGGGCGAATGCGATCGAGAGCCGCGCCCAAGATACCGTGAATCTCTTGAACGGGCTCCGGGGGCTCTTCCTCGGTTCTGCGGAGGTTGAGCGCGCGGGGTTCGACTCGTATATTTCCGCGCTTGCGCCGGAGCAGCATCTGACCGGGCTGCGGGCAATTTCCTTCAGCCGCTACGTGACGCGGGCGCAAAAGCGCGGGTTCGAAGCTCGTGTGCGTGGGGATGCGAGCTTGAACCCGGCCGGCTATCCCAACTTCGCCATCAAGCCGCCCGGGGAGCGAGAAGAATACCTCCCGATCGAGTACCTGCGTCCGATGGCCGACCGGGAGGCGGCGCTCGGCCTCGACCTGCTGGCGGATCCGGCGCGGAGAGGCGGCATTGTCCGGGCCCGGGACCTCGATCGGCCGGCCGGATCGGGCCCTGTTGAAGCGGTCACGACGCCCGGGCGCACGTTGTTCATCGTGCGCATGCCCGTGTATCGCCGGGGTAGGCCCATCGACACCGTGGAGCGGCGGCGGGCAGCGTTTTACGGCGTCGTGTCCGCCGCGATTGATGTTGAAGAGTTGGTGCAGAGCGTGCTCGTTTCGCAGATGCTAAGCCATCTCGGGCTCACGGTCCACGATCTCGGCGTGTCGGAAACGGCGCCGCAGAGTCTGTCGGCCCGGAATGTGCTGTTCGACAACACGCGGCGTCTCGGATCCGTGCGGGAAGGCGCGACAGGAGCCAAGAATGTTGTTCTGTTGAATGTGGCCGGTCGTGCCTGGCGGCTTTCCTTCTATCCCGGTACTGGCGTTTACGGAGTCGGCCCGGCTTTGTCCCGCGTGGTGCTGGGTAGCGGGATCGCGACCAGTTTGCTCCTGTTCTGGCTGATCTGGACGCTTTCGATCTCGCGCGCGAGGGCGCTGGCATCCGCGAGACAGGCGACCGAGGCGCGCGCGGCTGAGACGCTGCGCGAGCAGCTCAGTTTCATTCAGCAGTTGATCGAAGCCGTGCCGCAGCCGATCTTCTTTAAGGATTTCGAGAATAGGCATTACCTCGGGGTCAACAAAGCGTGGGAGAAATTCTTTGGCATCCCTCGCGAACAGTTCATCGGCAAGACCGTCTTCGAACTCTATCCCAACGATCCGAAGCGCGCGGAAAGTCACCACGCCAAGGACGAGGAGCTCTTCGCGAAACTCGGCAGCCAGTCCTACGAAGCGGCCATCGTTGCGGCCGATGGCAGTACGCACCACACCATTTACAACAAGGCGACTTTCAACAAACCGGACGGCAGCGTCGCCGGGCTGATCGGCACCATCACCGATGTCTCGGGCTTGAAGGAAACCGAAGGGGCACTGCGCCGGAGCGAGGCGCGCTTTCGCGACCTCACGGAGCTGTCCTCGGACTGGTACTGGGAGCAGGACGCGGATCTCCGCTTCACGCAGATTTCCGCGCCACTTGGGAACCTGAGCCTCGATGCCGCGGGCAGCATCGGCATGAGGCTTTGGGAGATTCCGTGCGTCGGAGTGACCGAGGAGCAGTGGGCGGCGCACAAGCTGCTGCTGGCGCGGCACGAGCCATTCGAGGATTTCACGTATCAACGCCACGGCGAAAACGGCAAGCTTCTCACTATCAACGTGAGCGGGCGTCCAGTATTCGACGAGGCGGGCAAGTTTACCGGTTATCGAGGCATCGGACGCGACGTGACCGCCGAGAAGGAGAGGGAGGAACAGATCCGGCACATGGCGCATCACGACGCGTTGACCGCGCTGCCGAACCGCGTTTTGTTGCAGGATCGTATCGGCCAGGCGATTGCGCAGGCCAGGCGCAACCGCAGGGGGACCGCACTGCTTTTCATCGACCTCGATCGCTTCAAGATGGTCAACGATTCACTCGGGCACCACATCGGCGATGAGCTGCTGCGCGCGGTAGCGGCGCGGTTCCGTGCCAGCGTCCGCGCGACCGATACGGTGGCTCGCATCGGTGGCGACGAGTTTGTGCTGCTGCTCACGGACCTGGACAAGGTCGCAGACGCGAGGATCGTGGCGCAGAAGCTGGTGGACGCGTTTTCCCAGTCGTTCATGGCCCGCAATCACGAGCTGCATACCACGCCGAGCATCGGGATCGCCACCTATCCCGAAGATGGGGAAAACGCCGAGGTGCTGTTGCGCAATGCCGACACTGCGATGTACCACGCCAAGGAAATGGGGCGCAACAACTACCAGTTCTTCACCGCGGCGATGAATGTCGTGACGCACGAGCGCCTGGCGATCGAGCGGGATCTGCGCCTGGCGCTGGAGCGCGGCGAGTTGAGGCTGCACTACCAGCCGCAGATCGATCTGCGCACCGGAGCGATTATCGGTTTCGAGGCGCTGGCCCGCTGGTACCACCCGGAGCGTGGCATCATGCCGCCATCGGAGTTCATCCAGGTGGCGGAGGAGACCGGCTTGATCAACCCTCTCGGGAAGTTCGTGTTGCAGGAGGCGTGCCGCCAGGCGCAGGTTTGGCGTGCCGCGGGCTTTCCGCAGCTGCAGGTGGCGGTCAATTGCTCGGCCCAGCAGTTCCGGCGCGAGGGCATGGTGAAAATGGTCGCCAGTATGCTCGAGGAGGTGGGCCTTCCCCCGGAGTGCCTGGAGCTGGAGATCACCGAGAGCGTCATGATTCAGCAACCGGAGCAGGTGATCGAATGGTTCAGGCAGCTGAGCGACATGGGGCTGCAGCTCTCGCTCGACGATTTCGGCACGGGTTATTCGAGCCTGAGCTATCTCAAGCGATTCCCCATCCGCAAGCTGAAAATCGACCAGGCGTTCGTGCGCGATATTGGTAACGACAAGGATGACGCCGCCATCGTGAGCGCCATCATCGCGATGGCGCACAGCCTGGGACTGGAGGTCATCGCGGAGGGGGTCGAAACCGCGGAGCAGCTGGCGTTCCTGAAGTCGCTCGGATGCGACAAGGCGCAGGGCTATTATTTCAGCAAGCCGGTGCCCGCAGACGAGTTCCTTAAGCTGCTGTAATCCTGAAACCCGCGGCGCGCGTGACCGGCGTCGCAAGGCTCTCGACGTCGACGGTCAGAGTTGACCCCCGAAGCTGGGCGTTCAAAACATGAAGCCGTAACCGCAAGCCGCGGCAACTACGCGGCGGGTGGCACTGGCGTGATGAGCCCGGTGGTGGGGGAACTTGGCGCCGCCGAGTAGAGTTTTTTCGGCATGCGTCCAGCGCGGAACGCCTCACGGCCGGCCTCGACCGCCTTGCGCATTGCGGAGGCCATCAGCACCGGGTCCTTCGCCACGGCGACCGCCGTATTCATCAGCACGCCGTCGCAGCCAAGTTCCATCGCAATTGCGGCGTCCGAGGCGGTGCCGACACCGGCATCCACCAGCACGGGCACCTTGGCCTTCTCGATGATGATCTGCAGGTTCCACGGATTGAGTATGCCCATGCCGGAGCCGATCAGGGAGGCGAGCGGCATGACCGCGACGCAGCCGATCTCTTCGAGCTGTTTCGCGATGATCGGGTCGTCGGAGGTGTAGACCATGACCTTGAAGCCCTCCTTGACCAACGTTTTCGCAGCGGCCAGCGTGTCCACGATGTTGGGGTAGAGCGATTGCGGATCGCCCAGGACTTCCAGCTTCACGAGCTCGTGCCCGTCGAGGAGCTCACGCGCGAGCCGCAGCGTGCGCACGGCGTCGTCCGCCGTGTAGCACCCGGCCGTGTTGGGGAGCAGCGTGTACTTGGAGGGCGGGATGAACTCCAGCAGGCTCGGCTGCTTGGGATCCTGCCCGATGTTCGTGCGGCGGATCGCCACGGTGATGATCTGCGCGCCGCTCGCTTCGACGGCGGCCTTCGTCTCGGCGAAGTCCTTGTACTTGCCCGTGCCCAGCAGCAGGCGCGAGGAATAGGATTTGCCCGCGATCACGAGCGGGTCGAGATTTTCATGCGGTTTCATTGTCAACACTCACTGAAAGGAACAAAGGTGCAGCCGCCGATGAACGCCGATAGACGCCGATAAAAAAGACGTGCATTGATCCACGCGGGTTTTCTGTCCGCGTTCATCTGCGTTTATCTGCGGCTAATAATGTTTTCTCGCTTTTTAAGACGCGTTCTAGTCACGAATTGTTGGGCGATCACCCGCCGCCTACGGCGACCACGATCTCCAGCTGGTCGCCATCGGCCAGCTGTTGCTCGCCGAACCGGCTGCGCGGCACGATCTCGCCGTTGCGCTCGAGTGCCACGCGCTTCCCGGCGAGCTCGAGATCATCGATCAGTTGTTGGCAGGTCAGCGGCCGAGCGAACTGGCGCAGCTCGCCGTTGAGGGTGATGGCGATCATCGAAAAATGAGAGGCAAAAACATTTAGACCAGCACGCCGACAATTGATTCTTGCAGCGTCTGCACCCGTTGGCAACCGACCGCACGCGCCTGGATGGCAATCTTCACCCCCTTGCCAACGGTCCAGGAGATAATGGGCGCCGGGATCTCGCGCTAGACTGGTTTTGCTGCATCGCACCATAGCGGTGTTTCGGGGCATCATTCCCGGAACGAACACGAGGATACCCATAGAATTCAGCAATGTGGCTCGCAAACAGGCAAAGTATTGCCATGGGCCAACCGGGATTTCGCCTCCCCGCGGCGAGGGCACCAGGAAACGAGTCCGGACATAGGGACGCCGCGCGATGACCCACGCAGTCCTGGTGCTCAATGCTGGCTCCTCGAGCATCAAGTTCTCCGCCTTCGAGCTTGACGGCGGGGAGCCAACGCCGCTCGTCAAGGGCCAGGTCGAAGGGCTGCACACCGCGCCGCGATTCATTGCCCGCAATGCGCGCGGTGAAACCGTCGCCGAAAAGCGCTGGGCCGCGCGAATCCGCCTGGGTCACGACCAGGCGCTCGAGCACCTGGCGCAGTTCCTGCGCAGCTACGGCAAGACCCATGAGCTGGTCGCGGTCGGGCATCGCGTCACGCACGGCGGGGTGAAGCACAAAGGGCCGGTGCGTATCAATGCTGCGGTGCTGGTCAAGCTCGATCAGCTGAGCCCGCTCGCGCCGCTGCATCAGCCGCACAACCTCATGCCGGTGCGGCTGCTTCAGAAACAGCGCCCCGATCTTCCGCAGGTCGCTTGCTTCGATACCGCGTTTCACACTACGGCGCCCGAAGTGGCGCAGATGTTCGCACTGCCGCAGGAGCTGACCGAGGCGGGCGTGCGGCGCTACGGCTTCCATGGCCTGTCCTACGAATACATCGCTTCAGTGCTCCCGCAATTCGATGGCCGCGCCGCCGCTGGCAAGACCGTCGTGTTACATCTCGGAAACGGCGCGAGCATGTGCGCGATGGCAGGCAGCAGGAGCATTGCCAGCACCATGGGCTTCACGGCGGTCGAGGGTTTGCCCATGGGCACGCGTTGTGGTGCGCTCGATCCCGGCGTCGTGCTGTACCTGATCGAGCAGAAAGGGATGGAGCCCCGCGCCGTGCGCGAGCTGCTCTACAACAAGTCCGGGCTGCTCGGCGTGTCCGGGCTGTCGAGCGACATGCGCGCGCTACTGGCGAGTGACGATCCGCGCGCAAAGCTCGCGATCGACATCTACGTCTACCGCATCGGGCGCGAGCTGGGCTCGCTCGCCGCCGCGCTCGGCGGCCTGGACGCGATCGTATTCACGGCGGGGATCGGAGAGAACGCGGCGGTGATCCGCGAGCGGGTGTGCCGCGACGCGGCGTGGCTCGGCGTCGAGGTGGACGCGGCTGCAAACGGCAAAGGCGGGCCTCGTATCAGCACGGCGGGGTCACGGGCGTCGGCGTGGGTGATTCCGACCAACGAGGAGCTCATGATCGCGCGTCACACGCTGCGGGTGTTGGGACGGCGCTGACAGAGGAAAGACCTTGAGCCGCAGATAAACGCTGATGATCCAAAAGAAGTGATGAATAATAGTGATGAATAATAGTGATGGCAAATGGTGATGGAAATTGGTGATGAAGAACGCGCGCAATGCCGTACATCACCATCAATCATCACCATCTCTCATCACCAGTACTCCTCACTATTTTCTGGTCGGCGGTCACGGGTCACGTCATTCGGCTTGCAGTCTAATGGTCGTTGAGCGATTGTGTAGGCAGCTTCGAGTAAAGGAGTGGGGATGCTGAAGGGCAAGGTGGCGGTAGTCACGGGATCAACCAGCGGGATTGGCCTCGGTATCGCTCGCGCGCTTGCCGCCGAAGGGGCGGATGTCCTGTTGAACGGCTTCGGTGACGCCGAAGAGATCGAGGCGCTCCGCAAGGAGCTTGCTGCAAAGCACGGCGTGCGCGTAGCCTACAGCGGCGCGGACATGTCGAAGCCGGCCGAGGTGGCGAAGATGATCGAGACAGCGGCCGCCGAGCTCGGCCGCGTCGACATCCTCGTAAACAACGCCGGCATCCAGCATACGGCGCCGGTGCACGATTTTCCCGCGGAGCGCTGGGACGCGATCGTCGCCATCAATCTCTCGGCGGCATTCCATGCCATTCGCGCGGCGCTGCCTCAGATGTATGTCCGCAACTGGGGGCGCATCATCAACGTTGCGTCTGCCCATGGCCTGGTCGCCTCGGTACAGAAGGCGGGATACGTCGCTGCCAAGCACGGGCTGGTCGGCCTCACCAAGGTGGTCGCGCTCGAAGCCGCAACGACGGGCGTCACCTGCAATGCCATCTGCCCCGGCTGGGTGCTGACGCCGCTCGTTCAGAAGCAGATCGACGATCTGGCGGCGCGCGAGAACCTGTCGGCCGAGGCGGCAAAGGTAAAGCTGCTGGGAGAGAAGCAGCCGTCGCGCGAGTTCGTGACGCCAGAGCAGATAGCTGGATGCGCCGTCTTTCTTTGTTCGGATGCGGCTGCCCAGATCCGGGGCGCCGCGCTCCCGGTCGACGGCGGCTGGACAGCGCAGTAGCCGAAAGATCCATGAATCGTGAGTCGTAATTTGTGAGTCGACAAAACCCTAGCGTGCTCGAAAATCATAAAACATTATTAGCCGCAGATAAACGCAGATGAACGCAGATAGAACCCGTGAATTGTGAATTGTGAATTGTGAGCGATGAGCGGACGAGCCTTTTGATGTGATCCTGGTTCGTCGTTTCCATTCATCATTGACCATTCACTATTCAGTGCTCATACGCTTCCATCGGCGGTTTCAATTTTCTTAAGGTTACGTTTACTTTCGAGAGTTCCTTGCCGTTCGCCACGCTTTTTCCAACGTCTCGGCCATGCTATTCGGGGAATCGCCCCTGGGAGCGGCCAACGACCCCGACCGCCCCATCGTTGAGGCGCTCATCGAAGCGGTTGTAGACGCCGTCGATCCGCGGTTGCGCCTGGTGTCGAACTACCGCGAGAAGCTCGCACCGAGCGTGCGCCGCACGATCACCCATATGCGCGAGCTTGGCCGGGAGGTCCCGGAGCCGGTCGAGCTGTTGCGCGCAGCATGGGGCGTGAATCCCCTGATCGGGGCTTTCTTTGCGACCCCTGACGACATTCCCGCGTTGCTTGGACGCAGTCATGAGCTGAGTGCGTTCTTCGACGCGCCCGCCAACGCCGCTGCACAGGAAGCCTACGCGCTGCTCGGCATCAAGATGGAGGAGCGAACCGTGCTCGGCACAGCGTTCGTCCAGGACGCGGTGCAACGCGACGTGGCGCAAAAAACGATAGGTTTTACCGGCCACCGCATCGTTGCTGCCGCCGCCGAGGCGCTCGCCTGCCGCCGGGAAGTGGGTACGCGCATCATGCGCCGCCTGGCGGCGCTCGCGCTCCAGCGCATCACGGGCAAGGAGCGGCGCGCGAACGAGCTCGAGGAGCGCAAAGCGATACTCGCGGCGCGGTTGCGGCTGCTGACCCTGCGCCGTGGCGGGCTGCAGAGCGTCGCGGGAGAGGCCCTGGACGATAGCGCCGAGATCGAAAGCCTCGAGCGCGCGTTGAAGG